>NZ_JARFNJ010000049.1:0-1001 GCF_029167165.1 Sphingomonas pollutisoli
GTCGAGCGCGACAAGGCGCGGGGGCTCAACATCCGCGCGCTGCTCGAGAGTTGTGGCGAGGATCTGCCGGGGCTGCGGGATCGGGCGTTGCTGTCGGCGGCCTATGACACCGGACTGCGCGCGTCCGAGCTGGTGGCGGTCGCCTTCGAGCACATCGACGAAGCCATCGATCCGGATGCGCGACTGCTGCAGATCCTGCGCCACAAGGGCGATGAGGACGGGGAGGGGGCGACCGCTTACCTCAGCCCGCGCACCGTCGCGGCGCTCGCGGCTTGGAGTGAAGCGGCCGAGATCACGACGGGGCCGCTGTTTCGCCGGGTGCAGGTGCGGCGCTACAAGGCACGCGCCGCCGTGCGCGGTCGGCCGATCGACAGCATCTCGGGCCGCGAGACCTGGGATCTGCGCAAGACGCTTTCCAAGCCCGCCGTGAAGGCTCGTGTCGAATATGACATCGGCACGGTCGCGCTGCATCCGGGCTCGATCGGGCCGATCTTCCGGTCGATCATCCAGCGGGCGTTTGATCTCGGCGCGCTGCCCGATCTGACCGCCGATGATCTCGCCCGGCTGCTCAAAGGGATCAGCGCGCACTCGACGCGGATCGGGCTCAACCAGGACCTGTTCGTGACCGGCGAAGACCTGGCGGGCATCATGGATGCGCTGCGGTGGAAGAGCCCGCGCATGCCGCTCGCCTACAACCGCAATCTCGCGGCCGAGCAGGGAGCGGCAGGAAGGCTCATGAAGAAGATTGAGTAATCTGAGCCGAGATCCAGAGAGCCATGCCGGCAGAGAATTGCGGGCAGGGGAAACAGTGGCGTTGTAGCGACCTATCGTCAGGCGATCGATCGTGAAGCGAGATCGCTGGCCGTGTGCTGCTTCGCCGCATCAACCTTGCGCTCGGAATATCGATCGACAAGCTGGTCTGCATAGCTGTAGCGGCTTGCAATGATGATCGCCCGGAACTGCAATAAATGGTAGTTTCCGGCCCACTTTGCGTGAGACGT
>NZ_JARFNJ010000050.1:0-971 GCF_029167165.1 Sphingomonas pollutisoli
TCACGCTTGAGAGTCCGCACCACCAATGACAATGCTGGGCTGGTCGTCAGACCAACCAAAACTCGGCAGAGCAGCAACGTCACAGTATCTTGGTGCGGATGATTAAAATGCTCAGCCTGATATTATCAGCGCACAGTTCGACCGCTCGATTGGCAAGCACGCTTCCCAACCTCTCGTCCAAAACCATACGCCGTATTCACGGCATCGATTTTAAGAACCCATTCACAATGTCAAATAGGAGAGCGTCACACGCTCTCGGTATCGCCGGCCCTCGCAAGAGCCGACAAACTGATGTCTTCATCATCTGGAAAATCTTAGGGCAAGGTCACGCTGACCGCTGCGCCGTCAGTCGCAGCAAAGCTGCGCCTTATGGCGCGCTTCGCAGCGCTGGCCGGCTTTGCCGAAGTGCGCCGCAAGCTCTGCTTGCCGCGTCTCTTCGGCTGCAGCTTGGTGGAGCCTATCGGGATCGAACCGATGACCTGATGCTTGCAAAGCAACCGCTCTCCCAGCTGAGCTAAGGCCCCATGCGCAGTCAGCGAGACGAATTAGCAAACGCTAATTCGTACGCTGGCAAGCACGGCCGGCGAAGCTTCAGCTTCGGCCGACGACGCGGGCTTTGCCCGCGGCGCTGCGCGCTTGATTCCGTGGTGGGCCGAGTAGGAGTTGAACCTACGACCTCACGCTTATCAGGCGTGCGCTCTAACCACCTGAGCTACCGGCCCAATACCGTGCCCGCGCATCGCCAGCGTCGTGTCGCTGCTCATCAGAGCGCGACACAGCGCTGGCTGCGCTGATTTCCAGAAGATGAAGGGACATGAGGACGGCGGCTAAAATGTTCTTTGGAATGGAAGAAGCTCTTCCTGGTGGCGAACCATCAGGCGCTTTCTGCCGATATCCTTAGAAAGGAGGTGATCCAGCCGCAGGTTCCCCTACGGCTACCTTGTTACGACTTCACCCCAGTCGCTAAGCCC
>NZ_JARFNJ010000051.1:0-944 GCF_029167165.1 Sphingomonas pollutisoli
CTGGCGCCGTTCGCCAGCAGGAAAATGCGGATATCGAATCCGTCCTCATCGCCGAGCATCAGTTCCGTCAGCGCCCAGACCGCCGCGTCTAGCCGATCAGGCGAGCGGCCCGGCCCGGTGTACCCGCCGGGCGTCATCGCCTGCATCTGGTCCTCAAGATCGGGGAAGGGCTCGGCGTGGGATACCTTGCCTTGCTCGTATAGGGCTGACACCGGCTCGGCGCGCACGGCCTTGCCCCGCGAGGCCGTCACCAGCGTTATCGGGAGGTTCGGCGCCGCGCTGCGGAGCGTCGCCGCCACCATGTCGCCGCCGAAATTCCGCTCCGCGACCACGCGGTCGGCGCGGTGGCGCCCGTACATCTGCACGACCTTCCGCGCCCAGCCCTCGGGCGAGAGTAGCTCGCTGCCGTCCTCCAAGATGTAGCCGCGCCCATCGGAGCCGATGCCGGCTGCAACGATGCCGATCACGTCGCCCGATTGGCCGTTTGAGCCGGAAGGATCGACGCCGATCACGACGCGGCGCATGGCGGGGAGCGGCCCGTCCATCTGCGTGGCGTCGATCATCGCCCGCGTCCACAGCGCGCCGGGCGTGTCCTCGAGCAATTCCCCGTCAAGCTCCTGCCGACCCAGCCGGGTGTTGCCGTACTTGTTCCGCCACTTCGCCACGACCGAGGGCGCGAGGTTCGCGATATTGTCGTCGGTCTTGCCGATCGTCAGCTTCGTCGTGGCCGCCTTCTTCAATTCGCGGATGAGCGGCGTAGCGCGCGGCGTGGTGGTGACGACGATCTGCGGTTGATGCTCGGGGAGCCGCAAGCCCATCATGAGATTGTCCCATGCCGGCTGCGCCTTTTTCCCCCACGCGCCGATTTCGTCGCACCATGCCCGATGGTGTTCGGGGCCGCGCAGGCGCTCCGGTTCCTCGGCGGAGTAGCAAAACCCCATACT
>NZ_JARFNJ010000052.1:0-944 GCF_029167165.1 Sphingomonas pollutisoli
AGTATGGGGTTTTGCTACTCCGCCGAGGAACCGGAGCGCCTGCGCGGCCCCGAACACCATCGGGCATGGTGCGACGAGATCGGCGCATGGGGAAAGAAGGCGCAACCGGCGTGGGACAACCTCATGATGGGCTTGCGGCTGCCCGAGCATCACCCGCAGATCGTCGTCACCACCACGCCGCGCACGACGCCGCTCATCCGCGAGCTTCGCAAGGCGACGACGACGCACCTGACGGTCGGCAAGACCGACGACAATATCGCCAATCTCGCGCCGGCGGTCGTCGCCAAATGGCGGAAGAAGTACGGCAACACTCGGCTCGGCCGGCAGGAGCTTGACGGCGAATTGCTCGAGGACACGCCCGGCGCGCTGTGGACGCGCGGCATGATCGAGGGCGCCCGCCCCGATGGCCCGATCCCCGCCATGCGCCGCGTCGTCATCGGCGTCGATCCTTCCGGCTCCAACGGCGAATCGGGCGACCTGATCGGGATCATCGCCGCCGGCCTCGGCTATGACGGGCGCGGGTACATCTTGGAGGATGGCAGCGAGCTACTCTCTCCCGAGGGCTGGGCGCGCAAGGTCGTCGAGATGTACGCGCGCCACCGTGCCGACCGCGTCGTCGCGGAGCGCAATTTCGGCGGTGACATGGTGGCGGCGGTACTGCGCGGCGCGGCGCCGAACCTGCCGATTACGATGGTGACAGCCTCGCGCGGTAAGGCGGTGCGCGCCGAGCCGGTGTCAGCCCTCTATGAGCAGGGCAAGGTGAGCCACGCCGAGCCGTTCCCCGAGCTTGAGGACCAGATGCAGGCCATGACGCCCGGCGGGTACACCGGGCCGGGCCGCTCGCCCGATCGTCTCGACGCCGCCGTGTGGGCGCTGACGGAACTGATGCTCGGCGATGAGGACGGATTCGATATCCGCATTTTCCTGCTGGCGAACGGCGCCAG
>NZ_JARFNJ010000053.1:0-849 GCF_029167165.1 Sphingomonas pollutisoli
GCGGATGTCGGGAAATACCGCGCCGTTCGGCTCGAGGGGCCGGGCGACCTCCGACTGTCGGGATCGTCATGGAAGCGGTGCCGCCGACGTCCGAAAAGGCGAGAATGGACTTGTGCGCGGCCATGAACGCCTTCAACTCGGCGACGTTGCCGCGCGCCGAGCGGCGTTCGATGCGCTGCACGCCGCTCGCATCGGTGACCACGCGGCGCTTGCGGCCGGTGACCTCGGCGAGAACATCGGTGCCGAAATGGCGGATCAGGCCGTCGAGCGCGCCCGGGATCGCCGGCAAGGCACAGAGCTGTTCAATGAGATCGTCGCGCGCGCGAACGGCTTCCTGCGAATGGACGGCATTGCCATCCTCGTCGACCATCAGCTCGGAACGGGGTTCGCCGTCGGTCCCTTTGAACACCCGCATCTGTCGCGTGGGAAAGGCGGTTTCGAGGTACTGGATGAGGATCTCGCGCGGACTGAGTTCTATTTCGAGGGTTTCCCGCTCGTCGGGGGAGAGCCGCGCCAGCTGGCGTTCCAACATCGCCTCGGTCGTGGTGACGAGCTGGACCAGCACATGGCGTTCGGCGGCCAGGTCCTGCTCGATCGCGTCGATCAGGGTCGGCAGCTTCATGCCGATCAGGAGCTGGTTGAAGAAGCGCTGCTTGGAGGATTCGAACCGCGAGAGCGCGGCGCCCTTGGCGTTTGAGTTCAGCGTCCTTCCCGAGATGCGGTCGACGATGTTGGTCGCCGCGAGCACCTTTTCGAGATTGCGATGGACGATCGCTTATCGCGAGGAAGCGGTAATGCGGAGGAGCGCGGCGTAACCGGCGAATTCCCATGATAGTGTGCGCAGTTGCT
>NZ_JARFNJ010000054.1:0-829 GCF_029167165.1 Sphingomonas pollutisoli
TGGAGCCGAAGATGATGCCGGCCTGGTTGATGACGACGACGGTGCCATCGGCGGTCATGTTGCCGAGGATGCGGGTGGGATCGGTGGCGTTGGTGACGCGGTTGACCGCGACCCAGCCGGGTTGCGCGACCCCGTTCTCCTTCTGGTTGAACTGGAGCGTGGTGTTGGCGCCGATGTCGAACCTGTTCCACGAGAGCAGCGCGCGCTCCTGCGTCTGGTCGATCGTGACCGTCACGCGGCCGTCGCTACCGGTGGTCTGTGAGGGCAGCCCCGCGCCCTGCCATGTGGCAAGGCCGGTGAGGTCGTAATTGGCCCCCGCCGAGACGAGCAGTTCGCTGGCGCGCTGGCTGTTGCCGGCCCTTGCGGCGGCGAGCGCATCCTTGATCACCTGGGTGGGATCGAGGCCGCCCGGATCGAGCCCGTCGGCGACCTGTCCGCGATCGGCCGCCGCACGGATCTGGGTCGCATAGGCGCGGATCTGGTCGACCCGCTGCTGCGTGGTCTGCTGGCGCTGCAACGCCCCCTGCATGCCGGGCGCGCGCACCGGCGTGGTGGTCGAGCCGGGCGTGGCGGTGCGCACCGGCGCCTGCCGCCCGAGCACCGCGCCCATCGACTGCGCCTGTGCGGCCGTCACCGGCAGGCCGGTGGCGGCGAGCGCGGCGAGGCTCGCGCCCACAAGCAGGAGACGTCGGCGCAGCGCCGGGGACGAGGAAGCGCGACGGATCATGACAAGGCTCCGGCCAGTGGCACGCTGGCGCGTCGGAAAGAGGAATTTCCAGAAAAGGCGGCGGCCGAAAACGAGCGCCGCTCGCACTTATCGTAGCCACCG
>NZ_JARFNJ010000055.1:0-819 GCF_029167165.1 Sphingomonas pollutisoli
GGCGGGGCACAGGTATCACCAGCTGGGCTGATGACAGAGTGCCGCCTAGGCGCCCCAAGAGGAGACCGCTTCCCGAGGCTGCAGCTATTCAGCGTTCGCCAAGGGGGCGGGATCTCCTGTTGCTCAGTTTCAGGCTTGGCCAGCGGCCAGTCATCCACAGAGCCCATCCTCCGGCGCCGAGCGGCAGAAGCCGCCGACGCCTTTGGGCAAACCACTGGTGATCATGCCGAAGCACTCTCACTGGTGGCGGGTTTGGTTCAAGCTATGAATCCCCCGTGACCGAGGCTACTAGGCCTGCTAGGCTGTTTAGAGGACCACGCAACAAGAACCGCTCAAGATATGGGACTCGCTTTGGCTGCCACGACCCGGAGGCCGCGCGCCGCAGCTATGGTTTTGGTTCGTTCTGAACGACCGCTAAGAGCACCGCCGTCCCCGACTTATCGTCAACTGTCGTACCGGGTGACCGCCCAGAGACCTTCAACCTCACGAAGAGGGCCGGCCCGAATCAACCGATTTATACCCTTTGCAGGGGACCCGTGAGGGCCTCAGGACTCGCTGTACCAGGTTGAATCAGGCCCCAGAGGAGCCGTCAGCAGAGCAGGGAAACGATCGCTTTTCCGACAGAAGTTTACGCCTAGGAACGAGGTGCCCGGCAAGCCGAACAGCCCCCCCTAAGTGTCGCCACAGGGCACATCACCGCTGGAAGAGGAGGCAAGCCTCGCTGTCCCATGGTTTTCATGTGCCCTCTTGTATACCCTCCGACATCGTCTCACCCGCCAGCACGCTGCGGTGGGCTCTGGTGCGATTTTAGCCGTGCCG
>NZ_JARFNJ010000056.1:0-796 GCF_029167165.1 Sphingomonas pollutisoli
ATGATTACGCGGTGTGTCTACTTGCTTATATATTAAAGATGGTCCAATGCTAAATAGTATTCGAAGATATTCTTCCTCTAATAATAAAGGGAAAGAAATACTTTATGTGGTTAACTCTGGTAAGCCTGAAAGTAGTTTAACTTCAGGTTTAACACCTTACTATGTGACTGGTTATTTAGATGCGGAATCCAGCTTTACTATTTCTAGGAATAAAGACTCCAAGGGTAAAGCTTGACCACGGCTAGTGTTTAAAGTTGGGGCTCATATCAGAGAGAAAGTTCTTTTAGAGAGAATAGCTCTTTTTTTTGGCGTAGGTAAAGTTTATGCTGATCGTTCTTCTAGCTGTCAATATATAGTTCAATCTATCTCAGGTCTGGAAGTTATAGTTAAGCATTTGGAGGCTTATCCTTTAATAACTCAGAAACGTGCTGACTTTGAGCTTTTTAGACAAGCATTCTATTTAGTTTTAGGGAAGGAGCATTTAACTAAGGAAGGTTTTCAACAGTATATTAATCTTAGAGCTACAATTAATAATGGAAATCATTTCAAAAACTTATTAGTTGAATACCCTTATACAGTCAAACTACCTAAACCTTATTTCGAATTTAAAGGTTTAATAGATCCTCATTGAATCGCAGGTTTCGCAGATGGGGATGGATGTTTTCGAATCAAAACTCGAAAATCTGCGGCTTATAAATTGGGAGTCTCAGTTAATTTAGGTTTTATATTAACTCAAGATATAAGAGATGGAGTATTTATGCGAAGTTTAGAAAAATATTTTAAATGTGGTGGGTAT
>NZ_JARFNJ010000006.1:0-404272 GCF_029167165.1 Sphingomonas pollutisoli
TGGCCAAAGATGGGGCAGGATCAGGAGACCGTCAAAGCCTTAATGAAGCGTCTCAATGACGGCATAATTCTTCTGCGCCGCGATGAAACCCCAGGAGCTTCGCACGCTTCCCCCGCACTATCTCCGGCTGATTGTCTTGATCGAAGCTCGCGCAAAGCCCCGGCTGAAGAAGGTCGATGGCCTCTGGCGCAAGTCTGTCAAGGGACTGCGCAGCGGAACACCCCATCCAGGCGCAATGACCGATCTGATCCGAGACGAGGGACTGCTCCCAGCAGATGAAATCGAACACATCATCACGATAACACCCGCCGATCTGCTCGATTTCCAGGCCGCCGCTGCGCGCGTCGCTCTGGCGGGGCGGCGACCGCTCAAGGACTGGCTCGCCTCTTTCCAAGACGGTGTCAACCGAGCAGCGGCATAATGGATCGCGAATTCGCATTGACGGACCGTTTGGCTTTTGTCTCGGGTGGCAATCAATAATTTCCGCCAAAATCACACGACGGGAGAAAATGATGACCGTGGATGAACTGACGGCATTGCTTATCGAGGCCGGGGAAATTTTGGACGAGATCGAGAGTCTGCCGCTCGATGATTACGGATACCGGGAACTGCCGCCGAACAGTCTCGACCGCGCCCGCGAAATCACCAAAATTGCTTTCGAATTGCGCTCGGCCCAAACACCAAACGCATAGCGAATCATGAAAATCGTTCGATTGAAGCGTGGATTTCAGATCACCCTCTCCGATATCTCCGCCTGATCGTCCTTGTCGAGGCCCGCGCCGCGCTGCGGCTGCAGGCCTTCTATGGCCTCTGGCGCAAGCCCATCAAAGGCCGGGGGGCAAGCGAACCCCGTCCCGGCTCCATGACCGAATTCATTCGCGCCGAACGTCTCCTCAAGCGCTGAGACATTGATCGCATCATCTCCGAGGCCCCACGCGACCTAGTCGCCTTTCAGCAAGCCGCAGCCGCGATCGTCCTCGCCGACCGGGCGCCCATCGGTGACTGGCTGGCAAGGTTCAATGCCGGCATCGATCGCTTGGCTGCCTAAGCAAACCGAGATCACCAGCGCAAAAATCAACCTCTTCCACTGGAGACCGACTATGGCCGAACGCGACATGTTTGAAAGGACGGCAGCCCAACAGGGGTGGCACGAGCGAACCGAGATCGATGTGCTTCTCAAATAAATCGAGAATCAAAACTCGGCCGCTGCCTTCGAAGATTTCCTCTCACAAATGGATGCCGATGCGCTCGACGGCGACTATACCAACGACCCCGATGATGGTCACGAACATGAGTTCGTCGAGGCGGAAATCGACCTGTCTAGAAACGACAATACTGTCACCTGCACTCGATGCGGGATGCTCTCAGTAGAGGACGCAGACGACATCTCATAGCGTGTCGATCGAATTTTCCTGAAGAGAATTGATAGGGCGATTGCGCGCTGACGCGCGCACCGGCGCTCTATCTCCACTCCGCTGCGACCGAGCTTCGGCTACGCCGAATCTCCTCCCTGCGGGTGACGATCACCGTATCGCAAGAAGAAGGCGCGGGCCGGTTGTGTCAGGCCCGGCGGCGGCGCGCGCGGCAAGGGCGGTCGATATGATCGGCGGTCACCTCCAGATCCGCCGCCAGTTGAAGCAGCGCCCGTGTCGCACCCAGACGCGCCATCCCGTCGCCATGCGCCGCTGACGTGCCACGCTCTGCACGCTTCCGCGCAAGCATGGCCACCGTTCTGATCGTCTCCGCGTCCATGCCGTCACTCTTACCCGATTCGCACTGCCCGGAATAGCGGCGCGGGGGCGGGGGTGCGCTTCCCCTCAGGCGGCAGCGCCGGCGGCGAGGGCAGGGCACAGAGAAGAGAGGGGCCTTTGAGAGCGTCGCAAGAGCGACGTTTCAGAGGAGTAATGATCATGGCTGTTTCGAAAACGGTTGGCGAATTCCGCAACGTGAATGGCAATCTGGTCGGCTGGCTTGCCGACGGTCGCGAGGTCGATCTGCCGCGGGCGCGCCTCCGTCCCATCCAGAGCAACAATCCCCGCGCGCCCAAGTTCGAACTGGAGGGCATGAGCCCGAGCGGCCGCTGGCTCAATTATGGCGGGCTCTTCAAGGCGACTTCCCACAATGAGGACGGCGAGATCATCGACTTTTTCGCTGGCGAACTCGACGACAATAGCTGGAGCAAGCCGTTTCACATCGCGCTGTTCGGCTCGGTCGACGAGGGCTTCCGCGCCTCGTGGCGGCGGGAGCAGCCCAATCGTCCCGCACGTGCGCGCCGTGCCCGCGACACCGATGAGTATGACGACCGGGACGAGCGCGGCACGGACGGGAATGACCGCTCCTATCGCGGCGGCTTCGGCGACAGCACGGCGCCGTTCCAGGGCGCAGATCGCACCAGCGAGCTGACGGACGAGATGATCCCCTCCTGAGGATCCATCCGTCCCGTCCGAACGGGCCGGGGGGCGCTGAGCGCCTCCCGGCCCTTTTCTTTTCCCGAATCCGAAAGGTCAACTCCATGACCGAGCATCGTCCCGTGCGAAGCGTCGACCGCTTCGCCGATATCCAGCAGCTTTACGCCGAGATGACCACCACGCCTGAATTTCAGGCCGCGTTCGGCGATCCCATTCCTCTCACCATCATCGAACCGGGCGAGGAACCCGGCGAGCATGGCATGCCCGACGAACTCGCCGCCCAGGCGGACAGCGCCGGCATCATCACGACCCTCTTCGACCTCTTCACCGATACGAGGCTCGAACCCCTTGCAGCGGAGATCGCCTGGGGCTTCGTCAACTCGTTCCACTTCGTCGCCGGCAAGCTCGAACGCCGGGAGGACAGCCTCGCCGCCGAGGTCAAGGACATGGCCAACCGGCCGGACATGAGCGAGGTCTTCAACCGCGAGCTGGAGGAAAAGCAGCTCCTCTGCCAATCCACCACCGAGCAGCGCGTGGCGATCGAAACCATGCGCGACTATGCGGCCGAGGCCTATCGCGTCCTCTCTGGATGGCCCTGGTCACCCTCGCGCGGGAGCCGTGCGTCGCGGACCAGCACCGCAAGCCAGATCGCGGCGGTGGACTTCCTGCGGGCTCGCCAGCTCGACGCGCGCGACCGGCACCACCCCCAGGGACCGCTTGTGGTGTTCTCGGGGCCTGCCCAGTGGCACGACATCGATCTGCTCTGGAACCGGCTCGACCTGGTGCGGGAGCAAATCCCCCACATGGTCCTCATCACGACGGCCCAGCGCACCGGCGCGGACCTCATTGCCGAGAAATGGGCGGCGCAGCGCAAGGTGCAGGCCGTGCGCTTCAACCTCCTCGGCTCTGGCCTCAAGGCAGCCTTTGCGCGCAACCGCAAGCTGCGCGACCTGAAGCCGGTCATGGCCGTCCTCTGCGAGGGCTCGGGCATCCAGGCCAACCTCTATGAGGAACTGCACAAGGCGCGCGTTCCAATCCATGCCTTCCGCAAATCCGATCAGGCGCCCGACACCCGGCCTCCCGCGAAATACCGTGAGGTCAAGGACTTCCAGCACGTCAAGCGTGGCCCGGCATTGCGGCGGGTCTACGAAGACGCCTGACCGGGAGGTGCATCGTCATGGCCATCCCAGACGCCTTCCGGCGCAACTTCTCGACCTTGCTCCGCGCCGCTGAAAGCGGCGACCTCGCCCTGGTCGAGTGCGTCGACGTAGAAACCGGCGAACCACGCTATGTCATCTGCGCAGTCGGCCGCCAGAACGGGGACTATGTCCTGACCCCGTTCGGGCATCTCCATGACGGGAACCCGTTCGAAGCCTATCGGCCTCCAACAGGTTCCGTCCTACATTGATCGGATCTTCCGTCAGGAAAGGGGTCGGCAGGCTTCCGCGTGCTGGCCCCTTTTCCTATGCTGGTTGCGACGACCTCATACCGCTACCCGTGCGCGGCCGCGTGGGATGACGGAACGGGCGTCGCGAGCGATGCTCACAACACCCTTCATGGACCATTGTCGTCATGACCCCGCGGTTGCCGTCAAGGACGGCAGGGCCCCACCATTTTTCCCCTGGAAAAATCGTTGCCCCCACCGCCGCTTCGCGGTCGCTGCGCGATCCTTGACAGCTGCCCTGGCGCCATAAACTCGCGGATCAGGGGCATCGAACCCCCGATCCGCGACAAAATAATCTCTCTCAACAAGTCCAAGTGTCGCACGGGACCGCACCGGCCTCAAGGACGGCGGGGCCCCACCATTTTCTTTGGCGGGACGGACGACAGTTCATCCTCGCCGGAGTCGCCGCCGCCAAAGAAAACCGTGACCCCCACCGCCGCCAGGGCGGTCGCTTCGCGATCCTTGACCCCGCTGCTCGGAGCCCGTGCACGAGGGGGAACCTCTTTCAATTCAATCTGAGGAGGTTCCCATGAAGAAGACGTTCCGCTCCACCCGCGACTTCGCTGAAATCGCCGATCTCATCGCCGCCGAGACGGCTCAGACCACCGATGCCTTCGCCGAAGCCTTCACGTCCGATCTCGACGGCGTCCGGGTGACGCCCTGGGACGAAGAGGTCATCGCCGACATGCCGGACCCGATGCAGGTCCAACTCGCCACCGAACTGATGATTAGCACCGTGTTCGATGTGTTCCGCGACACCCGGCTCGAAGCGACGGCGCATCGCATCGCGTGGGGAATTGTCGACAGCATGCACCGCACCGCCCGGATGGTTGCCGGACATGCCGATGACACTGCGCGCCAGGTTCAGGACCTGATCCCCTGCGCCGACGGCAGCGAGATATACGCGACGACCCTCGAACTGGCCCAGCGGGTCGCACAGGAAGCCGACGAGATCGCCGACGCCATCGCCTGCATGAGGGACCACGCCGCCGCCGCCTACGAAGTCGAAACCGGCAAGCCGTGGAGCACAGCCCGGGGATCGCTGGTGTCGAGCAAGCGCACTGCCTCGGTCATCGCCGCTGCCGATTATCTGGCCGGGCGGAACAAGCGCAGGCTCGACAAGATCGCGCCGGATGGTCCGCTGGTGCTCTTCTCCGGTCCGCCCAAGTGGCAGGACGTTGACCCGATCTACGAGGAACTGAACCGGGTGAAAGCACTCATCCCGAACATGCTGCTCCTGACCACCGACCTCGATGTCGGGGCGGACGCAATCGCCAAGGCGTGGGCGGCAGCGAACAACGTCACGGTAGTCCGCGAGGACCTGCCGAAGGGCATGGGACTGCGCGGCGGCTTCATCCGCAATGATCGTATGATCGCCAAGGGACCAGTGGACGCGATCGTCTGCTCCGGCTCGGGCGTTCAAGCCGCGCTCATTCGCAGCCTCGATGAAGCGGGGATCGAGCCTCGCCAGATTCTCGGCAGGGGCGATCGGCCCGACTGGGCTCGCAAGCGCTGAGGTGAACACAAGGGGATGGTCCGGGTCGGTCCCGGATCATCCCCTTTTTTCTTGTTGTGGTTCAGGTCGGCGGGCTCAGGGACCCGGCTTTAGGCCGGGTCCGTCGTCCGCCGATGCGGCACCCTGTCGGGCACCGGCCTCCTGTGCGCGGCTCCGCCGTGCTCGTCGCAGGGACATCCCTTCGGAATGACTCGGGCTATGAGGCCGGCGGCATCGGCAGAGCCTTGAGTGCGGCGACCGAGGCGGCTCCACCCGCTCGAATGGCGTGGGAGACCACCTCCCGGAACTCCCGCTCGGTCAACCTCTCGACCGCGAGTTCGGGGACCGCAGCAGCATATTTGCCGCGCAAGGCGCGGCGGGCAATCTCGACTTCGTCATCGAGCTTGCGGCGACGCGATTCGAGATCGGCAAGCCGCTCTCGTTCATTCAACTTGGGCATATCCACGATCCTTTCATGGAGGCTGCCCGCCGCCAGCACTATCGGCGGAACCTCTGCGGTGCGCAACCCCGATTTCCCGAGCGGGCAATGCGCTCCAGCGCTGACCTCGCTGCTACCGCCAGCAAACACCTCCTCTCCCTGCCGTCCCAGCGTGACGGAGGGAATGGAGAGCCTCAAGGATCAACGGTTCCCCCAATTTTGCCGGAACCGTCGCTACGCTTCGGCCCCGCCAAAATCGGCACCCCCGTCGCCCGCTTCGCGGCCACTGGCAAGCCAGTGGTCCTTGACCCTCTCCATTCTCCCCGTCGCCGACATCGCCTCATTTCAGAAGGAGAAACGACGATGGACTGGGTAGTAATCCTCGACCCCGGCATCACGATTGAAGAAGCGATCCGCTACCGTGAGGGCGAGCGCATCCGTATCAAGCGCATCCTCGACCGGCGCGAAAGCTTCACCGATATGATCGACTGGAACGCGATGACCGAACTCGAGCGGGACTGGGCGCTCCACCATTTCCCTTATGAACTCGAACTCGAATTGTGGGGCATCGACTGCGACCTGACAGCTCTGGCCCGGATGTTGTGGAGCAGCGCCTAAGGGGCCGATCGCCCCTCCATCGTAAGCTGCTTGGTCATCTCCACCAGGCTCATCCAGCGGCGCTTTGCTGTTAACCCCGAACCTACGGGCTCGGGGACAAAGCAGGGCGCTCTCTCATCTCGGTATCAGACGGGGCTTCATCGCCAAAGTGTGACGCTGGGTGTCCGTCGGCCGTCAAGGATCAGCGGTCCCCCCAATTTTGCCGCCGCCTCGCTACGCTCCCCGGCAACAAAATCGGTTCCCCCGCCGCCCGCTGCGCGGCGGCTTCGCCGTCCTTGACTGCCTCAACACCGCGTCCCGATGTTCCCATCCTCATCTGATGGAGATGGGGAGCGCCGATGATGGAGGCTCACATGAACGATTTCGACGTCGACAATTCTTCCACACCCAGCAAGGATCGCGCAATGATCGCCGCAGCTAAGTCCAACCGAGCCACCGCCATTGGCGATTGCGGCATCCTCATAAGTCATCGCGACAACTGGTGGTTTGTCGAGTTCGTTGAGCCGATGGGCAATCCCGGCCGCCCCCGTCTCCTTTCCGGGAATATTTCTACCGGCTTCGCCCACCGGCTGGGGTTGATGACCGGTCCCCTGATCCTCAACCCCCGCGTCGAGACACTCAATCCCGGCAGCGACGCCTGGTCAGCAGAATGCAATCTGCTCCCTACTATCGAAGGCGGAGACCCCGGAGCCATTGACTATGATATTGACTCCCATGTCCTCGACGGAGAGGCCGACGCGCTGCACCAGCGGCTCGCGCGCGTTGCGATCGACAGCCATCTCTTTCCTATCCCCGCCGGTTTCATCTCAGTGCTGATAGCGCTGCCGCAGGATTCAGCGCCGGTCCTCACCATCCGCACGAGCGTCTATGCCCGCGCGACATGCGAGTTACTGACCGCTTATTACACGCCCGAACATCAACTGAAGGAACCCTGGCGCGATATCTCCGGCGATCTCGTCTCCGACAGTGGCAACGACATCCTCGGCTGGATGCCGGCGCGTGACTGGATCAGGCCACGCTGACCACTTTCCCGGACTGGATGACGGGTCTTAGCGTCACTCCAATCAAGCGATGCTGCGGTGCTTTGCTGTTAACCCCGACCCTACGGGCTCGGGGGCAAAGCAGGGCGCTCTCTCATCTCGGTATCAGACAAGGCCTCATCGCCAAAGTGTGACGCTGGGTGTCCATCGGCCGTCAAGGATCAGCGGTCCCCCCAATTTTGACGCCGCTCCGCTGCGCTCCACGACGACAAAATCGGTTCCCCCGCTGCCCGCTTCACGGCGGCTTCGCCGTCCCTGACTGCCTCAACACCGCGTCCCGAAGATTTCATCCTCATCCGATGGAGATGGGGAGCGAACGATGATGGAGGTTATCATGGACGATTTCGACAACGGTCTCGCCAAGGCATTCTCGGACCCGATCTGCCCGACCTGTGCCACCAGCTACGATCCGAGCCACTACGACATCTACGAGGATCACGCCTGCTGCGCGAACTGCGGCACCGAATACCAGATCCCCGCCGAATATCGCGCGCTCCACCCTGAGGATTATCTCGAACACGGCACGCCCGAAACGCCTCAGACGATCGCGCTCTCCCGCTTCAGGATCGAGGCCAGGCGCATCGTGGACACGACCAGTAAGGAGACGGCCGGGGCAAGCTACGAACTCTACGCGCGCCGCTTCACCGAGGCATGTGCCCCCCTCATCGACCAGCTCGACCCGGAACTGCGGGACCAGGCCATCGCCATCGCCAACTATCACGGATACATCGAGGACCAGGACGGAACGGCGGGCTTCGGGCCGGGCCTATGCGCCTTCTCGGGCATCGAGGAGAACTGCTGCCATTGCGGTCGGCACCCATGACGCCAACCGGGACCGGGCCTCGCGCCCGGTCCCTTTTTTTGATCGCTGGACATCTTCTTCGGCTCGCTCGCGTGCCGCGCGGACCCTTCGGTCCGCACGCCGCTACGCATCGGCCAAGTCTCCCGACGAGAGGGAAAATCTCTCACAGACTTCCCATTCTGTCGGGCGGCCGAGCCCGCATCAAGGACGGCGGGGCCCCACCATTTTCTTTGGCGGATCAAGCGCCGGTTCTTCTCCTTCGGCGTTGCGGGGCCGCCAAAGAAAATCGTGACCCCCACCGCCGCTTCGCGGTCGCTTCGCGATCCTTGACCCGGTCTCGGCCGCCCGACGCCCGCTCCGCTGTCAATCAAGACAGCAGGAGGCTCACATGCAGATCATCTCAACCAGCGCCACTTACGACCATGCCGGATTCATGGCCGCCGTCGCGTGTGCAGAACGCCGCGCACCTCACAGCTACTTCGACCAACACGTCATCGAGGATCCGGAGATCGGATACTTCGCTATTGACGAGGGCGACTATGATGCCCTTCCGATCACGATCATCGACCGGGTGGTCCATACGGTCCCCGGCGGGATGGCGGACAAGTTCTGAACCGACGGGGAGGGGCGGCAACGCCTCTCCCCTTTTTTGTTCGAGCACACGCGCATGACGAAGGTTGCCGATCCCCTTTCGGGGAAGCCCCGCGCCTACCGGCACGAGGCTGCGCAGCGACGCTGTCGCTGCGAAGGAAGGACGCACGCCCGCAGGCGTTTGTAATGCACCGTACGCACGGGTGCTGCGAGCGCGAATCTAGCGGTTTTCTGCGGGTTTCAGGCGTCCCGATCTGTCCGACGGGTTGTCGCCGGTCGTCGGACGGCGTCAGACATGAAATTATCCGATCCGATTAAGCTGTTGATCGTCATCGTCATCTTTCGTCAGACGCGTCAGACGCGATAAATTCTTGAGATCGTGGGGCTATTCTGGTAATAAGGCGGTGCTTCATCACGTGTCGGCGCTGTTCAGGAACAGCGCATGGCCCGCATTTCGATCCGCCTCGACGATCCACGGCATGACCGTCTGATCGACCGGGCACGTGCAGTTGGCATCACGCCATCAGCCTATATTCGGGATGTCCTCGACCGCGACGAGGGCAGTGATCCGGCGGGCTATCACGCCCGGTTCGATGAACTTCACGCGACCCTCATTCAGACCCTCGCGATCCTCGCCAAGTCGGTCGGCAGGCGCACCCCGGACGTCCTGGAAGAGGGCCTTGCCGATGCCAAGCGCCTGCTCCGCGAAAGGGGGCTGCTCGATCCCGAGCAGGACCGGCCGTGAGCATCTTCCGCAACGACACGCTGGGCTCCTGGACCAGAGGTGGGCAAGCCATTGTCCACAACGTCAGGATGACCACCCAGGTCTTTTACCAGACCGCTCTTGCCGGCTTGGTCATCTGGATCGGCGGAACGCTTTGGTATGCTCTCGAGAAGACCGACGCATACCAGCGCTTCGTCCTTTTGAAGCTTGGCCAGGCCGCAATGATGGGCGACAGCGTTCCCGGAAACGCCGCGCCCATCCTCTTCAAAACTCCCGGTGGCCATCAATACTGGACCACGCCCAAAGGGCTTCTGGCTTCCGGAGTGGCGCACAAGACGCTCCACAGTTTCGAAACATCGCTTCTTCATGGGGCCATTCTCTCCGGCATCTTCGCGCTGGCGATGCTCGCCTGGGCCTGGTTCTACTTCACCCGGACGGGGAAGGGGCTGGGGTCCAACCAGTTCCTCCGCGGGGCTCGTTTCGGGACAGTGCGGCAAATCCGCCGCGCGCTGTGGCGCCATGCTCGCGGCAGCTTCGAGATCGGAGGCGTCAATGTCCCGGATGCCTTCGAGCCCGAGCATATCCTGATCTGCGGTGCACCCGGCACGGGCAAGACCAACATGATCGTGAAGATGCTGAGCGGCATCAGGAAGGCAAAGCGCAGGGCGATCGTCTACGACACCGCCGGCACCTTTGTAGAGAAATTCTATCGGCCGGGAATCGACGTTCTCCTCAATCCGCTCGATGAGCGATCCGATTGCTGGTCGCCTTGGGTCGATGTCCCAAAAGACTACCAATACGATCAGATCGCCGAGTCCACGATCCCCGACAAAACCGGAGATCCGTTCTGGGCCAAGGCCGCGCGAGGGACGCTGGTCGCGGTTCTCCGCAAGCTTGCCCGACAGCAACGCACTCTCGTTTCCATTCTCCTCGATACGCTGCTGAGATCTAAACTCCCCGACCT
Source organism: Sphingomonas pollutisoli (assembly GCF_029167165.1). Taxonomy (NCBI): domain Bacteria; kingdom Pseudomonadati; phylum Pseudomonadota; class Alphaproteobacteria; order Sphingomonadales; family Sphingomonadaceae; genus Sphingomonas; species Sphingomonas pollutisoli. Next base: position 10,526 of record NZ_JARFNJ010000006.1, read on the forward strand.
TGCGGCCTTCGCGCAAGGGACGGACGCTGCCGCCTTCATCAGCATGGAGGGGGAGCGAACCTCAGCCGGTATCCAGGCGGAGCTGGCTTCGGTCATGCGCAGCTTTTCCTATCTCGACGATACCGAGGACGGACTTTCCATCCGCGATTGGGTGGCCAACGAGAAGGACGATAGCTGGCTGTTCATCAGCGTGAAGGCCGACCAGCTTCCATCGCTCCGTCCCCTCATCACGGTATGGCTCGACATCGCCATCAGCGCGATCATGAGCATGACGCCGGATCGCAACCGGCGGCTCTACTGTGTTGTCGACGAGCTTCCGTCGCTCCAGAAACTGCCCTCGCTCTCCGACTTCCTGGCCCGCGCGCGGAAGTACGGGGGCTGCGGCATCTTGGGCTTTCAGTCCTACCCGCAGCTCGAAGCGACCTACGGGATTCAGGATGCCGCTGCCATCACCGGCTACTGCTCGACCTGGGTGGCGCTCCGGGCCAACGATACTCCCACGGCGAAGCATGTCAGCGAGAACCTCGGCCAGGTCGAACAGGTCGAAGCCAACGAAGGCATGTCCTACGGCGTCAATGATATGCGCGACGGCGTGAACCTCAGCCGCATGCAGGTGACGCGACCGCTGGTGATGCACACCGAGGTCACCAATCTCCCGAACCTGGAAGGATATCTCCGCTTCGGGCGAAACCTTCCGGTGGTCCGGTTCGAGGACCGTTACAACACGGTTCCTTCCATCGGGGTTGCCTTCAAGGAGCGAACGGCGCCACCCATTCGGCTCTCGGCGCCGCCAGCCGTCCCCGCCCCACAACCAGTTCCGCCATCACAACCATCGCCCAAAGGGCCGAAGCCGGCGTCATCCCGCCCGCGGCGGCAGCGGGCCGGGCCGGAGAGCCCAGAACTGCCATTGTCCACTCCCGCACAGCAACCGACGAAACCGGCAGCGCCGACCGGGATTGGACTGAACGGCAGCGAGACTCAGGCAAACGATGAGCGCAAAGACGAGCAGGCGACACCTCCTGAACTCACTCTCTACGGTAAGGCAGCCGGGTTCCGGTTGCGGCAGCATGGTCGGCACGATGGCGATCGCAATTCCGCGAGGCCGGCATGATCCATCCTCGCCGCCTCAAGGGCACGCCCGCCAATATCGCCCGCTACTATACGGTGGGAGACTACTACACCAAGGGATCCGACGAGCATTCGGAATGGGGTGGCCGGATAGCGGCCGAACTTGGTCTTGAGGGCGAGAAGGTCGATCCCGCTCTGTTTCAGGAATTGCTGGCGGGCAAGATTGGCGATCAGCAACTGGGCCGTCACCGCAAGCATGGCCAGATTCAGCATCACCAGGGATGGGACTTCGCCGTCAACGCGCCCAAGTCGGTGTCGATCATGGCGCTGGTCGCCGGCGACGACAGGATCGTTGCCGCTCACGAGCAAGCCGTGAGCGTAGCACTTTCCTACCTGGAAGAGCACGCGACGCTACGCCATCGCTCAGAGGGCAAGATTGTCCATGAAACGACCGGGCGGCTGATCTTCGCCCGCTTTACCGAGCACGCCTCGCGCGAACTCGACCCCCATCTGCACACCCATGTCGTGGTCATGAACATCACCAACCGTCAGGATGGTGAGCAGATGGTGAGCCTCGAGACGCGCGCCATGTTCGCCGAGCAGATGGTCGCAGGGCAGGTCTATCGCAACGAGCTTGCCCATCGTCTCCGCGAACTCGGCTACGAGGTCCAGTTCGATCCCCGTAAAGGGTTGTTCGAAATTCGGGGAGTGCCCAGAGGCCTCATCTCGGAACTGTCTCAACGGGCCGAGCAGATCGAAGCCCATGCGAAGGAACACGGCCTGACGGGTCAGGCTGCCCGCCGACAGTCCTTCTATGAAACCCGTGGCCCTAAGGAAAAGGTGTCGCTGGAGGCTCTGCACACGCGCTGGCAGGACCGGCTTGGTGGGTATCGAGAGACCATCGAATTCACCCTGATCGAAGCTGGACGGGAAGGGGAGCGGACGATCGCGGTCGATCCCGCTACCGCTGCTCGGGCGATGCTGTTCGGGCTGCGTCAGGGGGAGGGTCGGGAGGCCGTCAACAACCTTGGTCGGTTGCTCCAGTACGGATTGGCATCGCATGTCGGGGAGGTCCGGCTCTCCGACATCCGTCCGCTCGCGGAAAATCACGAGGCGCAGCGCAAACTGCTCGAAACCCGTGAGCAGACAGGCGATCAGATCCTCACACGAGGTCGCACCTCCCGGCGCTCGGCCCGTCTTGAGCTTGCCCTATCCGATCACCTTGCCCTTGCTCTCAATGACGCGACACCCATCGCGACGGCGGAGCGATTGCAGGAAATCAGCGCTGAAAAGGGCCTGAATGTCGCTCAGGAAGTCGCCCTTCTCCATATAGGAACTACCTCCCATCGGGTTGTCGGAGTCCATGGTGTCGGCGGCGCCGGCAAATCAACCCTCGTAGGAGCGTTGAACGAGGCAGCGGCTCCCGGAACAACGCTGATCGCTTTAGCTCCGACGTCGTCGGCAGCAGCCGGTTTGGGGAAAGACGCGCAGATCGAATCCCGCACGGTGGCGAGCCTGATCGCCGGCGGCGGCCATCGTCTGGATGATAGCCATGTGCTGATCCTGGACGAGGCAGGCCAACTCGGAAACCGGCAGGCGCTGCGCGTTCTCGAAATCAGCCGCACGACCGGGGCGCGACTCATCCTGCTCGGCGACAACAAGCAGACCGGCGCTATCGAGCAGGGAAAGCCCTTCTGGCTCCTGCAGCGGCTCGGCCTCCCGAAAGAAGAACTGACAGAGTCGGTGCGGCAGCAGACCCGGGCGATGAAGGCGGCGGTCACCCAAGCCCGCCTCAACAACTATGCCGGGTCGCTCGAAAATCTCGACAAGGTGGTCAGCGGCGCAAACAGCGAGACGCTCGCCGAACTCCTGGTTGGTGAATGGACCCGGCTGAAGCCGGAGAATCGCGCCAACACCAACATCCTCGTGCTGGAGAATTCCACCCGGCTGATCGTCAACACCAAGATTCGGGAGGCCCTGAAAACCGAAGGTGCCGTTGCCGCTGAGGAAGCCCGCCTTTCGGTGTTGACCCCGTCCGGCATGACCGACCAGGAAAAGCAGATGGCTCGCTTCTATTCCGGCGGCCAGGTGCTCATCTTTTCGCGCGGCGTCGCCGGCCTCGGCATTGTGCGCGATGCCGAATATCGTGTTGTTGGTCTCGCACGCGATGCCCGCGGTCGACAGGTTGTAAACCTCGTGGATGAGAACGGTCGCACCATCCGGTGGGATCCCCGGTTGGGTAGGGCTTCGCAGGTCAATGTATTCAAGAGCGAGGAACGCGACCTCGCCCAGGGTGACCGCATCCAGTGGCGCCTCGTCAATCACGACCTCAACCTGAAGAACGCGGAGCGTGGCACCGTCGAGCGGCTGGAAGGTGCTGTCGCCACCATCCGTTGGGACCGGGATGGCCGGGTTCAGGACGTCGATCTCTCGCTTCATAAGAATTGGGACCACGGCTACGCGGAAACCGTCTATTCCGCCCAATCGAAGACTTATGATCGCGTCTATGTCCTGGCGCCGGTCAACTCGTCGCTGGTCACCGGTCAGAACTATTACACCGCCATCACGCGCGCGCGCTACGGCGTGAAACTCTGGACCGAGAATGAAAAGCGGCTCATCGATAAATTGGAGCGCCGCTCCGGTGAGAAGACCTCCTCACTCGAAGGGCTGGGCCGCCTCGATCGTGACAGCCTCAAAGACCGGGGAATCCGGCACAGCGAGCGACTGGACGAGCTGAGAGACCGGCAGCGCACCGATCGGGCAGCCCGCAAGGAACGCATGGAGGCCGAGCGGGAACTCCGCCTTCGAGCTCAGCAGCCTGACGGCTTGGCCGCCTTTCTGGCGGGGCGCGCGCAGTCCGCCGCGCAAGCGATGGACCAGTGGCTGACATCCCTGCTCGGACGGGGCGGGGCAGCCCCCGAAAACTCCCACCCGGCCGAGCGCCAGGCTGAGCCGGCATCGCAATCACCCAACACCCAGACCCACGAACATGGAGGCGGTCATGATCGCTGAAAAGAGCATTCGCGCGGCGGTCCTGACCCTGACCGCGGCGACCATATCAACCGTTCCGGCCCAAGCAAAATCGGGCTTTCTGGAGCCGCATCATCATTACCTATGGATCTTCTTCATATCGCTTGTTCTGATCGCTTGGCTCGGCCGCCGATTGCGGGTGCCAATCCGCCATCGATGGCGCCACCGGCAAGCGCGAACGATGTTCCTGCAACTGCAAGGGGCGGATCGCGGCCAGCCTCCGGGCGTCATCTATTCTCGCCTGCGCGGCATGGATCCGCTCGCGTTCGAGGAACTCCTGCTCGAATGCTTCGAGCGCCGTGGCTGCGGGGTTGTCCGTAATCGCCGCTATACCGGCGATGGCGGTCTTGACGGCAAGGTTATCATTCAGGGGCGGACCTGGCTTATCCAGGCCAAGCGCTATGCCAGCGCCATTCGTCCAGAGCATGTCGACGGATTTGCCACGCTGTGCCGGTCGAAGGGTATGCCGGGGCTATTTATTCATACCGGGCGGACAGGGCCGTCCAGCCGAGTCCTATTCGATCACCATACCCATATCGAAGTCATATCGGGCGAACGGCTCCTTGCTCCGATCCAGGGCGACCCGCTGATGATCATGGGGGTCGACATATGATCACGCGGTCCACGCCCCTTGCACGTCGGGCACGTCCCCTTAAAACTTCTTGGGCGGTTCTCGCTTCGCTATTCCTTTCCAATCCGACCCAGGCGGCTTCTCGGGAGCCAGCAACGAGCATGTTGGAAGGCGAGATCGCCCGCTGTATCCGGCAGGCATCATCCGGCAAGCTCTGGCTTGAAAAAACCCTATGGGGCCTTCGGGACCAGGAAGGCGGCTGGGTCGGCGCTGAGATCGAGAATAGCAATGGCAGCCATGATCTTGGCCCGTTGCAGGTCAATAGCTGGTGGGTTCCGAAGCTCGCCGCCATGACGGGACGTCCTGCTTCTCACGTGCGTTGGTGGCTCACGCACGACGCCTGCTTCAACGTGAACGCCGCCCGATGGATATTCCTGTCCAGCCTGGCGATGACACGGGATTATTGGAGGGCAGTGGGTGCCTACCATAGCCCCACTCAATGGCGGCAACGACGCTATGCAGCCAGCGTCGCGGTCCATCTCCAGCGACGCTTCGGGCGAGACGCCTTCTTCACCCGTGCGTCGGTCCAGGTGGTGCGGCCATGAAACGGCTACGCCTTCCTACCACGGCTTATGGAGCGGTGCCGCCAACCACGCCTTCCGAACGGCCCTCTTTACCGACCGCTTCCGCACATGACGAATCGCGATCGGACGATCGCTGGACAGTTCGGCGCAGCGCATTCTCGCGGGAACTTATCTTGGACGCCCAGGCTCTTTTCGAGGAGCGTTTGAAACGGCCCGTATCGGAAAATGAGGCTAGGAACCTTCTGGGGAACCTCGCGGACTATATGTGGATGCTCGTCCAATGGGAGGTGACGCCGCCAGATGTCAATTCTAACATGCCCCCGAAGGCGTCTCCGCGGAAAAAACGAGGGCGACCCCGTAAAACGCAGCGATAAGACGACATACCTTCTGACCCATCCATGGGCACACCATTCGATCTAGAGAAGAGGGGAGGGGGTGTTGGGTGGATAGCTTCATTGCAGGTTGGAGTAAGACATGGCGAGGCCACGTAAAGCCAAGGAAACCAGGAACTCGGGAGCCCGTCAAAGATCGGCTGCCGAGAAAGCAGTCCTCTATGCTCGGGTTTCGACGGCGGAACAGGAGAAAGAAGGCTTTTCAATCGACGCCCAGATTGCGTTGATCCGGGATTATGCGGAGCGCCAAGGATTCGCCATTGTCGAGCAATATGTAGATGTAGAGACCGCCAAGAAGACCGGACGCACTCAATTTGAAGCGATGCTTAAATATCTACGGGCTCATCCCGGTGTCCGACATCTCCTCGTGGAGAAGACCGATCGCCTTTACCGAAACATCAAGGATTGGGTAACGCTCGACGCCTTCGATATCGAACTCCATCTCGTAAAGGAGGGAACAGTCCTTTCGCACGAGTCGCGCTCGTCGGAAAAGTTCATGCATGGCATCAAGGTCCTGATGGCTAAGAACTACGTGGACAACCTATCCGAGGAAGCCAGGAAGGGGATGATCGAGAAGGCCAAGCAAGGTATTTGGCCGACACACGCTCCCATCGGCTATCTCAATGTCGTTGGTCCGCACGGCAAAAAAATCATCGTGCCCGACCCCGACATGGCGCCAATCGTCACACGCGTTTTCGAGTGGTTTGAGACAGGGAGTTATTCTCTCAAGGAGGTTACGGCGAAGGCCCGCGCCGACGGTCTGCGATATCGCCGCAGCGGTCGACCCGTGGGTCTGAGCACGATCCACTATACGCTTCGCAATCGCTTGTATGCTGGGGCGTTCGAATGGGCTGGCAGGCTCTACCAAGGCACCCATGAGCCCATCGTCACTACCGAGACATGGGAGAACGTCCAAGAGGTATTGGATGGCCGTAGCGTCAGCAACGTGCGCGCTGAGCCTCTGCGATTCGCATTCGCCGGTCTGATCACGTGTGGGCATTGCGGCTGCGCAGTTGTCGCGCAGATGCAGCGAGGCCGCTACATCTACTACCACTGCTCAGGCTTCAAGCAGAAGTGCCCCGAGAAATATGTTCGGGAAGAGGCCTTGGTTCAGGCGTTCGAGGAACAGCTCGCGCGTCTCCACATGGATGACAGGGTCTTCTCGCTGATCGAAAGAGCTATCCGGGAAGCGCACACCGACAAGAGCAGGGAGAGAGTGGAGACGGTCGGACGCCTTCGCCTAGAAGCCGATCGTCTTCAGGAACGGCTCGATAAGCTCTACGTCGATCATCTCGATGGCAGGATCACCGCCGACATGCATGACCGAATGGCGTCCACATGGCGAGAAGAACGGGCTAGGTGTCAACGTCAGATCGAGCTTCTCCACAACGCTGAAGATAATTTCGTCGATGACGGAATCGCGTTGCTTGACCTAGCTCGAAAGGCTCATCGAACCTTCAGCATACAGTCTCCCGGTGCCAAAAACACCGCTTTGGATCTGTTGGTTTTGAACAGCACTTGGGCTCATGGGAAGCTCACAGTTACCTTCCGAGAACCCTTTGGAATGCTTGAGAAAATGCCCCCTGAAACTCCGAGCCCGGAACCCGAAAAAGGGCCCGAAAACTCGGATGTTTCAGAATGGCTCCCTGAGTTGGATTCGAACCAACGGCCGCTCGATTAACAGTCGAGAGCTCTACCGCTGAGCTATCAGGGAACAGCGTGGAGGCGCTCTATAACCGGCTGAAACGGCGATGCAACCCCTCTTTTGATCATGCGACGAATTGCTCCATCGTGATGCGGTCGTCGAGCGCGTGTTCGGGGTCGAACAGTAGGGTCAGTTCGCGCGAGCGGTCGATCGCGATTTCGACCGAGGCGACGTCGCGGACCTCGCGCTGGTCGGCGACGGCGCTTACGGGGCGCTTGCCGGGATCGAGCACGCGCACGACGATCCGCGCCTTGTCGGGCAGGATCGCGCCACGCCAGCGTCGTGGGCGGAACGGGCTGATCGGGGTGAGCGCGAGCAGCGCGGAGCCGAGCGGCAGGATGGGGCCTTGCGCGGAGAGATTGTAGGCGGTCGATCCCGCCGGCGTGGCGACGAGAATCCCGTCGCACGCCAGTTCGGGCAGTACGACCCGGTCGTTGACGGTGACTTCGAGGTTCGCGGTCTGCCGGGTCTCGCGCAGCATCGATACTTCGTTGATCGCGGGGAGCGTGTGGACCGCACCATCTATCGTCGTCGCGGTCATCGACAGCGCGGTGACCTTGAAGGGCTTGGTGCGGGCGAGCCTCCCGTCGAGATCGAAATGGCGCCACTCGTTCATCAGGAACCCGACCGTGCCGAGGTTCATGCCGAACACCGGGATCGGCGGCTTGCGGCGCTCCAGTATCGCGTGCAGCGTCTGGAGCATGAAACCGTCGCCGCCGAGCGCTACGATCAGGTCCGCCTCTTCCGGTGCCACCCAGTCGTATGAATCGGCAAGCGCGGCGGCGGCCTCTTGCGCGGGCGCGGTGGGCGAGGCGACGAGCGCCCGCTTCTGTGGCGCGGCACCGTGATCCACGTCAGCCGCCGGTCACGCTCATGTGGCGCGCGACGGCGGGGGCCGCGGCGGCGATGTCGAAGTCGTGGCGTTCGGGCTTGCTCGCCATCGCCGAATCGAGCGCGGCGTCCAGCGCGCCGACGCCGTCCGTGCGCAGCACCCGCTTCAAATCGACGCAATCGTCATGGCCGAGGCAGGTGTAGAGCAACCCCTCCGTGGTCAGCCGCACGCGGTTGCAGGTAGCGCAGAAATTGCCCGTCAGCGGCGAGATCAGTCCGAGCCGGGTCTTGGTGCCGTCGACGCGCCAATAGCGGGCCGGTCCGCCGCTGCCACGCGGATCGCGTTCCAGCGCGAAGCGCGCGGCGAGATCGTCGAACACCGCCGTTAGCGGCAGGAAGCGATCGATGCGGTCCTCGTCGATCGCGCCCATCGGCATCGTCTCGATGAGCGTGAGGTCGTGCCCCTGATCGACGCACCACTCCAGCATCGACACGATCTCGGCGGCGTTGAGACCCTTGAGCGCGACCATGTTGATCTTGACCGCCAGCCCGGCGGCGCGCGCCGCCGCGATGCCCGCGAGCACTTGCGAAACGTCGCCGTGCCGGGTGATGTGGCGGAACGTCGCGGGATCGCGGCTGTCAAGGCTGACGTTGACGCGCCGCATCCCCGCCGCCGCCATCGCCTCGGCATGGTCGGCGAGGCGCGTGCCGTTGGTGGTCATCGTCAATTCGTCGAGGCCGCGCCCGATATGCCGCCCGAGCCTCCGGACCAGTTCGATCACGTCGCGCCGTACCAGCGGTTCACCGCCGCTTAGCCGGATCTTGGTGATGCCGCGTGCGATGAAGCGCTCGGCGATCACCGCGATCTCTTCCAGCGTGAGCAGCGCCGCTTTGGGCAGGAAGGTCATTGCCTCGGCCATGCAATAGCGGCAGCGCAGGTCGCAGCGGTCCGTCACAGAAATGCGCAGATAGCTGATCGTGCGTCCGTGGCGATCGATCAGGGCTGCGGGCGCGGGCATCGCATGGAGCTAAGCCTTCCTGCGCCGCCGAACAAGGGGTTGCGATTTTTGCGCTTCTTCTTTGACGTGTGCCAAGGCAGAAGGGAATTTCACGGTCGATCGGGCAGCGTGGTGGGGCAGGGAACGGGCGTGGACGAAGATGGCTTGCGCGTCGGCTCCGGCATCTCCGCCGGCGCCGCTCCGTTGTTCATCCTCTCGTTTCGGCAGCGTGACGAACTCGCCGCGTTGGCGGGCGCGGCAGGGTGGCAAGTCGTGGCGGCGCGGCGTGCGGCGGGGGTTGAGCGCCGCTTCCTCGCCAGTGGCGCCGCGGTCGTGGTGCTCGACGCCCGTGGCGCGCTCGACGATGGGCTCGCCAGCGCACGCATGCTAGGCGGCACGATCGAAGCGAATGGCGGCGCGATGCTGGCGCTCGTCTCGCGGGGCGACCATGAGGCGATCGGCGCGCTCTACGAGGCGGGGGCCACGCATTTTCTGTCGAGCCCGTTCGGCGAGACCGAATTCATCCAGGCGCTGCGATATGCCGCGCGCCATGCCGAGCGCATGGCCGGCGAGTGGCGCGCGAGCGGCATCGCCGAGCCGCTCGGCTGGCGTTTAGATTTGGAGCCGCGCGCGATGCTGCTGACGCCGGCGTTGGCGCGGCTGCTCGGCGCCTCCGAGCGACCGGCCCGTGCCGCCATGTTGCGCCGTATCGACCCGGCGGAGCGAAAGGCGGCGTTAGCGGCGTTGCGGCGCCTGTCGCCGGTGCGCCCGACGACCGCCTTCGCGCATGACGTGCCCGGCATTGGCCGGGTCGTGCAGCATCTGCATTTCGACGGGGCCGCGCGACGCATCGATGCGATCGTAGAGGTGCTCGGTAGCGCGCCCGAGCCGACCGCCGAACTGCGCGAGGCACTGGCCGGCGCGCGCGACGCTGGCAGCGCGCGGCGCTGGATCGGCCGGCGGCTGCGTGAAGGGGGTGCCGAGCCGCTCCACGCGATGCTGGTGGCGCTCAACCGCTTCGACATGGTCAATACGGCGTATGGGCGGACCGCCGGAGATACGTTGCTGCGCGCCGCGCTGAAACGGATCGAGGATGTGGTGCGCGACGTGCTTGGGCGCGGAGCTCTGATATCGCGGCTGAGCGGCTCGTCCTTCCTCGTCGCCGCGCGCGCGCCGCGCGCCCGGATCGAGTTGGTGGCGGAACGGATCGCGGGCGAACTGGCGCGGCCATTCGTCGCGGACGACGCGATCGCCGTGCTTGGTTGCCGGATCGGGGTCGCGCAAGGCGAGATCGAGGACGATTCCGCCGCGTTGCTGCGCCGCGCCAGCGAGGCGCTCGCCGATGCGCGGGATTCGGACAGCGCCACGCTGCGCGTCGCCGAGGCGCGCGGCGACGCGGCACCGATCGACGCGCTCGCGGTGGCGCTCCATCGTGCGATCGAACGGGGCGAGATCGAGGTCCTGTTCCAGCCGCAGGTGTCGGTGTTGAGCGGTGCGATCGTGGGTGTCGAGGCGCTGGCGCGCTGGGAGCATGCCACGCTCGGCACGATCGGCGCCGAGACGCTGTTCGCCGCCGCCGCGCGTGCCGATCTCGAAATCGCGCTGTCCGACCATATCCAGCGCGTCGCGCTGGAGCGTGCCGCCGCCTGGCCGGCGGCGCTGCGCGCTCTGCGCCTTTCGCTTAATCTCACGGCCGCGGATATCGCCCGGCCGGGCTTTACGGACCTGTTTCTCGACCGCGTCGATTCGAGCGGATTTCCGCGTTCGCGGCTGACGCTGGAGATCACCGAGAGCGGGCTGATCGAGGATCTTGGCGTGGCGGCGGCGCTGCTTTCGGCGCTGCGCACCGCCGGCTGCCGGATCGCGATCGACGATTTCGGCACCGGCTATTCGAGCCTCGCCTATCTCAAGGCGCTGCCGCTCGATTACCTCAAGATCGACAAGAAGCTTGCGCAGGACATCACCGGTACGCCCCGCGACCGCGTGGTGGTGCGCGGCGTGATCGACATGGCGCGCTCGCTGGGGCTGACCGTGATCGCGGAAGGGGTGGAGACCGCCGAGCAGTTGGAACTGCTCGCGAAGGAGGGATGCCAATTATACCAGGGGTTCCTGTGCTCGGAGGCGCTGACGAGCCAGGCACTGGTCGAGTTGGTCGCGTAGGGATGTCGGGGGCGCTCGGCGTGCTGTGGCATCGTCGCGATCATGGAGCCACGCAGCGGCCTTGATTGTTGGCGGCAGTCGGCGGCTTATGCTCAGGTAAAATAGGAGAGGATTGTCATGACGCCGACCAAGCGGGCCGCGATCCTTTGAGCGACGGCGTAGATGCTCCTGTGGTGGCGTCCGCCGCACCCGTTGGTGGTCGCATCCGCGACACGATGCTCACCACGGTGGATCTCGCCGCGACGTTCGTACTCGCGGCCGAATGCGCGTTGGTCGGGGTGCAGGCGGATTTCGATCTGTTCGGTATTCTCGTACTGGCCTTTGTCGGTTCCGTCGGCGGCGGTGTCATCCGCGACCTTCTGCTCGGCGAGCATCCTCCCGCGTCCTTCCGGGACTGGCGCTATGCGGCGCTGGCGATCGCGGCGACGGTGACGATCGTCGCGGCCTCGCTTGCGCTGGGCCGGGTGGGCGATCTCACTCCACCGTTGGCGGTGGACGTGTTCGAGGGGGCCGGCCTCTCGCTCGCGGCCGTCGCGGGCGCGCGCAAGAGCCTGGATTATAAGCTCAACGGCGCCAGTGTCGTCGTGATCGCGACGGTGAATGGCTGTGGCGGCGGCATCCTGCGCGACGTGTTGAGCGCGCGGGTTCCGCGGGTGCTGCACGAGGATTTTTATGCCACCGCCGCGCTGGCGGGTGCGGCGCTGATGGTCGTGCTAATGCAGCGTTTCAAACTGCGCAAGGACGTGGCCGGCGTGATTGCCGGCCTTGCCATCTTCGCCTTAAGAACCGCCGCGTTGCTCGGAGCATGGCGGCTGCCGCATCTGCGGTGACGCGTCAGGCCCAGCCCTCAAGCACCTGATCCGGCGGACGGTGCCCGTCCGCCCAGGCGCGGATGTTGCGGATCACCTTCTCGCCCGTCGCCATTCGGCCCTCGAACGTCGCCGAACCCATGTGCGGGGTCATCACCACGTTGGGAAGCGCGAGCAGGCGCGGGTCGATCGCGGGCTCGTGCTGCCATACGTCCAGCCCGGCGCCGGCGAGCCGCCCCGCCTCCAGCGCATCGACCAGCGCCTCTTCATCGACGATGCCGCCACGCGAGGCGTTGATGAGGTACACGTGCGGGCGCAACAGCGCGATCCGCTCAGCGTCGAGCAGGTTCTTGCTGTCGGCATTGAGGGGCGTGTGGATCGTCAGAATGTCGATGCTTCCGAGCATCGCGTCGAGATTGGCGTGCCATTGCGCGCCGAGTTCGCCTTCGAGCACTTTGGGCAGACGGGATCGGTTATGGTAATGGATCGAAAGGCCGAAGGCGCGTGCGCGCCGGGCGACCGCCTGGCCGATCCGCCCCATGCCGATGATGCCGAGCGCCTTGCCGCCGATGCGGTGTCCAAGCATCCCGCCGGGGCTCCAGCCGGTCCACTGTCCCGATCGCACCAGCTTCTCGCCCTCGGCCAGCCGGCGCGGTACGGAGATGATCAACGCCATCGTCAGGTCGGCGGTGTCCTCGGTCAGAACGCCGGGGGTGTTGGTGACGATGATGCCGCGCGCCCGCGCGGCCTTGAGGTCGATGTGGTTCACGCCCGCACCGAAATTGGCGATCAGCTTGAGCCGCTCGCCCGCGCCCGCGATCAGCCCGGCGTCGATCGTGTCGGTAACGGAGGGGACCAGCACATCGCACGTGGCCATCGCCTCGGCGAGTTGCGCGCGCGTCATCTTGCCGTCGAAGCGATTGAGCGTGGTGTCGAACAATTGCTCCATCCGCGCCATCACCGCTTCGGTGAGTTGGCGCGTGACGATGACCTTCGGGTGCGCGACGCGTCTCGTTTCGGGCATATGTCGCGCTTGGCGAAGCAGCGGCCTCGCGTCAACGCTGTTGAAGCCCGCTTGCCGCACGCGCTAAGCAGATTGCATCCACAGTAGGGGCGTATATGGGTCGGTTCGGTAGACGTGCGTTGATGATCGCGGCGATTGCGGTGGCCACGCCCGCGATCGGCGCGCTGGTGCAGAAGCGCACACCGTATTACGCCTCGATCTCCGCCGCGAAGGCGCGGATGCGCACCGGACCGGGGCGCACCTATCCCGCGATCTGGCTGTACCAGCGTGCCGATCTGCCGGTGAAGGTGCTCGACGTGTATGAGCACGGCAACTGGCTGAAGGTGGAAGACCCCGGTGGCACGCAGGGCTGGATGCTCGGTGCGCTCATCAAGGAGGTGCGCACCGGCTTCGTGATGGGCGCGCAGGCCGAACTGCTCGACCGGCCCGAGGCTGGCGCCCGGGTGCGCTGGCGCGCCGCCCCAGGCGTGGTCGGGCGGTTGAGCAAATGCTCGCGTGGATGGTGCTATTTCGACGTCCACGGGCAGGGCGGGTATGTCGAGGCGATCCATCTGTGGGGCGTCGAGCCTGACGAGACGTTACCCTGAGCACGCCCGCGATCCGGTTCGAACGCGACGATCTCTCGCGGGCCGCCGTGGTCGATCTCGTCGAGTCGCATCTGCGCGCCGCGTTCGCGAACTCTCCGCCAGGGGCGGTGTCCGCGCTCGACCTGACGCGGCTGCGCGATCGCGCGGTGACGCTGTGGACGGCATGGGAAGGCGATGTTTTGCTCGGCATGGGCGCGCTCAAACGGCTCGACGCGGCGCATGGCGAACTCAAATCGATGCGGGTCGCGCCCGCGCATCTGCGCCGCGGTGTCGGCCGCGCGATGCTGGCGCATCTCATCGCGGAGGGCCGAGCGTCCGGCTATCGGCGGCTGAGCCTGGAGACTGGCGCCAACCACGCCTTCTGCGCCGCGCGGGCGATGTATGCGCAGGCTGGATTCGTGGCGTGCCCGCCGTTCGCGGACTATTCCGATACCGGCTTCAGCCGCTACTTCACGCTCGATCTTGGCGCCTGAGCCGCCGAGCGACACGGGCGATTGCTCCATATCAATCTGGCGCGCGACGGCGTGCGGCCCTACGGCGGCGCCATGGATACACTCACCACCGCGCTGAAATGGGCCGCTTCGGGCGGCGGGATGATCGCGGCGGGCATGGTGTCGCTCGATCTTGGACGGCGGCTGACGGGGTGGGGGCAGGTGCTGTTCGCGGTCTCGGCGCTCGCGTGGATCGGCGGCGCGATCCTGACGCGGGATGCGGCGCTCGGCACGCAGAACGTGGTGCTGCTGGTGATCGATCTGTTCGGGGCCTATCGCTATCTGATCCGCAAGAAGCCGAATGGCTGAGTTGCTGATCTGGCCGCTGCTGCTCGGGCTGCTCGGTGTGGTGATCGGCAGCTTCGTCGCAACGGTGGTAATCCGCTGGCCGCAGGGACGCTCGGTGGCCAGCGGACGCTCGCGGTGCGACGGGTGCGACGCGGTGCTGGGCGCGCGGGATCTGGTGCCGCTGCTCGGCGCGGCGCTGGCGCGGGGCAGGTGCCGACGCTGCGGCACGGCGATCGACCCGCTGCACTGGCGGGTGGAAGCGGTCGGGCTTGCGATCGGCGTGGCGGCTGGACTTGCCGCGCCGGGGCCGGCCGCCTTGGCGGGGGCGGTGTTCGGCTGGCTGCTGCTCGCGCTCGCCGCGCTCGATGTCACCGAATTTTGGCTGCCTGACGCGCTGACGCTGACGTTGGCGCTCGCCGGCCTGGGCGCCGGGGCGATCGGGGTCATGCCGCCGCTTGCCGATCGGCTGATCGGGGGCGCGGCGGGCTTCGGCGCACTATGGTTGATCGCGGCCGCGTATCGCGCTGCGCGAGGTCGCGAAGGGCTGGGCGGGGGCGACCCCAAAATGTTCGGCGCGATTGGCCTGTGGCTTGGCTGGCGGATGTTGCCGGTGGTGCTGTTTCTCGCCGCGCTGGCCGGGCTCGCGATCGTCGCGGCCGGCGCGGTACGCGGGCGGGCGGCGCGGCTCGACGATCGTCTGCCGTTCGGCGCGCTGCTCGCGGTCGCGGCTTATCCGGCGTGGTTGTTCCTGCTAGGTTGGGGGGCATGAACGCGCCCATGATCCTCCTGCTCGCCGCCACGCAGATCGCGGGTTTGCCGCTCGACGTGCTGCCCAAGCAGGATCTGCCCGCGACCGGTTGCGCGGCGTATCTGTGGACCGCGACCGAGCAGCGCAGCCTGGTTGCGGTGGCCTCCGCCGAACCGGGGCGGCTGCGTTTGTCGCTCGACGGCGCGATCATCGACCTGCCACGGACCGCGCAGCGTGGCGCGGCCAATTTCGGGCTGAGCGAGACGACCGAATATGCCGCGGCTGGTATTCACGCGACTCTCGATCTCACCATCGAGACGCGCGGCGATCTGGTGAAGGGGGCGGCGGTTCCCGATGGCGCGCTTCGGCTTGACCGCGACGGCAAGGACGGGGTGGTGGTGCCGGTCACCGGGCTGGTCGGCTGTTCGGGCTAGGCGTCGGTAACGGCAGGTTCGAGCCGTTTTCGTTGAGGAAGCGGATCACGTCGGCGCGGTCCATGCCATCGGGTAGACCCGCGAACATCATGTTGGTGCCGGGCGCGAAATGCCGGGGATCGGTGAGCCACGCGTCGAGCCGTTCGAACGTCCATACCCCGCCGACCGCCTCGAGCGCGGCGGTATAGTTGAAACGGTCACTGCCGCGCCCGATCGGCCGTCCGACCACCCCGTAGAGCGCCGGGCCGCCCCGGTCGCCCGCGCCTTGCGTGACGGTGTGGCACGCCGCGCAGCGCGAGAAGATCGCGGCACCGGTGTTCGCATCGGCCGCGGCGAGCCGCTCGGCGAGCGGTGCGCTCGACAGGCGCGGGTCGTGCTTCACGGCGGGGGCGCAGGCCGCCACGCAGCAGGCGAGCGCGAGAGACACGGTACGGATCATGGCTGGCGGGCCTTCCCATCGTCGGTTTCGAACGGCTTGGCATTGCGGATCGAGGGGCGCAGCCGCGCCACACTGCACAGACCCGCCACCACGCCCAGCCCGGCGGCGACGAGCGGCGGCGTGCGTCCGCCGCCGACCCCGAAGGCGAGCAACGTCGCGACCAACGTCGCGCCGGTGGTCTGGCCGACCTGCCGCACGGTCGAGACGAGGCTGCCCGCTGCCGCCGCGCGGTGCGGGGGCGCGGAGCCGACGATCAGCCGCGCGTTGGGGGGCAGGAACAGCCCGAAGCCCGCGCCGCACAGCATCATTCGCCAGACGATGTCGACATAGTTCGCATCGGGCGGGAGGAAGGCGAGCAGGCACAGAGCGGTGACGGTAATCGTCATGCCGATCCCGCCGAGCACGCCCGCCGGCACCCGGTCCGACAGATAGCCCGCCATTGGCGCGACGAAGATGTTGGTGAGCGGCCACGGCGCGAGCGCGGCGCCGACCTCGGCCGGGCTCATGTGGAATTCATGCTGCATGCGGAAGGGGAAGGAGATCAGCAGCGTCATCGAGGCGACGAACGCGGTGTACGAACTCAGCACCGAAAGCGCGAGCACGGGGCGGGCGAGCAGGTCGATCGGCAGGATCGGGTTGGCTTCATTCCGTTCGCGCCGCACGAAGAACACGCCGATTGCGACGCCGACCGCGGCGATCGCACCCGAGACGACCGGGCTGTCACCGTGGATGCCGGTCTCGGCGCCGCCGATCACCAGGCCGAACATGGCGGCACACATCACCGCGCCGAGCACGTCGAACGGTGTCTCGCGCGGCTCGGCCTTGGGAAGCGCGCGGCCGAGCAGTAACGAGCCGATCGCGAACGGCACCGCGCTTGCGAACACCCACGGCCACGGCGCGACCGCAAGCACCAGCCCGCCCAGCGTCGGCGCGAGCGCGTTCGCGCTGGTGACGACGACGGTGTTGAGCGCGAGGCCGCGTCCGAGCTGCGCCTTGGGATAGACCGAGCGGATCAGCGCCGCCGACACGCTGAGCGCGGCCGCCGCGCCGATGCCCTGCGCGGCACGCACGATCAGCAGGAACGGCAGGCTCTTGGCGAAGAAGCACAGGATGGTCGCGACGGTGAACACCATCTGCCCGATCTGGTACATCCGTTTCAGCCCGAGCCGTTCGCCGAGCGCCGCGAAGGGGAGCAGCAGCATCACCAGGATCAACTGGTAGATCGTCACGATCGACACGATCGAGGCGCTGTCGACGCGCAGATCGCGCGCGATCGTCGGCAGCGCGACGTTGGCGACGCTGCCATCGATCATGATGAGCGCCGACCCGCATGACACCGCGCCGATCGCGAGCAGGCGCCGCGGCATCGGCAGGCCATCGCTCATCGCGGCGGCGACCAGCCGGGCGGCGCCAGTTCCCAGCCGGCGAAATCGAATCCCGGCGTCACCACGCAACTCACCAGCGCCCAGCCGTGGCGCGCCTCGGCTGATTGCCAGGCGTGCGCCGGGACGAGACCCTGAGGCTGTTCCCCGCTGAGCGAGAGTTCGTCGTGCCCGATCCGCAGCGTCAGCGGCGATCCCGCGTGCCATAGCCACAGTTCGGCGGCATCGACCCGGTGCCAGTGCGAGCGTTCGCCCGCATCCAGCAGGAACAGGATCGCGGTGGCGAGCGCGCGACCGCCGTCCGGTGCGGGCTGGCGCAGCGTCTCGCGATACCAGCCGCCCTCGGGATGTGGCGACAGGCCGAGACTGGCGACGAGCGGGTGAGTCATGCCCGGCTGATATGGGCCGATACCCCGCTTGTCGAGCCGCCGCGCACGCGCGCCGGCCGCATCCGCACTTGCTGTACCGTCACGCGCGCGGTAAGCGCGCCGCCACTCTCCCCGACCCGAAGACTATGCCGTGACAGACACCCCCGCAGGCGACGTTCCCACCGTGTTCGAAGGCATCGTGCGCCAGCGCTGTCTCGCCGCGACCTACAACCGCACCGAGGTGACGCTCGCGCCGCACATCATCTACACCCGCCACGGCGACCTCTTCATCGACGGCGTGGTGCTGGAGCGCGACGGGCGGCCGCCCAAGGAACTCAAGCTCGGCACCTTCAAGCTCGCCGGCTTGACCGGGCTGCGGCTGACGCCGCGTGCCTTCAAGGCGAACCCCCTGTTCATCCCCAGCGACCCCAAATACGCCGATTCGACGCTGATGACGGTCGAACTGGGCTGACGCCGGTGAAGGCCGGCGTGCCGCTCGACGAAGCGCCGCGCGCGATCGCGTGGTTGTGGCCGCTGGTCGCGCTGCTGGCGGTCTCGGCGCTGCTGCTCGGGCTCCACATCGCGACCGAACTGATCGAAGGCGAGGGCTTCGGGTTCGACGCGCCGACGCTGCTCGCGCTGCGCGTGCCTGGGCACCTCGACGTGCCGATCGGGCCGGTGTGGCTGCGCCAGTCGGCGATCGACATTTCGGCACTCGGCGGGTTCACGCTGATGTGGCTGTTCGGTGGATCGGGCATCGCCGCCTTGTGCTTCCTGCGCCGACGCGCCGAGGCCGCGTGGATCGCCGCCTCGCTGATCGGCGCATCGCTGCTCTCCGCCGAGCTCAAGAGCGTGATCCACCGCCCGCGCCCCGACGTGGTGCCGCACCTCGTCTGGGTCGACAACGCCAGCTTCCCGAGCGGCCACGCGATGATCTCCGCCGCGACCTATCTGACGATTGCGCTGATGCTGGCGGGCGTCGAGGCGCGGCGCGCCGCCCGCGTCGCGATCGTGAGCTTCTTCAGCCTTCTCGTCGTCCTGATCGGGTGCAGCCGCGTGTACCTCGGCGTGCATTGGCCGAGCGACGTGCTCGGCGGCTGGTGCTTCGGCACGGTCTGGGCGCTGCTGGTGTTCGCCGCGAACCGGTGGTTGCGGCGGCTGCGCTAGGGAAACGTGGCTAAGGTTGTCCACTGTGCGCACGGTTGGCGGAGTGCGATTTTTGGGGGCTGAGCGCGCGGCGGGGCTGTTGGCGCGAGGCGGTCTGGTGGCGGCGATCGGGGGCAGGCGGACGGGCATGCTGCAAGTCTGGCATGGGTCGGGTGGTGTAGGACAGCGGGATTGCGCGGCGTGCTTCAAGTGGTTATGTGTATCTTTGTTCGAAGGATACACATATGCGGACCAATATCGTGATCGATGACGACCTCATCGCGGAAGCGATGGCGGCGAGCGGTGCGCGCACCAAGCGCGAGGCGGTGGAGCTCGGCCTGCGCACCTTGCTTCAGGTGCGGCGACAGGCGGGCATCCGCGCGTTTCGGGGTAAGCTCGGTTGGACGGGTGATCTCGACGAGATGCGCATCGACGGATGATCCTGGTCGATTCCAGCGTCTGGATCGACTATTTTCGTGGGGTCGCCACGCCGGAAAGTGACCGGCTCGACGATCTGCTCGGGCACGCGCCGATCATGGTCGGCGACGTGATCCTGGCGGAGGTTCTGCAAGGCTTCAACACCGAGCGCGATTTCGAGCAAGCGCTGGCGCTGATGAACACGCTGCAATCCATCGACATCGCCGGGCGCGATGTGGCGCTGGCGGCGGCTCGACACTATCGTACCTTGCGTGGGATCGGCGTCACGGTCCGCAAGACCATCGACACGCTGATCGCGACTCGGTGTATCGAGGACGGAATCGCGCTGCTGTATAGTGATCGCGATTTCGATCCTTTCGTCACGCATCTCGGGATGCGGTCGGCGATGAAGGAGGGGTGATGGCGATCAAGCTACATTCGAGCTTCGCGGTGCATCCGGGCGGCTGGCTACGCGCGGAGGTGATCGATCCGCATGGTTTGTCGATCACCGACGCGGCGGCGAAGCTGCATGTGACGCGGCAGGCAATGAGCAACCTGCTCGGCGGGCGCGCCGGGCTGTCGGCGGAAATGGCGATCCGCTTCGAAAAGGCGTTCGGGCTGAGCGCCGATACGCTGATGCGGATGCAGGCCGCGCACGACCTCGTCGAGGTGCGGGCGCGGGCCGGGGAGATCGTGGTGGAGCGGGTGGCGGCTTAGGTTTTTTCGTAAGGTGGAGATCGAATTGCTGGATTTTACCGAGTTATCAACAGATGGATCAAAGTTTGAACAACTTATCCGCGAACTTCTTTTAAAAGCGGGCTTACGGCCGAGTTGGACGGGAGTTGGTGCTGATAGTGGGAGGGATTTGATAGCAGAGGAGGAAATCATTGGTCCACTCACCAGGGCGCGCGCGTTATGGTTGGTTGATTGCAAGCACTACGCGCGATCCGGAAAATCGGTCGGCGTGGGTGATGTAGTTGATATATTCGATCGATGCGCTCGAATTAGCGCTTCCGGATTTTTGCTTGTTACGTCGACGCAGCCTTCTGCGGAATTGATGAGAAAGCTCGATTAAATAAAAAAATCAGAAAGATTGTCAGTAACTGTATGGGACGCGGTAGATATTGAGAAACGTCTTCTCACTCACGAAAACTATTATTTAGCACAACAATTTTTCTCGTCGCCCGGAACACAAGACTGGAAAATATTTTATACAGAACGTGAGCAAAGATGGACTGCGCATTACAGGGGAAATTTTTTATACGTTGAAAGCAGGTCTGGTATTGATCCGCCAAGTCTGCCGTTTCTCCAAAGGATCATACATGAACTTTCCCGGGTCAAAGTCTCTGTTGGTGAGTGTCTTCGGGTTCGGGCAATTTGGCATGATACTCCAAATGGTTGTTTTTATAACTGCTGGGCAGATTATCTAGTGCCAGCAAACACGGTACCATCTTTAAATAAATTTGAAGTCGAGCGAGCCTTACGTGATAACATAGATGGCCAGGTCATTAACTGGGAAATAAATTTACAGCTAACTCTTCCATCATCCGACTATCACGATGAGGACGATCATCAGTACTATTCTCGATTTAAAGAACCGTTGTATCACGCGGTTTACAAAGTAAATGCATCAACCGCGTCGGAGGAGAATCCGCATTGGTGGCGTGTTAATCCGCCAATTATCCGTAATTTCAATGATGCGTTGATGTGGGGAAAAGTTAAATCTATCCACGGATACCACGATGGGATGGTGACGTCGCCACCGTATCGCTAAATTTTGATCACCCTACCGTAACAAACGTATCCATCACCCGCTTCCTTCCAGCCTCGTCGAAGTCGATTTCGAGCTTATTCCCCTCGATCAACGCGATCGCGCCGTAGCCGAATTTCTGGTGGAACACGCGCATGCCCACCTCCAGATCCGAACGCCCCTTGTTCCCCAAACTCACCGCGCTCGCCCGCGCCTCCACAACCCGGGTGGGTTCGCGGGAGAACGTGCGGCTGGTGAAGCTGCCGCCGTCCTTCACCCCGGCCGCGCGTTGCCAGCCCGGGCCGCGCCCCGTGCCGCGCGCCACATCCGCGAACGGGTCGGCGCGTTCCGACCAGTTGGCGCGCCACAGGCTTTCGCCGCCGCTCATGCTGTTTTCGCTCTCGATGTGGGCCGAGGGCAGCTCGCCGACGAAGCGGCTCGGGATGCTGCTGGTCCACTGGCCGTAGATGCGGCGGTTGGCGGCGTGGAGGATGATCGCGCGGCGGCGGGCGCGGGTGATCGCCACGTACGCCAGCCGGCGTTCCTCCTCCAGCGAGGCGTTGCCGCCTTCGTCGATCGCGCGTTGCGAGGGGAACAGGCCTTCTTCCCAGCCGACCAGGAAGACGGTGTCATATTCGAGGCCCTTGGCGGCGTGGATCGTCATGATCGTCACCTTGGCTTCGTCGGCCTGCGCCTCATTGTCCATGACGAGGCTGACGTGTTCGAGGAACGCGCCGAGGCTTTCATATTCCTCCATCGCGCGGACGAGTTCGGTGAGGTTTTCCAGCCGCCCCGCCGCCTCGACCGACTTCTCGGCCTGGAGCGCGCCGGTATAGCCGCTTTCGTCGAGGATCTGGCGGGCGAGTTCGGCATGGGGGAGTTCGTTCGCCATGCGCCGCCAGCGGGCGAGATCGATCACGAAATTGCCAAGCGATTTGCGCGCCGCGCCGGTCAGTTCGTCGGTGTCGAGGATACGCGCCGCCGCGACGCTCAAGGGAATGTTCTCGGCCCGCGCGAGCAGGTGGAGCTTCTGCACCGCCTTGTCGCCCAGGCCGCGTTTGGGGACGTTGACGATGCGTTCGAAGGCGAGATCGTCGGCGCTCTGGTGGACGACGCGCAGATAGGCGAGCGCGTCGCGAATTTCGGCGCGCTCGTAGAAGCGGAAGCCGCCGATGATGCGGTAATTCATGCCGATCGCGATGAAGCGGTCTTCGAACTCGCGCGTCTGGTGCTGCGCGCGCACGAGGATGGCGATCTTGTCGAGCGACTGGCCGTTCCGTTGCGCCGCCTCGATCTCCTCGCCGACGCGGCGCGCTTCCTCGGGGCCGTCCCACACGCCGAGCACCTTGACCTTGTCGCCCTGGGCCTCCTCGGTCCACAAGGTTTTGCCGAGCCGGCCGCTATTGTTGGCGATCACACCGCTCGCGGCGGCGAGGATGTGCGGGGTCGAGCGGTAATTCTGTTCGAGCCGGATCACCTTGGCGCCGGGGAAATCCTTTTCGAACTTGAGGATGTTCTCGACCTGCGCGCCGCGCCACGAATAGATCGATTGATCGTCGTCGCCGACGCAGCAGATGTTCTTGCGCTCCTGCGCGAGCAGGCGCAGCCACAGATATTGGACGCTGTTGGTGTCCTGATATTCGTCGACCATGATATATTTGAAGCGGCGCTGATAATCGGCGAGCACCTCGCGCTCGCGTTTGAGGATGGTCAGCATGTGGAGCAGCAGGTCGCCGAAATCGCAGGCGTTGAGCGCGGCGAGCCGCTCCTGATAGCGCTGGTAGAGCTCGCCGCCGCGCCCGTTGGCGTAGCGCTCGCTCTCGCCCGCGTCGATCTCGCGCGGAACGAGGCCCTTGTTCTTCCATTCGTCGATCAGGCCAGCGAGGCTGCGCGCGGGGAAGCGCTTCTCGTCGATGTCGGCGGCGAGGATCAGTTGCTTGAGCAGCCGGAGCTGGTCGTCGGTATCGAGGATGGTGAAGTTCGACTGTAGCCCGACCAACTCGGCATGGCGGCGCAGCATCTTCGCGCCGATCGCGTGGAAGGTGCCGAGCCACGGCATCCCCTCGACCAGATCGCCGACCAGCCGGCCGACGCGCTCGCGCATCTCGCGCGCGGCCTTGTTGGTGAAGGTGACGCTGAGGATTTCGCTCGGATAGGCGCGCCTGGTCGCGAGCAGATGGCCGAGCCGCGCGGTGAGCGCGGCGGTCTTGCCGGTGCCCGCGCCGGCGAGCACCAGCACCGGCCCCTCGGTGGTGAGCACGGCATCGCGCTGCGGCGCGTTGAGACCTTTGAGATAGGCGGGTTCGGCGGTGGACGCTGGGATACTCATCGGCGAACAGGTAGGGAACGGGGGCGCCGAGGGCAATCGTTGATCGTGGCGCCTCGGCGCGGGCGATGCGACGAAACGCGGCCGAGACCGCCCGCACCGGTTGCCGCCGGGGCAAATCGAGCTTAAGGGGCGCCGCAACATCGGCGCGATCGACGCGCTGGTTTCGACAGAGCTTCGTGAAGAACGCTTCTGTCATCATATGGTAACAGAAGCGGGCCACGCCGACTTTATGGATATATCCACTACAGCGTCACTCGATCCGAGTGAACGTTCCGTCGGCGCGCCGCATCTCGACCGGCCCTTGCACCCGGCGGGGCGCTGGATATTCCTCGCGATTATTGTCGGCGCGGTGGGTTATGCGGGTGCGAGCATCCTGTTCGACACCGCGCAGGCGGGCGAGGGGCTGGCGACCGCGACCTTCGCGTTCCTCGCGCTCGCCCTGCTGATCGCGCTGGGGTTCGAGTTCGTCAACGGCTTCCATGATACCGCGAACGCGGTGGCGACGGTGATCTACACCCACTCGCTGCCTGCCCCGGTGGCGGTGGTGTGGTCGGGGTTCTGGAACTTCCTCGGCGTGATGCTGTCGAGCGGCGCGGTCGCCTATGCGATCGTGACGCTGCTGCCGGTCGATCTGATCCTGCACGTCGGATCGAGCGCGGGCTTCGCGATGATCTTCGCGCTGCTGTTGGCGGCGGTGATCTGGAACCTGGCGACCTGGTATGTCGGGCTGCCCAATTCATCGAGCCACGCGCTGATCGGTTCGGTGCTCGGCGTCGGCTTCGCCAATCAGATCGTGTCGCATGGCGGCAACGGCACCTCGGGCGTGGATTGGAGCCAGGCGCAGAAGGTGCTGTCGGCTTTGCTGTTCAGCCCGCTGATCGGCTTTATCGGATCGCTGGTGCTGCTGCTGGTGATGAAGCAGGTGCTGCGCAATCCCAAGCTCTATGCCGCGCCCAAGACCGATTCGCCGCCGCCCAAGGGCATCCGCGCGACGCTGATCGCGACCTGTACCGCGGTCTCCTTCTTCCACGGCAGCAATGACGGGCAGAAGGGCATGGGGCTCATCATGCTCATCCTGATCGGCTGCGCGCCGACTGCTTATGCGCTCAACCGCACGATGCCGGCGAGCGAGATGCCCGGCTTCGTCGCCTCCGCCAATGCCGCCGCCACCGCGTTTCGCGCGCATGGCGGCACCATCGGCACCGATGTCGATGCGGCGCGCGCGGTGCTGACGCACGCGCTGGAGGCCAAGACGGCTACCGGCGCCGCGACCTATGGCGCGATCGACACGCTCTCGCACGATGTCAGCGCGCGCATCTCGGGCTATGGTTCGCTCGACAAGGTGCCCGCCGCCGCCACGCCCAATCTGCGCAACGACATGTATCTGCTGCAGGGCGTCGCGCAGTTCGTCACCAAGGACAAGGGTTCCGAGAAGATCTTCTCGACGGACGAACTGAAGGCGATCGGCGCGTATCAGAAGCATCTCGAGAAGGGCACGCGCTTCATTCCGCTGTGGGTGAAGGTGATCGTCGCGATCGCGCTCGGGCTTGGCACGATGGTCGGGTGGAAGCGGATCGTCGTCACCGTCGGCGAGAAGATCGGCAAGACGCACCTGACCTATGGCATGGGCGCCTCGGCCGAGATCGTCGCGGCGTTCACGATCATGACCGCCGATCTGTTCGCGGCGCCGGTTTCGACCACGCACATCCTGTCGAGCGGCGTCGCCGGCGCTTCGGTGGCGAGCGGGAGCGGACTCCAGGCGCGCACCATCCTCAACATGGTGCTGGCCTGGGTGATGACGCTGCCGGCGGCGATGCTGCTGTCGGGCGGGCTGTACTGGCTGCTGCTCGGCCTGGTGCGCGCCTCGGCGGGCTGAGCCGCTAAGCGCGCGCTGCGGGCAGCGTTTTCAGACTTTGACCTCTTCGTGCCGGGCGTGTCGAAGCGCGCGTCCTTCGACTTCGCCCGGCACGACCGGGTAGGTGTTGGAATTTACGCCGCTTACGGCGCGACGGGAACGCAGCTCGTCCGCGCGGCGCCGCACGCGCGGGTGGCGGCCGCGCCGGAGGCGAGCGGGCCTGCCTGGAGGCGGGTCACCGCGCCACTCTTGACGTAATAGGGTTGCAGGCCGGGGAGGCGGCCTTGCACCGATTGCCACAGGCCACGCGCGTTGCCCTCGTCCCGGAACGCGCCGAGCTGGATGCGCCAGCGGCCGTTGCCGGCCAACGTCGGCGCGGGTTGCGGGCGCGGCGGCGGCGTGGGGCGCCCGCGCGGCGCATCGGGTACGGCAGCATGCGGCGGAGCCTTGGGTCCGTCCTGGCGTGGCGTGACCGCGAGCGGCGCGGGGCGGGCTCCGGGATCATAGGCGGAGGGTGGCAGATCGGTGCCGCGGATCGCGGTCTGCGTACCGGCGCCGGCGATCTCCGGCGGAAGCTGCGGGCGCTTCTCGTCCGCCTCATACTGGCGCGACAGCACCATGCCCTTCTGGCGATCCTCGGGCGAGAGATATTGGTCCATCTGCGCCTGCACCTGCGGCGCGCGCGGCTGGCCCTGCGCGGCCGAGCGCAGGATGAAGGCATAGGCGCGGGGCCAATCCTTGCTGACGTTGTCGCCGTTGAACAGCATCGTGCCGAACACGAGCTGCGCGCGCGGCTCGCCGCGCGTCGCCGAACGTTCGAGCCAGCGGACCGCATCGGTGCGCTTGCCTTCATCGAACAGGATCAGCCCGTAATTGTCCTCGGCCTGAAGATGCCCCTGCATCGCCGCCTTGCGATACCAGCTTTCCGCCATCGGCAGATCGACGGGGACGCCGCGGCCGAGCTTGTACGCCTGGCCGAGATTGAATTGCGCGTCGGGGTCACCCTTGATCGCGGCGGGGCGCCATTCGTCGATCGCCTTGCGATAATCGCCGCGGCTCCACGCATCGACCCCGGCCTTGACGTCGGCGCGCGCCGGAGTGGCGAGCGCCATGCCACCCGTCGCAAGGGCGGCGACCAAAATCAAAGTCTTCATTCGCGGACCCGCATTTCATGCCCCAAACCACCTTCGGTTAGGCCGGGATAAGCAGGATTGGCAAAGATTTCGTTAGGCACGGCGTGCCGAAAAGGTGCGGATCGCGGGCCGTTAACCCGTTCTTGACCAATATTGGGGCAGTGGCGGCCTTCTACTGGCGGGGGTTCACGGGGCACATGCGCGTCGTCGCAATGGCATCACAGAAGGGCGGATCGGGCAAGACCACGCTGTCCGGGCATCTCGCCGTCCAGGCCGAGCGCGCCGGGGCGGGACCGGTGGTGCTGATCGACCTCGATCCGCAGGCATCACTGGCGGATTGGTGGAACGACCGCGCCGCCCCCTATCCCGCGCTCGCGCGGAGCACGATGGCGCGGCTGGCCGCCGATCTGGAGGGGCTGCGCCGGCAAGGCTTCCGGCTGGCGGTGATCGACACGCCATCCGCCACGAGCGCGGCGACGCAAAGCGTGGTCGCGCTCGCCGAGCTGATCGTCATCCCGACGCGGCCCAGCCCGCACGATCTGCGCGCGGTCGGCGCGACCGCGGATTCGTGCGCGCGCGCGGGCAAGCCGTTGCTGTTCGTCGTCAACGGCGCGGCACCCGATGCGCGCATCACCGGCGAGACGATGCTGGCGCTTTCGCGGCATGGGACGGTGTCGCCGGTCGTCATCCATCACCGCGCCGATTTCGCGACCGCGATGATCGACGGAGGCACCGTGACCGAACACGACGCCGACGGCCGATCCGCCGCCGAGATCGAGGCCTTGTGGCGCTTCGTTTCGGACCGGCTGGAAACCAATTTCCGCCGCACCGTGTTCGCGCCACCGTCGCCGACCGGCGCGGCCGCGCAGCGCCCGGTAAGCGGCGTGTTCGGCCGTCGCGGGGCGCGCCTGCCGCCGTGTGCCGGGCGCTCGAATGGAGAAATATGATGAAGACGCGTGCGATCGTGTCCCTGGGCGCTTCGGTGCTGCTGCTCGGCGGCGCTCTGGCGGTGGGCGTGCAGGGTGTCGCGGTGGCGGGCAGCCATTCGCAGAGTGGCGACGCGCGCAAGGCGGCGGCGGAAGCCGCCAAGGCGCGCGCGCTATTGGCGCGCGGCAAGGGTGCCGATGCCGTCAAACATGCCGAGCGTGCCGCCCTGGCCGCGCCGGATTCGGCCGAGTTCCGCATGCTGCTCGGCCAATCCTATCTGAAGGCGGGGCGGTTCGGCTCGGCGCGCGACGCCTTCGGCGACACGCTCACGCTCGACGCCGGCAATGGCAAGGCCGCGCTCAATCTCGCGCTGGCGCAGATCGCGACCGGTGATTGGGCGGCGGCGCGTGGGACGCTCTCGGCGCATGCCGACTCGATCCCGGTCAGCGACCGCGGCCTCGCGATCGCGCTGGCGGGTGATCCGGCGGCGGCGGTCGATCTGCTCGCCAGCGCGGCGCGGGCTGATACGGCGGGCACCAAGACGCGCCAGAACCTCGCGCTGAGCCTCGCGCTCGCCGGGCGCTGGACCGAGGCGCGGGCGGTGGCGGGGCTCGATCTCTCCCCCGCAGATGCCGACAAGCGCATCGTCGCATGGGGCGCGTTCGCGCGGCCCAAGGCGGCCTCGGATCAGGTCGCGGCGCTGCTCGGCGTGACGGCGGTGGCGGACAAGGGGCGCCCCGCCGCGCTCGCGCTCAAGGCCGCGGCACCGGTCGACGTGGCGCGCGCTGCGCCCGCTCCGGCCGAGGTGGCGGCGGCACCCGACGCGGCGCCGTCGCTCGACACCGGCGTGCCGACGGTGCGGTTCGCCGCGCGGCAGGAGGTCGTCCAGCCGCTCGCGGCCAAGCCTGAGGCGGCGCTCGCGTCCAAGACGCCCGTCAGGGCGGCGCCGGTCGAGGATGCGCCGCGCGCGTTCGCGAGCGGGAAATTCTACGTCCAGCTCGGTGCGTTCGATACCGTGGCGGTCGCGCGCGACGCGTGGCAGCGCGCCGCGCGGCGCTTTCCGACCTTCTCGGGGCAGAGGCCGCAGGGCGTGACCGTCAAGACCGGGGCGGGGAGCTTCTATCGGCTTTCGCTCGGCGGCTATGCGCGCGGCGATGCGGTGAAGCTGTGCGCGTCATATCGCGCCGCCGGCGGGCGGTGCTTCGTGCGCGCCGGCGCGGGCGATCAGCTTGCGACCTGGGTGAAGCCGGGGGCGGAACTGGCGTCGCGGTAAGCCGATCCTCGCCGCGAGCGGCGAGGCGTTCAGCGCGGCTGCGATGCCTTCCAGAGCGAATCGAGGCGAGCGGCCGAGGCGGTGCGTTCGCGCAGCATCAGCCCCTTGAGCCTGAGCTTGTGGCCCCAGATCAGCCCGCCCTCGGTCTGCCAGACGATATCGTAGATCGCGGTATCGGTGCGTTGCTGGTCGCCATCCCAGTAGCTCGCGGCGATCAACACCGGCAGCCGGCCTTCGCGCTTGTCGGGGCCGTCCTTGGTCGCCTCCAGCAGCGGCTTGGCGACCCAGTCGGCGTCGATATGCGGGCTGAGGATGCTGTTCTGCGCGGGAACGCCGAGCGCCTTGGGGAAGCGGATGTCGACGCTCTGCACGTCATGCTCGGCATCCTTGAGGGCGAGGGTTGCACCGCCGTGCTCGGGCGTCGCGGTGAGGCGGACGAGCGCGCGGGCATGCGCCTCGGTGATCTTCTCGACGTGTTTTTCCTGCTCGTCGCTGCGCCGCTCGGACCAGCTCAGCCACGCGGTCGTGCCCGAGATCAGCAGACCGGCGACCGCGACGATCTCCGCCAGCGTGACCCAGCGTTTGCGGATCGCGCGCGATTCGGCGCGTTCGGAGGCATTGGGTTCGCTCATCGGCCGCCCGCCTCCAGCAGCCGCTCGGGCGCGGCGAGTTCCCAGCTCGCCGCGATCCGGTCACCGACCCGATCCCAGTCGAGATCGGCGCCGTCGAGCCGCATCGCCACCCAGCCGAAGGGGGCGAGATAGGGCGGGGCGTAATAGAAGGCCGGGTCGCTTTCGATCAGCATCTGTTGCTCGTCATGGCCCGTGGTGCGGACGATCGCGACCGTTTCGCCGTCATTGTGGTGGTTGTGCCAGAAATAGGCGAAGAACTTGCCGCCCGCGATGAGGAAGCCGGGCGCGCCGTGCGATATCTTTTCCTCCGCTTCCGGCAAGGCGAGGCAATAGGCGCGGACGCGGGCGAGGGCGGCTTCGGGATCGGGGCTCATGGGCGACTCACCTTGGCTACGAAGTCTGGGCGACGAACTCTGCCAGAACGCGCGGATACAGGCGATGCTCCGCGACCAGCACGCGCGCGGCGAGCGTTTCGGCGGTGTCGCCCGGCTCGATCGGCACTTCGGTCTGGCCGAGCACGGCGCCGCCATCGAGCTCCTCGGTGACGACGTGGACCGAGCAGCCGCCGTGGCTGTCGCCCGCCGCGATCGCGCGGGCGTGGGTGTCGAGCCCCTTGTACTTGGGCAGGAGCGAGGGGTGGATGTTGATGATGCGGCCGCGCCAGCGCGCGACGAAATCGTCCGAGAGCAGCCGCATATAGCCGGCAAGCGCGATCGTGCCGACGCCGGCCTCGCGCAACGCGGCGTCGAGCGCGGCCTCGAACGCGGGTTTGCCGATGCCCTTGGGCGAGAGCGCCCAAGTGGGCAGGCCCCGCGCCTTCGCCCAGGCGAGCCCGGCGGCATCGGGTTTGTCGGAGGCGACCAGCGCGACCTGGTAGGCGTCGCCCGCGGCGGCGACGATGCTCATCATGTTCGAGCCGCGCCCGGAGATGAGGATGGCGACGCGATGTTTCATTGCGGAGATTCCGGGCAAAAGTTGCGCGGACCGGAGCTTTGTGTTCCCACGGAGGCGGGAACCCAGCGGCAAGGGGAACGCCGATGCGTAGCGCGCGCGACTCTGGGCTCCGGCCTGCGCGGGAGCATCGCGAGGGCTCTCGCCAAGGGTCGACCCGCGCCGATGATGCGGTCAGGCATGCAGGTGCGTCGCCGACCAGGCATCGCGGCCGCCCCAGGTCTCGATGCGCCCGTTGACGGTGCAGCCGCGCTCGCCCGCGACGATCTCGCCGATGCGCAGCACGGTTTCGCCCGCGCCTGCGAGCATCGCCGTCACGTCGTCGGCGTCGTTGGCGGCGACCACCACCGCCATGCCGATCCCGCAGTTGAAGGTGCGCGCCATCTCGCCCGGCTCGATGCCGCCCTGCGCCTGGAGGAACGCCATCAGCCGCGGTTGCTCCCAGGCGTCGGCGTGGATCATCGCGTGGGTGCCTTCGGGCAGCACGCGCGGGATGTTTTCGAGCAGGCCGCCGCCGGTGATGTGCGCGAGGCCCTTGATGCGGCCGACGCGCAGCGCCGGCAGCAGGCTCTTCACATAAATGCGGGTCGGCGCCATCAGCGCGTCGATCAGCAGCGTGTCGATATCGAAGGGGGCGGGGCGGTCGAGCTTCCAGCCCTTGTCGGCGGCGAGCCGGCGAACCAGCGAGAAGCCGTTCGAGTGGACACCGCTCGAGGCGAGGCCGAGCACGACATCGCCCGCCGCGATATGCTTGCCGGTCAGCACGCGGTCGCGCTCGACCGCGCCGACGCAGAAGCCGGCGAGATCATAGTCGCCGGGCGCGTACATGCCCGGCATCTCGGCGGTCTCGCCGCCGATCAGCGCGCAGCCGGCTTGCAGACAGCCTTGCGCGATCGAGGCGACGACCCGCTCGGCGACGCCGGGCTCCAATTTTCCGGTCGCGTAATAATCGAGGAAGAACAAGGGCTCGGCGCCCTGGACGATGAGATCGTTGGCGCACATCGCGACGAGATCGATCCCGACACCATCATGGTGACCGGAGTCGATCGCGAGCTTGAGCTTGGTGCCGACGCCGTCGTTCGCGGCAACGAGCAGCGGATCGGTGAAGCCCGCCGCCTTCAGATCGAAGAAGCCGCCGAAGCCGCCGAGATCGGCGTCTGCGCCCGCGCGGCGCGTCGCCTTGGCCAGCGGGGCGATCGCGCGGACGAGCGCATTTCCGGCCGCGATCGAGACGCCGGCCTGCGCATAGGTGTAGGGTTTGTCGCTCATACTGCGTCGCCTAGCCATATCCCGCTTGGATTTCCACGCCTGCTTCGCCAAAAGGGCGCCGACATGCCGCCGCGCCTTTCCCGCCCGTTCCAGTTTCTCGTCGCATCGGCGCTCGTCGCCAGCGGTGGCTTGCTGCTTGCCCAGGATGCCGCGCCGCCGGCGCCGACCTCGCCATCAGGGGCGATCGGCGACGGATCGGGCAGCTATGAGGTCAGCGGAATCCGCGTCGACGTGAGCGCGGGCAATGCCGACGCCGCGCGCTACGCCGGCTGGCGGCTCGCGCAGCGCAAGGGCTGGCAGATGCTCGCCCAGCGGCTCGGCGCGAGCGTGGGCGGCGTTTCCGACGGAGCGCTCGATTCGATGGTGTCGGGCATCATCGTCGAGAACGAGCAGATCGGCCCCAACCGTTATATCGCGCGCCTCGGCGTGCTGTTCAGCCGCGCCCGGGCGGGCGCGCTGCTCGGCGTCGCCGATCAGGAACAGCGCTCGACATCGATGCTGACGATTCCGATCGCCTATTCGGGCGGAGCGGGAATCGCGTTCGAGCAGGACAATCCGTGGGTGCAGGCGTGGGGGCGCTTCCGCACCAGCACCAGTTTGATCGATTATGTGCGGCCGAGCGGCACCGGCAATGATTCGCTGCTGCTCAACCTCGGCCAGACGACGCGGCCGGGGCGCGCGTGGTGGCGCACCGTGCTCGACCAATATGGATCGAACGACATCCTCGTGCCGATCGTGCGGCTGTCCCGGCAATGGCCGGGCGGCCCGATCATCGGCGCGTTCGAGGCGCGGCATGGGCCGGACAACAAGATCGTTACGCGCTTCACGCTGCGCGTCGGCAATGCCGATGCGCTGCCGTTGCTGCTCGACGAAGGCGTGAAGCGGATCGACGCGGCGTATCAGGCGGAGTTGCGCGGCGGTGCACTCCAGCCCGATTCCAGTCTCGCCTATGTGCCGCCGGTCGCGCCGACACCGACGCCCACCCCCACGCCGAGCGAAACCCCGACCGACGCGGTCTCGCCGAGCGGCGCGATCGCGCTTTCGCCGGGAGATACCGCGACGGTGGCGATCACCGTGCAGGTCGATACGCCTGGTGCCGCCGCCGTCACAGCGACCGAGGCGGCGCTCCGTGGCCTGGCCGGCGTGCGCAGCGCCGTCACCACCAGCCTCGCGCTGGGTGGCGTGTCGGTGATGCGCGTCACCTATGACGCCGATCCGGCGCTGTTCCGCGCGCAACTGGAGGCGCGGGGCTGGGTGGTGAACGGCACCGGCACCACGATTCGCATCCGGCGCGCGCAGACGACGGAGGGCAATCCGGGGTGAGCGCGCAACTCGCTTTGCCCCTGGAGTGGCCGGCGGACCCGCGTGACGATGAGTTTCTGGTGACCCAATCGAACGAACGCGCCGTCCAGCAGCTCGAACATTGGAGCACCTGGCCGGTCGCGGCGGTGGTGGTGACCGGCCCGCGCAAATCCGGGCGCAGCCTGCTCGCGCGGATCTTCGCCGCCAAGGCGGGCGGGCAGTTGATCGACGATGCCGAGCAGCAGAGGGAAGCCGACATCTTCCACGCGTGGAACCGCGCGCAGGAAACCCGCAAGCCGGTGGTGATCGTCGCCTATGCGCCCCCGCCCGAATGGGCGATCCGGTTGCCCGATCTGCGCTCGCGGCTGGTCGCCAGCCCGACGCTGCGGCTCGGCGACCCCGACGAGGCGCTGATGCGCGCGCTGTTCGAACGGCAGTTCTACCGGCGCGGCCTCGATGCGCGATCCGACCTGATCGAGTGGCTGGTGCGGCGGATCGAGCGCACGCATGTCGCGCTGCTGCGCGCGGTCGACGTGCTCGACGAGGCGGTGCTGGGCAGCCGCAAGCGGCTGTCGATCACGCTTGCGCGTGCGACCTTGGCCGAGGCAGGGCTGATCGACGGCACCCAAAGCGAATCGGCAGGCTCCTGATGACTCGACCCGCGCATATCGTCCGCATCGACAATGACGAAGATCCGTTCGCCGCGACCGAGGGCAGCGACCGCTATTTCAACCGCGAGCTGTCGTGGATGGCGTTCAACCGCCGCGTGCTGGAGGAAGCGCGCAACCAGGCGCACCCGCTGCTCGAGCGGCTGCGCTTCCTGTCGATCTCGGGATCGAACCTCGACGAATTCTTCATGGTGCGCGTTGCCGGGCTGAAGGGCCAGCAATTGCAGGATGTCGAGCGGCGCTCGCCCGACGGACTGAACAGCAGCCAGCAGCTCGCCGCGATCGTCGGCGAGGCGGACGAGCTGATCGAACAGCAGCGCACCGTGTGGCGTGAACTGCGCGGGCTGCTCGCCGGGACCGGGATCGTCGTGCTGAGTTCGCGCACGATAGACGAATCGGTCACGCCCGACGAACTGCGCTGGCTGGAGACGCAGTTCCGCGAGCAGATCTTCCCGATCCTGACGCCGCAGGCGCTCGACCCCGCGCACCCGTTCCCGTTCATGCCCAACAAGGGGCTGGCGGTGATGTTCGACATGGTCCGCGAATCGGACGAGCAGCCGATCCGCGAACTGGTGATGCTGCCGGCGCCGATGCCGCGCTTCCTGCGCATACCGGGCGAGACGGTGCGCTACGTCGCGGTGGAATCGCTGGTGAAGCGGTTCGCGCCGCTGATCTTCCCCGGCTACCGCGTGCTCGGCGGCGCCGAGTTCCGCGTGCTGCGCGACAGCGATATCGAGATCGAGGAAGAGGCCGAGGATCTCGTCCGCTACTTCGCCAACGCGATCAAGCGGCGGCGGCGCGGGCGCGTGATCCGGCTGGAGCTGGAAAGCGGCATGCCCGAGGATCTGGGCGCGGTGCTGCGCGACGAGCTCGGGTCCGACGCGTTCGTGACCGAGAGCGGCGCGTTTCTGGGCGTCGGCGATCTCGAAGCGTTGGTCGACGAGGATCGGCCGGACCTGAAATTCACGCCGTTCTCGCCGCGCTTCCCCGAGCGAATTCGTGAATTCGGCGGCGATTGCTTCGCGGCGATCCGGGCGAAGGATATCGTCGTCCACCACCCGTATGAGACGTTCGATGTGGTGCTCGCGTTTCTGAAGCAGGCGGCGGCGGACCCGGACGTGGTCGCGATCAAGCAGACCTTGTACCGCGCGGGCAAGCAATCCGCCGTCATCAACGCGCTGATCGCGGCGGCGGAAGCGGGCAAATCTGTGACGGCGGTGGTCGAGCTGAAGGCGCGCTTCGACGAGGAGCAGAACCTCCTGTGGGCGACCGCGCTCGAGCGTGCGGGCGTGCAGGTCGTCTATGGCTTCATCGACTGGAAGACGCACGCCAAGGTATCGATGGTGGTGCGCCGCGAGGCCGGGCAGTATCGCACCTATTGCCACTTCGGCACCGGCAATTACCATCCGATCACCGCGCGCATCTATACCGACCTCAGCTTCTTCACCGCCGATCCCGTGATCGGGCGCGATGCCGCGCAGATGTTCAACTATGTCACCGGTTATATCGAGCCGACCGGCATGACCAAGGTGAGCCTGTCGCCACGCGACCTGCGCCCGCGATTGATGGGGCTGATCGATTCGGAGATCGCCAACGCGCTGGCCGGCAAGCCCGCGGCGATCTGGGCGAAGATGAATTCGGTGGTCGATCCCGCCGTGATCGAGAAACTGTACGAGGCGAGCAACGCCGGGGTCGAGATCGACCTGATCGTGCGCGGCGTCTGCTGCCTGCGGCCCGGCGTTCCCGGCATGTCCGAGAACATTCGCGTCAAATCGGTGATCGGCCGGTTCCTCGAACACAGTCGGATCTGGTGCTTCGGCAACGGCAAGGCGCTGCCCAACGACGGCGCCAAGATCTTCATCTCCTCGGCCGACTGGATGCAGCGCAATTTCGACCGGCGCGTCGAATATATGCTGCCGATCGAGAACCCGACCGTCCATGACCAGATTCTCGATCAGGTGATGGTCGCCAATCTGATCGACAACGAGCAGAGCTGGGAATTGCAGCCCGATGGCAGCTACGTCCGCGACGATCCGGGCGACCGGCCGTTCAACCTGCACCGCTATTTCATGACCAACCCGTCGCTGTCCGGGCGCGGCGCCGCGCTGACCGCGAGCGATGCGGTGCCCAAGCTGTCGCTGCGGCGCACGCGCTGAGCGTGGTTTTGTTCGGCAAGGGCACCGACGGTGCGGGCGAACCGCGCACCGCGATCATCGACATCGGCTCGAACTCGATCCGGCTGGTCGTCTATCAAGGGCCGGCGCGGCTGCCGGCGATCCTGTTCAACGAGAAGGTGATGGCGGGGCTGGGGCGTGGCCTCGCCGAGACGGGCGCGATCAACCGCGATTCGCTGCGGATGGCGGAGGACGCGCTGCACCGCTTCGCCGCGGTCGCGCGCGAGATGGAAGTCGACCAACTGCGCACCGTCGCGACCGCCGCCGTGCGCGACGCCAGCAACGGGGGCAAGCTGCTCGCTATCGCCGAGGCGGCGGGTCTCGAGGTCGAGCTCTTGTCGGGCGAAGAGGAGGCGATCGGCGCGGGCTATGGCGTGCTCTCGGCGATTCCCGAGGCGAACGGCATCGTCGGCGATCTCGGCGGGGGCAGCCTGGAACTGATCCGGGTCGCGGGCGGCGGCGTGCAGGACCGGGTTTCCTTCCCGCTCGGCGTGCTGCGCGTGGCGGCGATCCGCGCCAAGGGGCCGGGCGCGCTCCAGCGGCGGGTGGCGCGGCTGATCGCGGACGCCGGCTGGAGCGGGCGCGGCGAGGGGCTGCCGCTGTATCTGGTCGGCGGATCGTGGCGGTCGCTGGCGCGGCTCGACATGCATCTTCGCGAATATCCGCTGCCGGTGATCCACCAATATGCGATGCCACGCGGCGCGATCACGCGGATGAGCCGCACGATCGCGCAGGTCAACAAGAGCTGGCTGCGCGCGGTGCCGGGGCTGCAATCCGGGCGCGCGGGGACGCTGAGCGATGCGACCGCGGTGCTGGCGGTGCTGCTCAAGCAGCTCAAGTGCGAGCGCACGATCGTCTCGGCTTACGGCCTGCGCGAAGGGTTGCTCTATCAGGCGCTCGATCCGGCGACGCGCGCGCTCGATCCGCTGATCGTGGCGGCGCGCGACGAGGGGCGGTTGCACGGCCGCTTCGCCGAACATGGCGATCTGCTTGACGGCTGGATCGCGCCGCTGTTCGCGCAGGATGCGCCGGCGATGGCGCGGTTGCGGCTGGCGGCCTGTCTCCTCGCCGACGTCGGCTGGCGCGCCAACCCCGATTTCCGCGCCGAACGCGGGGTCGAGATCGCGCTGCATGGCAATTGGGTGGGGATCGACGGACGCGGGCGCGCGCTGGTGGCGCAGGCGCTGTTCACGAGCCTTGGCGGCGGGACTGATGCGCCCGCGCCCGTGGCGGCGCTGGCGCCGCCGGCGGATCTCAAGCGCGCGGTCGGCTGGGGGCTGGCGATGCGGCTCGGCCAGCGGCTGAGCGGTGGGCTGGAGGGACCGTTACGCCGCACCCGGCTTAGCGACGAGGGCGGCGCGGTGGTGCTGAGCGCGCCAAGCACGGACCGCGCGCTCTATAGCGAGGCGGTGGAGCGACGGCATACCGCGCTGGCGGCGACGTTGGGGCGGACGGCGATCTTCACGGCGTAGGGCGATTGCTCCGGGCGCTGTGACTCTACCGCACTTGGGACAATCGGCTTCCCCCTCGGTTCGTCCCGAGCGAAGTCAAGGGACCACCGAAGCGCACGTGTCTCGACTGCGTTCTACACGAACGATTGGCTTACAGGCGTCCTCGCCTTCGCTCAGCGCGAACGGGCTTCCGCGTTCAGCAATCGAAAGGTCACCCCACCCGTACCGGTATTCCGGGCAGCGCCTTGGCGGTGCGGATCGTGAGCGAGGTCTTGACGCTGGCCACGTTGGGGGCGGGGGTGAGATGGGTCATCAGGATTTCCTGGAAGCCCTTGAGATCGCTGGCGACGATCTTGAGGATGAAGTCGATCTCGCCGTTGAGCATGTGGCATTCGCGCACTTCGGGGATGGTCGCGACATGCGCCTCGAACGCGGCGAGATCCTGCTCGGCCTGGCTGCGCAGCGAAACCATCGCGAATACGGTGATCGGATAGCCGAGCGTTGCGGCATCGAGATCGGCGTGGTAGCCGCGGATCGCACCGGCTTCCTCCAGCGCGCGCACGCGACGCAGGCAGGGCGGCGCGGTGAGGCCGACGCGTTCGGCGAGTTCGACATTGGTCATGCGTCCGTCGCGCTGTAGCAATTCGAGAATCCGCCGGTCGATCTGGTCGAACGCCATTACGAGCCGCTCCGCTTAAACATAGCTTTTCCAATGCCTGAAGGTGCTTTATCATAAGATAATTACCAGAGAACGCAATTGTCCCACATTGCAACGGCGCAAAATCAGCTATTCCAGTGCGCGCAGGCGCACGTTAAGGTTTCATGACGGCGCGCGGACCCGCGCAAGCCGAGATCAAAGGATGTTTGCCGCTTGCGGTTCGACGACAGTCTCGAAACGGTGCTTTCGGCCGACATGTCGACGCCGTTCGGCGCGCAATCGGCATGGCGGCAGCTCGTCGATCTGATCGGGCGGGGCCGCGCCGGGGCCGGGCCGGAGACGATGGCGCGGCTGCGCGTGCTGCGCGACGCGGTGCCCGTGACGGTGCGTGCCGCCAGCGCGCGGGCGCTCGCCGCCGCCGAACCGCCGGCCGCACTGGTGCGCCTGTTCGCCGAGGACGACGCCGCTGTCGCCGCGCCGGTGCTGCGCGCGGCGCGGCTTGACGAGCATGCGTGGATCGCGCTGCTGCCGGGCTTGTCCTCGGTCGCGCGCTCGGTGCTGCGTCATCGCCGCGATCTGCCCGTCGGCGTGACGCGCGCGCTCGAAGCGTTCGGCAGCGTCGACTTCGTGCTCGACGCCTCGCCCGAGGCGCTCGCGACGGTCGAGACGCCGCGCAAGCCGGTGCTGGTCGCGCGCGCGCCCGACCCCGAGGCGGTGGCCGAGCCTGAGCCGGCGCGCGAAACCTCGTTCGCGTCGATCGCCAGCATCGCGCACGGCCTGCCGGTCGTCGCCGAGGCGCTGCGCCAGCACAATGCGCCGCCCGCGCCCACCGCCGACGGCACCTTCGAGATCGCCGATCTGGTCGCGCGGCTCGACGCCTTCCACCGCGAGCGCGATGAGAATGGCGCGCCGGCCCAGGCCGAAATGTTCGATCTGCCGACGATCGACGCGCGCGCCTTCCAGTTCGAGACCGACGCGAGCGGCACGATCCGCTGGGTCGAGGGCGTCTCGCGCGCGCCGCTGATCGGGCTGTCGCTCGACCAGATCGGCGAGGGCGCGGCGATCGACGGGGTCGCATCGGGCGCGTTCCGGCGGCGGTCGGGATTCGCCAACGCGCGGCTCGTGGTCGCAGGCACGTCGGACGCGGCTGGTCAATGGCGGATCAGCGCGATGCCGGTGTTCGACCGGGCGAGCGGGCGTTTCACCGGCTATCGCGGCTCGGCGCGGCGGCCGCGCGTGGAGGAAAGCGCCGAACTGTCGCGGGACCGTGGCCGCGCCGGGCCGGACGCGCTGCGCCAGCTCGTCCACGAACTGCGCACGCCCGCGAACGCGATCGCCGGTTTCGCCGAGATGATCGAATCCGAGATGCTCGGGCCGGTGCCGCCGGTCTATCGCGGGCGCGCCGGTGCGATCCGCGATCAGGTGCATGCGCTGCTCGGCGCGATCGACGATATCGACATGGCCGCGCGGAT
Source organism: Sphingomonas pollutisoli (assembly GCF_029167165.1). Classification (NCBI taxonomy): domain Bacteria; kingdom Pseudomonadati; phylum Pseudomonadota; class Alphaproteobacteria; order Sphingomonadales; family Sphingomonadaceae; genus Sphingomonas; species Sphingomonas pollutisoli. Next base: position 49,842 of record NZ_JARFNJ010000006.1, read on the forward strand.
CGACACGCGCGCGCTCGATCTGCGGCAGGATGCGGTGCCGCTCGCGCCGCTGCTGGCGCGGATCGTCGGCGATCTCGCGCCGCTCGCCGATCTGCGCTCGGCGACGATCGATTGCCGCGCCGCACCCGACCTCGTCATCGCCGGGGACGACCGCGCGGTCGAGCGGCTGATCGGACGGCTGTTCGCCACGCTGCTCGCCTCGGCGCAGGCGGGTGAGCGGATCGGCGTAACCGCACGGATCGAGGATGCGCAGGCGGTGATCGTGTTCGATCGCCCGCGCGCGCTCGTGGCCTATCCGGCCGACGGGCTGTTGCGGATCGACGCCGAGACCGAAGCCGAACAGGCGGGCGCGCCGTTGCTCGGCACCGGCTTCGCGCTGCGGCTGGCGCGCAATCTGGCGGGCGAACTCGGTGGATCGCTGACGCTTGGCGACGCGGTCTTGACTTTGCGGTTGCCCGCCGTCGTAAGCGCCGGAATGGAACAGGCTTTTTCCAGCTAGATCGTGGCGCGCGCGCACCCGCCCGGATTCCGGCCGGAACCGCCGACCCCCGCCGATCTGGTCGCGTGGCCGGACGGTTTCGGCACGCGCTTCACCGTGTTCGTCGATACCGAGGAGGGGTTCGACTGGACCGCGCCGCTCGCGCGCACCGGCCATTCGCTTGAAGCGGTGACGGCGCTGCCCGAGGCGCACCGCCGCTTCGCCGATCAGGGCGTGCCGCTCACCTATATGGTCGATCATCCGATCGCGACCGATGCGCGGGCGGGAGATATCCTGCGGGGCCTGCTGGCGGACGGCGTCTCGGCGGTGGGTACGCAATTGCACGCCTGGGTCAACCCACCGTTCGACGAGGCGCTGACCCCGGCGAACAGCTATGCAGGCAATCTGCGCGAGGCGACCGAGGCGGCGAAGCTCGATGCGCTGGGCGCCGCGATCGAAGCCGCGTTCGGGCGGCGGCCGGTGGCGTATCGGGCCGGGCGCTATGGCATCGGTCCGGCGACGCTGCGGCTGCTCGCGGCGCGCGGCTACCGGCTCGATAGCTCGATGCGCGCGCGGTATCGCTACGACGCCGACGGCGGCCCGGATTTCGGCGCGATCGGCAATGCCGCGTTCCGCTGCGGGCCGGACAAGGCGATCGTCGAATTGCCGCTGACGACGGTTTTCACCGGCCGGCTGCGGTGGGGCGGCGCGCGACTGTACGACGCGCTCGGCCGGGTGCCCAAAGCGCGCGGACTGGCGGCGCGGCTTGGCTTCCTCGCCCGCGTCGCGCTCACGCCCGAGGACATGCCGCTTGCCGACGCGCTGGAGGCGATCGCGGTCGCGGTCGGCGAGGGCGTGCGCGTGCTCAACTTCGCGTTCCACTCGCCCTCGCTCGCGCCCGGCCATACGCCTTATGTGCGCGACGCCGCCGATCTCGCGTGCTTTCATCGTTGGTGGCGGGCGGTGCTCGCCGATCTCGACCGGCGCGGCATCCGCGCCGCCTCGCTCGACGCGCTGATCGCGGCCGCCGCGTGCGCCACGCCTTGCCACCGCGCGCCCCTATCCGCTAACGGGGGCGATCGGTGGGGCCTGTAGCTCAATGGTTAGAGCTGGCCGCTCATAACGGCTAGGTTGCGGGTTCGAGTCCTGCCGGGCCCACCATCTCTCCCGATCATGGCGTCCGTGAGATATAGGAAAAGCTTGTTTTCGCGGGCTTTTCCATGATTTTCTTCTCATGGGTGGTTCTGATGCGTCAGGGCTTTTCTTGAAACTTCGTAGGTTCGGGGTTGCGGCAGCTCGATGATGAGCACGCCAAGCTCAAGGAGTTGGTCGAAATAAGATAGGTAATCCGCATTGACATGAAAGTTTCTTCTAAAGAAAACGTGTGGGCCGAAGCGCGGTAATACGGGGTCGTCGATGGAACATGTTCGCGTGAAGCTCGACTGGTTCAAAACCACCATCCTACCGCATCAGGCGGCGCTGAGCGCCCGGGTACGGCGGCTGACTCAGGGCGACCATGAGCATCAGGATCTGGTCGCAGAGGTTCTCGCCCGCGCTTACGCAAACCCCAACTGGCGCGAGGTGACTCACGGGCGCGCCTATCTTTTCACCGTCGCGCGCAATCTCGTGATCGATCAGGCGCGCCGTGACAAGGTCGTCTCCTTCGACACGATCAGCGAGGTCGAACTGCTGCGTTCCGGGCTGGACAGCGAGGCGCAGCTTTGCGCGCGCGATGAACTACGCCGCGTGCAACACATCCTAGACAGTCTGCCTGACCAATGCCGCCGTGTATTCGTCGCGCGCCGCATCCACGAAAAATCCATGGCCGAAATAGCGGGTCAGATGGGCCTATCCGTTTCTACGGTTGAAAAACATTTGGGCAGGGCGATCCGCTTGTTTATGGCGGCATTGTCACAGCAAGGGAATGGCCCGGTTGAACAGGAGCGAAGGGCAGACGCGGGACGCGATCGAGACACAGGCCGCGGCCTATCTCGCCGCGTCCTTAGGTGACCTCGACCCTGCCGCGCGCCAGGCCATCGCCGACTGGATCGAGTGCGACCCGCGACATGCCGTCGCCTATGCGCAAGCGGAAGTGGCGTGGGACGCGGGCGAACGGCTGAAGGGACAGGACTTTTCGACACAGGCTTCGCTCCGGCCACCATCCATCCAACTGGCACGTGGCGTTACACGGCGGCGTCTTGTTGCCGGCGCGTCCGTAGCAGCGGCGGCTGCGGTCTTCGGCGCTCCGGTGTTCGTGTGGCTGGCACGAGCGACACGCTACAGCACCGCGATCGGCGAGGCGCGCGACGTGGCGCTGGCGGACGGATCGCGCGTTCACCTCAACACCGATAGTCAGGTCGAGGTCGCCTTGTCGGCGGCTCGCCGGCAGCTTTCGCTGGTCCGCGGCGAGGCGTATTTCGACGTCGCCCATGACGCCAAAAGGCCGTTCGATGTGGCGGTGCCGGGCGGTGTCGTGCGGGCGATCGGCACCGCGTTCAACATCCGCCTACGCGGTGCGATCGTCGAGCTGACCGTGACCCACGGTATCGTCGGCGTACGGACGGCGGAGGGGGTAATGCGACGGATACCGGCGGGGGAATCGGCCGTAATCCAGCCACGGACGGTCGCAGTCGGCAAAATGGACGAAAGCGCCATCGCCAAGCGCATCGCGTGGCGGGAGCGTATGATCCTGTTGAACGGCGAGACCGTCGGCGAGGCGGTCGCCGAGTTCAACCGATACCGCGCCGCGCCGATCCTGATCGGCGACTCGCGGATTGCCGGGCTGCGCATTGGCGGTCGCTTCCGCACCGATGAATCGTCGGACTTCCTGCAGGCGTTGGAGCAGACTTTGCCGGTGCATTCGGCAGAAGAAGACAGCGGCTCCGTGCTGCTGATGTATGCGGATCAGACGACCTAACAGCCGTCCCCGCTCACTGCGCGCCGCGCCCGGAATCTGAACTTTCTGTTACATTCGCATGGCGGGTTTCGCCTGCCAGTTCCGTTGTAGCGCGTGAGACGAAGATCGTCCGCTGTGGCTAAGGGGGAACTGCCAATGCGTTTGATGCTGCCCATGCTCTATACGTCCGCCGCGTTGGTCGCGGCGCCGGCTTTCGCGCTGAACCCGTCCGAGGCGCTTTCGGAAAAACATCATTTCGACATACCGGCGCAGGGCCTCAACGCCGCGCTGCTGTCGCTGTCCAGGCAATCGTCGATGCGCATCCTGTTCCCCTATGATGAGGCGAGCCGGTACGAGACGCGATCGGTGCGCGGCTGGTTCTCCACCAGCGAGGCGCTGTCTCGGTTGATCGACGGCACGCCCTTGCAACTCGCCTACGCGAAGGACCGCACATTCACCATTGCGACGCACGGTAAGGCCGGGCTGCGACCGGCGGGCTTCACGCGCGATGCGGTGGCGATACCCGCCGCTGCGCCACCCCCGAGCGAGCCCACGCCGGAGGAAGCCTCGCCAACCGACGTCATTGTCACGGGCACGCGCCAGACCAACCGCACCGTCGCGCAGAGCCTCGCGCCGATCGACGTGGTGAGCAAGGCCGATCTCCAAACTTCGGGAAAGCAATCGGTTCGCGACCTACTCGGCACGCTTGTCCCGTCGATCAGCGTTTCGAGCAGCGGTTCGGGCGCGAGTTTCGCGGTGAAGACACTGTCGCTGCGCGGGCTGGCGGGCGATCAGGTACTGGTCCTTGTCAACGGCAAGCGGCGACACAACACCGCGACCTTGTTCATCAACGGTACGACCCAGAACGGACAGTCGCCGCCAGATTTGGATCTCATCCCCGCAAATGCGATCGACCATATCGAGGTGCTGCGCGACGGTGCATCGGCGCAATATGGATCGGACGCGATCGCGGGCGTCGTCAACATCATCCTGAAGAAGGACGCCTCGGGTGCCGCGACGGTGATCGGCGGGGCGAATGGCGATGGCGGTGGTGAAACCGGGCGATTCCAGGCGGACAAGGGAATCACCACGTCAGGCGGCCATATCCACCTCTCCGTCGATGGCTATATGCAGGGTAGGACGATCCGGGGTGGGCCGAACCTGTCGCAACTCTATTTCCCGGGCGATCCGCGCGAGGCGACCGCCGACCGGCGCGTCAACAAGCCGGGGCAGCCACAGGTCGTCGGCATCAACGGTTCGGCCGATCTCGCCCAGACAATCGGCAGCGGTGCCGTGGAGGCGTATGTATTCGCTACCGGTTCCAAGCGCGAGGCCGACGCCTTCCTCACCTTCCGCAATCCCAATGCGACCAACAACATCCCCGAGATTTATCCCAACGGCTATATCCCGCACCTCCGCATCCACGACGAGGATTATCAGGTCTCAGGCGGTGTGCGGGGCGAGGGGCCGCTTGGTGTTCATTTCGACCTGGGCACCAGCTACGGATATGACAAGGTGCGCTACGTCGAAACGACCGCGCTCAACGCCTCGCTCGGGCCGGCGAGTCCGAGCACCTTCTATATCGGTAAGGTGATCGGCACCGAATGGACGACCAATCTCGACCTTACCAAGCGCGTGGACCTTGGCTTCGTCGAACCGCTGAAGATCGCGGTGGGTGCCGAATATCGCGAGGATACCTATGAGATCGGCGCGGGTGACGTGCCGTCCTATATCGACGGCGGCTATCGCACCCCTGCGGGCCAGCCCAATGCCGGCGTCATCCGTCAGGCCGGATCGCAGGGTGTCACCGGTTTCCCGCCATCGGCGGCAGGTTCGTTCGGACGCAACAACAAGAGCATCTATCTCGATCTCAGCCAGAAGATCGCGCGCTGGCTGGAGGTATCGGCGTCGGGCCGGCACGAAGCCTATTCGGATTTCGGCACCACCAACAATTACAAGGTCTCCGCGCGGATCGAGCCGGTGCGCGGCATCGCCGTGCGCGGCACGATCAGCACGGGTTTCCGCGCGCCCACGCTGCAACAGCAACATTATTCCTCGTCATCGACGATCGGCGTGCTGCTGCCCGGTGCGACCACGACGGTGCTGGCGCCCGTGCGAGCGCTGCCCGTCGACGATCCCGTCGCGCGCGCGCTCGGCGCTCAGCCGCTCAAGCCCGAGAAATCGACCAATTATTCGGCGGGTCTGGTGCTGACACCCGTCAACGCCCTCAACTTCACGATAGACGCCTATCAGATCGAGATCGACAATCGTATTTTGCTGTCGGGCACGCTGACCGGCGCGATCGCCGCCAACGGGACGTTGAACCCGGTCGCGACGATCCTCAACGCCGCCGGGCTCAATCCCGTGCAGAGCGGTTTCTTCTTTTCCAACGCGGCAAGCACGCGCACGCGCGGGCTGGATGTCGTCGCCACCTACCGCAAAGATCTGGGCGATTTCGGCAAGGTGGTGCTGACCGTGTCGGGCAACGTCAACAAGACCAAATTCACCCGGCTGGACGTGCCGCCCGTGCTGGCCGCGAAGGGGCTGTCACTGATCGACCGCGCGCGCCAGGGCGATTTCACCAAGGGTACCCCGCGCAACAAGGAGATCGTCAATCTCTATTGGACGCTCGGCGCAGTGTCGGCCAACGTGCGCGCGACGCGCTACGGCGAGGTGACGCAGGTCGCGGCGGCGCGGGCGGCGGACGGCATTTACCACGACGATACGGTCAAGCCGAAGACGCTGTTCGACCTCGAACTCGGCTACCAGCTGACCACGGGCATCAAGCTGTCGGCGGGAGCGAACAATCTGTTCAATATCTACCCGAGCAAGCTGTCGGCGGTGAACCAGGGCAATACCGGCTTCGCGCTCTACAATGCCTATTCGCCCTACGGGTTCAGCGGCGGCTTCTACTACGGCAAGATCAACCTCAGCTTCTGACGCGCGGAGTAAGCACATGACGGACAGGCATTCGCGCGGCGGGCTGACGCGCCGCGAAACCTTGGCGGCCGGCAGCGCGGGGGCGTTGATCGCCGGCGCTGCTGTCAGCGCGGCCGGCGGCGCTGGCGGGGCGGCCCCGGCCGCGATCAAGACGGTGGTGGTCGAAGACGCGACCAACGTCGCGCTCGCCCTCTCGCCCGATGGCAGCCATCTCGCCTTCGACCTGCTCGGCATATTGTGGACCGTGCCGATTACCGGCGGCGTGCCGACCAAGCTCACCGGCGCCTATGACGATCTCGGCCAGCCCGACTGGTCGCCCGATGGCGGGCGCATCGCCTTCCAGTCCTACCGCACCGGCAACTTCCACATCTGGACCGTGCCGGCCGCCGGCGGCGCGCTCGTCCAGCATACCGATGGCAGTTGCGATGACCGCGAGCCGCGCTGGTCGCCCGATGGCAAGACCATCGCCTTTTCCAGTGACCGCGCCGGCGGCCGCTATGCGATCTACCTGCTCGATGTGGCAAGCGGAGCCGTGACGCCGTTCTCGACCGGAACATCGCAGGATTCGGAACCGTGCTGGTCGCCCGATGGCCAGCGCCTCGCCTATATCGCGGACGGCACCCGGCTGATGATGGCGGACATCGGCGGCGGCGCGGCGCAGATGGTCGCGTCGGTTCCGATCTCGACCGACCGATTTCACGCGTCCGAACTGCACGCGCCGAGCTTCGCGCCCGACGGGCGGATCGCCTTCACCCGGATAGACAGCAAGGGGGTCACGCTCGTCGTGGATGGCAAGGACGTGATCGTCGGCGAAGATCTTTACCCGTTCCGCCCGGCGTGGATCGGCAAGGACTTCCTGTACGGATCGGGCGGCAAGATCCGGCGCTGGTCGGCGGGCGGCAGGAGCGTCGTCGCGATCAAATGCGCGGTGCCGGTCGCGACCCCCGCCTACAAGAAGAAGACGCGCGATTTCGACAGTACCACGCCCAAGCCGGTCGTCGGCATCGTCGGTCCGCAACTCTCCCCGGACGGGCGGCAGATCGTTTTCGGCGCGCTCAACGATCTGTATGTGCTGACCATCGGCGGCGTGCCCAAACCGCTGGTCGCGGACCCCTGGTACAAGGTGGACCCCGCCTGGTCGCCCGATGGCAAATGGCTGGCCTATGCCTGCGATCGCGGCGGTACGCTCGACATCTGGTTGCGCGATATGGCGAGCGGTGCGGAGCGGCAACTCACCAACCTGCCCAATCAAGGCGCGGTATCGCCAAGCTGGTCGCAAGACGGCAAGACGATCGCTTTCCTCGATCAGGACGGCGCGCTGCACACCGTCGATGTGGCGAGCGGTGCTGTGCGCAAGGTTTTCAACGCGCTGTGGGAACCCGGCCGACCAAGTTTCGGCCCCGATGGACTGACCATCGCCTATGCCGCGTTCAAACCCGTTAGCGCGCGCTACCGCGAGGGCCATTCGCAAATCCTGACCGTCGATGTCGCGACCGGGAAGGGGCGCTACACGCCGGTCGCGCCGGGCAAGTCGTTGGGCGTGCGCGGTCTCGACGGGCCGGTGTGGTCGCCGGACGGCAAGACGATGGCCTATGTCTTCGCCAGCACCCTGTGGACGGTCGCTGTGAACGCCGACGGCAGCTTTGCCGGAATACCGAAGCGGATCACGGGCGACGTGACAGACGCGCCGAGCTGGAGCGGTGACTCGCGTCATCTGCTGTATCTCAGCAACGGCGCGTTGAAGATCGTGCCCGTCACCGGCGGCGCGGCCGTCACGGTCCCGTGTCGGCTGACCTGGGCAAACGCCAAGCCGAAGGATCGAACGATCCTGCGCGTTGCGCGGTATTGGGATGGCAACAGCGCCGGCTATTCCGGGCCTGCCGACATCATCCTCGACGGCAATCGCATCGCCGCCATCGCCGCTGCAGGCAGCGCAAGCGACGTCAACGCAAAGGTCGAAGATGGGGCTGGGTTCACGCTGATGCCGGGGCTCATCGACATGCACACGCACCGCCAGATGCAGGGCTATAATTACGGCGACCGCATGGGCAGGATCTGGCTCGCGATGGGCGTCACCGCGACGCGCAGCCCGGGCGCGCCCGCCTATCACATGGTCGAGGATCGCGAGGCGATTCAGAGCGGCAAGCGCATCGCCGCGCGCCATTTCGCGACCGGCGAGGCGATCGACGGATCGCGCATCTACTATAACTTCATGCGGCCCGTCACCGAGCCGGGGCAGATGGCGCTCGAGCTGTCGCGCGCGAAGGCGCTCGATTACGACATGGTCAAGACCTATGTGCGGCTGCGCCACGATGTCCAGAAGGAGGTCGTCGAGCAAGCGCATGCGGTGGGCATGCACCTCAGCTCGCATTACCATTATCCGGCCCTGCTCAGCGGCATGGACGGCATGGAGCATCTCGGCGCGACCAACCGTTATGGCTATTCGCGCACCATCACCACCGACGGCGGCGGCTATCAGGACGTCAACGGGCTGTTTGCGGCCGCGCACGCCGGCCGCACACCGACGCTGTTCGTGGCGAGCGTGCTGCTGCGCGAGGATGACGGGCTGGCGCGCGACGCCCGCATCAAGACGCTGTTTCCGCCGTGGGAATATGCCAAATTGATGCAGCGCGTCGCCGCCATGCGCGATGGCGATCCGAACACGTTCCTCACCTCGCTACGCCGCCAGGTGGCGCAGATTCAGCAGACCATGGCACTCGGCGGAAGCGTGATCTCAGGCACCGACGCGCCGATCGACTTGGTCGCAATCAGCCTCCACCTCAATCTGCGCGGTATGGTCAAGTTCGGCATTGCACCGGTCGATGCGCTGAAGACCGCGACCAGCAACGCCGGCGCGTTCCTTGCCGAGCCGATCGGTCGGATCGCGCCCGGCATGCTCGCCGATCTCGTGCTGGTCGAAGGCGACCCCCTGACGCGGATCGAGGATGCCGCGGCGGTTCGCAAGGTGATCGCCAACGGCTATGTCCACACGCCCGAAGACTTGATGGCGCCTTTCGCCGCTCCCGCGCATAGCTCCGTTCGCAACCGCGAACTCCCCGCGCGCGACGGGCATTCTCATCAATTCTGGGAAACCGCCGCCTATGTTGAAAGCGGAAGAACGTCATGCTGCGCAGACCACTGGCATCCGCATCGGCAGGTTTAACGGCAAGGCACCGCGCACATCGCTTCAACTTGGCGCGGCGCCTCATACCCGAACGCTCTCACTTTCTTCCAATCATGTCCGGCAGAAAAGAGCTCAACCTTCAGTCAATTCCCCGGACGTCGGGTTGCCACGCATACGCGCCACCCTGCCGCTTGATCCTTCCGATGCCTGGAAAGGGGAAGTGCGGGGCGAATACGCGTTCGCCGCTGGCGGCAAGTCGCGCGAGCCAAGCTTCGCGACTTTTCCGCCCCGCGAGTCCGTCCGTATCGTAGCCGATGATCCACGCGGGATGACCGAGCGATAGGATCGCGCTGTGCGCCAAGTCACCGATGTCCAAGAGGTGGCTGCCACCCGTCCCGATCTGGAAACCGACATGACCCGGTGTGTGCCCGGGTATCCCGACCGCGACGATGCCCGGAAACACCGTGGCACCTATCTGGAAGGTCTTCACCCGCGCCGAGATCGCGGCCACAAGCGCCGGATCTCCCTTCTGTTGCATCCACGACCATTCCGTCGCGGACATGTGGATGGCCGCTTTTGGAAATGCGCGGGCTCCCGTAGCGGTCACTAGGCCACCGACGTGATCGCCGTGCGAATGGGTGATGAGTATATCGCTGACCGCGTCCGGTTTTATCCCGGCTTTGGCGAGGCTCGCCATCAAGGCCCCGCCGGCCTTCGGGCCCAGGCCCGTGTCGATCAGCACGTTTCGTCCGGACTGTCGCACGAGGAGGGCATCGACGCCGAGCGTGATCCTGTCCGTCGGCGCCCCGGCTTCCGAGAGCGCAGCGGCCACCTGCTTCGAACCGACGTCCTTCCCGAACACCGAGCCGTCATTCGGGACGATGTTCAGCATGTCCCGTAACGCGATGACGGTGGAGTTGCCCACACGTATCGAAGTTTCCGCCGGCCCGATCTGCGCCGGTGCCGACACAGCCGGCGACGAGAAAACAGTCGCCATCATTGCAAGCGGCATCAGCACGAAGCGGTTCATCTTTTCCCTCCCTTGATCGAACGCCTACGAGTTGGCCTTTGGAGACAGTCGCTTCGTGTCAGGCCGATCGACGTGGAATCCGTATCGGCATAATCACTTTACTTCGCGTTCAATCCCGACAGGACTGCTGCGGGCGAAATCGGGATATGGCGCAACCTCACTCCGATCGCGGCGTAGATCGCATTTCCGATCGCAGGGGCGACGACCGTGGTGGCGGGTTCGCCCAACCCGACCGGAACGTTCTCGCTCTCGACGAAACTGACGTCGATGTCTGGCGTGTCGGCAATGCGCAGCGGGTTGTAGGTGTTGAGATTGGTGTCCTTTACCTGGCCCGCGACGAATTCGGTGCCTTCGTGCAGCGCCATGCTGAGGCCCCACAGCGCACCGCCCTGAACCTGCGCCAGCGCGCCGTCCGGATCCACGATCGTGCCCGCGTCCACCACCAGCGTCAGCTTCTCGACGCGAACGATGCCCGTGGCGCGGTCGACATGGACCTGCGCAGCGCACGCTACCCAGGTCGGCATGTCGCGCTCCTGTCCGAAGCTGGTGGCGATGCCGAGCCCGGTGTCGGCCGGACGTTTGCTCCCCCAGCCGGCTTTTTCGGCGACGCGGCGCACCACCTCGGCCTGGCGGAGCGCGCCGCCGACCGCGTTCGGCGCGGAGCCAGCGTTACGCCCCTTGCCGGTGAGCAGCTTCAGGCGAAACGCCACCGGATCGGACTTGGTGTGGTGCGCCGCCTCGTCGATGAAACTCTCCAGCGCCCAGTTTGTCCAGCCCGGCCCAACCGAGCGCAGCCAGCCGGGGCGGAAGGTGGTGTTGGCGAGATCGTTGGCGACCGCGCGCACACTCTGGTGGCCGACGTCGTACCAATGGTCCGCACCTGAGATCGCGAACGGATCATACTGGCCGCCCTTCTTGGTCTTGGCGAGCAGCGTGGGGCCGGCGATCACCTGCGTCGGCCAGCCCGCGCAGGCGTGATGCTCCATCGCCTGGATCTGGCCGCCGCCGTCGAAACGCATGCGCAGGCGCTGCACCGAGGGCGAGCGCACCGAATCGAAACGCACGTCATCTTCGCGGGTGAGGATCATCTTCACCGGACGGCCCAGCGCCTTGGTGGCAAGCGCGGCGGGGATCGTATAATCGCCGTTGAGTCGCCGGCCGAAGCCGCCGCCGAGCAGATAGCTTCGTAACACCACCTTGGTCTCGGGCACGGCCAGCGCCTTGGCGAGCGTCGGCAGAATCAGGCTCTGCCACTGATTGCCCGTATGAATCTCGAACACGCCGTCCTTTTCGAAGGCGAGCGCGTTGAGCGGCTCGAGCTGGAAATGGAGAACGGTCGCGGTGGTGTAGATCTGCTCGATTGTGGTCGCGGCGGCGGCGCGGAAATCGGGCGTGCTGTCATCGTCGGCGATGTCGAGCTGGATGCCGCCATCGGCCTTGGCGACCAGCGCGCGGGCATGGTCCTGAAGCGTCTGTTCGGTCACGTCCGCGCCGGGGCCGGGGGTCCAGACGACTTGGAGCAAGTCGGTCGCCTTGATCGCGGCGTAATAGGAGGTGGCGATCACCATCACCCACCCGGGTACTGTGTCCGATGGATCCTCGAGCACCAGATAGCGCAGATACCCCTTCACCGTCTTGGCGGCGCCGTCATCGACCGAGACAACCTTGGAGCCGTTGCGGGTCGGTGGCAGCTTGGGGCGGGCATAGACCATGCCCGGCAGCGTCGCGTCGATGCCGTAGATCGCGGTGCCATTGGTCTTGGCGTCGATGTCGAGGCCGTGCGTTTCGCGCCCGATCAGGCGGCGGTCCTTGACCGGCTTGATCGGTAGCGCCTTGAGCTCGTCGGGGGTGAACTGCCGCGCCACCGCGCCGGTTCTGGCGATGTCGCCATAGGTCACCGAGCGGCCGCCGAAATGAACCGCGCCGCCCTTCGCGGTGCAATGGGCCGGATTGGCGCCCATCAATTTGGCGCCGGCTTCGATCAGCGCGATCCGCCCCGCGGCACCCGCCTGGCTGAACACGGGGAAGGTCTGCCACACCGACCAGCTTCCCCCGGTAACCATCAGGCCCCATTTGGGATCGCTATCGACGTGAACGATGCGGACCTTGTCCCAGTCCGCCTCGAGCTCGTCGGCGAGGATGCGCGCGAGCGCGGTGCCGACATGCTGGCCCATCTCTGCGCGGATGATGTTGACGGTGACGATCCCGGCCGCATCGATTCCGAACCAGATCGTCGGTTCGAAGAGCGGGCTGGTGGCGGGGGCGGGCACGCCGCCGGGAACCGCCGGATCGATCGCCGCCAGCACGCGCGAGAAGCCGAAGGCGAGCCCCGCCGCACCGCTCGCCACCAGGAAGCCGCGGCGACTGAACGGCGACGCAGCGTCGCCAGGACCAAGGAGACGCGTCATGCCTTCGATCCCATCTCGGCGGCTGCCTGCTTGATCGCCGCACGGATGCGAACGTAGGTCATGCAGCGGCACAGGCTGCCGGTCATCACCGCGTCGATTTCCGCGTCGCTGGGCGCGGGGAAATCCTGTAGCATCGCTGCGGCCTGCATGATCTGGCCCGATTGGCAGTAGCCGCATTGCGGCACTTGCAACTCGCGCCACGCCCGCTGCAGCGGATGGTTCGAGGCTGGGTCGAGGCCCTCGATGGTGGTTACGGCGGCGCCCTCGACCGCCGCGAGCGGGGTGATGCACGATCGCGTAGCGCGACCGCCGACATGGACGGTGCAAGCGCCACACATGCCGATCCCGCAGCCGAATTTGGTGCCGGTCAGGCCGATCGCGTCCCGGATCACCCAAAGTAGCGGGGTGTCATCCTCCACGTCGGTGGTCACCGCGCGGCCGTTGATGGTGAAACTGGTCATTGGCCCTGGCCCTGCGCGCGGATGGTGGCAACTTTGGTCTCGAGATCGGACCACGCCGGCTTGCCGGTCCGCGTGGCGCGCAGATAGGCGGCGATTCGGGCGACGTCCGCGTCTGTGAAGCCGCGCGCGAACCCTGGCATGACCACGCCCGGCGCACCGTCCCGTGCGCTCACCCCGTACAGAATGACGCGGATCAGGTTGGTCGGATCATCCAAATTCACGGCACTGTTGAGCGCCAGATCAGGGCGTAACGGGTTCAACTGCCGACCGTTATAGTGGCACGACGCGCACGCGCTCGTATAGAGGCGCGCGGCGGGATCGTAGGTCAGGCCAGTGCCGACCTTGTCCGCCGCCATCGCCTTGGCGATCGCGGCCTCACCCCGCCTGTCATGGCCTGCCGATCCGTTGCGGCTGGCGAAATAGGTGGCGATCGCGCCGACATCAGCCGCCGGCAGATGCGAAAGACCGCGCGGCACGGCGCCCATCGGTCCGGCCGCAGTACCGTGGTATCGGCTAATGCCGGTGCTCAGATACGCAACGAGTTCGGCCTGCGTCCACGGCACCGGCGAGGGGTTGGTCTTGTCGAGCGGCGGTGCGATCCAGCCGTCGATCGGGGCGCCGGCGAAAGCGCGGCTCTTGATCTCGGCGCCGAGCATGCCGCGCGGCGTGTGGCAAGCACCACAGTGGCTGAGCCCCTCGGCCAAATACGCGCCGCGGTTCCACGCCGCGCTTTGCGCCGGTTCGGCGCGGAAGCGGCCGGGGGTGAAGAACAGGAATTTCCACCCCGCCTGCAACAAGCGGATGTTCAAGGGAAAGGGGACGGTGTTGTCGCTGGCGTCCTGGCGCACAGGCGTCCGCGTCATGAAATAGGCATAGAGCGCCGCGACATCGGCGTCGGTCAGCTTGGTGAAATGGTCGTACGGAAACGCCGGGAACAGGTGGGCGCCGTTGCGCGAGACGCCCTCGTGCATCGCCCGCCGGAACGCCGGCTCGGACCATTTGCCGATCCCGGTCTCGGGATCGGGCGTGATGTTGGTCGAATAGATCGTGCCGAACTGCGTTGCCATCGGATAGCCGCCCGCGAAGGGCTTGCCGCCTTTGGCGGTGTGGCAAGACGCGCAATATCCCGCGCTCGCCAGCACTTCGCCTCGGGCGACGAGCGCGGGGGCAAAGCTGTCGCGGGCGGGCTGAGGGATCTCCGCGATCGCCGGCCGCCATGCGAAAACGCAAAACGCGCTTATGCCGACGACGATCGCGACGACGGCGCCCAGAAGCAGGCGCTTCAGCACGGCGAATGTGTCTTCATGCGCAGACCTTCGATGAAAGTAGTAGCCGCCGCCGGATTATCACCTTCTAAGTACGCCTCGTCCAGTGGTCGTTTTGCACGGCCGCTCGCCAATATGCCTTTGGATTTTCGTTAACGTTTGGGGACGTTGCCGCCGGTAGAATTTCGGCGGATACAGCTTGCGGCTCGATTGTCCGTTTCTCACAGTTTCGATCTTGCGGCACGCGAAACTGACCGATCCGGAAATGACCTCACCCCCCTCTCTGGTCCGGTCTTTACGAGAAAACCGGCTTTCTTTTCGTCAGGGTAGGCCTGCCGTGACGAAAAAGCGCGCTCCATTGGGGGAGGGGCCGCGCGGACGATGCTCATTGTAGTCGCGCCGCCACGCATCAGATTTTACCTGTGCGTCGTCCAAGCTCAAGAGCCAGTAGGCGTTGCGGCGTTCGGCCCGCACACGGCCGTTGAACGCCTCGGCGGGCGCATTGTCGTGGGCTTGCCGGGACGGCTGAAGCCCAGCACCACATCATGCTGGTAGGCCCATAAATCGAGATTGCTCGAGATGAGCTTGGGGCCGTTGTCCAGGCGAATGCGTTTGGGGCGGCCATGAACCGCAGCGATGCGGTCGAGCGTCCCGACCACGTCGGAACCCCGGTGGCTCGTCCCTACGTTCAGCGCGGATGACACGCGGGTGGTCGTCCCGCGGAGCCTGCCGGGATCGCTCATGAAGGCGAGCCGAGGGCTGCCGACGCCCGAGAAGCCTATCATTCCGGCCCGCCGTTTTCGTAACGGCGGGCCAAACGAGTTCATTTTGCGGGTGTCGCGGCCTTCGCGGGCAACTTGGCGAAATCGGCATCGAGCGCGGCAAGAACCTGATCCGTGATCTTGTCGCCCGTCGAGGGCTGGACGTTCTTGGCGTCCGGGCTAGAGGACGCGACCCGTACAGTGCGACGCTGGGTACGGTGTCGCTGGGCGACTGTGGGAATGTGCCGCAACGGGCTGAAAAAGGGTTAGCTTTCACTGCCACCCGCCTTTGTGGCAAGTCGGCATCAGGCGCGCGCGCCCCCAGCGCGCAGACGTTCACGAGCGACCGCAGCTTCTAGGGCCTGATCTATCGCGTTGCAGCGATCATCAAGTCAAAGCACATCCGTGCAGACTCTAGCCCAAGATGAGTAGCGCCAGTCCACAGATGAAGATAGCGCTACCGCTCGCGCAACAAAGGAGCGGGAAACCGCACTGGCATAAAGCAGGCTCCAACCGTTCCATACAACCTCTCCTGCCGCTCTTTTGAACGGTCGAGGATCATTTACCACCATAGCGGATCGGTGAAAACCCAATCCATCGCAGTATGGCAGAGTAAGGCCGTTTTGCTTACGACAAGTTCACTCGGTGGCAGGCTGCTCGCCGGCCCGGCGCGGCACAGTCTGTGTTCGCGCCGATGCCGCAGGCCGCTCAAAATTCCAGCCGTTGGATGGGATACGTCTTATCGCTCGGATATCTTGGTGTCGTGGCTCCACCTTAGGGGGCCTACGGGTATGCGGTAGACGCCACCAGTCCCTGACAGAAGGACGAGGGGGGTGGCATTCGGGTTGAGTCGTTGGAAAGCCTTCCCAACCAGTACCATACGGAGAAAGGGGTATTGTTTGAGGTATCGCCGGAAATTGCTGAAAAAGTCAGCTTTTTCTATGGCATAACACTCTCGATCGGGTTCCATCAGCAAATGGGACTGGAAGACCGCCACCACCGTCCCGCTGCTCGCTCCTGCGGGGCTGATGTCGAACAACGGCACCAAGGCGAACCCCGCGTTGCAGGCGGATCTTCTGGGTGACTGGCGCGAGGAAGTGGTTTGGCGCACCGCCGACAATCGGGAATTGCGGATCTATGTCACGCCCTATCCGACCACGCATCGTTTGGTGACGCTGATGCAAGATCCGGTCTATCGCGCCAGGGTGGCCTGGCAGGACACGGCATATAACCAGCCGCCGCACCTCGGCTATTTTCCGGGCAGCCTGACCGCGTCCGGGACGGCGAAATAGTCCGACCGACACTACGCTCGCGAGGGGGAGTCTACTGCACAACACCATAATATGGAACTTGCACATATATTTCGGGACCGTCTTGGCAAAGCGACGCGCGCCGTCCTATGCTGGCGCGAACGCTAGAAGCGAGGAGAGGTCATGAGCATCGGAGTGGTCCTCGCCAGCATCGCCGCGCCGACCGCGGCACAGGCGCCGCTCACCGATTGGCGGATCGAGGCCGAATCGGCCGATGCGGAGATCACCGAACGCGGTGGTATCATCGACATCGACACGCCCAAGGGACTCACCTTGTGGTGGACGAAGCCGATCATCGCGCCGACGACGATTACCTTCGAGGCAATGGCGATCTCCGCTGGCGGCGCCAATGACACGGTGAGCGACCTCAACGCCTTCTGGATGGCAACCAACAACGACGGATCGTCGGTGCTGTCCAAGCGGCGTTCGGGTGTGTTCGCCGCTTATGACGACCTGCGGGCGTATTATGTCGGAATCGGCGGCAACCGGAACACGACGACGCGGTTTCGCCGCTATATGGGTGTGCCGGGCAACCGCCCGCTCCTGCCCGAACATGACAGAGCCGGACCCGCCGACTTACTGGTTCCCAATCGCTGGACGCGCATCGCGCTGATCGCCGACGGTCACACGGTGGCGGTCGAACGGGACGGGCAACGGCTGTTCACGCTCGACGACGCCCGCCCGTACACACGCGGCCATTGGGGACTGCGCACCACGTGGAGCCACCTGCGCATCCGGCGTGTGTCCGTGACGCATCTTTGATGGAGACCGAGACATGCTGAATCGCCGCGAGACGCTCAAGGCGGCGCTGGGAAGTGCCGCTGCGGTACTGCCGGCCCGGTTACGCGCGGCCCCGGTCGCGGCATTCCAGCCTGCGCCGGTGCGCTGGATCGATGGCGTGGCGCCGGTGATGCAGGCGGGGCAGACGTTCGGCGTCGCCTGGCCACGCGGTGCGATCAAGCGTGGCACCCTGCTGACCGTAACGACGCGCGACGGCAAGCCGGTGCCATCGCAGTTCTGGATCACGGCTA
This sequence comes from Sphingomonas pollutisoli, assembly GCF_029167165.1. Lineage (NCBI taxonomy): Bacteria > Pseudomonadati > Pseudomonadota > Alphaproteobacteria > Sphingomonadales > Sphingomonadaceae > Sphingomonas > Sphingomonas pollutisoli. The sequence goes on from NZ_JARFNJ010000006.1 coordinate 67,546, forward strand.
GTTGGCCCGACGGCTCGATCAAGTGGAGCGCCCACGCTATCCCCGCCGACATCGCGCCGGATGGCCTGATCGTCACGCGCGGTCGCCCTGCGGTGCCGGCCCGGCCGGTCCGCGTCACCGAAAGCGCGGATGCTGTGACGATCACGGTCGGCGATCTGCAATGGCGCATCGGCACATCGGGCGCGGCGCTGGTACAGCAGGCGAGCATCTCCGGGCGGACGGTGCTCGGCCCGGTGACCCTCATCGGTGCCGCACGAACCGAGCCGCTGCACGGCGCGGACCTGCCGTTTTCAGGGCGGATCAACCGGGTGACGGTCGAACAAACCGGACCAGTTCGCGCGGTCGTGAAAATTGAAGGCGCGCATTACTCAGGCGAGCGTCGCTGGTTGCCATTCGTCGTCCGGCTCTATGCCTACACCGGGTCCGCCGGTCTGCGGATGGTACATAGTGTGGTGTTCGACGGAAACGCGTCGAAGGACTTTGTCTCGGCGCTTGGCGTCCGGGCGAGCGTGCCTGTGAAAGACGCCGCGCTCTACGACCGGCATGTGCGCTTTGTCACCGACGCGCAGGTCTTCGCCGAGGGCGTGCGCCCTTTGACCGGGCTGCGGCGTGATCCCGGAACGGCGTTCAAGGCGGCGCAGGTCGCGGGGCGCGCGGTGCCGCCGCTCGACACGATGGCCAAGGCGGTCCGCTCGACGCTCGAGCGTATCCCCGCCTGGGGCGACTTCCGGCTCGATCAGCCGACCGCCAACGGCTGGACGATCACCAAGCGGACCGCGCCCGATTACGGCTGGATCAATGTCGATCAAGGGCATCGCGCGCCCGGGCTTGCCTATGTCGGCTCGCCCCAGGGCGGAGCGGCGCTGGGCGTGCGCTATTTCTGGCAGCGGCATCCAAGCGCCCTCCATATCGATGGCGCGACCGGCGACGAAGCCGCGCTGACGGCGTGGCTATGGTCGCCCGAGGCGGCGGCGATGGATATGCGGCCCTATCACGGTACGATGGGCATGGAGCGTTACGACGCGCAGAACGAAGGCCTGTCGGTCACCTATGAAGATTATGAGCCCGGCTGGGACGACGCGGCGGGGATCGCGCGTACCAGCGAGCTGATGCTCTGGGCGTTCCCGGCCACGCCCGACACCGCGATCCTTCAGGGGATGGCCAAGATGCAGGCCGAGCCGCCGCAACTGATGGTCGCGCCCGAGCAGCTCCATGCCGCGCAGGTGTTTGGCGACTGGGGCCTCCCCGATCGTTCGACGCCAAACCGCGCGGCGATCGAGAATCAATTGAGCAACCTCGTCGATTTCTACGCCGGCGAAGTCGATCGCCGCGCCTGGTATGGTTTCTGGAACCACGGCGATGTGATGCACACCTATGACAGCGATCGCCACCGCTGGCGCTACGACATCGGCGGGTTTGCGTGGGACAATAGCGAACTCTCGCCGGACTTGTGGCTATGGTATCAGGTGCTGCGCACCGGTGACGCCAAGACGTGGCGTTTCGCCGAGGCGATGACGCGCCATACCGGCGAGGTCGATGTCTATCACAGCGGCCGCTTCAAGGGGTTAGGCACGCGCCACGGCGTGCAGCATTGGAGCGACAGTTCGAAACAGCCGCGCGTCAGCAACGCGAGCTATCGCCGACCGTTCTACTATCTCACCGCCGACGAGCGCGTGGGCGACCTGCTTTACGACTTGATCACGTCCGACCAGACGCTCACCACGGTCGAAATCGGCCGCAAGGTGCCGAGCGCGGCGAAGAAACCCACGCTGCCGGCGGGCACGATCGAGATGACGTTCGGCACCACCTGGTGCCCGCTCGCCGCCGCCTGGCTGACCGAATGGGAGCGGACCGGCGACGTGCGGTGGCGGGATCGCGTGATCGCCGGGCTGGATAGCATCGGGCGCCTGCCCAAAGGCTGGATGACCGGGAGCGCCCCCTTCGACATGGCAAGCGGACGCTTCCTCGATCAGGGGCGCGGCATCCAGTTGTCGCATCTCAATGCCGTATTTGGCGCGGTGGAGGTGAGTGCGGAACTGATCCGCCTATTGGACGTGCCGCGCTACCGCGCCGCGTGGCTGGTGTATTGTCGGTGGTACAATGCGCCGCAGGCCGCCTACCTCGCCAAATTCGGGCCGCCCTTCGGCCCGCGCAACCTGCGCGAGGGGCACTCCCGGCTGACCGCTTATGCCGCGTTCGAGGAGAAAGACACGACGCTCGCCGCGCGCGCAGCGGACGAGTTTCTTTCCGGCGATGCCGGGCTCGGGACATGGACTTCGGATCCACGGCATCGTGTCGACGGGGTGCTTGAATGGCCGGGTGTTTCTACCAACGCCGCCGCACAATGGGGTTTGGCGGCGATCCAGAACCTCGCGCTGATCCCCGAAGCGTTGGATCGCGTGACGATCGTCGCCCCCGACGCACCGGGCCGGCGGCGGCAGGGCGACGCAGGCCGGGACCAGGCGAGCCCGCCGGCCCGAGCGGCCTATAGACCTTCACGTATCGGATGGCAGTTGACCTGCTCCCCATTATCAGGTCGCTGATACGTTAGCGTCGGTGTTCATCCGACGGTCATGGCAGGCCACCAGCAGCATGGCCCCCTGCCGAGATCCGTAATCTTCCCTAAAGACCATGCCGCGCCGATGCGGGAGAATCGCTCCTATCAACCTCCACTTTGCGGTGAGGCGTTGGGAATGGTGGCGCCATGAACGAACAGGTTTCTCTCGCGCGGCAAATTTCGGGAGAGGTTCCAGAAGGACTCGTGGAGGCGCTCCGCCGCAATGCGGAGAACCTGCCGGACCCCGATCGCGCCGACGAGTTCGGCGCCTATTTCGATCGCTTCGCAGATGTGCGCGTGCTGCTGCTGGGCGAGGCGACGCACGGCACCTCGGAATTCTACCGCGCGCGTGCGGCGATCACGCGCCGCCTGATCGAGCGCCACGGCTTCTCAATCGTCGCGGTGGAGGCCGACTGGCCGGATGCGGCCCGCATCGACGACTATGTTCGCCATCAGGCGCCGCGTCCGAGGCTCGGCGATCCGTTCGTGCGCTTCCCGACCTGGATGTGGCGGAACGCCGAGGTTCTGGCGTTCGCGGACTGGCTGCGCGGCCGCAACGCCGCCCTACCGGACGGCGAGCGCGCCTCGTTCCATGGCCTCGACGTCTATAGCCTCGGCGAGTCGATTCACGCGGTCATCGCCTACCTGCAAGCCGTCGCGCCGGAGAGGGTGGCCGCGGCGCGCGCCCGCTACGCCTGCCTGACGCCGTGGCAGGAGGATCCGGCGGGCTATGGCCGCGCCGTGCTACACGGCGGCGACGCTTGCGAGGACGGCGCGGTAGCGCAACTGCGCGAGCTGCTCGATCGCCGGGTCGCGCTGCTGCAAGCGCCTGATGGAGAAGCGTGGTTCGACGCGGTGCAGAACGCGCGCATCGTGCGTGCCGCGGAGCGCTATTATCGCGCCATGTATCGCGGCACCGCAGAAAGCTGGAATCTGCGTGACAGACACATGTTCGGCACCTTGCAGGCGCTGCTCGCGCATCGCGGCGACAACGCCAAGGCGGTGGTCTGGGCGCACAACAGCCATGTCGGTAACGCGGCCGCCACCGCCATGGGATGGGGAGGCGAGTTCAACATCGGCGAGCTCTGCCGAATGGCGCACGGCGATGAGGCCATGCTCATCGGCTTCGGTACGGATACCGGCACGGTCGCGGCGGCGAGCGACTGGGGCGGCGCGATGGAGATCAAGATGGTGCGCCCGGCGCGCCGCGACAGCTACGAGCATGCGTTCCGCCAAACCGGCTTGTCGCGCACGCTGACCGACTGGCGCTCGAGCGACCGCAAACACCTCGCCGCGCTTCTGCGAGAACCGCTGCTTGAGCGCGCCATCGGCGTGATCTATCGGCCGGAAACGGAGCTCACGAGCCACTATTTCCGGGCGGTGCTCGCCGAGCAGTTCGACGCGTGGGTGTGGTTCGAGCAAACGACGGCGGTCACACCGCTCGGCCCCGAACGCCCGGCGGGCGCTCCCGAAACCTATCCCTTCGGGCTGTGAGAGCGATGGTCACGCTCCTCGGCGTCCGCCCCGTCGAGCCGGTCAGGCCGGACGGCTTGAACGGTCTGCTCGCCATCCCGCCGGACCCGAGCGGCATCGTGATTTTCGCGCACGGCAGCGGCAGCGGACGGCTCAGCCCGCGCAACAATCATGTCGCGGATGCGCTGCACGCCGCCGGCATGGCCACCTTGCTCCTCGACCTGCTGACACCTGAAGAGGAGCAGGACCGGGTGAACGTCTTCGACATCGCGCTGCTCGCCTCCCGACTTGTGGGAGCGGCGGACTGGGTGCGCGGCCTGCCTTCCACCTCCATGCTGCCGATCGGCTATTTCGGTGCGAGTACCGGCGCAGGAGCGGCGCTGCTCGCCGCCTCCGGGCCCGATCCGCGCATCCGCGCCATCGTGTCACGCGGCGGGCGGCCCGATCTCGCCGGCGCACGCGCGCTCGCCCGCGTTCAGGCGCCGACGATGCTGATCGTCGGCAGCCGGGATGTGCCGGTGATCGCGCTGAACGAGACCGCCATGGCGCATTTGAGGTGCGAGCATGAACTCGTGATCGTGCCCGGGGCGCACCACTTGTTCGAAGAGGCGGGAACGCTCGACACCGTTATCGGCCACGCGACGCGCTGGTTCGCGATGCATTTCCAGGAGGCATGAGATGGCCGGTGCGCCAGAGCCGCTGTTTAACGACCGGCGAGCGGCCGGTCGCCGCCTGGCGGCGGTGCTCGCCCGTTTTCGCGACGCCCGCCCGCTCGTGCTGGCGTTGCCGCGCGGGGGTGTGCCGGTGGCATATGAGGTCGCGCGCGCGCTCGGCGCGGACCTCGACCTGCTGATGGTGCGCAAGATCGGTGCTCCCGGCCATGAGGAGGTCGGGATCGGCGCGGTGATAGACGGCGCCGACCCGCAGCTCGTGCTCAACGAGGAGGCGGTGCGTGCGCTTGTTCCCACACCCGAATATCTCCGCGCGGAGATGCGCCGGCAGCTCGCGGAGATCGAGCGTCGGCGCCGGGTCTATCTGGGCGATCGGTCGCCCCGCCCGATGACCGGCCGCACCGTGATCGTGGTGGACGATGGGGTGGCGACGGGGGGAACGGTCGTGGCGGCACTGCGGGGCGTACGGAAGAACGAGCCGGACCGAGTGGTGCTCGCCGTACCCGTGGCGCCGCGGGAAACCGTTCCGATGTTGCGCGCGGCGTGCGACGAGGTCGTCTGCCTGGCGACGCCGGAACCCTTCTACGCGGTGGGCCTGCACTATGCCGATTTCGAACAGACGAGCGACGAAGAGGTGGTGAGCCTGCTCGAACAGGCGGCGACGCACGCTGCGGCCGAACCTGTGCCTCTCAAGTAGCAAGGAGCTGTTCGCGATGGAGCTGATGGAAGCTATTCGACGCCGCCGAGCCGTACGCGAGTACACCGATGAGCCGGTGGCCGAGGACCAATTGCGTGCCTTGATCGGCGCAGCCGTGCAGGCACCGAGCGCAATGAACCAGCAATGCTGGTCTTTCTGCGTCGTGCGCGATGCGGCCCTGCTGGCCCAAATATCCGACGAGGCGAAGACGTACATGCTGCGCACGACGCCAGCCGGGCTCATCCCGCACCATTTGGAGGAGATGCTCGGTGCCGCGTCGTTCCACATCTTCTATCACGCGCCGGCCATGATCGTGATTTCCGCGACCATGGTAGGGGCTTGGGCGCCCATCGATTGCACGCTCGCGGCGGAAAATCTGATGCTCGCCGCCTGCGATGCTGGCCTGGGGAGCTGCTGGATCGGCTTCGCGCAAGGATGGCTCGGCACGCCGGAGGGCAAGGCGGCGCTCGGCCTTCCGGACGACTATACGCCGATCGCGCCCATCATCGTCGGCCACCCCAAGGCCGAGCCGCCTGTTGTTCCGCGTGGAGATCCGGAAATTCGCTGGGCGTGAGATCGCTTGGCCGATCAGCGAGTGGGCCGCGCCGGCACCGCTGCGGCCCCGACGCCGATTTTCTCGCGGCGGATGCCGTGAGCCTTTCGCTCATCATCAGGCATCGTCTTGTCACGGCCGCACCGCTATCCGCGTATGTCCCGCACGCGCGGGCGGCGGCCGCGCCCAATCCCGGCTTGCATCGCCGCGTAAGCCGGGCGATCGCGCATCGGCAAGACAGTCTTGCGCGACGGGAACCGCGATGAAACGAACGGGTGCGAAGGCGACCTATGCCGCCCCTGCGATCGAGAAGGCGTTCGAGGTGCTCGAACTGCTCGTGCGCTGGCCAGAGGGTGCGCTGGTCAGCGAGATGGCGGCGGACCTCGGCCGCTCTGTCGGTGAATTGTTCCGCATCGTGGTGGTGATGGAGCAGCTCGGCTACCTGAAGAAGTCGCAGACGACCGATCGCTACACGGTGACCTACAAATTGCTCGATCTCGCGTTCCGCGCGACACCATCGCAGGATATCGTGCGCGCGGCGCTGCCGGAGATGCAGGTGCTGGCGATCGAGGCCGGGCAGTCGTGCCATCTCGTCGTGCCGAACGGCGGCAGCGGCATGGTGGTCGCGCGGGAGGAACAGCCCGGCACGCGCGGCTTCGCGCTGAAGGTGGGCGCGCGAATCGACATCGTCCGGAGCTGCTCGGGGCAGGTGATCCTGGCGTTCTCGAACGATCAGCGCGGCGAACAAATCGTCCGCGCCGCGGAGAGTGAGCGCGGGATCGCGATCGACCGCGCCTGGCTGGCCGAGCGCAAGAGCGCCATCCGCGCCGCGGGCTTCGACCTGCGCAAAAGCCCGATCACGCATGGCGTGACCGACATCAGCTTTCCCATCTTCGGCTTCGATCGCGAGATCGTCGCGGCGCTGACGATACCGTTTCTCGAACTGATTGACGGATCGCAGAAGGTCCATATCGATGCCGCGCGCGACCTGCTGCGGGCGGCGACGGCGCGGGTGTCGGACCGGCTCGGGTATCAGCCCGACGCGGGCTGAGGAACGCCGGCCCGCTCAGGTGCGATCCCGGTCAGGCGGCCGTCGCCAGCGCGTAGCGGCGGCAATGTTCAAGGTAGCCTGCCTCATGCCGGCCCGCGAGATCGACGACGCTTTCCCATAGCCAGGACGGGGCGTCGATCGTCGCGGTGCGGCTTCGGCCCAGCTCGGTTTGCCACGAGCGGCGAACCTCGGCGCCGAGCTGGCGCGCATGCGCCTTGCCGACGACGAAGGCGAGGTAATGCGCGGCCTTGATCGCCTGCCCGGTGGTGAACTGATCGACTTCGAGCTTGAGATCCTGCGGCATCAGTTCGCGCACGAAAACCGACGTGTCGAGAATGTGCGCGGCGGCGATCCGCTCGCCCAGGTGCGGGGAGAGCGCGCGGGCTGCCGCGACAACGCGCTCGCCGGGGCAACCGGGCATGTTCGCGCCAGGCGCGGCGGGTGCGATCGGCGCGACGGCCTGTTTGATGTCGACGAGCGCGTGGGCAGGATCACCCTCGGCATCGCGCAGTTCGACGATCGCGGCGATGCGCAGCAGGCCGAGCGAACTGCACCCCTTCATCCAATAGGCGGCATCGGCCATGCGGACGCGCTGGTCCCCCGCACGGTGGCGCAGCGCGAGCACCATCCGGGCGACCGCCGGTTCGTCGAACACGGCGGCGACCGCCCGCCGCTCGTCCTCGTCGAGCCGCCAGAAGCGTTTGCCGAGCGGGATCGACGGCTCGACATCGTCGAGGCGTTCCTTGGCGAGATGCCGCCAGCGTCGTCCGAGCGCGCGCCGGCGGACGGTGCGTACCGCGTCGGGCTCGGGGCCGGCATCGCCGCTGGCGGGATCGGCGAGCGCGGTTTCGTAGCCGAGCACCATCTGTTCGATCATGCGCGCGGTGGTGACGCCGGGCAGATCCGAGCCCCGCGCCGCCGTCGCCAGCGAAAGGCCGAGGCGGATGAGATCGTGCAGCGGGTTACCGATCACCGCCTGATCGAGATCGCGGATCTGGATTTCGACGTCGCCGGCGCCGTTCGCGATCGGGCCCAGGTTGCCGAGATGACAATCGCCGCAGATCCAGATCGGCGGGCCTTCCGGCAAGTGCCTGGCCACCGGGGATGCCGCCAGCCATTCGTAGAATTTCGCGGTGTTGCCGCGCACATAGGCATGTGCCGATCGCGCCATCTTCAACGTTCGTTTGGCTTCGAGAATCCCGCTTCGTTCGTCGCGGGTCGGATGGTCGCTCACGCATGGCTCCTTGCTGCAGCGTGCGAAACCGTTTGGAAACAAACCTTGGTTCCATGGCTTTGTCGCGATCCGGTGGGATCTCTCTCGCCGACTCCGCGATGCGGCGGTCCTTTCGTCGCCTCGCGTGACGTCCGTGAGGCTGGTACGCTTCAGGCGACGAGGGGGGGCCTGGTGCCAACCCGATCGGGGCTGATCGCCAGCGTGCGGGGGCACAGGGCGCGCAGCCTCGGGCGGTGTGTGACGAGGATCAGGCCCTGGCCGCTCCGATCGAGGCGGCTGTTCAGGCGGTCGGCGAGCAGCGCCTCGGTCGCGGTATCGAGGCCCTCGCTTGGCTCGTCGAGCAGCAGCCACGGCGCGGGAGCGCAATAGGCGCGGGCGAGCGCCAGGCGCCGTCGCTCGCCACCCGAGAGCCGCGCACCGTTCTCGCCGATCCAACTGTCGAGGCAGCGGTCGAGTGCGCGGACACGGTCGTCGAGGACGGCGTCATGGAGTGCGTCCCACAAGGCCGCGTCGTCCGCCTCGCCGCCCGCGAGCAGCAGGTTTTCGCGGATCGTGCCCGACAGGAGCATCGCGTCCTGCGGCAACCATGCGAAGCAGTGGCGGAGCGCGGGCAGGGGGATTGCGGTGACGTCGGCGCCGTCGAGGGTGATCGTTCCGGAAACGGCGGGGCGCAGACCGATCAGCGTCTCGACGAGCATGGTCTTGCCGGCGCCGGACGGGCCGCTCAGCGCGAGCCGTTCGCCCGGCGCGATGCGGCACGGCGCGGGCTGGTGGAAGGCGAGGAGGGGCGCGTCCGACGGCTTGGCCGAGCCTTGCTCGCTGGGCGAATGCGCCAGTAGCATGTCAAGCCGCGCTTCCGCCTCGCGCATCTTGCCACGGTCGATCTGGCCGCGCAGCAGCGGCGCGGCGCCGTCGAGCGTCATCGCCGCGGCGAGCGCGGCGAGGGCGGCGATGTCCGCGCCCGACGCGGCTGAGAGCAGCGCCGCCGACGACGCCGCGAAGGCGATCGACAGCGCCTGGATCAGCTCGAACCAGCCAGCCACGTTCGCCTGCGCGCGCTGGGCGGCGGCGAGCGTGCGGCTGCGCGCGTCGATGCGATCGGCGGCCCAGCTTTCCAGCGCGAAGCAACGCAGTTCGGGCGCGGCTTCGATCGCCTGCGCGAATTCGTCGCGCAGTGCGCCTGCGGCGATCTGGACCGCGCGGCCGGGTGCCTCGAGCCGGTGCGACAACGCGCGCGCGGCGAGCAGCAGCGCGGCCAGGCACGCGAGGGTGGAGAGCGCGGCGAGTGCGCCGCCCAACACGGTAAGGCACAATCCGGCCACGAGCGCCGCCGCGACACTCCACGGCGCGGAAAGGCGAACGAACCGGGTCTCGATCGCATCGACATCGCCGATCATCCGCGCGGTCGCCTCGCCGGTCGTCAATGTCAGCGCCTTGCCGATGGGCGCGGCGGCGATGGCGCGGAACAGCGCGGGGCGGATGCGGGCGAGCGCGCCGAACGCGGCCTCGTGCGCGGCCAGCCGCTCACCATAGCGAGCGCCGGTGCGCACGATCGCAAGCAAGCGGATGCCCGCGCTCGGCAGCATGTAGTTGAACGCTTGCGCTGCGACCACGCCCGCCGCACCAGCGAAGGCGGCGGCCGTGATGAACCAGCCCGACAGGCCGAGCAGCACCACGGACGCCGCCGCGACGAGTGCCGCGTACAAGGCCGCGCGGCGCAGCAGCGGGCGCTGCGCGCGGCGTTCGGCGGCGATCAGCGTTTCGAGCGTCTGGCTCATGCGGCGTCTCCGAGGCGGACCACACGGTCCGCGATGGCGGCGAGCCGCTCGCTATGCGTGGCGATGATGACGGTGCGACCGGCGCGCGCCCGGTCGATGGTGGCGATCAGATCGGCCTCGGCCCGCGCGTCGAGATGCGCGGTCGGCTCGTCGAGGAGCAGGAGCGGCGCGGCTTTGAGCAGCGCGCGCGCGAGCGCGATGCGCCGTCGCTCGCCGCCCGACAGCCCGCCGCCGCGCGCGTCGATCGGACTGTCGAGCCCCTGTGGACGCTTCACCAGCATCGGGCCGAGACCGGCGGCATGGATCGCGGCGCTGATATCCGGCGCGCACGCCTCGGGCCGGGCGAGCAGCAGGTTGTCGCGGATCGACCCGGCGATGAGGAGCGGGTTCTGCCCGACCCAGGCGGCGAGGGCCGCCACGCCCCCGCTCCGCGCAAGATCGATGCCGCCCACCCGCACCGCGCCGTCGCTCAACGGCGCGAGCCCGAGCAGGAGGTGCAGCAGGCTACTCTTGCCGCTGCCCGACGGGCCGAGCAGCGCGAGCGTCTCGCCGGGTGCGATGTCGAGCGAGAAACGGCTGACGGCGGTCGTGTCCTCGCCGGGGTAGCGGATCGTGACCGCGTCGAACACGATGCCCGGCGCGGCGGGGGGTAAGGGCGCCGGTGCCGCCGGCGCTGGCCGCTCGCCTTCCAGTGCGGCGAGCCGGTCGGCGGCGGTCTCGGCGGCCTGCTTGTCGTGATAGGCGGCTGCGAGGCGGCGCATCGGCGCGTAAAATTCGGGCGCGAGCGCGAGCACGAACAGCGCGCGGCCGAGATCGAGCTGCTCCGGCACCGGGAAGGGCAGGAGGTGGAGCAGGTTGAACCCGCAATAGACCGCGACCAGCGCCACCGAGAGCGCGGCGAAGAATTCGAGCGCGCCCGAAGACACGAACGCGACGCGAAGAACGCGCATCGTGCGCCGGGCGAGCTCGTCCGCCGCCTGGCCGAGCGCATCGGACTCGCGCCGCTCGGCGCCGAAGGCGAGCACGATCGGCAAGGCGCGGACCCGGTCGGCGAAGCGGCCCGACAACCGGGACAGCGCGACGAACTGCTGGCGCGAGACGTCCGCCGCCGCGCCGCCCGCCAGCGCCATCACCAGAATGAACGGCACCAGAGTCGCGAACAGGATGCCGGCCGCGACCGGGCTGGCCAAGGCGGTGGCGGCAAGGATCAGGAACGGCGCGACCGCGGCCGCCTGCCGCGCGGGCAGGAAGCGCGCGACATAGCCGTCGATCGCATCGACCTCATCCACCGCCGCGCTCATCAGCGTGCCGGTGGTTGCGGCCGAACCGGGTGCGCGGTGGAGCGCCGTCTCGACGATCCGGCGGCGCAGGCGCAGCTTGCCCTGCTCCGCGCCGGCGGCGCCGACGCGGGTGGCGAGCATCGCGAACAGCCCGCGCGCGCCGCCCGAGAGCGCCATCAGCCCGGCCCACGGCAGCATCGCGCCGATCGAGGGCACCGCGCCTACCGCACCGGCCAGACCTGCGGCGAAACCGATCGCGGCGGCGGTGTCGAGCACCAGCAGGCTGGTCGATTCGCGTGTACGGCCGCCATCGGCGACGACGCCCTTCAACCATCGCGTACGGGCGCGGGCGAGGCCCGGATTGCTGGTGATCGCATTCATGGACTGTGTCCTCGCCCGATCGGCCGGCGCGGTCTTTGACTCCGGTCAATGTCGATGCGGGCGCCCGCTTCTACCCCGCTGGCAGCTTGGGGCCGAGCCTGGCCTCGTGGGGAGACTCAAATCATGGACCCGGGTGTTATCGACCTGTCGCGGCTGCAATTCGCGTTGACCGCGCTGTACCATTTTCTGTTCGTGCCGCTGACCCTGGGGCTGAGCTTCATGCTCGTCATCATGGAATCGGTCTATGTGATGACCAATCGGCCGATCTGGCGCGTCATCACGCGCTTCTGGGGGCGGCTGTTCGCGATCAACTTCGTGCTCGGCGTTTCGACCGGGCTGACGATGGAGTTCGAGTTCGGCACCAACTGGTCGTATTTCTCGCATTACGTCGGCGACATCTTTGGCGCACCGCTCGCGATCGAGGGGCTGATGGCGTTCTTCCTCGAAGCCACGATGGTCGGCGTGATGTTCTTCGGCTGGAACCGGCTGTCGAAGCTCGGCCATCTGATCGTCACCTTCCTGGTCGCGCTCGGCACCAACCTGTCGGCGCTCTGGATCCTGATCGCCAACGGCTGGATGCAGAATCCGGTCGGCGCGCAGTTCAACCCCGAGACCATGCGCATGGAAGTCTCGCAGTTCGGGCAGGTGCTGTTCAACCCGATCGCGCAGGCCAAGTTCGTCCACACCGTCAGCGCGGGCTATGTCTGCGCATCGGTGTTCGTGCTGGGCATTTCCGCTTTCTACCTGCTGAAAGGCAAGTATCGCGGCGTTGCCAAACGCTCGATGGCGGTGGCCGCCGCCTTCGGGCTGCTGTCCTCGCTGTCGGTGGTCGTGCTCGGCGACGAGAGCGGCTATGCGCTGACCGACAACCAGAAGATGAAGCTCGCCGCGATCGAGGCGGCATGGCACACCGCGCCCGCCCCGGCCGGTATCACGCTGATCGGCCTGCCCGATACGACCGCGCGCACCACGCGCTATTCGGTCGAGGTGCCGTGGGTGCTCGGCCTGATTGCGACCCGCAGCCTCGACAAAGAGGTTACGGGCATGTCCGAACTCGTGCTCAAGGCGCAGGAGCGGATCACCTCGGGCGTGATCGCCTATGACGCGGTCCAGAAGCTCAAGGCCGATCCGGCCAATCTGGCCGAGCGGGCGCGGTTCGAGGCGCACAAGCGCGATCTCGGCTACGCGCTGCTCTTGAAGGCGCATGTCGCCGATCCGCGTACGGCGAGTCCTGAGTTGATCGCCAAGACGGCGTGGGATGTCGTTCCCAACGTGCCGCTGATGTTCTGGAGCTTCAGGATCATGGCGTTCATCGGCTTCTACATGATCGCGCTGTTCGCCACCGCGTTCGTGCTGGCGAGCCTGCGGCGGCACGACAGCACGCGCTGGTTCCTGCGACTGGCACTGTTCTCGCTGCCGCTGCCGTGGGTGGCGATCGAGCTTGGTTGGATCCTGGCTGAGATCGGCCGTCAGCCCTGGGCGATCGAGGGCGTGTTGCCGACCTTCCTCGCCGCATCCTCGCTTTCGCGCGGGGCGCTGTGGACGACGATCTTCGGGTTCACCGCGATCTACGGCGTGCTGGCGGTCATCGAGGTGCGGCTGATCCTCTCCTCGATCAGACATGGGCCGTTCGAGCATCACGAAGACCCGCAGCCGCAACCCGGCCCGCTTCCCGCAACCCCGCTGGTCGCTTGAAAGGGACATAGACCATGTTCGATTATGAAACCCTGCGCCTGATCTGGTGGGTGCTGATGGGGGTGCTGCTGATCGGCTTCGCGCTGACCGACGGCTATGATCTCGGGGTGGCGGCGCTGCTGCCCTGGGTCGCCAGGACCGACGCCGAGCGGCGGATGGTCATCAATACCGTCGGCCCGAACTGGGAAGGCAATTTCGTCTGGTTCATCACCGGCGGCGGTGCGATCTTCGCCGCCTGGCCGTTCGTCTATGCGGTGAGCTTCTCGGGCTTCTACCTGGCGATGTTCCTGGTGCTGGCCGCGCTGATCCTCCGCCCGGTCGGGTTCAAATACCGATCGAAGCGCGCGGACCGTGTGTGGCGGACGCGGTGGGACTATGCGCTGTTCGTCGGTGGCTTGGTGCCCGCGCTGGTGTTCGGGGTCGCGGTGGGCAACGTGCTGTCGGGCGCGCCGTTCCGGCTCGATAGCGATCTGCGGTCCTTCTATGACGGTGGTTTGCTGGGCCTGTTCACGCCGTTCACCCTGCTGTGCGGGCTGCTGTCGGTGGCGATGCTGGTGCTGCACGGCGCGACCTGGCTGACCTTCAAGGTCGAGCATGGCCCCGTCCACGACCGTGTGCGCGGCTATGGCTGCATCGCCGCGGTGGCGGCGGTGGTGTTGTTCGCGCTGGGCGGAGCCTATGTCGCGTTCGGCGACATCGGCTATCACATGGTGAGCGCCGCCGATCCGCTCGGCCAGTCCAACCCGCTGCGCACCACCACCGAGCATGCCGCCGGGGCGTGGCTCGGCAATTACCGACTGTATCCGTGGATGCTGATCGCGCCGGTGCTCGGCTTCGCGGGGACGGTGCTGGCGTTCGTCGGCATCACCAACGGCTGGGAGAAGACCTCATTCGGCGGCTCGGCGCTGGCCGCGACCGGGATCATCTCGACGGTCGGGCTGTCGATGTTCCCGTACATCCTGCCGTCGAGCATCGATCCGCATTCGAGCCTGACGGTATGGAACGCCTCCTCGACCGCGCGGACGCTCGGCATCATGGTGTTCGTGACGGTGGTCTTCCTGCCGATCGTGCTCGCCTACACGAGCTGGGCGTTCAAGGTGATGTGGGGCCGCGTCACCAGCGAGGACGTCCGTACCAATCCGGATTTCTACTGACCGCGAAAGGATCGAACGATGTGGTATTTCACCTGGGTGCTGGGCCTCGGCCTGGCGGTGGTGTTCGGCGTTCTCAACGGGATCTGGCACGAATTCTCGCTGCCGATCGAGGATGACGAGGACGCGGTGACCAATCCGTAATGACAAGGGGCCGGCGCCGCGAGGTGCCGGCCCTTTCTCGTATACGCATATGTCCCTATGGCGAGACAAACAGCGTGCGGTGCAGTATAGGGGCACCATGCTTGTCACCGACATCTGCGCCGATTGTGCCGTGCGGGACCAGTCGCTTTGCGGCAGCCTGACCGACTCGGAACTGACCGCGCTCAACACGCTCGGCCGGCGCCAGAGCGTCGCGCGCGGCGACACGGTGATCTGGGCCGGCGACGAGAGCATCGTCTGCGCCAATCTACTGGCGGGCGTGCTCAAGCTCAGCGCGTCGACTGCCGACGGGCGCGAACAGACCGTCGGCCTGCTCTATCCTGCCGATTTCGTCGGGCGGCCCTATGCCGACCGATCGGACTTCACGGTGACCGCGCTGACCGATGCCGAGTTGTGCGTCTTTCCGCGCAAATCCTTTGAACAGGTACTGGAGGATCACGTCCGCATGGAGCGGATGCTGCTCCAGCGCACCTTCTCCGCGCTGGAGGAGGCGCGGGGACGGATGCTGATGCTCGCGCGCAAATCGGCGGAGGAGAAGATCGCGGGCTTCCTGCTCGGCATGGCGGATCGCGCCGGCAGCGGAGGGTGTCGCGCCACCGCGTCCGGCCCCGTGACGTTCGATCTGCCGTTGACGCGCGGGCAGATCGCGGACGTGCTGGGGCTGACGATCGAGACGGTGAGCCGGCAGTTGACCAAGTTGAAGGCGGCGGGGCTGATCGCGCTGCCAGGCGCGCGCGGGGTCACGATCCGCGATCGGGCTGCATTGCAGGCTCGGGCCGAGCCGGCCTGAGCGGGGTCAGGCGGCGGCGAGCCGTTCGGTGAGCAACGCGCGCGCCTCGCGCGTCAATCGCGAGCCGGCGAGCGCGAGGATCGCCAGTTCCTCGAACGCCATCGCGGCGCGGCAGCCTTCGAAAAAGCACCGCAGCATGTAGCCGAGCGCCTCCGCGCAGATCGTGCGGTGTTCGGGCGCGGTGGCATCCAGCGCTGCGACCAGATCCTGCGCGAGCACCGTGCAGGCGACATGGCGCATGTGAATCTGGTCGAGCAGCGCGTGACACAAGGGGTCGGACCGCGTGCGCGCGAACATGGCGGCGAGCAACTGGTCCTCCCGTTCGATGTGATCGAGGATACGCGATTGAAGCGCGGCGCAGAGATCGTCGATCTCGGCCAGCGTGGGGCGATCGGGAAGCTGGTCGGCGCAGGCCTCGAGCCGCGCGCACAGCCGCTCGGTGGCGGCATGATCCGCGACCAGCCCGACGAGATCGATCTCGTCGATCACATGCCAGCGGCCCACGAAAGGGAAGGGGCTCGCGGTGAAGGTGTCAGGGTCTTGCATGCGGGCTCTCCTCGCCTGCCCGTGTCGGCGTTTGGCGGGCGCACGGCGTTGACCGGAGTCAAAGCCGTGCGCGCGGTGGTCAAAGCCGGAGGCCGAGGCCGATGCCGAAGACGAGCGGATCGACGTTGACCTTCACCTGATTGACCGCGCCGCCGGTGTGGAGCCGGGCCGTGGTGTCCATATCGATGTATTTGATGTCGAGGTTGGCGAAGACCTTGCGCGTGATGTTGACATCGACGCCGGCCTGAAGCGCATAGCCGAAGCTGTCGTTGAGGTGGACCTTGGTATCGCCGATCGCGGCGTTGAGCGCGCCGCTCGCCTTTGACGAATAGAAGATCGTGTAATTCACGCCCGCGCCGACATAGGGCCGCACCTTGGCGTGCGGATCGGCGAAATGATATTGCAGCGTCAGCGTCGGCGGCAGCACCCATGTGCCCGCGAGCTTGTCGATGCCGGAGAGCGCGGCGCGGCCCTGCACGTCATGCTTGGTGGTCGCGAGGATCAGCTCGGTGCCGATGTGGTCGGTCAGCATATAGGTGAAATCGACTTCGGGCGCGTAGCTGTCGGTCACGCCGACGCGGCCGCCGGGGAAGGACGGCTGGACGCCGCCGGATTTCTCGTTGGGCGACACCATGATGGCGCGGACGCGCATCAGCACGTCGCCCTTCTCCTGAGCCTGGGCGGGCATCGCGGCGCAAGCCGCAGCGGTGAGCACGAGGGCGGTGATGATACGCATTTTGGTTCCCCATCTGATTGGTGGGGCCGAGCTAGAACCGGGGCGGGGCGGCAACATTGATCCAGCGCAAATCGCCGGGCCGCCGAATTTGACCGGGATCAAGGATGGTCACGCGGCGTGCTGCGACCAGAGCGCATGCACCGCTACATCCCAGATCTCGCGAGCCGGTCCGTCCCGCGCTACACTAGCTATCCCACCGCGGCGGAGTTTCACGACCGCGTCGGGGCCTTGGATCAGGCCGCCGCGCTGGATGGCGTCGCAGCCGGGACGCCGGTGTCGCTTTATGTCCACATCCCCTATTGCCATGAGATCTGCTGGTATTGCGGGTGCAACACCGGCGCGGTCGGGCGGCCCGAGCGGATGGCCGCGTATCTGGGCGCGCTCGACCGGGAGATCGACGCAGTTGCGGCGCGGTTGCGCGGGCGGGTCGTCGCGGTGCATTTCGGCGGCGGCAGCCCCAACGCCATGCCCGCGGGGGACTTCATCGCGCTGACTGACCGGTTGCGTGCGCGCTTCGACTGCGCCGACCGCCTGGAGATCGCCGCCGAGCTCGATCCGCGCACGCTCGATGCCGCATATTGCGACGCTTTGGCGGCGGCGGGTGTCACGCGGGTCAGCCTCGGCGCGCAGACCTTCGCGCGGAACATTCAGGAGAAGATCAACCGCGTGCAGCCGTATGCGATGGTGGCGCGCGCGGTCGCCGATCTGCGCGCGGCGGGGATCGCGGCGGTGAACCTCGATCTGATGTATGGCCTGCCCGGGCAGGGCGCCGACGACCTGGCCGAGACGCTGGACCTCGCGCTCGATCTCACGCCCGACCGGATCGCGATGTTCGGATATGCGCATATGCCGCGCCTGCTGCCGCGCCAGCGGATGATCGATGATGCGCTGCTCCCCGACGCCGCCGCGCGTTTCGCACAGAGTGCGCTGGCGCATGATGTGCTCGTCGGGGCCGGCTACGCGGCGATCGGATTCGACCATTTCGCGAGGGCGACCGACAGTCTCGCGGTCGCGGCGGCGGAGGGGCGGTTGCGGCGCAATTTCCAGGGTTTCACCGATGAGCCCGGCGAGGCGATCATCGGTCTGGGCGCATCGTCGATCAGCCAATATCCGGGGCTGCTGGTGCAGAACGAGAAGCACGTCGGCCGGTATCGGCTGCGCGCCGCCAATGGCGGGCTGGCCGGCGCGCGCGGGATCGTGCGGTCCGCCGACGACCGGCTGCGCGGCGCGATCATCGAGCGGCTGCTGTGCGACGGCACCGTCGATCTGTCCGAACTCACCCGCGCGCACGGCGCGTGCCTCGGGCCGCTGCATGGCGCGCTGGCGCGGCTGGGCGACCTCGCCGCGCGGGATCTGGTGCGCGTCCGGGGCTGGCGGGTGACAGTGCCGGAACAGGGGCGCGCCTATGCCCGCCTCGTCGCCGCCGCGTTCGACGTCTATCGTCAGCCCGACGCGCTGCGCTTCAGCCGCGCGGTGTGAGTCAGATTTCGACGATCGCCTTGATGACGCCGGCGTCCGGTGCTATCCAGCGCTCGATCACGCCTGGCAGATCGGCGAGCGGCGCGCTGTGCGTGTGCATCGCCGCAGTCGGCACGCGGCCCTCGCGGATCAGCGCGATCACCGCCGCGAAATCGTCGAGCGTGGCGTTGCGGCTGCCGAGCAGCGTGGTCTCGCGCTTATGGAATTCGGGGTCGTTGAAGGTGATGTCGGCCGCGACGATCGATACCAGCACATAGCGGCCGCCGTGCGCGACATAGCCGAAGCCCTTCTCCATCGCCTTGGCGTTGCCGGTCGCGTCGAACACCGCATCGAAGAACGCGCCGCCGCTGATTTCGGCGAGCCGCGCCGGGGTGTCGGCGTCCAGCGGCACCGCTGCCCTCGCGCCGAGCCGCTCGACACAAAAGCCCGCGCGGGCGGCGTTGCCGTCGAGCACGGTGACATCGGCGCCCTTGATGCCCGCGAACAATGCGACCGCCATGCCGATCGGCCCGGCGCCCACCACCAGCACGCGCTCGCCCGCCGTAAGTGCTGCGCGGCGGACGGCGTGATAGCCGATCGCGAGGAACTCGACCATCGCCGCCTGATCGAGCGTGAGCCCGCTCGCGTCGAGCAGATAGCGCGGATCGATCGCGAGCAGTTCGGCGAGTCCGCCGTCGCGGTGGACGCCGAGCACCTGGATGTTGACGCAGCAATTGGTCTTGCCCTTGGCGCAGGCGACGCAATGCCCGCAGAACAGATAGGGCATGATGCACACCGGCGTGCCGGGGGCGAAGCCGCTGGCCGCATCGGTTTGTTCGACCACTCCCGCCAGTTCGTGCCCCATCACGCGCGGATAGCTGAGATACGGCTGGGTACCGCGGAAGATGTGATAATCGGTGCCGCAAACGCCAACGCGACGGATGCGGACCAGCACCTCGCCGGGTGCGGGCACCGGCGTGTCGCGGGTTTCGAGGGCGAGGGTACCGGGTTCGCAGCAGGTTACGACGTGCATCAATCAATCACCAGAGTTTGACGGGAGCGGGCGGCGCAGCGCGCCGAGGGCGAAAGCGGCGATCGCCACGAAGGCGGCGGCGGGCACCAGCATGGCGGTCGCGATCGAGCTGTGGTCCGAGGTCCAGCCCATCAGCGCGGTGAGCGCCGCGCCACCGATGATCGCCATGATGATGAGCGAGGCGCCGGCACGGCGCAGCGGCCCCAGACCCTCGACGCCGAGCGCGAAGATGGTCGGAAACTGGATCGACATGAAGAAGCTCGCCGCGACCAGCGCATAGAGGCCGATCCGTCCGCCTGCCAGCGCGGCGGTGGCGGCGAGCGCGCACGAGATGAGCGAGAACCCGAGCAGCAGCGCCGCCGGCCGCACCCGGCCCATCAGCGCGGTGCCCGAAAAGCGGCCGATCGCGAACAGGACGAGCGACGCGAACAACATGTCCGCCGCGGCGCGCTCGCCGATGCTCGGCACGTTCGCCTCGGCATAGCGGATCGTGAAGCTCCACAACCCGACCTGCGCGCCGACATAGCAGAATTGCGCGAACACCGCCGCCAGCAGCCACGGTTTGCCGAACACGGCGGAGAAGGGCGGGCGGGGCGCGGCGCTGGCGATCTCGCGATCGCCTTCGGGGAAGCGGACGACGATCGTGGCGACCGCGAAGGCGAGCACGACCAGCGCGATGACGAGGTACGGCGTCTGCACCGCCTGCACCTCGGCGCGGTAATAGCCGATCCGCTGCGCGGCCGACATGCCGGCGAGCGTCGCCTCGTCGTGCCGGATGCCCGACAGGATGAAATTGCGGCCGACGAGAATGCCGGTGATCGCGCCGATCGGATTGGCCGCTTGCGCCCAATTGAGACGGCGCGCGGCGGTGGCCGCGTCTCCCAATTCGGTCATCAGCGGGTTGGCCGAGGTTTCCAGAAAGGCGAGGCCCGAGGCGATGACGAACAGCGCGAGCAGAAACAGACCATATTGGCTCGATGCGGCGGCCGGATAGAAGAGCAAGGCGCCGACGGCGTAGAGCACCAGCCCGGTGACGATCCCGGCCTTGTAGCCGCGCGCGCGCAGCAGCAGCGAGGCCGGAATCGCGAACAGGAAATAGCCGAGATAGAAGACCTGCTGAACGAAGCTGGTCGCGAAATCGGTGAGGACGAACGCCTTCTTGAACTGCGCGATCAGGATATCGTTGAGGTTGTTGGCCATCCCCCAGAGGAAGAACAGGCAGACGGTGATCGTGATCGCCGCAGCGTAGCGCCCGCCCGCGCGCGGCGCCTGTTCGCCCCCTGTCGGGATTTCCTCCATCGCCAGCATCGTCTCTCCTCTCGCGCTTGGGTCAGCGGCGTTTCACGCCGTCGTATCGGGTTGGAAGCGGTATCGCGCGAGCGTTTCCGGCTTCATTTCGATCGAGAAACCGGGCCGCGTCGGCGGCAGGTACGCCGCGTCGCGGATCACGCAGGGATCGAGGAAATGTTCGTGGAGATGGTCGACATATTCGATCACGCGGCCCTCGCGCGTGCCGGAAACCGCCACATAGTCGATCATCGCGAGATGCTGGACATATTCGCACAGGCCGACGCCGCCCGCATGTGGGCAGACCGGGAGGCCGTATTTCGCGGCCATCAGCAGCACCGCGAGGATTTCATTGACGCCGCCGATCCGGCACGCGTCAATCTGAACGACGTCGATCGCGCCGGCCATGATGAACTGTTTGAACAGAATGCGGTTCTGGCACATCTCGCCAGTGGCGACCTTGATGTCGCCGATGCCGCGCCGGATCACGGCGTGGCCGAGTACGTCGTCGGGGCTGGTCGGTTCCTCGATGAACCACGGTTTGGCGAAGGCGAGCGCGCGCACCCATTCGATCGCCTGATCCACCTCCCATACCTGGTTGGCGTCGATCATAAGCTTGGCGTCGGGGCCGATCGCCTCGCGCGCGATGCCCAGACGGCGGATGTCGTCGTCGAGATTGGCGCCCACCTTCAGCTTCAGGTGACGGAAGCCCGCCGCGACAGCCTCCTCGGCTAGCCGCCGCAGCTTCTCGTCCGAATAGCCGAGCCAGCCCGCCGAGGTGGTGTAGCAGGGATAGCCCTCCGCCTCGAGCGTGGCGATGCGATCCGCCTTGCCCGGCTCCGCCGCGCGCAACAACGCGAGCGCGTCGTCCGGCGTGATGCAATCGGTGAGGTACCGGAAATCGACCGCGCGAACGATCTCCTCGGGGGACATATCGGCGATCAACCGCCACACGGGCTTGCCCGCCGCCTTCGCCCACAGATCCCACACCGCGTTGACCACCGCGCCGGTGGCGAGGTGGATCGCGCCTTTGTCCGGGCCGATCCAGCGCAACTGGCTGTCAGAGGTCATGTGCCGCCAGAAGCGCCCCGCGTCGGCGGCGATCCAATCGAGATCGAGCCCGACGACAAGGTCACGCAGCGCCGCGATCGCGGCGACGCAGACCTCGTTGCCGCGCCCGATCGTAAAGGTGAGGCCGTGGCCGGCGAGACCCGCCGTGTCGGTATCGAGGATCACATAGGCGGCGGAATAATCGGGATCGGGGTTCATCGCGTCCGATCCGTCGAGCGACGCGCTCGTGGGAAATCGCAGATCGAGCGTCGTGAGGCCGGTGATGCGCGTCATCGGCGAACACCTACCGCCACAATGCAATAACTGGATTTCATATTTGAAAGCTAAAGGTGATCCGCAACCGTAGCAAGGAGAAAACGTCACACATGGGGCATGCCGCGCATCGCTTGCAAACGCGTTTTCACCAAGGCAAACGACACCAAACGAACGATGGAGCGGGATGATGATCGACGAATCAGGAGCGGTCACACGCCGCGAGGCGGTCGCGCTCGCGCTGGCGTCGGGAGGTGCGGGCGCGGTCGCCGCTGGATTGCCGACGCCGGTCGCCGCCGCGCCAGCGAAGGCGGTAGGCGAAACGCTGCTGTGGTACACGCGGCCGGCCGCCGTGTGGACCGAGGCGCTGCCGGTCGGCAACGGGCGGATCGGCGCGATGGTGTTCGGCGGGATCGGCGCGGAACGGCTCCAACTCAACGAAAGCACGTTGTGGGGCGGCGGCCCATACGATCCGGTCAATCCGCAGGCGCGCGCCAGCCTGCCCGAAGTGCGCCGGCTGATCTTCGCGGGGCGTTATGCCGAAGCCGATGCCTACGCCAACGCACATGTGATGGCGACGCCGCTCAAGCAGACCAAATACAAATCGGTTGGCGATCTGGCGATGACCATGCCCGGCGTCGCCGATGCGCGGGCGAGCGAGTATCGCCGCGCGCTCGATCTCGACGCGGCCGAGGCCGAGACCCGCTTCACGCATGATGGCGTGCGTTTCACGCGGACCGTGGTGGCGTCGGCGGTCGATCAGGTGATCGCGGTGCGTATCTCCGCCGACAGGCCGGGCAAGGTCGCGCTGCGGCTCGCGCTCACCACGGGGATGAAGGATTCGTCGGTCGTGATCGAGGACGGCGACACGATCGTCATGACCGGCCGCAACGAATCCGATGAGGGCATACCCGCCGCATTGCGTTTCGCCGCGCGTGTGCGCGTGCTGGCGCAGGGCGGCACTGTCACGCACGACGGCGCTGAGCTGAGCATATCCCGTGCCGATTCGGTGACGGTGCTGATCGCGATGGCGACCAGTTATCGCCGGTTCGACGATGTCGGCGGAGACCCGGATGCGATCACCCGTGGGCAGATCGCCGCCGCCGGCCCCCGCGGCTTCGCGCGCATTGCCGCCGATGCCACCGCCGACCACCGCCGCCTGTTCCGCCGCGTCGCGATCGATCTCGGCGCCAGCCCAGGCCGTGCGCTGCCGACCGACGAGCGCATCGCGGCGGCGGTGACGCACGACGATCCAGGACTGGCCGCGCTCTATTATCATTACGGCCGCTACCTGCTGATCGCCTCGTCGCGGCCGGGCGGGCAGGCCGCCAATCTGCAAGGGCTGTGGAACGAATCGAACAATCCGCCCTGGGGCAGCAAGTACACGATCAACATCAACACCGAGATGAATTATTGGCCGGCGGAGACGACCAACCTCCCCGAATGCGTCGAGCCGTTGGTACGGCTGGTGCGTGACCTGTCGGTGACGGGCGGGCGCACCGCCCGCGAGATGTACGGCGCACGCGGCTGGGTAGCGCATCACAATACCGATTTGTGGCGCGCGACCGCGCCGATCGACGGCGCGCAATTCGGATTGTGGCCGCTCGGCGGGGCGTGGCTGTGCACGCATCTGTGGGAGCATTACGACTTCCACCGCGATACCGCCTTCCTCGCCTCCGTCTATCCGCTGATGCGCGGCGCGTGCCTGTTCTTCCTCGATACGCTCCAGGTCGATCCGACGAGCGGCAGTCTCGTCACCAACCCCTCGATGTCGCCCGAGAATCCGCACGGGCACGGCACATCGCTGATCTTCGGGCCGACGATGGACATGGAGATCCTGCGCGACCTGTTCGATCAGACGGTCGCGGCGGCGAAGATCCTCGGTACGGATGCCGCGCTCTCAGGCGAGATCGCGGCGGCACGCGCCAAGCTGCTGCCGCTCAAGATCGGTTCGGCCGGGCAGTTGCAGGAATGGCCGTTCGACTGGGACATGGGCGCCGACGACATCCACCACCGCCACGTCTCGCACCTCTACGGGCTGTTTCCGGGCGATCAGATCGACCTCGACAGCACGCCCGCGCTGGCCGCGGCGGCGAAGCGTTCGCTGGAAATCCGTGGCGACCGCGCGACGGGATGGGCGACGGCATGGCGGATCAACCTGTGGGCACGGCTGCGCGACGGCGACCATGCGCACGAAATCCTGCGCTTCCTGCTCGGCCCGGAGCGCACCTATCCCAATCTGTTTGACGCGCATCCGCCGTTCCAGATCGACGGAAATTTCGGCGGCACATCAGGCATGACCGAGATGCTGCTGCAAAGCCACGGTGGAGTGATCCGACTGCTGCCGGCGCTGCCGAAGGCGTGGCCGAGCGGATCGGTACGCGGGCTGCGCGCGCGGGGCGGCCATACGCTGGACATCGCTTGGCGCGATGGCGCGCTCGCCTCCGCGACGATCGTCGCCACACGGGCGGGGCCGGCGACGGTAAGCTACGGCGGGGTTTCGAAGCGGATTGAACTGGTGTCTGGCCGCCCTGTCAAACTCACGCAGGCGCGGTTTCGCGCGGCCTGACCCCGGCCGCTTCTAGTCAGGTGCCGGGCTGAATGTAAGGAATGCGGGCAAACAGTTCGCGTTGCCAGCGGCGCGGATCGTGCTCGATCCGGCTGGTCGCGTCGAAGATCATCGTGCTGCGCGCGGCGAGATCATAGCGCGGCCACGGCGGCAGCCCGGCATGGTTGGGGTCACCGGTGCGGGCGAAAGCCACGAAACTGCCCTGCATCGCGGCCGAGGCGGCGCGCGCGTCGGGGCCGGTGCCGGTCTGTGAGCCGGCGGCCCCGAGCGTGCCGAACACGAGCGGGATGTCGATCGTATGGAAGGCGCCGCGCCGGGGATCGGTGCGCGAGGCGAAATCGACCTGATAGACCCAGGCCGGCGCGCCGGCGCGGGCGCGCGCCTCGGCCTCGATCACCTGCCCGCGCCAGCTTCGCCCGGCGGTGCTGGCGGCGTAGAACACCTCGGCTGGCGGCCAATCGGGAAACTGTTTGCGATATTCGCCGACCACCCATTCGGGCAGCACATCGATTCGCAGTTCGGGGGCGAGCCGGTCGGGCAGCGTCTCCCAGGTCAGCGATTCGACCGTGTCGGGCGCGGTAAAGCCGCGCGTCTCGTCGTGGGTGTTGCCGAGGATCATCGGGATAGACCGGCCGATCGGGTTGGCGTCGGGCCAGAATGGGTGGCGGGTCAGCCATGTCATGTCGAGCACGGGCGCGAACGAGAGGCCCCCGGCGATGATCGGGTCGGGCGCGCGCAGCCCTTCGACCAGCTTCGCGGCAGGCATGTCGAGCAACGGCTGAAGCGTGTGGGGGTTCACGCCGACCGCGTCGAGGAACGCGCGTGTGCGTTCCGTGGCGTGGAGTGGCCCTTGCGCCGTGACTTGCTGGCCGCTCATCGTCGCGGCGCGGTGGAACAGGCCCGTCGCGGCGGGCATGCCGGTAAGCGTGGCGATCTTGGCACCGCCGCCCGACTGGCCGAACAACATGATCCGCGCGGGATCGCCACCGAAGGCGGCGATGTTGTCGCGCACCCAGCGCAGCGCGCAGATCAGATCGAGCTGGCCGGCGTTGCCGCTGTCGGGGAAGCGCGGATCGAGCCGCGCGAGATAGAGATAGCCGAACGCGTTGAGCCGGTGGTTCACGGTGACGACGACCACGTCGCCGCGCCCGGCGAGCGCGGCGCCGTCGTTGAGCGGATCGGTGACGCTGCCGGCGGTATAGGCGCCGCCGTGGATGTAGAGCACCACCGGCAGTTTCGCGCGCGGCGCGGGGTTGGCGCTCCAGACGTTGAGGTGCAGGCAGTCTTCGGATTGTGGGCCGTAGGCGCCGGCGGTTTGCGGGCAGACCGGGCCGAAGGCGGTGGCGCCGCGCTCTCTGCCCGGCGTCGCATAGGGGCGCGGCGCGCGAAAACGTTCCGCCGTGGCGTAGCGAATCCCGCGAAAACTCCAGACCGGGGTCGTGACGCCGTCTGTCTGCCCTTCGCCGATGAAAATCCCGGCAGGTGCGGTGATGCGCTTCGCAGGCGTGGCCGCACGCGCGGCGCGGGGCAGCAGGCCGAGGGCGACGCCGGCGGCTCCAGCGCCGAGCACGGCGCGGCGGCCGACCGCTCCAGTCGGATCCTCGTCCAGCGCGTCTGCCATGCCTGTCTCCATCCTCTCACTTCGGTGATGGTAAACCGGTGTCATAAGCGATTGCAATGGCGTGCGGCTTAGCTGCCACGTGCCAATCATCGCATGCTTCTATTAGTGATATTGATAATCGATCTCAAATAGGCCATTGCGCACCCAGGGAATGCACTTGGGGAATGGAATGACGCGTCACCTCTTCACCGGCTTACTGATGAGCGCCGCCGTTTACTGCACGCCGGCATGGGCCGCGCCCGTCATCGATGAGGGCTCGAACGCCGCCGTTGATACTTCCGCCAACGAGGGCGATGACGATCGCGACACGATCGTCGTCACCGGCGCACGACCGCGCACCGAATCGTCGGCAGGCACCAAGAACGCCGCGCCCATCGCCGAGACGCCGCAGTCGATCAGCGTGCTCAGCGCGAGCGACATCGCCGATCTCGGCGTCGCCAATCTCAATCAGGCGCTCCGCTTCGTCGCAGGCGTCACCACCGAGCAGCGCGGATCGAGCGCCGAGGTGTACGACCAGTTCAAGCTGCGCGGCTTCGACGCGCCGCAATTCCTCGACGGGCTGAAGCTGATCGATGGCGCTGCCTACCTCAGCCCGCAGGTGGATGTCTCGCGGCTCGATCGGATCGAAATCGTCAAAGGGCCGGCCTCGGTGCTGTACGGCCAGTCCGGACCCGGCGGCCTCGTCGCGTTGACGAGCAAGCTGCCGCTGGACGAGGATTTCTACGGCGCGGTGGCGGGCACCTATGGCACCTACGATCTCTACCGGGTCGATGGCGATGTGGGCGGTCGCGCCGGCTCGTCGGTGCGTTGGCGCGTCTACGGCAGCGTCAACGGCGCG
Organism: Sphingomonas pollutisoli; assembly: GCF_029167165.1. Classification (NCBI taxonomy): domain Bacteria; kingdom Pseudomonadati; phylum Pseudomonadota; class Alphaproteobacteria; order Sphingomonadales; family Sphingomonadaceae; genus Sphingomonas; species Sphingomonas pollutisoli. The sequence continues at coordinate 94,430 of NZ_JARFNJ010000006.1, forward strand.
CACACGCAACAGACGTTCAGCCGGCGCGAGCGCGAGACGATCTCGGGCGCGGTGACGATCGACCTCGACAACGCCACCAAGCTCACGCTGCTCGGCGCCTATTCGCACGATCCGCAGAACGGCAGCTACGGCGTCTTCCCGGCCTCGGGCACGTTGCTCGCCAATCCGAACGGCCAATTGCCGACCGATCGCGATTTCGGCGAGCCGGGCAATTACTTCAAGCGCGATCAGGTGGCGGGCACGTATATCCTGACGCATGAGCTTAACCCGGACTGGGGCATCCGCGCGTCGGGGCGCTATCAACACGCCACCTCGCGGCTCGGCATTGTCTATGCGGCCGGGCCGCTCGCGGGTGACCCGAATTCGGTGATGTTCAACCGTGCCTCCTACGCGACGCGCGAGCGATCCGATTCATGGGTGTTCGACAATCAGGTCCACGGTCGCTTCACCACCGGCGCGATCAAGCATGACGTGCTGTTCGGGGTCGATTATCAGACCGGCACCGCGCGCGATCATTACGCCTTTGGCGGAGCAACCCCGCTGAACGGCTATGCGCCCGCCTATGGTACGATGCCGGTGCCGCAATCACCGGAGCAGGTGCCCGCGAACTTCGGCGTCAACACCATCCGCCCACGCTCGAAACAGGTCGGCGTTTACGCGCAGGACGAGATGTCGATTGGCGGGCTGCGCGTCACGCTGAGCGGCCGGCAGGATTGGGCGGCGGTCCGCCCCGCACCGGATGCGGCGGTGCAGAATACGGAGAAATTCACCTATCGCGCCGGCGCGCTCTACAAGACGGCGTTCGGGCTGGCGCCCTATGTCAGCTATTCGACCTCGTTCGAGCCCAATGGCACGATCAACACCGTGGGGGGCGCCACCGTCACCGCCAAGCCGAGCGAAGGCAAGCAACTCGAGGCCGGTGCGAAATATCTGGTGCCCGGCACGAATATCCTGCTGACCGCCGCCTGGTTCCGCATCGACCAGACCAACGTCATCGTCACCAACCCCGTCACCCAGATCACCTCGCAGAGCGGCCGCTATCGCTCGACCGGCGTGGAGATCGAGGCCAACGCGCCGCTGCCCTACGGCTTCAACGCGCGCCTCGCGTTCAGCCGGCAGAAGGTGCGCAACACGGCGGATGCGGACCCGTCGAAGATCGGCGACGGCATTCTCGGCGTCGGCCGCGGCAACACCACCTTCAACCTCGAATGGGCGCCGCGCGAGGGCGGGCTGAAGGGCTTCGCGATTGGCGGTGCGGTGCGCCATGTCGACAGCATCTATGCCGGCAGCTACACCAACGCGGCCGGAGCGCTGCTGACGCGGCAGAGCACGCCCGGCTTCACCGTGTTCGACGGCCTGCTCCGCTACGATCTGGGCGGTGCGTCGGATCGGCTGCAGGGGCTGGCGCTCAGCGTCAACGCTGCCAATATTCTCGACAAGAAGTACGTCACCACCTGCTATCTCGATTATCAATGGTGCTGGTACGGCAACCGCCGCACCGTCCAAGGCACGATTTCGTATAAGTGGTGATCGCATATGGTCATATGCCGGAGCCCGGCATGAGCCGAACCGTAACCGCGCGGAGCGCGCGCTGGCGGCGGCGTGGCGACACGGCGCTGCGCATCGTCGTCGCGATGCCCGGCGGCTATGCGGTGGCGAGCCTGTGGGCGATGGCGCTCGCGCGGCTGCTGCCGGGCGGCCCGGCGGAGGCGACGGTCGCGGCGACGCTGGTCGGATTCGTGCTGTGCGCGATCACGGCAATGTGGGCATTCGCGGCGCGTAGCGGCTGGCGGGCGTTCTGGACGGTGGTCCTCGCCGGGCTGGTCGCGGGTGCGATCACCTGGGGGTCGGTCCTCGCGAGCGGGCGGGTATGAGCAAGGGCTTCCGCCAGAGCCAGTCGACGCTCCACACCTGGTCGGGCCTGCTGGTCGGCTGGGTGCTGTTCGTCGTGTTCGTGGCGGGCACCGCCGCCTATTGGCGCGAGGCGCTCAACCGCTGGGCGCAGCCCGAACTGCCGCGCATCGAAGACCCCGCGCGGGTGCTGCGCGGCGAGCAGGCCTTCCTGGCCAGGCGCGCGCCCGATGCGATGACATGGTTCATCACCGTCCCCTCCGAGCGCTCGGCGAGCGGCACGGTGTTCTGGGTACCGGGCGCGACGGAAAGGGCCGGGAAGGCGCGCGGCGAGACGCTCGCGACGATCGACGGCAACGGCCAGCCCGTCGTCGCGCGCGAGACGCGCGGGGGCGACTTCTTCTACCGCTTTCACTTCGACCTCCAATATCTGCCGGTGATCTGGTCGCGCTGGATCGTCGGCGTGTGTGCGATGTTCATGCTGGTCGCGATCCTGTCGGGCATCGTCACGCACAAGAAGATCTTCCGCGATTTCTTCACCTTCCGGGGCGGCCGGGGGCAGCGGAGCTGGCTCGACGGGCATAATGCGGCGGCGGTGCTCGGCTTGCCGTTCCACCTGATGATAACCTATACTGGCCTTGTCACGCTGATGACGATGCTGATGCCGTGGGCGGCGGTTGCCAATTATCGTGACCCGAGCGCGTTGTTCACCGCGCTGTTCCCGCAGGCGGCGCCGGTCGCGCGCTCGGGCAGACCCGCGCCGCTGGTCGATCTGACCGCGTTGCTCAAGGACGCCGAGCGACGGTTTGGTGCGCCGGTCGAATATATCCAGGTTGCGTCCCCCGGCGATGCGGTCGCGCGGGTCACGCTGTCGCGGAGCGGCCACGGAACGCTTTCCAGCTACACGCCTTCGCTGAGCTATGACGGGGTGAGCGGGCGGTTGCTATGGGCGTCTCCGCCGGCGGGCGCGGCGGTGCTGACGGCGGGCTCGATGATCGGGCTACACGCCGGGCGCTTCGCCGATGCGCCGCTTCGCTGGCTGTACTTCCTGTGCGGTGTCGGCGGCTCGGTCATGGTGGCGAGCGGGCTGGTCCTGTGGACGGTCAAGCGGCGCGAGAAGTTGGCCGATCCGGCACGTCCGCATTTCGGTTCCCGGCTGGTGGAACGGCTCAACATCGGCTTCGTCGCGGGTTTCCCGGCGGCGATGGTCGGCTTCCTGTGGGCGAACCGCCTGCTGCCCCTCGCGATGGCGGGGCGCGCGCAGGCAGAGATCGACGCGATGTTCGTGTTCTGGGGGGTGCTGATCCTTCACGCTTTCGCGCGCGCGCCGCGCCGCGCGTGGGTGGAGCAACTGGGTCTCGCCGCCGCGCTGCTGCTAGCGTTGCCGGTCTATGACGCGCTCGCGACGCGCAAGGGGTTGCCCGCGACGATCGCGGCGGGCGACTGGACGCTGGCTGGCGTCGATCTCACGCTGCTGGCATTCGGCCTAGGCTTCGGCTGGGCCGCGCGCGCGGTGCATCGTCATATTCCCGCGAAACGGCACACCCGAGCACGTGCGATGGTGCTGGCGTGATCGCGGCGACCTTCGCGGTGGCGCTGGCGAGCTTCCTGTTGTTCGCTTTGGCGACCGACCGCCAGCATCGCGCACGGCTCGGTCAGGCCCTTCCGGCGCGACGACGAACCCTGCTGCGCGGCGGCGCGTGGGCGTGCGTAGCGATCGATTTCGCGCTCGCCCGGCTGGGATGGGGTGGCGTGTTCGGGCCGGTCGGCTGGATGGCGATGCTGATGGCGGGGGCTGCGGCGAGCTTCATCGTGCTCAATTTTTTCCTGCCTGATCGGTCCGGCGGTCGGTAATCCTGCTTTCTCGCGCTTTCTTCACTCTTCCTCCACCCTCGCGCGGATATGGCGGGAATGGTGTTACGCGAGCATTCCAGCCGATGAATTCGACGACCCAGGTGCCGGTGGAAAAAGGCTTCGCGGCGCAGATCGTGCAGGCGATCGCGTGGCGTTCGGGCAGTCAGGTGATCGCGCAGCTCATCATGTGGGCGGCGACTTTCTTCGTGATCCGCATCCTTGATCCGCGCGATTACGGGCTGTTCGCGATGACCCAGAGCGTTTTGGTATTCCTCAGCCTGCTCAACGGGCAGGAATTCACCGCGTCGCTGATCCGCGCGCCGGATCTCGACAGGATGCTGATCCGGCAGGTGTTCGGCATCCTTGTGCTGCTCAACGGCGGCATCGCGCTGGCGCAGGTGATGCTGGCACCGCTCGCCGCGCAGTATTTCCACACGCCGATGGTGGCCAACCTGCTGGTGGTGCAGGCGGCTTTGTACCTCGCGACGCCGTTCGTGGCGCTGCCGAGCGCGCTGCTCAGCCGCCAACTGAACTATAAGGTGCAGGCGAAGGTCAACCTCGTCTCGGCGCTGATCGGTGCGGGTACGTCGCTCGGCTGCGCGCTGGCTGGCTGGGGCGTGTGGACGCTCGTCGCGGCACCGATGTGCGTGATCTGGTCGCGCGCGATCGGCATGATGGTGGCGGCGCGAATCGACGTGCTGCCGAGCTTCCGACTAAAGGGCGCCGGGGTGATCGTGCGGTTCGGTGGCGCGATGCTGCTCAGCTCGCTGCTGTGGTTGTTCCAGACCCAGGCGGATGTCATCATCGGCGGCCGGACGCTCGATGCGTGGCATCTTGGCCTGTATGCGGAATCGCTGTTCCTCGCGCAGATCGTGACGAGCAAGTTCGTCCCGCCGCTCAACGATGTCGCCTTTTCGGCTTACGCCCGGCTTCAGGCCGATCGCGCGACGACGGGCCGCGCGTTCGAGAAATCGGTGCGGCTCATCATGTTCGGCGCACTGCCCTTCTATGTGGGGCTGGCGGCGGTGGCGGGGCCATTCGTCGATGTCGTGCTCGGGCCGAAATGGGACGACGCGACGCCGATCGTCCGCTTGCTCGCGCTCGCGATGCCGTTCCTGACGGTGCAGGTGCTGTTCGCGCCGGCGACCACCGCGCTCGGGCATCCGCGCCTGCAAGTATGGGGCGCGGCGGCGGGCGCCGTCATCATGCCACTCGGGTTCCTGATCGGCGTGCGCTACGGCGCGGTGGGGATGGCGTGGAGCTGGGTGATCGGCGCGCCGCTCCATATGGCGATCACCGCCGCATTGGCGATGCCGATCATCGGCACCTCCGCGCCCGCGCTAATGCGCGCGGTGATGCCGGCGATGATCGCATCGGCGGGAATGGGCGCGGCGGTGCTCGCGACATCCGATCTGATCGCCGGAATGGCGCCGTTGCCGATGCTGGCAATTCTGGTCAGCGTCGGTGTCGTGACCTACGGCGTGCTGGTGCTGCTGGTGGCGCGGCCGATCATCGGCGAGTTCGCGAGCCTGATCGCCGCGCGGCGCGGGGTGCCGGCCTAGCGCGAGGGGAGGGTCAATCGTCCTTCCGTAGCAGCAGTTGGGCGATCGCCGACCAGTCCTTCTCACCCATGCCGGCATCGACCGCTTCGCTCATCCGCGTGCGGACCGCCTCCAGCATCGGCAGGCGCTTGCCGGCTGCCTGTGCGGCCTCGGTGGCGAGCCGCAGATCCTTCAGGCCGAGCTGCATGCGGAAGCCCGGCTCGTATTTGCCCGCCGCGATCGAGGCGCTGTATGTCTCGTAGATGCGTCCGCCGAACAGCGTGCCGAGCATCAGTTCGAAAAATGCCTCGGTGGTCACGCCATTGTCGCCGGTCAGAACCAGCGCCTCGGCCATCGCCTCGATCGCGAAGGTGATCATCATGTTGCCCGCGATCTTGGCGGCGTTGGCCTGGCGGGGATGTTCGCCGAGCACCCAGATCTTGCGCGAGATCGCCTTGAACGCCGGGCGTGCGGTTTCGATCGCCGCCGCATCGCCCGCCACGACGACGCTGAGCTGTCCGGCCGCCGCCGCATCGGGCCGCCCGAACACGGGGGCGGAGAGATAGCCGATCCCCGCCGCGGCATGCGCCGCCGCCAGTTCCTCGGCGAAGGCGACCGAGATCGTGGCGGTGACGGCATGGATCACTCCAGCCCGCGCGCCCGCCAGCAGCCCAGCATCAAGCACGACCGAGCGGATCGCGGCGTCGTCGGACAGCATCGTCAGTACCAGATCGGACTGGAACACCTCGACCGGCGTATCGACCATCCGCGCGCCCGCGATCGGCTTGCCGCCGTCGCCCGAGCGGTTCCAGATCAGCACGTCATGGCCGGCCTTGGCGAGATTCTCCGCCATGCCGCGCCCCATCGCGCCGAGTCCGATCAATCCAACCTGCATGTCGTCCATCCTTTTAATAGCGATCGAGCGCTAGGTCGCCCGTTTCGATATCCGGTTCGCGCCCGCCGATGATGTCGGCGATGATCCGCCCTGACCCGCATGCCATCGTCCAGCCGAGCGTACCATGGCCGGTGTTGAGGAACAGGTTGGGTAGGGCGGTCTTGCCGATCACGGGCGTGCTGTCCGGGGTCATCGGCCGCAGGCCGGACCAGAAGGTCGCGGCCTGCAAGTCGCCGGCGTTCGGAAACAGCCCGCCGACCGAATGTTCGAGCGTGGCGCGACGTGCTTCGGGCAAGTGGTTGTTGAAGCCGGAAATCTCCGCCATGCCGCCGACGCGGATACGATCGTCAAGCCGGGTGATCGCGACCTTGTAGCTCTCGTCGAGCAAGGTCGAGACCGGTGCCCGGTCCGGATCGGTGATCGGCACGGTGATCGAATAGCCCTTCACCGGGAATACCGGCACCTTCAGCCCAAGCGGGCGGATCAGCGCGGGCGAGTGGCTGCCGAGTGCGACCAGATAGGCATCCGCCGTAAGGCGCCCGGCATCGGTGACGAGGCCGGAGATGCGGCCGCTTTCGCTTTCCAGCCGGGCGATCGTGCGACCATATTGGAACATCACGCCGTGCGCCGCCGCGAGATCGGCGAGGCGGTTGGTGAACTTGAAGCAATCCCCGGTCTCGTCGTGCGGCAGGCGCAAGCCGCCGACGATCGGCACATCGCTGTTCGCGAGGCCGGGTTCGGCAGCGAGGCAGCCGGTGCGGTCGAGCAGTTCGAACGGCACTCCGCCTTCGCTCAGAACCGCGATGTCCTTGGCGGTGCCGTCGAGCTGCTTGGCCTCGCGGAACAGTTGCAGCGTGCCAAGCATCCGTTCGTCATAGGTGATGCCGGTTTCCGCGCGCAGCGCGCCCAGGCAGTCGCGGCTATATTCTGCGACGCGCACCATGCGCGCCTTGTTGATCGCATAGCGCTCGGCTGTGCAATTTCGCAGCATGGCGGCCAGCCAGCGGAGCATCGCCATGTCGAGTTGCGGGCGCAGGATCAGCGGGGCGTGGCGCATCATCAGCCACTTCACCGCCTTGCGCGGAATGCCGGGCGCCGCCCAGGGCGAGGCATAGCCGGGTGAAATCTCTCCGGCATTGGCGAAGCTCGTCTCGAGCGCCGGCCCGGCTTGACGATCGACAACGATCACCTCATGCCCGGCGCGCGCGAGATACCAGGCCGAGGTGACGCCGATCACGCCGCTGCCGAGGACGATCACCTTCATTCCGCACAGACTCCGATACGATCAGCCATCGCGCAACAGTCGATCGACCCGCCCGACAAGGTCGTTCACCGCAAACGGTTTGGTCAATACCTCCATCCCGTGCCCGATATGGCCGTGATTGAGAACCGCGTTTTCGGCATAGCCGGTGATGAACAGGATGCGCAGACCGGGCACCATCTCGCGCGCGCGCTCCGCTACCTCGCGGCCGTTCATGCCGCCGGGCAGGCCGACGTCGGTGATGAGCAGATCGACATGGCCGGCGCCGCGCAGGATCTCTATTCCTTCCGCGCCGGTCGCCGCCTCGGCGCAGGCATAGCCGAGTTCCTCGAGCGCATCGACGACGAGCATCCGCACGCTCGGTTCGTCATCGACGATGAGGACGGTCTTCTCGGCGGCGGCGCGCAGCGCTCGCGACGTGGTCGGCTCGGGATCGGATTGTTCTTCGTCGCCAAGGTTGCGGGGCAGGTAGAGGCAGACCATCGTGCCCTGACCGACCTCGGAATAGATGCGGACATGGCCGTGGCTTTGCCGCGCGAAGCCGTACACCATCGACAGGCCGAGTCCGGTGCCCTCGCCGAGCGGCTTGGTGGTGAAGAAAGGATCGAACACCCGATCGAGAATGTCCTTCTCGATGCCGCAGCCGGTATCGCTGACGCAGACGGTGACATATTGGCCTGGCTCGAGTCCGTGCGCCTTGGCAGTGCGCTGGTCGATCCAGCGGTTGGCGGTTTCGATCGTGATCCGGCCCCCCTCGGGCATCGCGTCCCGGGCGTTGATGCAGAGATTGAGAATGGCGTTCTCGAGCTGGTTGGCATCGACCAGCGCCGGCCAAAGCCCGGCGGCGGCGACCGTCTCGACCTCGATCGCGGGGCCGACAGTGCGCTGGATCAGTTCCACCAACTCGCGCATCAGCCGATTGACGACGATCGAACGCGGGCTGAGCGTCTGCCGCCGCGAAAAAGCGAGCAACCGGTGCGTCAAAGCCGAAGCCCGGCGGGTCGCGCCCTGGCCGGCGATGAGATATTTCTCGACATCGCCCGCGCGGCCTTGCGCAAGACGCGTTCCGATCATCTCGAACGACCCCGAGATGCCGGCGAGCAGATTGTTGAAATCATGTGCCAGCCCGCCGGTGAGCTGACCGACCGCCTCCATCTTCTGCGCCTGGCGTAGCGCCTCCTCGGTGGCGCGGAACCGGTCCTGCTCGCGCAGGCGTTCGGTCACATCATAGGCGAACTGAAACGCGCCGATCCGCTCGCCCTCGGCATTGCGCAACGCGTTGAAGCGTAGTTCGTAGGAGCGTGCCTCGCCGTCCACGCCCTCAATCTGCGCGACGGTCACGAACTCCTCTCCGGCGAGCGCGGGCGCCCAGGAGGCACGCATCATCGCCTGATGCTCGGGTCGATCGGCGAGCAGCCCGAAGAGATTGTCGCCGACATGGGGCAGCACGCCGAACAGACGCTCGAACTCGCGCGCGGCGGCGCTGTTCATGGCGAGCCAATTGCCCTCGAGATCGACGATCGTGACGAAGGCGTGTGTCGCCTCGACCACGTCGGCGAGCAGGCGGCGCTCGGCGAGCGCCTCGGCCACGCGCGCTTCGAGCGTTTCGTTGAGGCGGATCAGTGCCAGTTCGGCATCCCGCCGCGCGGTGATATCCTGGAACAGCACCGCGACCTGCTTACGACTGGCGGGTTCGATGCGGAAGGCGGAGAGCGAGAGATAGCGTCCGGTCGCCTCCAATTCGCGCTCGAAGCGGATCGGCACGCCGGTGCGCAGCACCTCGCCGTAGCGCCTCGCCCAATCATCGGCCTCGTCGCCGACCATCTCGCGCAGCCGCTGGCCGACCACGTTCGGGATGCCGGCGTTGAGCGCATATGCCGCATTGGCTTCTACGTGGACATAATCGCTCAACGGGCCATGCGGGCCGTCGACGAACTCGATCACGCAAAAGCCTTCGTCCATCGTGTCGAACAATGTGCGATAACGGTCGGCCTGTTCGGTACGCTCGCGAATCGCGCGGCGCATCTCGAACTGGCTCATCACCTGATTGGCGAGAACCTTCAGCGCGCGCTGCTGCAACTCGCTGAGTTCACGCGGCTGGGTGTCGAGCACGCACAATGTCCCGATCGGGAGCCCGTCGGGCGTCTTGAGGAGCGCGCCCGCGTAGAAGCGCAAGCCCGGCACCGCCGTCACCAGCGGATTGCAGTTGAAGCGCGGATCCGCGGTCGCGTCGGGCACGAGCAGGAAATCCTGTTCGAGAATGGCATGCCGGCAGAACGAGGTTTCGAGCGGGGTTTCGCGCACGCCGAGACCGACCTCGGCCTTGAAGAACTGCCGGCCCGCGCCGATCAGATTGACCGCGCCGATCGGCGTGCCACACAGATCGGCGGCGAGCCGCGCCATCTCGTCGAACGCCGGCTCACGCGGCGTATCGAGGATCTGATAGCCATCCAACGCCTCCAACCGACGCCGTTCCCGGTCGCCCCCTTCCGTCTCGTTCATTCCGTTGCAAATCCGCTGTGCCCGCCCTCCGGGCCGGGCGTGTTCAAGACCGTATCGGAGAAAGCAACGCTCCTGGAAGCGGTATGATCCGGCGGAATCTTGATCTAGGTATGCGCGGCGGCCTTCAAGTCCGCAACGAAGCGCGCATATTCCTCGGCCTTGGCGGCGGGATCCGGCAGGCGAAGCAGGTAGCTCGGGTGAACGGTGATCCACGCCTCGCCACCGCCGGGCAGTTCGAGCGCACGGCCGCGCTCACGGCTGATCGTCACCGCCTTGCCCAACAACGAGCGCGCCGCCGTCGCGCCGAGCGCGACCGTCCGGCGCGGCCGCACCAGCGCGCGTTCCTGCTCGATCCACCAGCGGCAGGCGGTGATCTCGCCGGCGTCAGGCTTGGCGTGGATGCGCCGCTTGCCGCGCTGTTCGAACTTGAAATGCTTGACCGCGTTGGTGACATAGACGGTGGCGCGGTCGATCCCGGCCTCCGCGAGCGCGCGATCGAAAAGCTGGCCGGCCGGGCCGACGAACGGACGGCCGGCGAGATCCTCCTGATCGCCGGGCTGCTCGCCGACGAACATCATCGCCGCATCGACCGGACCTTCGCCGAACACGGTCTGCGTGGCGTGCGCATGGAGTGGGCAGCGGGTGCAACTCATCGCCTCCTCGCGCAGCGCTGCCCACGCCGCTTCGATATTGCCACCCGGTTTCGTGCGCGCCGTCTCGACCATGCCCGCCTCCCGCGCCTGCGCGCCTGCGATCAACTGCGGCACCAACGCGGTTTCCGGCATGTTTTTCCAATATTTGCGCGGCATCTCCTTGAGCATCGCGCCGACCTTCAGGCGCGCCGGGTTGAAGATCGCGGCATAATAGCTTTGCCACATCGCCTCGACCGAATCGCCGTCGGGCGCATCCGCCTTGGTTGCGCCGGGGCCTTCGGCGAGCGTTTCGCCGTCCCAGTGGATCGAGATTTCCGGGGTCAGGATCGACCAGCGCATCGCCGCGAACCGGTCGATGAAAAAGCCGGCATTGGCGCGCACGATATGAAAGTCAGGCTCGAACCAGGCGACGAAGCGAGCGCCGTCGGGTTCGGCGACCTCACGGAAGCGGACGAACGCGCGCATCTTGTGGATGTCGCGGCGGACCTCGCGCGCGAGACCCTCGACGCGGCGCACCAGCGGATCGGCGGCGTCCTCCAGCAACCCCGGCCGCGCCAGCAACCGCACCAGCAGGGTGTGCAGCAACGCGAAGCGCTCGCGGTCGGTATGGAGGATGGCCGTGCGGGCGAGATCGACGAAAGCGCGCGGCACGGTGAAACCGGCCGTTGGCGCGGCGGCGGGGGCGGGCGTGCCGAACAGTTCGCCGGGCTCCGAGCCGACACGCCACACGATCCGTTCGGGCGGGATATCGGCGTGGACCGCGGCGCGAACGCCGTCGCGCCAGCCGTCAAAATCGTCTTCGGCGTCGAGCGCGATGACGCGCATCGCGTCGGACGCGAGCCCCGTCACCCGAACAATTCCATCTGCTTCGCCGCCGGCTTGGGCAGCGGCAGATCGGCCTTGTCGGAAAGCGCGACCGGGCGCCAGTCGCTCGCGACCAGGAACGGGCGCACCTTGGCGAGCGAGACCGTCAGCCGCCCGATATCGGCCAGCGTAAGCCGTCGGCCGCGTCGCGCCGCGACGATCTTATCGACCGCGCGTGTGCCGAGGCCGGGCACGCGCAGCAGCATTTCGCGCGGCGCCGTGTTGACATCGACCGGGAAGGAACCGCGAAATTTGAGCGCCCAGGCGAGCTTGGGGTCGATGTCGAGCCGCATCATGCCGTTTTCGTCCGCGGCATCGGCGACTTCCGCCGGCTTGAATGCGTAGAAGCGCATCAGCCAGTCCGACTGATACAGTCGGTGCTCGCGCATTAGCGGCGGGCGCTGGAGCGGCAGTACCGCGCTCGCATCGGGGATCGGCGAAAAGGCCGAGTAATAGACGCGCTTGAGGCCGAATGAATCGTACAATCCCGCCGCGCGAGAGACGATATCGCGGTCGGTCGCGGCGTCGGCGCCGACGATCATCTGCGTCGATTGCCCGGCGGGGGCGAAGCGCGGCGCGGATTTGTAACGCTTCTTCGCGTCGGCGGTGTCGAGGATCGCATCCGACATGCCCGCCATCGCGCCTTCGATCCGGTCCTGCGATTTTTCGGGGGCGAGCCGCTTCAGGCCGCTCGCGGTCGGCAATTCGACGTTTATCGAAATGCGATCGGCGTACATGCCGGCTTGGTGGATCAGTTCCGGATCGGCATCCGGTATTGTTTTCAAGTGGATGTAGCCCCGAAATTCATGAACCTCGCGCAAGTGGCGTGCGACTTCGACAATCTGCTCCATTGTGTAGTTTGGCGAGCCGATGATGCCGGAGGAGAGGAACAGCCCCTCGATATAGTTGCGGCGATAGAAGGAGAGGGTGAGCCGCACGACCTCCTCGATGGTGAAGCGGGCGCGGCGGACGTTGCTGCTCTTGCGGTTTATACAATAATGGCAATCGAAGATGCAGCTATTGGTGAGCAGGATCTTGAGCAGGCTGATGCAGCGTCCGTCAGGCGCATAGGCATGGCAGATGCCCATGCCGCTGTCGGTCGAACCGAGCCCTTTGCCGTCGCGCGAGGTGCGCTTGACCGAACCGGACGAGGCGCAACTCGCGTCGTATTTCGCGGCATCGGCGAGGATCTCGAGTTTCGCGCGGGTATCGAGCTGAGCCATCCGTTCGGTATATGTTCTAATGGGTTAGATGTCGAGCGACTACCGTCGTCGCCCCGGCGAAGGCCCGGGCCGCTGTGTTTGCGGCGGATGTTTCGTCAGATTACGTGGCGGCCCCGGCCTTCGCCGGGGCGACGGGGTCATCGCAGGCAGGCGTCCAGCCCGCCGCTGCGCACCACGCCGACCCGGCGCGAGAGCGCGTTACCGTGGCGCCGGACGAAGCCATGCGGGTCGATCGCCGCGCGCTTCTTGGGCTGGGGGAGGACCGCCGCGATGCGGCCGGCTTCGGCGGGGGTGAGTGAGGAGGCGTCGTGATGGAAATAGCGCATCGCGCCGGCGTTGACGCCGTAGGTGCCGATCCCGGTCTCAGCGACGTTGAGATAGACTTCCATGATGCGGCGCTTGCCCCACAGATTTTCGATGAGGACGGTGAAATATGCCTCCAGCGCCTTGCGGACATAGCCGCCGCCCTGAATGAGGAAGACGTTCTTGGCGGTCTGCTGGCTGATCGTCGAACCGCCGCGGATGCGACCGCCCTTCGCGTTGCGCATATAGGCCTGCTCGATCGCGGCGACGTCGAAACCGTGATGCGAGCAGAAGCGCGAATCCTCACCCGCGATCACGGCGCGGGGCATGTCCGGGTCTATGCGCGACAACGGCATCCATGACTTGGTGATGCCGTGGCCGCTCAGCCCGTCCGCCAGCATCGTGAGCGTCACCGGCGGCGGCACGAAGCGGTACACGACCACCATTGCCACCGAGAGGAGCAGGAAGCCAAGCAGGAGCTTGAAGATCCAGCCGATCAGCCGGAGGATCATCGTGCGCCGCCGTGATCGACGCGTGTCATAATCCGTGATCCGGCGCGGTCGGGCGTGGGCGGTTTCGCATGCCGCATCATCGCGCCGCCGGCGCCGAACCGCAACCGCTCAGGCGGCGACGAGCATGCGCTTGTCGCCGGCGAGCCGCATCATCGCCTTTTGCAGCTTCTCGAACGCGCGCACCTCGATCTGGCGGACGCGCTCGCGCGAGACGCCATAGACCTGGCTCAGCTCCTCGAGCGTCTTGGGCTCGTCGGTGAGGCGACGCTCGGTTAGGATGTGCTGCTCGCGCTCGTTGAGGTCGGTCATCGCGCTTTCGAGCATCGCGTGACGGACATCTGCCTCCTGCGCGTCGGCGACGACAGTGTCCTGGAGGGGCGCGTCGTCCTGAAGCCAATCCTGCCACTGGCCGTCGCCATCCTCACGCATCGGCACGTTGAGCGAGGTGTCGCCGCCCATCGACATGCGGCGGTTCATGCTCGTGACCTCGGCCTCGGTCACGCCGAGATCGTGCGCGATCTTGGCGAGGTGCTCGGGGCTGAGATCGCCATCCTCGAACGCGTCGAGCTTGGACTTCATCCGGCGCAGGTTGAAGAACAGCTTCTTCTGCGCGGCGGTGGTGCCCATCTTGACGAGGCTCCACGAGCGCAGGATGAATTCCTGAATCGACGCGCGGATCCACCACATCGCATAGGTCGCCAACCGGAAGCCACGGTCCGCCTCGAACTTCTTCACGCCCTGCATCAGCCCGATATTGCCCTCCGAGATGAGCTCGGACACGGGCAGGCCGTAGCCGCGATAGCCCATCGCGATCTTGGCGACGAGTCGCAGGTGCGAGGTGACGAGCTGCGCCGCAGCATCGGTATCGCCATGCTCCTCGAATCGCTTGGCGAGCATATATTCCTGCTCGGGCGAGAGGATCGGAAACTTCTTGATCTCAGACAGATAACGGTTGAGGCTTGCCTCACCGCCAAGAGCGGGGATCGTCGCCGGTACGTTGCTGCCGGTGGCCATGATCAATCTCCCTTAGTGACGGACATCCCAATAGCGAGGCGATGTCCGCGCTTGAACCTATACGTTAAGACTATCGAACAGTTCCTGCATGTCCGAAGGCATTTCGCTATCAAATGCCAAAGCGTTGCTTTCCAGCGGGTGAATGAACCCCAGACGGGCCGCATGCAACGCTTGCCGGCGGAAATTCAACGTTTCCAGAACAGGCCGGTGAGCTGGTTTTGTTCTACCATAGACCGGGTCGCCGAGCAAGGGGTGGCCGATCGACGCCATGTGGACGCGGACCTGATGCGTGCGCCCCGTTTCCAGCCGGCATTCGACCAACGCGGCGTCACGCAGCCGGGCGAGCGTGCTGAAATGCGTGACCGCGCGCTTGCCGCCCGCGACGATCGCGACCTTCTTGCGATTCTGCGGGCTGCGCGCGAGCGGAGCATCGACGCTGCCCTGCGCCGGCGACGGCCTGCCCGACACGATCGCCTTATACCGCCGGTCGATGCTGTGCGCCGCGAACTGCTTCGCCAAACCTTCATGCGCGCGGTCGGTCTTGGCGGCGACCATCAGGCCCGACGTGTCCTTGTCGATACGGTGGACGATCCCGGGCCGCGCGACCCCCCCGATGCCAGAGAGCCGCCCCGCGCAATGGTGAAGCAGCGCGTTGACCAGCGTTCCATCCAGATTGCCCGCCGCCGGATGGACGACCAGACCCGCCTGTTTGTCGATCACGATGAGGTGATCGTCCTCGAACACGATGTTGAGGGGAATGTCCTGCGGCGTGTTGTGCGCCGGCGTGGGGGCGGGGACGACGACGCGGTAGAGGCCGCCCGGCACCGCCTTGCTGGCGGGATCGCGGCGCAGCACGCCCTGCGCGTCAGTGACGGCGCCGGTCGAGATAAGCGCCTTGAGCCGTTCCCGCGATATCGTCGGCAGCGCGTCGGCGAGCGCGCGGTCGAGCCGCAGCCCTTCCGTGGCGGCGACGCATGTTTCGATGGTGGAAACCCCCCGGTCCATAGAATAGGAATCTGGGGGATATGTTGGAGATTTCAAGCACCGCGCTGCATCGCATCATCGCAGCCGCGCATGCAGACGGCGCACGCGAGGTCTGCGGGCTGCTGTTCGGTGACCACACGCGGATCGCTTGGGCCGAGCCGTGCGCCAATGTCGCGGACGACCCGGCGCGCACCTTCGAGATCGACCCCGCCGCACATTTCGCCGCGCTGCGCGCCGAAAGGGCAGGCGGAGCGAAGCTGATCGGCTATTGGCATTCGCACCCGAGCGGCGACGTGCGCCCTTCCGCGACCGACGTGGCGATGGCGGCGGCGGACGGAAAGTTGTGGCTTATCACGGCAGGCAGCGCGATCGGCGTGTGGCGTGCCGAGGGCGGCGATGCGCACCACCGTTTCGTCGCGGTGCCCTATCGCATCGCCGCCGCGACCTGACTTGCGGCGGACTCGTTGGTGGGCCACATAGGCGCGATACGCGGGAGCATTGTTCTTGACTATCAACGCCGTCGATTTCGCCAGCCTGTTGTGCTCGCGCCTGTGCCACGATCTGCTCAGCCCGGTGGGCGCGCTCAACAACGGCCTCGAACTGCTCGCCGACGAGCACGACCCGGACATGCGCGCGCGCTGCCTGGAGTTGCTCAGCGAGAGCGCCAGGGCGTCGGCCAACAAGCTCAAATTCTTCCGGCTCGCGTTCGGCGCGGCCGGTGGCTTCGGCGAGACGATCGATTCGCGTGAGGCGCGCGCGGCGATCGACGGACTTTTCGGCGATACCCAGCGGATCAAGCTTGGCTGGTTGGTCGAAGACCCGATCTTGCCCAAAGTGGGTATCAAGGTGCTGCTCAACCTCGCGCTCATCGCCGGCGACGCGCTGATCCGTGGCGGGCAACTCGATGTCGGCGCGGAATGCGTTGGCGATCAGGTCGAGATCGTCGTGCGCGCGGACGGGCCGCGGATCGTGCTCGACGCGGAGCTTCGAACCGCGCTGACTGGCGCCGACATCGACGTTGCTGCGACGCCGCGCGTGGCGGCCGCCTGTCTCGTCCACGCGCTGGTGGCCGAGGCAAAGGGCACGATCCAGGTGTCAGAGCCGAGCGATCCGGTGCTGCTGTTCGGGGCGACGCTGAAGATCGCCTGACGGGATGCCGCCGATCCGCCTGCGACCGCAGCGGCTATGAGTTGGCGAATGCGGCGGGATTGACTATCGCAGCCGCTTGATCCCGGCGCCGCTCCCGCGCGGGGGTGAGCAGGAGCGTACATGACGATCACCGAGACGGCGTCTCCCAATTTCGACGAGCGCGCGCTGCCGATCACCATGATCGTTCTCCATTATACCGGGATGGCCGACGCGGCATCGGCGCTGGCGCGGCTCTGCGATCCCGCCGCGAAGGTTTCGGCGCATTATATGATCGACGAGGACGGCACCGTCCACCGGCTCGTCGCCGAGGACAAGCGCGCGTGGCATGCCGGCGCGGCGCGCTGGGGGCGGATCGAGGACGTCAACAGTGCCTCGATCGGGATCGAGCTGGTCAACCCCGGCCATGAGTTCGGCTATCGCCCGTTTCCCGATGCGCAGATCGACGCGCTGATCGCGCTGACCGGGGAGATCAAGGAACGCTACGCGATCACGCGCGGCAACGTCGTCGGCCATTCGGACATCGCGCCCAGGCGCAAGCAGGATCCGGGCGAGCTGTTCCCGTGGCACCGCCTCTCGCGGCTGCGGCTGGCGTTGCCCCGGCCCACGCGCAACCTGATGGACCCGATGTGGACCGACGCGGGCTTCCTGATCGCGCTCGAGCGGTTCGGCTACGACGTGACCGACAAGCTGGCGGCGGTGGTCGCGTTCCAGCGCCGCTACCGGCCCGAACTGATCGACGGCGAGATCGACGGCGAGTGTCGCAGCATTCTACTCGCTTTACTGTTGCCCAAACCGCAAGGGGACGACTAAGGCGGGTCCACCAGAGGGTCGGGCGGCCGCGTCATGTGCTTGGCACATGCCGAGGAAAGTCCGGGCTCCGCGAAACGACGGTGCCGGGTAACGCCCGGCGGGGGTGACCCCAGGGACAGTGCCACAGAGAGCAGACCGCCGATGGGCCGCGCGCGAGCGTGGCGACAGGCAAGGGTGAAAGGGTGCGGCAAAAGCGCACCGCGCCTCCGGTAACGGCAGGCGGCATGGCAAACCCCACCGGGAGCAAGACCGAATAGGGACGGCACATGGGCATCGTTTCTGCTCGTCGTCCGGGTTGGTTGCTTGAGGCGGCGTGCGAGCGTCGCCCTAGAGGAATGGTCGCCTATCCTTCGTGAAGAGGGTGGACAGAACCCGGCTTACAGACCCTCTGGTATTCCCCGCGCGCGGGCGAAACGTTGCTAACGTCGCCTATGTTGCGCACGGGCGGCAAACGTCGTGAAGGTCGC
The DNA here is from genome assembly GCF_029167165.1 of Sphingomonas pollutisoli. Taxonomy (NCBI): domain Bacteria; kingdom Pseudomonadati; phylum Pseudomonadota; class Alphaproteobacteria; order Sphingomonadales; family Sphingomonadaceae; genus Sphingomonas; species Sphingomonas pollutisoli. The sequence goes on from NZ_JARFNJ010000006.1 coordinate 112,313, forward strand.
GGACCCCTGCGATGTTTGCGCGACGCGCGCGGACGCGATCTCGCCGGCGATGTCGAAGAGCGCGGCAAGAATGGCACCGGGCGGCGGTGTAGGACAGGGCGAGCTTGCCGATCTCCCGCGATCCGGCAGGTGCGTTCGGGCGCCATCCGTCCCCGCAAAATCACGCCTGTCACCAATCCGTCATGGCAATGCCGCACCCGCGTGCCTAGATGGTCCGCTATGGCGCGCGCGACGAGACGAGATGATTGGGGATTTCCACGCTGGCGGGCGTATGGCGAATCGAGCCGCGAGGCCGCGAAGGTGCGGCTGTGCGACCGGCATGGCTGCACCGAGCCGGGCAATTGCCCGGCGCCGAAATCGCCCAACAGCCCCGAGCGCTGGTATTTCTGCCAGGAACATGCCGGCGAGTATAATCGCGGCTGGAACTACTTCGAGGGGCTGAGCGCCGAGGAGGCGGCCGAGCGAGAGGCGGCGGAGACGCGCACCGCCGACGGCTACACCACCTCGCGCCACCAGCAATGGGCCGGATCGGGCGACGGCAGTCGCTCGCGCGACGAGCTGCGCGCGCTCGAGGTGCTGGACCTCGAGGTGGATGCCGATTTCGACGCGGTGCGGCTGGCATGGCGGCGGCTCGCCAAGCAGAACCATCCCGATGTCCGCCCCGGCGACACGGACGCCGCCGCGCGCTTCCAGGCGATCCAGGCCGCCTATGACGTGCTGCGCGTCGCCGAGGAACAGCGGCAGTGGAAGCCAGCGCAGTGAGGATGGCGTCGTGAAGACCGTCCGGTCGGACTGGTCGCGCACGTTGCTGGTGTGCGCGAAATGTTCGAAGAAGCTCGGCGGCGGGTTCGGGGCGGGCGGCAAGAAGCCGCTGGCCAAGGTGCTGCGCAAACGGCTCGGGGTGAAGGCCGGCCGCAAGGCGCCGATCGGGATCGTCGAGGTGCAATGCCTCAAGGTCTGCCCGCGCGGCGCGGTGACCGTGGTCGACAGCGCCGACAGTCGGCACTGGCAGATCGTCCGCGCGGGCGCGCCGCTCGACGCGGTGATCGCGGGGCTGGGGCTGGACGCGGCGGAGCCCGACGTGTCAGCGCAGGTTCAGCACGACTCGGCTACGCTGGAGGCCTAGGAGAAATTCGATGCGTGTTTCCCACTGTCTCACCGCGATCGCCGCGCTGGCGGTGATCGGTTCCGCCGTGCCCGCGCAGGCGAAGGAGCGGCTTACCGGCGAGGCGAAGCTCGCCAAGATGCTGGAGGGGCGGGTCGCCGGCAAGCCGGTGGATTGCCTGTCGTTGACGCAGATCCGTTCGAGCGAGATCATCGACCGGACCGCGATCGTCTATACGACCAGCGACGGCACGATCTACGTCAACCGGCCGAGCGGCGCGAACTTCCTCGACGACGACGACATCCTCGTCAGCGAGCCGCGGGGCGGGCAGACGTGCCGGATCGACATCGTGCGGCTGATCGACCGCGGCACGCGGATGGCGGGTGCGTCGGTCGGGCTGAACGATTTCGTGCCGTATCCGCGGCCGCCGAAGGTGAAGAATTGAGCGTTGTAGGTCGGGCGCGCTGAGGAGGGCGGGCGCGGCTTTCCAGTGATTTGGGGCGTGGGGTACGTCGCCCCGGCGTAGGCCGGGGCCGCAGTGTGATGTGGCGAGCCGGGCGGCCGACACGTAACGGCCCCGGCCTGCGCCGGGGGGACGCATGTGGGTGGAGTGTGGCGCTTGTGGCACGCACTTCGACTTCGCTCAGTGCGAACGGTATCTCCCGCCCGACACGCGCGCACGCGGCGCGATCGGGTTAGCTGGCGTAGCGGAGCGCGGTGTCGCGGATCAACGCGATCATGTTGGGAATGCCCTGCGTCCGGTTCGAGCTGAGCTGGTTCTTGAGATCGAACGGGGCGAGTGCGGCGGTGATGTCGGTGGTGGCGATCGTCGCGGCGGGCTGGTCCTGCACGGTCAGCAGCACGAGCGCGATGATGCCCTTGGTGATCGCCGCGTTCGAATCGGCGAGGAAGTGGAGCGTGCCGTCGTCGCGCCGCATCGGATAGACCCAGACCGACGCGGAGCAGCCGCGCACCAGCGTAGCCTCGGTCTTGAGCGGATCGGGCATCGGCTCCAGCGCCTTGCCGAGATCGATCAGCAGCCGATAGCGATCGTCGGCGTCGAGGAAATCATATTCGTCTTGCAGGTCGGCGAGTGTGGTCATGGCGGCGGCGGTAACGGCGGGGGGGCGGGGCGTCTACCGGGTTTGCTCCTCCCCGTTCGTGCCGAGCTTGTCGAAGCACGTGTTCCTGGCGCAATGCTCCGAGTGACGAGCTACGTTTGGACACGCCCTTCGACTTTGCTCAGGGCGAACGGGGTAGGGGCTGGCGTTTACAGGCGCAGCTTACAGATCCACCCCGGCCGCAATCGCTTCGAGCTTGCGGATGCGCTCCTTCAGGTCGGCGATCTCGATGCGGGCGCTGGCACTGGGCATCGCCGGGGCGCTGCGGTCGCCGGGCTGGTGCTGCAGTTCCTGCTGCTTGAGCGCGAGCCAGCCGCGCCATCCGGTCAGCGTCGCGTAGGCGAGGATCGTCAGCCCGGCGAGCGCCGTGCCGGCCATCGTGATGTAGAAACTCGGGTCGGTCATGATCCCTGCTCCTGCGGTCATGAGGGTCATTTGGGGTCGCGCAGGCGTTCGATCTCGCGATCGAGGCGGGCGCTGCTCGTGTCATTGTCGGTGGCGAGGCGTTCGAGGACGGCGAGCCGCTCCTTCATGCTGCGCAATTCCTCCTGCAGCCGGGCATTCTCGGCGCGGGTGGCATTGTCGTCGCGGAAGGCGACCTGCTCGCCGGGCTTGCCGTGAACGACGCCGTAGCGGGCCATCAGGACGCGGCCGACCGTGATGACGACGATGATCGCGACGACCATTTCAAACGGGTTCATGTCGAAAACTCCCCTTGCGGACTGGCGATATTACTGCGCTTCGCCTTGCGCGGCGAGCCGTTCGCGGCGGCGGCGCGGGCGATCGACCCGTTCGGTGGCGAAGACCCCGAGGGCGGTGACGGCGGCGAGCGTGGCGAGAAAAGCGAGAAGCATGGACGTGCCTTTCCTGTCGGCGCGGGCGGGGGCGCCGCGCACGGGTGGATGATGCGAAGATGGCGGTGGAAACGGGGCGGGCGGATCAGCCGGTGGTGCGAAGCGCCTCGATCTCGCGCGCGGTGCGCTCGGCGGGATCGGTGGCGATGCGTTCGAGCACCGCGATCCGCTCCTCGAGCCGGCCGATCTTGCCGATGAGCCGTTCGTTCTCGGCGCTCAGCAATTCGGTTTCGCGGGCGATCGGGAGGCGATCCTTGCCGTCGCGCGCGTCATCGAGCGGATAGCCGTGCCGGGCGCGCACCCAGGTGGTGATGACCCGGCTGAGCGGGAAAACCGTGATCGCGGCGAGTGGAACGAGCAATCCCCAGGTGGTCGACATCGTGATAATCCTGTTGCGGTGGTGGTGCCGGATCGGGTGCGCGCTCAGCGCAGGCTGTCGATCTCGTCGGCGAGGCGGGTGTTGCGGCTGGTGTACATCGTCTCGATGTCGGCGAGGCGGCGGTCGATGTCGCGGAACTTCGAGCGGACCTCGGCGGTCGAGCGGGTGGGGTTGGAGCGGACGCCCTGCCAGAACTTCTGGTCCTCCTTGCTGTCGTACAGGCCGTAGGGCTTGGCATCGGCCATCCAGGCGACCAGCCAATAGGCGAGGAGCGTCCAGGGGAAGCCGCCGGCGATGGTGAGGACCACCGCGCCGACGCGGACCCAGGTGGCATCGATGCCGGTGTAATCGGCGATCCCTGAGCACACGCCCAGCCATTTGCGGTTCTGCTTGTCGAGGTAGAATTTGGTGCGGCTCGCGCTCATGGTTCAGTTCCTCTTGGAAAGGTCATAGGAAGGGCGCGGATCGGCGGTCACGCCGGGGCGCCAGTCGGGATGGTCGGCGGCGACGATCCGCTCCACCGTCTGCAGTCGGTCTTCGAGCCGGCGCGCGAGCAGGTGGAGCTCATCGAGCAGTTTCTCGTCCTCGTCGGTGATCTTGGGCGCCTGCTTCCACTTGGTGACATAGTGCAGGATCACCCAGGGCATGCCGACGAAGAGCATGCCGCAGATGACGATCGGCAGGAAAACGTCTTCCATCTCAACCGTCCTTGTTCAGGCGCGCCTTGAGCGCGGCGAGCTCGGCATCGACCTTGTCGGCGGACTTGAGCTCGGCGATCTCCTCTTCGAGCGACTTGGGCTGCGCGCCCAGACCGGCGGCATCGGCGCGGCCCTCGGCCATGTCGATGCGGCCCTCCATCACATCGAAGCGCGAGAACGCTTCCTGCATGCGCGGGCCGTTGTAGAGCTCGCGCAGCTTGTAGCGGTTCTGCGCGCTTTCCAGCCGGGTGACGATCGAGTTCTGGCGGGTGCGCGCCTCGCGCAGCTTGTTTTGCAGCTTGTTGATGTCCTCTTCGGACGCGCGCAGCGCCTCGTCGAGCACGGCGATCTCGTCCTTGAGGCGATCGGCCATGTCGGCGGCCTTCTGCTTCTCGACCAGCGCGGCCTTGGCGAGATCCTCGCGGCCCTTCGACAGCGCCAGTTCGGCCTTTTCGGTCCAGCTCTCCTGGAGCTTGCCGAGCTTGTCGATGTGGCGGCGCATCTCCTTCTGGTCGGCGATGGTGCGCGCGGCGGAGGCGCGGACTTCGACCAACGTTTCCTCCATTTCGAGGATGATCATCCGGATCATCTTCGCCGGATCTTCCGCCTTGTCGAGCAAGTCGGTGAAGTTGGCGGCGACGATGTCACGGGTCCGGGAAAAAATGCCCATGTGCGAAAAACTCCTTGGGGGAACGCGGTACTGGTTGGGTACGGGATAGGCTTTGCAGGGTTCGTGCCAATTTTAAAAACGGCGGATTCGCGGGCTTTTCTGAACGGATCGACAGCTTTGCCGCATCGCGGACTTGCCAAGCCTTGGGACTTTACGCCAAGACTTGGCAATGGAGCGAACGACGCAGGTGATCGGCCAGTCCGGCCCGTTTCTCGACGCGCTGGAGCGCGCGAGCCGCGCGGCCGCGCTCGACCGGCCCGTGCTGGTGATCGGCGAGCGCGGCACCGGCAAGGAGCTGGTGGCGGAGCGGCTCCATCGGCTGAGCCCGCGCTGGGACCAGCCGCTGGTGGTGATGAACTGCGCGGCGCTGCCCGAGACGCTGATCGAGGCGGAGCTGTTCGGGCACGAGGCGGGCGCGTTCACCGGCGCGACCAAGGCGCGCGCCGGGCGGTTCGAGGAGGCGCATGGCGGCACCTTGTTCCTCGACGAACTCGGCACGCTGTCGATGGCCGCGCAGGACCGGCTGCTGCGCGCGGTCGAATATGGCGAGGTGACACGGATCGGATCGTCGCGGCCCTTGCGTGTCGATGTGCGGATCGTCGCGGCGACCAACGAGCATCTGCCCGACAAGGTCGCGCGGCACCAGTTCCGCGCCGATCTGCTCGACCGGCTGTCGTTCGAGGTGGTGACGCTGCCCCCCTTGCGCGCGCGGACCGGCGACGTGCCGGTGCTCGCCGAGCATTACGGGCGGCGGATGGCGTCCGAGATGGGGCGGCTAGACTGGCCCGGCTTCACGCGCGAGGCGATGGCGGCGCTGGTCGCCTATGACTGGCCGGGCAATGTGCGCGAGCTGCGCAATGTCGTCGAGCGCGCGGTGTACCGGTGGGAGCGCGATACGCCGATCGACGCGATCGAGTTCGATCCGTTCCAGTCGCAATATCGGCCGCGCACCCTGGCGGGCGGGGCGATGACGGTGGAGGCGGCGCCCGCCCAGCCGTCGGCGCCAGCCGAAGACGACGCGCCCGGCGACTTCAAGAGCCGGATCGCGCGGTTCGAGCGCGACCTGCTCAAGAAGGCGATGGCCGAGCACCGCTTCAACCAGCGCGCGACCGCGGACGCGCTCGGGCTGAGCTACGATCAGTTGCGGCATGCGCTGAAGCGGCACGGGTTGATCTCGGCGGGGGCGTAGCGCGTTCCCGCCCCGATTCGTCACCCCAGCGCAAGCTGGGGTCTTTATAGGGAGGGCGCCCGCGTCATCACAGGGAGACCCCAGCGTGCGCTGGGGTGACGAGTAGCCGGGAATTATCGCACGCCATCGCGCGCCAACTACCTGCGATTCATTCTCAATTCCGAATCGGTTGCGTAATAATCGCGGCGGACCCATTTCCGGCGCACAGGCGTTTGCGCCGTGATCCTGAACGTCCCTGAAGGAGGATATCCTATGGCTTTCGAACTTCCCCCGCTGCCTTTCCCCAAGGATGCGCTCGCGCCGACGATGTCCGCCGAGACGTTCGATTTCCATCACGGCAAGCATCACAAGGCCTATGTCGACAAGACCAACGGCTTCGTCACCGAAAAGGGCCTTGAGGGCAAGTCGCTCGTCGAGGTCATCCGCCACGCCAAGGAAACCGGCGACAAGGGCCTGTTCAACAATTCCGCGCAGATCTGGAACCACACCTTTTTCTGGAACTCGCTGACCCCGAACTATGCCGCGCCGACCGGCAAGCTCGCCGAGCTGATCGAGGAAGGCTTCGGCTCGACCGAGGCGCTGGTGAAGGCGCTGGTCGCCGAATCGACCAACCATTTCGCGAGCGGCTGGGGCTGGCTGGTGCTCGAGGACGGCAAGCTCAAGGTGACCTCGCTCCACGACGCCGACACGCCCGTCGTCTATGACTACAAGCCGCTGCTGACGATCGACGTGTGGGAGCACGCTTATTACATCGATTACCGCAACGCGCGCCCCGGCTATCTCGAAGCGGTGACGGGCAAGATCCTGAACTGGGACTTCGCCGCGCAGAACCTCGACGGCGAGGGCGTGAGCCGGGCGGATCAGCAGGGCTGATCCGATCGCTGACGGTTGAGAAAGGGCCGGGGACCGTTGGGTCGCCGGCTCTTTTTTCTTTGCTTCGAGCGCGGGTTTTTCCCCCCCCGTCATGCCAGCGCAAGCTGGCATCTCCCCGCGAGGTCCAATACGCTCGCCCCATGTCACGCGGGGGCTGGACGTATCTAATGGCGAGCAAGCCGCGCGGCATGCTCTACATCGGTGTGACCGCGCATCTCGCGGCACGAGTCGATCAGCATCGGCGCGATGTCGGATCGGCCTATTGCCGGCGCTACGGTATCAAGACGTTGGTTCACGCCGAGCGGTTCGACACGATCGAGGAGGCGATCGCGCGCGAGAAAGCGCTCAAGGCGTGGCGGCGGGGCTGGAAGGTCGAGCTGGTCGAACTGGGCAACCCGGAGTGGCGCGATCTGTTCGACACGCTCGCCTGATCGCGGGAGACCCCAGCTTGCGCTGGGGTGACGAAGGCCACTCGCCGTCATGCCAGCGTAAGCTGGCATCTTCCCGCGAGGTTCGGCACGCTCGCCCGATCGCGCGAGACCCCAGCTTGCGCTGGGGTGACGTTTTGAGGCCGGGTGATCGACCAAACGATCACCCCTCCGGCGGGACCAGCGGCGGCTTTTCCTCACCGAGCGTCAGGCCGTGTTTCATCAACATCGGCACGTTGGCCATCGCGAACACGAGCGTGATGATGACGCAGCCGGGCATCTTGTACCACAGCCAGGCGTTCCACCCGGCATCTTTGCCCCACAGCATCGCGGTGCCGCGCCACACGGCTTCGTTGCCGATCGCCATCAGGATGAAGAAGACCGCCCAGTTGCGCGTCAGCTTGCGCCAGCCCTCGGCATCCAGCCCCGGATAGGCGGTTTCGAGCAGTTGCTGGAGCAGCGGGCGTCCGGTAAGCCAGCCGAACAGCAGCAGGCCGCCGAACAGCGCATAGACGAAGGTCGGCTTCATCTGGATGAACTGCTGATCGTGGAAATAGATGGTCAGCGCGCCGAACACGAGCACGAGGACGCCGGTGATCCACAGCATCGGCGAGATCGAGCCGAGCCGCAGCCGCGAGAACAGTAGCGCCGCCACTTCGGCGATCATGAACGCGATCGTCGCGGCGATCGCCTTGGCCACGACCGGGCCGGGAGCCAGATAATTGACCACGAAGAACACCACGAGCGGGCCGTAATCGACCGCCATGCGCAGCATCGGCGCGTTGACCGGCTTCTTATCCACGGCGCTTCACTCCATCGACACCGGCGATGATCCGCGAGACTTCGTTGGCGTCGAACGGGCGGAGATCGCCCATGCCCTCGCCGACGCCGATCGCGTGGATCGGCAGCCCGTATTTCTCCGCCGCCGCGACGAGGATGCCGCCGCGCGCGGAGCCGTCGAGCTTGGTCATGACGAGGCCGGTGACGCCCGCCATCTCCTTGAACACTTCGATCTGCGATAGAGCGTTCTGGCCGGTGGTGGCATCGAGCACCAGCACCACGTCGTGCGGCGCGGCCGGGTTGAGCCGGCCGAGCACGCGGCGGATCTTGGCGAGCTCGTCCATCAGCTCGCGCTTGTTCTGGAGCCGGCCGGCGGTGTCGACGATCAGCACGTCGGTGCCGATCGCGGTCGCCTGCTTGACAGCCTCATAGACGATGCCGGCGGCATCGCCGCCTTCCTTGCCGCTGATGATCGGCACGCCCGCGCGCTCGGCCCAGGTTGCGAGCTGGCCGATCGCGGCGGCGCGGAAGGTGTCGCCAGCGGCGAGCATCACCGCATAATCCTGCTCTTTCAGCCAGTGCGCGAGTTTGGCGATCGTGGTGGTCTTGCCCGATCCGTTGACGCCGATGACGAGGATCACCTGCGGACGCGGGAACGCCTCGATCTCGAGCGGCTTGGCGACCTTCTCCAGCACCTTCTCGACCTCTTCGGCGACGGTGAGGCGGATGCCGAGATCCTCCATGTCGCGCTCGAACATGCCCGAGGCGAGCCGGTCGCGGATGCGGTGCGCGGTCTCCGGGCCAAGATCCGAGGCGATCAGCGCTTCCTCGATCTCGTCGAGCGTCCCGGTGTCGAGCGGGGCGGTGCCGAGCCCGACGAGGTTGCCGATCAGCCGATCGGAGGTGCGCTTGAAGCCGCCGAGCAGGCGCTCGTGCCAGCCGGGTGTGGTGCTCATGCGAGGGCCTTTTGTCGCGATGGGGCGGGTTGGTTCGCCGCCGGGGAGAGTATCGGGGTGGCTTGGAGGGTGAGGCCGTCCGTGGCGGTGATGATGAGGCGAAGGACGTCGCCTACACCAACCGTTCGCCCTGAGCTTGTCGAAGGGCGTGTTCCGGGCGCACGTGCCCTTCGGCTGGCTGGCAAAGCCAGCCGCTCAGGACAGGCTTCGACAGGCTCAGCACGAACGGGGGGCGGGGCGGGGAAGCGAACTTCGGCGAAGTTGCCGGCATGGCCGCGATCACCGGGGCGCTCGATCAGCACGTCCTGTTCGGTGCCGACGAGGCGCTGGAGCCATGCCGCCTTGCGCCGCGCCGCCGCCGCGCGCAGTGCGCCGGCACGCGCCTTGCGCACCGCCACCGGTACTTGCGGCATCCGCGCCGCCGGCGTGCCCTCTCGGGGCGAATAGGGGAAGATGTGCGCGTGGACGATGTCGCAATCGTCGATCAGCGCTAGCGTGTTCGCGAACATCGCGGCATCCTCGGTCGGGAATCCGGCGATCAGATCGGCGCCGATCGCGACGTCCGGGCGCGCCGCCTTGAGGCGGGCGACCAGCGCCACCGCCTGCGCGCGGCTGTGGCGGCGCTTCATCCGCTTGAGGATCATGTCGTCGCCGGCCTGGAACGACAGGTGGACGTGCGGCATGACACGCGGGTGCCCGGCGATCAGATCGAACAGCCGGTCGTCGATCTCGACCGAGTCGAGCGAGGACAGCCGCAGCCGTTCGAGCCGGGGCACATGCGCGAGGATGCGCTCGACGAGCAGGCCGAGGCTCGGCGCGCCGGGCAGATCGGGGCCGTAGCTGGTGAGATCGACCCCGGTGAGCACCACCTCGCGATAGCCCGCATCGACCAGCGCCGCGATCCGGTCGATCACGCCGCCCGCCGGCACCGAGCGGCTGTTGCCGCGTCCAAAGGGAATCGCGCAGAAGGTGCAGCGATGGTCGCAGCCGTTCTGCACCTCGACGAAGGCGCGGGCGTGCGCGGCGAAGGCGCTCGCCAGATGCGGGGCGGTGTCGCGCACCCGCATGATATCGCCGACGAGCACGGGCGCGGTCGCCTGCCACGCCGAGGCGTGCAGCTTTTCGGCGTTGCCGATGACGCGATCAACCTCGGGCATCGCCGCGAAGCCCGCCGGATCAATCTGCGCGGCGCAGCCGGTCACCACGATCTCCGCGGCCGGGCGGTCGCGGCGCGCGCGGCGGATGGCGGCGCGGGTCTCGGCGACCGCGCCGTTGGTGACCGCGCAACTGTTGACGACGACTGTGTCGCGTCCGGCGAGCAGCGCGCGGATCGTCTCGCTCTCGGCGATGTTGAGCCGGCAGCCCAGGCTGACGATGTGGGGGTCAGCCACGACAGGGCCGGCGCGGTCGGTCATGCGCGGTGATCTAGGGACGGGCGCGACCATTGTCCATTCTGCGCTGGCCGGCGTGCGAGCGCGGCACTCCGCAGCGAGCAGGGCATGAGCGCGGCGCTTGCGATGCCGGTGCAAAACCGCTAGTGCCGCCTTTGATCGCGTCCCCAAGGGGATTCGTGAAAGGCTTGCCCTGCGGGGCTACGCCGGCCGACGAGGTTTCGTCCGCCGGCGTCTTTTGCGTTTTCCCATAGGGCGGCGGCGTTCGAAGTGGAAGGTTTGACGATGTTCGAGAGCCTCAGCGACCGTCTTGGCGGTGTGTTCGATCGGTTGCGCGGCCGCGGGTCGCTGACCGAGGCGGACGTGCGCGCGGCGATGCGCGAGGTGCGCGTCGCGCTGCTCGAAGCCGACGTCGCGCTGCCGGTGGCGCGCGAGTTCGTCGACAAGGCGACCGAGCAGGCGATCGGCCAGCAGGTGCTGCGCTCGGTCACGCCGGGGCAGCAGGTCGTCAAGATCGTCAACGACGCGCTGGTCGCGATGCTCGGCGGCGACGGCGATGGCACCGCCGCCGAACTCGATCTGGGCGTGGCGCCGCCCGCCGTCATCATGATGGTCGGCCTGCAAGGCTCTGGCAAGACGACGACCACCGCCAAGATCGCCCGCCGTCTGTCCGGCGGGCAGGGCGGGCGCGAGCGCAAGAAGGTGCTGATGGCGTCGCTCGACGTCAATCGCCCCAATGCGCAGGAACAGCTCGCCACGCTGGGCACGCAGACCGAGGTGGCGACGCTGCCGATCGTGCCGGGCCAGCAGCCGGTCGATATCGCGCGACGCGCGCTCCAGGCGGCGAAGCTGCAGGGCTATGACGTGCTGATGCTCGACACGGCGGGCCGCCTCCACGTCGACCAGGCGCTGATGGACGAGATGCGCGCGGTCGCCGATGTCGCGAAGCCGGCGGAAATCCTGCTCGTCGTCGATGCGCTGACCGGTCAGGACGCGGTCAACGTCGCGACGAGCTTCTCGCAGCAGGTGCCGCTGACCGGCGTGGTGCTGACCCGCATGGACGGTGATGCGCGCGGCGGCGCGGCGCTGTCGATGCGCGCGGTCACCGGCAAGCCGATCAAGTTCGCCGGTACCGGCGAGAAGATGGACGCGCTCGAAGCCTTCCATCCCAGCCGGGTCGCGGGCCGCATCCTCGGCATGGGCGACGTCGTCAGCCTGGTCGAACGCGCCGCTGAGACGATCCAGCAGGAAGATGCCGAGAAGATCGCGGCGCGGCTCGCCAAGGGCCAGTTCGATCTCAACGATCTGCGTGCGCAGCTCCAGCAGATGCGCAAGATGGGTGGGCTCGGCGCGCTCGCGGGGATGCTGCCGGGGCTCAAGAAGGCGCAGAACGCGGTCCAGCAGGTCGGCGGCGACAAGGTGCTGATCCACATGGACGCGATGATCGGCTCGATGACCCCCAAGGAGCGCGCCAAGCCGGAGCTGCTCAACGCCAAACGCAAGATCCGCGTCGCCAAGGGTTCGGGGACGACCGTGCAGGACGTCAACAAGCTGCTCAAGATGCATCAGGAAATGGCCGGCGCCATGAAGAAGATCCGCAAGATGGGCGGGTTGAAGGGCATGGCGGCGATGTTCGGCAAGGGCGGCATGGGCGGTGGCGGCATGGGTGGCCTCGGCGGGGCCGGCATGCCCGATATCGGCAGCCTGATCGGCGGCAATTCGGGCGGTCTGCCCGGGCTTGGCGGCGGGCAGGCCAAGCTGCCGCCGGGGTTCGAGAATTTGATGAACAAGAAGAAGTAGGGTTCGTCGCCCCGGCGGAGGCCGGGGCCGCTGCGTGGAGACACGTAGCGCCCACCACCATAGCGGCCCCGGCCTCCGCCGGGGCGACGGAAATCAAGAAGGAAGTAGTTCAAGATGGCACTCAGCATTCGTCTGTCGCGTGGCGGTTCCAAGAAGCGTCCCTATTACCGCATCGTCGTGGCGGACGCGCGCTCGCCGCGCGACGGCCGGTTCATCGAGAAGATCGGCACGTACAATCCGCTGCTCGCCAAGGATGACGAGAAGCGCATCATCCTCGACGCCGAGCGCGCGAAGCACTGGCTCGGCAACGGCGCGCAGCCGACCGACCGTGTCGCCCGCTTCCTTGATGCGGCCGGCGTGAAGGAGCGCGCCGCGCGCAACAACCCGAACAAGGGCAAGCCCGGCGAGAAGGCGACCGAGCGCGCCGAGGAACGCGCCACCAAGCTCGCCGAAGCCGAGGAGGCCGCCAAGGCCGCCGCGGCTGCGCCCGCCGAAGAGGCTGCCGCTGAAGAGGCTTCGGCCGAAGCATAATGTCGGCGGATCGCCCCGTTACGCTTGCCGTCATCATCGGCGCGCATGGCGTGACGGGGGAGGTGCGGCTCAAGGTCTTCACCGAGGATCTGGCGCGCTACACGGTGCTGAATGGCGGCGCGCTGACGTTGAAGTCGGCGCGCCCCGGCAGCAACGGCACGATCGCGCGCTTCGCCGAAGTGACCGATCGCAACGCAGCCGAAGCGCTGCGCGGCACCGAACTGACGGTGCCGCGTTCGGCGCTGCCACCGCTCGAACCCGGCGAATATTATCATTCCGACCTGATCGGGCTCACCGCGGTATCGACCGAGGGTGAGCCGCTTGGGCGTGTCGTGCTGATCGAGGATTTCGGGGCGGGCGACGTGATCGAGATCGAACGCGAGAGCGGCCAGCGCTTCATGGTGCCGATGACCACCGACGCGGTGCCCGAATGGGACGGCGAGCGGGTGGTCGTTGACGGGGCATTCGTGGTTTAGTATATACTATTCGTATATACGGAGTGACGGCCATGAGCGAGGAATATAAAGCCAAGGTGTTCAAGTCGGGCAATTCGCTGGCCCTGCGGCTGCCCAAGGCGCTTGGCCTTGAGGAAGGCGCCGAAATGCGCGTCCGCGAGGAACATGGCCGGTTCAGCTTCGAGCCGGTCGATGCGCCCAAGCGAAAGATCGACCTGACCGGAATTGCCGGGTCGATGCCGTGGCTCAAGCCGCTGCCGCGTGAGGATTTCGACGATTCGCCGCGCGATTGGCACCTGCTTGGTCGCGATAGCTGATGTATCTCGTCGATACGAATACGATCATCTATCTCGTCGGTGGCAACTATCCAGCGCTGACCCGGCGGGTCGAAGCGACGGCGATCGGCGACATACGAATGTCGGCGATCGTCTTCGCCGAGCTAGCGCTAGGCAGCGAAAATGGTCTGGCGCCATCGATCGATATGCTTGAACGGCTGATCGAGCAGATACCACTCATGCCGTTCGACGAGGCCGCGGCGCGAGCTTACGCTAAGATGCCTTTCCGGCGTGGTCGCTTCGATCGCCTGTTGGCTGGACATGCCCTCAGCCTTGGCGCGACCGTCATCACGCGGAACCTGTCTGACTTCGCCGACATTCCGGGCTTGCGCGTCGAGGACTGGACGCGCGCGGCATGACCTTCGCCGCCACCATCCTCACGCTCTACCCGGATATGTTCCCCGGCCCGCTCGGCCTGTCGCTGGCCGGGCGGGCGCTGGCGGAGGGGCGGTGGAGTCTCGATGCGCGCAACATCCGCGATTTCGCGACCGACAAGCATCGCACCGTTGACGATACGCCGGCCGGAGGCGGGGCGGGTATGGTGCTGCGCGCCGATGTGCTCGCCGCCGCGATCGACAGCGTCGCCACCGGCGCGCCGCTGCTCGCGATGACGCCGCGCGGGGCGCCGCTCACGCAGGCTCGCGTGCGCGCGCTCGCGAGTGGCCCTGGCGTCACGATCCTGTGCGGGCGGTTCGAGGGGTTCGACGAGCGGATCTTCGAAGGGCGCGGCATCGAAGAGGTGTCGATCGGCGACTATATCCTCTCGGGCGGAGAGATGGGGGCGCTCGTCCTTCTCGACGCTTGCATTCGGCTGCTTCCCGGCGTAATGGGCGCGCCTTCCAGCGGGGATGACGAGAGCTTCGAAAGCGGCCTTCTCGAATATCCGCACTATACCCGACCTGTTGACTGGGAAGGGCGCACGATCCCCGAAGTGCTGCGATCGGGGGATCATGCGAGGATCGCGGCATGGCGAAAGCACATGGCCGAGACCGAGACACGGCTAAGGAGGCCGGACCTTTGGGAGCGCCACGAGGGCGCTCGGGTCAAGCCTCCCTCTGGCGCGCGGCGACAGACGAAGGACGCATGAGATGAATCTCATCCAGACGATCGAAGCCGAAAACATCGCCAAGTTCCTGGCGAACAAGACTATCCCCGATTTCCGCCCGGGCGACACGCTGAAAGTCGGCGTGAAGGTGGTCGAAGGCGACCGCACCCGCGTGCAGAACTATGAGGGCGTGTGCATCGCGCGCTCGAACAAGGGCATGGGTTCCAACTTCACCGTGCGCAAGATCAGCTTCGGCGAGGGCGTCGAGCGCGTCTTCCCGCTGTATTCGCCGAACATCGACAGCATCGAAGTCGTCCGCAAGGGCGCGGTGCGTCGTGCCAAGCTGTATTACCTGCGTGGCCGCACCGGCAAGTCGGCGCGTATCGCCGAGCGCCGCGACAACCGTCCGGCCAAGGGCATCGTCGCCGCCGAATAAGCCGCGACGACCGGCGTTTGGAAAGGGCGCGGGGGCGATGGCTCCCGCGCCCTTTTTGCTGCGTGTCTTCGAAACCCTTCGCGTCGAGCGGAACCGAGACACAATTTCGGATGCGCGCGGCTGTCCCTCGACTTCGCTCGGGACGAACGGTAGGGGTGTGTTGCCTTCGCAAGGCACGGGCTGGTTGGAACCTTGCCGAGGAGAACGCCAGGGTGAACGACGTACCGATGACCACGGCGGCCGAGCCGGATGGCGCGCCGCGCATCGCCGTGCTCGACATCCTGCGCGGCGTGGCGATCCTCGGCATCCTGTTCATGAACATCAACGACATGGGACAGTCGCTGTTCGCGTCGTTCGACGACGTGCGGCATCTCGGCTGGAGCGCGAGCGATCAGGTGGCGTGGTGGCTGCGCGAGGTGTTCGCCAACGGCACCGCGCGCTGCATGCTGGAGATGCTGTTCGGGGCCGGCATGGTGATCCTCACCGGCCGCGCGGCCGAAGCGGCGGGGCATCTTCAGGTGCTGGGGCGCTATTATGTGCGCAACCTGATCCTGCTCGGCTTCGGGCTCGTCCACATCTTCATCCTGCTGTGGCCGGGCGACATCCTCCACACATATGGCATCGCCGCGCTGATCGCGTTCCTGTTCGCGCGGCTGCCCGGCAGGTGGCTGGTTGTGATCGGCCTCAACCTCGCCGCGTTCACGCTCGTCAGCGGCGCGAGCGACTATCAGCGGATCGCGCAGCGGCAGGCCACGCTCGCGCAGGTGGCGGTGAAGCAGCGTGAGCGGCTTCCGCTCGACGCGGCGGACCGGGCGGCGATCGCCGCGCAGAAGACGCACGAGGCCACCAAGGCCAAGCGCGATCGCGAGCTCGCCGCGCGCGTCGCCGCGGAGGACGTGGCACGCAGCGGCACCGCGCTCACCTGGGCGCGGGCGCAGTGGAATACGATCGGCGTGATCGAGGGCTATGGGCTGGAAGCGCTGTTCGTGTGGGAAGCCGCCTCGACGATGCTGATCGGGGCGGGGCTGTTCAAGCTCGGGCTGATCCAGGGCGGGCGATCGCGGCGCTTTTATGTCGGGATGGCGGTGATCGGCTATGCGATCGGCGTCACGCTGCGCTGCGTGACGGTGTGGCAGGCGATGCGCTTCGATGACGCGCCCAAGCTCGACTGGGCAACCTCCGAACTGGCGCGGCTCGCGGTCACGCTCGGGCATATCGCGCTCATCAACCTGCTGGCGACGAGCGCGCGCGGCGCGCGGCTGCTGCGGCCGTTCGTCGCGGCGGGGCGGACGGCGCTGACGCTGTATATCGCGCAGACGCTGATTTGCCTGTGGCTGCTGTTCCCGCCGTTCGCGCTCGCGCTGTATGGAAAGCTCACCTGGGGGCCGCTGATGGTGACGGCGTTCGCGATCGACGCGGCGCTGCTCTGGGCGGCGAACCGATATGTCCGCCACTTCGATATCGCGCCGGTCGAATGGGCATGGCGCTCGCTGATCGAGGGGCGGCGGTTGCCCTGGCGCAAACCCGCCCCTTTACGCGCCGGTCGCGCACCGCGATAAGGCCGCACCCGCCTGCCGTCCGTGCCGGCGACGACGATCTGTGAGATGCGGAGATGGTGTTTGCGAAAAGGCGCGTTGCTCGCTGCGGTGGTGTTGTGTTCGGCACCGGTTCCCCTCATGGCGGCTGAGCCGGCGCAGCAGGCGCTGACGCTCGACCGCGTCTTCGCCAGCCCCGATCTCGCCGGGCCGCAGCCGCGCGCGCTGCGGCTCTCGCCCGACGGTACGTTGCTGACCTCGCTGCGTCCGCGCGCCGACGAGAAGGACCGGCTCGACCTGTGGGCGCGCGACACGCGCACCGGCGAGGAGCGGATGCTGGTCGATTCGCGCAAGATCGGCACTGGCGCCGAACTGTCCGAGGCCGAGAAGATGCAGCGCGAGCGCGCGCGGATCGGCGGATCGAAAGGGATCGTCGCCTATGATTGGGCGCCTGACGGCAAGGCGATCCTGGTGCCGCTCGACGGCGATCTGTTCCTCGCCGGGCTCGACGGGCAGGTGCGCCGGCTGACCGACCAGCCCGGCGGCCAGCTCAACCCGTCCGTATCGTCGAAGAGCGGCTTCATTGGTTTCGTGCGCGACCAGAATCTGTTCGTCCAGCCGCTTGGCGGCGGCGCGGCGCGCGCGGTGACGCAGGGCGGTGGCGGGACGGTCCACTGGGGCGAGGCCGAGTTCGTCGCGCAGGAGGAAATGCACCGCTTCACCGGCTATTGGTGGTCGCCCGACGAGACGCGGATCGCGGTCGAGCGGTTCGACGAGGCGCCCGTCGGCGTGGTCACCCGCGCCGCGATCGGCGCGGACGGCACCAAGGTCTATGACCAGCGCTATCCGGCGGCGGGCACGCCCAACGCGCTCGTCGATCTCTACGTCGTCGGTCTGGACGGCAAGCAGGTCAAGGTCGATCTCGGCGCGAACCGCGACATCTACCTCGCGCGCGTCGACTGGACGCCCGACGGCAAGACCTTGCTCGTCCAGCGCCAGAGCCGCGACCAGAAGACGCTCGACATGCTGAGCGTCGATCCCGCGACGGGCAAGGCGCAGGTGCTGTTCACCGAAAAATCGGGCACGCGCAGTTGGCTCAACCTCAGCGACGCGTATCGCGTGCTCGGCGATGGTAGCCTGATCTGGGCGTCCGAACGCAGCGGCAATCGCCATCTCTATCGCTACGCACACGGCAAATGGACGCAACTTACCAAGGGCGATTGGGTCGTGCAGGCGCTGATCGGGGTGGACGAGAAGGCCGGGCGGATCACCTTCGTCGCCAACAAGGACGGGCCGCTCGAACAGCATGTCTATGCACTCGACCTCAAGCACGGCAATGCCATCACCCGGCTGACCGAAGCCGGCTGGTGGAACACAGCGACGATGGACGGCGATGCGAGCCGGCTGATCGTCACCCGCTCGAACCCCGATCAGCCGCCGCAAACCTATCTCGCGGATAGCGGGGGCAAGCGGCTGGCGTGGATCAACGAGAATGCCGTGGTGCCGGGGCATCCTTATTACCCGTATCGCGCCGCGCATCGCAGCACCCAGTTCGGCACGATCAAGGCCGATGACGGCACGCCGCTCTATTACGAGATGATCGCGCCAGCGCTCGAACCCGGCAAGAAATACCCGGTATTTTTCCAGCATTATGGCGGCCCCGGCACCGGCCAGCAGGTGACGCGCGCGTGGGGCGGGGCGCTGCCGCAATATCTCGTGCAGCACGGCTATGTGTTCTTCCAGATCGACAACCGCGGATCGTACAATCGCGGCAAGGCGTTCGAGGATGCGATCTACCGGGCGATGGGCACGGTCGAGGTGGCGGATCAGTTGGCGGGCGCGAAGTTCGTCAAGAGCCAGCCGTTCGTCGATCCCGCCAAGGTGGCGATCTACGGCTGGTCCTATGGCGGCTATATGACGCTCAAGATGCTGGAGGCGAACCAGGGCGTCTATGCCGCCGGCGTCTCGGGCGCACCGGTGACCAAGTGGGAACTCTACGACACCCATTATACCGAGCGCTATATGGGCGATCCGGGCAAGGATGCCGCCGCGTACACGGCGTCCGACGCGATCGGCGATGCCGCCAGGATCGCCGATCCGCTGCTGCTGATCCACGGCATGGCCGACGACAATGTCGTGTTCGAGAATTCGACCGCGTTCGCCGCCGAGATGCAGAAGCAGAACCGCGCGTTCGAGATGATGTTCTACCCCGGCCAGACCCACCGTGTCGGTGGGCCGGGGATCAGCGCGCATCTGTGGGGGACGATCCTCAACTTCCTCGATCGCACCGTGAAGTCCAAGCCGTAACGCGATGCGGTTCCTGACGACCTTCCACCTGCTGCCGTTCCTCGACACGGTCGTCAGTTACGTCGTCGCGTTCGTGCTCGGCACGCTGATCGGCGCCGAGCGGCAGTATCGGCAGCGCACGGCGGGGTTGCGCACCAACGCGCTGGTCGCGCTGGGGTCGGCGGCGTTCGTCGATCTGGGCGAGCGGCTCGGCGGCGACGTCGAATCGATCCGGGTGATCGCCTATGTCGTGTCGGGGATCGGCTTCCTCGGCGCGGGCGTCATCATGAAGGAGGGGATGAACGTCCGCGGGCTCAACACCGCGGCGACTTTGTGGTGTTCGGCGGCGGTCGGTGCGATCGCCGGCAGCGACCTGATTGCGGAGGCGGCGCTGCTGGCCTTCATGGTGATCCTCGTCAACACCGTGCTGCGGCCGCTGGTGGATGCGATCAACCGCGTACCGATCGAGGGACGGAGCGTCGAGGCGACCTATTCGGTCACCATCACCACGGAGGCCGAGGCGGCCGGGCCGATGGGCGACTTGTTGACTGAGCATCTTGAAAGCGCGCAACTGCCGGTCGCCGAACTCGATGTGGTGCCGCGCGGCGAGGACCGGGTGGAGATCGTCGCCAAGCTGGTCAGCACCAATGTCGCGGCGAGCGAACTGGATGCGCTGACCGATCATCTCGCTGCGGTCCACGGGATCACGCATGCGACCTGGCAGGCGCGCACGCACGATTAGCAAAGTCGATGGACGCACCAGCGCAATGACGCTACGGGCACGGCCCGAATTGGAGAATATCATGGGTTATCGGATCGTCGTCGCGGGTGCCACGGGCAATGTCGGGCGCGAAATGCTGAACATTCTGGCCGAGCGCGAATTTCCGGCGGACGAGATCGCCGTGCTCGCGTCCTCGCGCAGCCAGGGCGACGAGGTCGATTTCGGCGAGACCGGCAAGAAGCTCAAGATCCAGAACATCGACCATTTCGATCCGACCGGCTGGGACATGGCGCTGTTCGCGATCGGTTCCGACGCGACCAAGATCCACGCGCCGCGCTTTGCGGCGGCGGGCTGTACGGTGATCGACAATTCGTCGCTCTACCGGATGGACCCGGACGTGCCGCTGATCGTGCCGGAGGTGAACCCGGATGCGATCAACGGCTATCGCGCCAAGAACATCATCGCCAACCCGAATTGCTCGACCGCGCAGATGGTGGTGGCGCTCAAGCCGTTGCATGACGCCGCCGGCATCAAGCGGGTCGTCGTCGCGACCTATCAGTCGGTGTCGGGCGCGGGCAAGGCGGGCATGGACGAGCTGTTCGAACAGAGCCGCAACATCTTCGTCGGCGATCCGGCCGAGCCGAAGAAGTTCACCAAGCAGATCGCCTTCAACGTGATCCCGCATATCGACAGCTTCCTCGACGACGGATCGACCAAGGAAGAGTGGAAGATGGTGGTCGAGACCAAGAAGATCCTCGACACCCGGATCAAGGTTCATGCGACGTGCGTGCGCGTGCCGGTGTTCGTCGGCCATTCGGAAGCGATCAACATCGAGTTCGAACGCGAGATTTCGGCCGAAGAGGCGCAGAACATCCTGCGGGAAGCGCCGGGCATCATGCTCGTCGACAAGCGCGAGGACGGCGGATACGTCACCCCGGTCGAATGCGTGGGCGAATATGCGACCTTCATCAGCCGCGTGCGCGAAGACCCGACCGTCGAGAACGGACTGGCGCTGTGGTGCGTCAGCGACAATCTCCGCAAGGGCGCGGCGCTGAACGCGGTGCAGATCGCCGAGTTGCTGGGGCGGCGGCATTTGCAGAAGGCGGATTGAGTGTTGTGACGATGATAGCAACATGCTATCATCGTCACATGGGACAGGTTCTGATCCGCAATCTCGACGACGGCTTGCTGGAGGATTTCCGGCGCGCAGCGAAGGACGGTGGGCGGTCGCTCGAAGCCGAGCTCCGCGACGCGCTTCAGCGTAGTCGGCCGGCGCGGAAGCGGCTGTCCAAGGAGGAACTGGTGGCGCTGTCGCACCGTATGCGCGCCTCCACTCCGCCCGGCGTAGGCTCCATCGACAGCACCGATATTATCCGCGAGGCGCGGGATAGCGGTTACGGCCGATCAGGATGACCGCGATCGTGCTCGATGCAAGCGTCGCCGTGAAGCTGGTCAGTGAAGAGCCGGAGAGCGACGCGGCGTTGGATCGGGTGGGTGCGGCAACACGGATTATCGCGCCGGACTGGATGCTGCTCGAGGTCACGCACGCGCTTTGGAAGAAAGCACATCAGTCACGCGCGGACGAGGCGGTGGCGAACGCTGGCGTCCAGGCGCTCAAGCAGATCGTCGATACGTTCTTTCCGGCAGAAGACCTGCTGCCGACAGCATTGTCTTTGTCCTTCGCGTTACAGCATCCCGTGTATGACTGCCTGTATCTCGCACTAGCGCAAGCCGAAGGCGCGATGGTCGTGACGGCTGATGAGAAGTTCGCGCGTGCCGCCATCCAGCATGGGCAAGGCAGCCACACTGAACTGCTGGTGTCATGACCGAAACCCTCACCGGCGGCTGTCAATGCGGCCGCATCCGTTATGCGGTCACGGTCCAAGACGACGACGCCTATCTCTGCCACTGCCGGATGTGCCAGCGCACGACCGGGGGCGTTTCGATCGCGTTCAAGGGCGTGCGGATCGCCGATGTCGAATGGACGATGCAGCCGCCCGAGCGTTTCCGCTCCTCGCCGATCGCCGAGCGCGGGTTTTGCCGGGAGTGCGGCACGCCGCTGACATTCGAGTTCCTCAAGCCCGGCGAGACGATGGACCTGACCGTGGGCAGCTTCGACGACCCCGGACGGTTCGTGCCGCGCCACCATTTCGGAGTCGAGAGCCTGCACGAAGCGTGGATCGACACGCACGCCCTGCCGCGGATAAGGAGCGAGGATAATCCCTCGACCTCAGACCGCTGGATGGACGCCATTGGCAAGCTCCCCGATTGAACCGCAGTTTTTCGACAGTTTCGACGGCACCCGGATCGCCTGGCGCGAAACCGGCGACAGGCGGCCGCTCGTCCTGATCCATGGCTATTTCTCCGACGCCTTCACCAACTGGATTCGCTACGGCCACGCCGCGCTGATCGCGGCGCGCGGCTTTCGGGTCATCATGCCCGATCTGCGCGCGCACGGCAGCAGCGCCAAGCCGCACGATGCCGCCAGCTATCCGCCCGACGTGCTGATGCGCGACGGCTTCGCGCTGATCGAACATCTTGGGCTCACCGATTATGATCTGGGCGGCTATTCGCTCGGTGCGCGCACCACGGTGCGGATGCTGGCGAGCGGCGCGACGCCGCGCCGCGCGGTGCTGTCGGGGATGGGCTATCAGGGCATCGTCCATACCGCCGGGCGCGGGCGGCACTTCCGCCATGTGCTCACCAATCTCGGCACGTTCGAGCGCGGCAGCAACGAATGGCTGACCGAGGCTTTCCTCAAGACCACCAAGGGCGATCCGCAGGCGCTGCTCCGCATCCTCGACACGTTCGTCGATACGCCGGCGGACGCCGTGGCCGCGATCACCACGCCGACGCTGGTGCTGAGCGGCGTCGATGACCATGACAATGGCTCGGGTGTCGAGCTGGCCGGCGCGCTGGCCAACGGCACCTTCCGCGACATGCCGGGCAACCATATGAGCGCGGTGACGAAGCCCGAATTGGGTCAGGAAATCGCCGACTTTCTCGCCGCTTGACCTGGTCGCCGCGGCGGCACACCTTGCCGCCACAAGAAAAGATACAAGGGGACATTCCATGATCCGCACCGGCATTTCCACCGTCGCGCTGGCACTCGCGCTCGCGGCGACCCCGGCGCTCGCGCAGACCGCCGTCAAACCGACGCCCGCTCAGGCCGATGCCTTCGTCGCCGACGCGGAGAAGGTTCTCGGCGATTTCTCGGTGCCCGCGCAGCAGGCGACGTGGATCAACGAGACCTATATCACCGACGATACCGACGCGATCGCCGCGCGTTTTGGCGCCGAGAGCACCGAATTGCAGGTGAAATACGCGCTCGGCGCGGCGCGGTTCGCGACGCTGCCCGGCCTGTCGTATGACACCAAGCGCAAGCTCGACCTGCTGCGTGGCGGGCTGACGCTGCCCGCACCGACCACGCCGGGCGCGGCGAACGAACTCGCGACGATCGTCACGCGCATGTCCTCCGAATATGGCAAGGGCAGGGGCACGCTCGACGGCAAGCCGATCAACGGCAGCGACATCGAGGCGGCGATGGGCACCACGCGTGACCCCGCCAAGCTCAAGGAGATGTGGGTAAGCTGGCACGATCAGGTCGGCGCGCCGATGCGCAAGGATTATGCGCGGCAGGTGGTGATCGCCAACCAGGGCGCCAAGCAGCTCGGCTTCGCCGATACCGGTGCCTTGTGGCGTGCCGGCTACGACATGCCGCCCGACCAGTTCGCGGCGCTCACCGATACGCTGTGGAAGCAGGTCGAGCCGCTGTATCTGGCGCTGCACACCTATGTCCGCTGGAAGCTCAACGAGAAGTATGGCGACGCCGTGCAGCCCAAGACCGGGCCGATCCGCGCCGATCTGCTCGGCAACATGTGGGCGCAGGAATGGGGCAACATCTACGACGTGGTCGCGCCCAAGGGCGCGGGCGACCTCGGCTATGATGTCGGCGATCTGCTCAAGGCCAGGAATTACGACCCGATCAAGATGTTCAAGACGGGTGAGGGGTTCTACACGTCGCTCGGGTTCCGGCCGCTGCCCGAGAGCTTCTGGAAACGCTCGCAGATCGTCAAACCCGCCGACCGGGAGGTGATCTGCCACGCCTCGGCGTGGGACATCGACAACAAGGACGACCTGCGCATCAAGATGTGCACCAAGGTCAATTCGGACGATTTCGTCACCATCCATCATGAGATGGGGCATAATTTCTACCAGCGCGCCTATAACACCAAGCCGTTCCTCTATGAAAACGGCGCGAACGACGGATTCCACGAGGCGATCGGCGATTTCATCGCGCTGTCGATCACGCCGGACTATCTGGTCAAGATCGGCCTGCTTGACCCCGCCAAGGTGCCGAGCGCGGACAAGGACATCGGGCTGTTGCTGCGGCAGGCGATGGACAAGGTCGCGTTCCTGCCATTTGGGCTGTTGATCGACAAATGGCGCTGGGGCGTTTTCTCGGGCGCGATCCCTGAGAGCCAGTATGAGAAGGGCTGGAACGACCTGCGGCTCAAATATCAGGGCGTGGTGCCGCCGGTCGCGCGCGACGAGACGAAGTTCGATCCGGGTGCCAAGTTCCACGTTCCCGCGAGCGTGCCCTACACGCGCTATTTCCTCGCGCGGCTGCTCCAGTTCCAGTTCTACGAAGCGGCGTGCAAGCAGGCCGGGTGGACCGGGCCGCTGCACCGCTGCTCGTTCTACGGCAACAAGGACGTGGGCGCGAAGCTCGACACGATGCTGGCGATGGGTCAGTCGAAGCCGTGGCCCGATGCGTTGCAGGCGTTCACCGGCAGCCGCGAGATGTCGGGGCAGGCGATGGTCGATTATTTCGCGCCGCTCAAAGTCTGGCTCGACGCGCAGAACACGGGCAAGCCGAGCGGCTGGTGACGGGCGGCCCCGCGCGCGCGGGGCGCGGCTTCACGCGACGGGCGGCGGCTGCCCTTCCACTTGCGGCAGCGCCGGATCGAAATGTGCCCATGCCGGCGCTTCGCTGGTCCAGATCGTCGCGCCGGGCGCGACCAGGCCGGGATCGTCGAGCGAGCCGGCGCGCACGAAGATCAGGTGCGGGCGGGCCTCGGCGGTGCTGAATAGCGGTGTGCCGCACTCCGCGCAGAAGCCGCGATGGAGGACGTTGCCGCTGTCGGCGGTGTCGGTGCGCCAGCGCGGCGCGCCGGTTATCGTCACGCCTTCGCTGGGGAAGGCGACGTTGACGGTGCCGCTCCCCGCGCCGAGATATTGGCACAGCCGGCACCAGCAGGCGCGCGCCGCGATCGGCTCGCCCGGAATATCGTAGCGTATCGCGCCGCACAGGCATCCGCCGCTGGTCATCGCATCCCCCATAGGTCGGCCCAAGGATAAGGGCGTCGCGCGCGTTCGCGCAAGCCGCTCAACCGTGATGGTCGCGGGCGCTGGCGCGGGCTTCGAGCAGGCTCCAGAGCCCGCGATGCTGTGCGAAGACCTGTTGCGCGCCGAACGCGACGGCGCGCCGGATCGCGGGCGAATCGCCGACCGTCGCGACGAACGCGGCGAGATCGGTGCGGTCGGGCAGTTCCGACGGGGGCACCGCGACGCCGAAGCGCGCGGCGGCGGCGTCGAGCACGGTGCGGATCGTCTCCCAGTCGAGCACCAACGCGACCGCCGCACCGAGCGCGCAACCCTTCCGGTCGGAGCGGGCGAGCATGTCGAAGGCGTGGCGCTGGCTGGCGAAAGCGGCATCGGCCTGCGCCTGGCCGGGCGTGGAGGGCAGGGGGCCGACGGCGGCGGTGAGATGTGCGAGATAGGCGCGTTCGTTGGTGAAGGCGGCGGTGACGCGCGCGAACCAGTCGGCTGTGGCTTCGTCGCGAGCGAGCGCGGTGTCCTCGAACAGATAGCGCCCATGGATCGTGCAGACCGCGTGGACGGCGTCCGCCACGTCTCGCCGGACAGCGGCGGGTGCGGCGAGCGCGGCGACGCGCGGATGCGCCGCGCTGCCATCGGTCGCCGCGAGGGCGGCGAGCATGTGCCAGGCGTCATCGGCTGGATTCATCGATGGTGCCTCGATCGCCATGAAGTCGGCGTGTCTCTTTTCGAAAATGTCACTGGTGTGTCCGGTATGACGCGACGGTTTATACGAAGCGCGTAAAGACGTGGTGTAGATCGGCTTAACGGTGTTCACCCGGGCGGCACGACGAGCAGCGCGGTGATGCCGTTGATCGCCGCGCCAGCGCGGCGCGGGGCGAGACCGATCCGCGCGCGGCGCGCGGCGCCCTGGCCGGACGGCAGCATCGCGGTGATCTGAAGGCGCGCCGCCGAGGTGAAGACCCGGTCGAGTGTGTCGCGCACCGCCTGCTGCGACGCGGGCGCGAACAAGGCGGCGAAGGCGGTGCCGGCGAGTGCCTCGGCGGGTTGGCCGCACAGGCTGGCGAGCGCGGGAGACGCCGATTCGAGGTGGCCGCGCGTGTCGATCCGCGCGGCGGCGACGTTGCCGGTCGCGGTGATCGCGGCGGCGAGCGCATCGGCATCGGCGCGCGGATCGGCGGGATCGCGCGCGATCAGCATCAGCCCGCCGGGCCAGGCGTCGATCAGCAGGTTGAGCCGGTGGCCGGAATTGAGCCGCATCGGCAGATCGAGCGCGACCGGCGCCGCCGTGCGCAGCGCGCGCTCGGCCGATATGGCGAGGCGTGATCGAGCGCTTTCCGTGACGAGCCCGGCGAGCGTGGCGCCCGGTTCGGCCAGCGCGCCGAAGGCGTTCCGTGCGGCGATGCTCGCGCCGACGATCCGTTGCCCGGTATCGGCGAGGAGCACGCGATCGTCGATCCGGTCGAGCACGGCGGCGAGATCGGGGCTCAATCCGCTCTGCCCGGCCGGATGCGTCGCGCACAGCGCGTCCATGATCTCGACCGAGGTGAGCACCAGCCGCGCGCGGCCGCGATGCAGGATGTACACCGGGGCGTGCGCGGCGCGACCCTGCCAATAGCCGAACCGGCGGACGAGATCCGATGCGGTCGCGACTTGATGCGGGGGCATGGCCGGTTTGGACATGGCCTCCGCTTAACCGATCACGCGCGCCTGACGACGCCTCCGCACCGGAACGGAGCAAGTTGGCCGCGCCGGTTAACCGACGCGGCCCACGACATCACTGATCGAGGAAGGACCGCATCTTGCGCGAGCGGCTCGGGTGCTTGAGCTTGCGCAGCGCCTTCGCCTCGATCTGGCGGATGCGCTCGCGCGTCACCGAGAATTGCTGGCCGACTTCTTCCAGCGTGTGATCGGTGTTCATGCCGATGCCGAA
Source organism: Sphingomonas pollutisoli (assembly GCF_029167165.1). NCBI lineage: Bacteria > Pseudomonadati > Pseudomonadota > Alphaproteobacteria > Sphingomonadales > Sphingomonadaceae > Sphingomonas > Sphingomonas pollutisoli. The sequence goes on from NZ_JARFNJ010000006.1 coordinate 139,174, forward strand.
GCGCATGCGCAGCACGCGTTCCTCGCGCGGGGTGAGGCTCGCCAGCACGCGCGTGACGGTCTCCTTGAGGTTGGCCTGGATCGCGGCATCGACGGGGATGATCGCGTTCTTGTCCTCGATGAAATCGCCCAGATGCGAATCCTCCTCGTCGCCGATCGGCGTTTCGAGGCTGATCGGCTCCTTGGCGATCTTCATCACCTTGCGAACCTTTTCGAGCGGCATCGAGAGCCGCTCGGCCATTTCCTCGGGCGTGGGCTCGCGACCCTGCTCGTGGAGGAACTGGCGGCTGGTGCGCACCAGCTTGTTGATCGTTTCGATCATATGCACCGGGATGCGGATCGTGCGCGCCTGATCGGCGATCGAGCGCGTGATCGCCTGACGAATCCACCAGGTCGCATAGGTGCTGAACTTGTAGCCGCGGCGATATTCGAACTTATCGACCGCCTTCATCAGCCCGATATTGCCCTCCTGGATGAGATCCAGGAACTGAAGCCCGCGATTGGTGTATTTCTTGGCGATCGAGATGACGAGCCGCAGGTTCGCCTCGACCATCTCCTTCTTGGCGATGCGCGCCTCGCGCTCGCCCTTCTGCACCATGTTGACGATGCGGCGGAACTCGCCGAGCGCCATGCCGGTCTGCTGGCTGATCTCGGCGATTTCCAGACGAATGCGGTCGGCCGAATCGCTCTCGTTGGCGACGAAATTGGCCCACTTCTTGTCCACTTTGGCCGCGCTCGACGGGAATGCCTCGTCGAGTTCGTGGCCGATGTAGCGATCGAGGAAATCCTTGCGGCTGACCTTGTGACGCTCGGCGAGGCGCAGCATCTGCCCGCCCAGCGCGGTCAGGCGCCGGTTGAACGAATAGAGCTGATCGACGAGATATTCGATCTTGGCGTTGTGGAACTGGACGCTCTCGACCTCGGCGGTGAGTTCCTCGCGCAGCTTCTGATACTTGCGCTCGTCCGCCGCCGACAGCTCGCCGCCCGCCCCCATCTGGTCGAGGCGCTGCTGCTGCATCTTCGAGAATTTCTTGTAGATCGCCGTGATGTTGGCGAACCGCTCGAGCGCGATCGGCTTGAGCTGCTCCTCCATCTGCGCGAGGCTGAGGGTGTTGTCCTCCTCCTCATCGTCCGACGCGCGCGGCGTGCGCCGCTCGGTCATCGAATCCTCGTCCTCGTCGGCGGACGCCTCCTCGGGCTCGTCCTCTTCCTTGAACGACGGGCCGGCGGTCTTCTCCGAAATCTCAGCATCCTCGCCCGTATCGTCGTCGGAGAGACTTTCGGGGGCGGGATCCTTGGACAGCATCGCGTCGAGATCGAGGATCTCGCGGAGCTGCATCGTGCCTTCGTTGAGCGCGGTCGACCAGTCGATGATCGCGTTGAAGGTGATCGGGCTTTCGCACAGGCCGAGGATCATCGTGTCGCGGCCGGCCTCGATCCGCTTGGCGATGGCGATCTCGCCCTCGCGGCTGAGCAGCTCGACCGCGCCCATCTCGCGCAGATACATCCGCACCGGATCATCGGTGCGATCGACGACTTCCTTTTTCTTCACGTCGAGATTGGGCGCGCTCTCCTCCGCGACGTCGGCCGGCTCGGCCTCGTCCTCGGGCTGCTCCTCGGCATCGCCCTCTTCGCCCTGCTCGTCATTCTCGACGATGTTGATGCCCATCTCGCTCAGCGCCGAGGAGATGTCCTCGATCTGATCGGACGACATCTCGCCCTGGGGCAGCGCCTCGTTGAGCTGATCGTAGGTGATGTAGCCGCGCTTCTTCGCGCGCGCGATCACCTTCTTGATGTTCGCATCGTTGAGGTCAATCAGCGGCGCGTCGCCACCCTCGTTGGTGTCCGAAACGTCCGCCATATCGGTCTTCGCCATTAACTGCCCTCGGATTTAAAAGCTCTGGCGTCTTCGTTCGCTTGCACGAGATTTGCAAGCCGCGTATCCAGAGCATGTCTTTCTTTTACCAGCGACACCTGCCGTTCGAACGCCTCGTCCGAATAGCGTGACTGCATCGCCGCTGTCGCCTCGCTCAAAGCCGCATCGATCTCGGGGCGCGCGACCAGGATTGCGATCGCCTCGTCGAGATCGGCGCGCGCCCGGATCGGGTCGGCATGCTTTTCGGTGAACGAGCATTGCAACTGGTCGGCCCTGAGCAACTCGCTGGCGATTTGATCGAAACCGGAAGACGCCAATATGGTGAGCAGGCGGTCACTATCAAGCGCCTGATCCTCGACCGCGAGATCGACCACCGCCTCGAACAGCCGCCCGAGCGCGCCGTCGGCGAGCCGCAGCGAGCCCAGCACCTCCATATGCCGCGCGATCTCGGCCGGATGGCGGATCAGCCCGGCGAGCACCGCCTTGGCGAGAATCCGGTCGATGCCGGTCGCGCGCACCGCCTTGGTCTGTTCGACCACAGGTGCGATCGGCGGTTTCCACGGTTGACCGGCGCGCCGGCCCCCGCCGCCGCCGGGCGCGCGCGGCACGAACGGGGCACGTTGGGGGCGGAACAGTTCGTCGAAACGGCGGCGGAAGTCGGCGAGATATTCGTGCTTCACGTCGCTGTCGGCGATGCTGTTGGCAAGCTCGGTGAAGCGCGCCTTGAGACCGGCGCGCTGCTCGGGCGTGGCGGTGGGTTCGGCGGCGAGTTCATGCGCCCACAGCCGATCGACCAGCGGTTGCGTGTCGCGCAGCAGTGCCTCGAACGCGGCCGGCCCCTTGGCGCGGACCAGATCGTCGGGGTCTTGCCCCTGCGGCAGCGTGACGAAGGCGAGGCTGCGGCCCGGCGTGAGCAGCGGCAGCGCGCGGTGCGCGGCGCGGATCGCGGCCTTCTGGCCGGCGCCGTCGCCGTCGAAGCACAGGATCGGCACGTCGCTCATCCGCCACAGCCGTTCGAGCTGCGCCTCGGTGAGCGCGGTGCCGAGCGGCGCGACCGCCTCGCCGAAGCCCGCCTGGGCGAGCGCGATCACGTCCATATAGCCCTCGACCACCAGCACGCGGCCTGCCTTGCGCGCGGCGGGGGCGGCCTTGTCGAGATTGTAGAGCGTGCGGCCCTTGTCGAAGAGCGGGGTTTCCGGCGAGTTGAGATACTTGGGTTCGCCGTCACCGATGATGCGGCCGCCGAACGCGATCGCGCGACCGCGCTGATCGCGGATCGGGATCATCAGCCGGCCGCGGAAGCGGTCGTAGGGTTCCTTGCCGTCGACCGAGATCAGCAGCCCGGCCTCGACCAGCATCGGATCGCCATAGTCTTTCAGCGCGGCCTTCAGTTTTCCGCGCGAATCGGGCGCGAAGCCGAGGCCGAAGTCACGCGCGGTCTCGGGGCGGATGCCGCGCTTCTCGAGCACGCCGCGCGCCTCGGCGCCGGCGAGGCCGTGGAGCTGTTCGGTGAACCATGCGGCGGCTTCGTCACAGGCTTCGTGCAGGCCCTTGGCGGCCTCGGCGCGTTGGGCGGCGCGCGCGTCCATCGCGGGCAGTTCCATGCCGGCGGCCTGGGCGAGTTCCTTGACCGCATCCATGAAGGGCAGGCCGCGCTGATCGGTCAGCCAGCGGATCGCGTCGCCATGCGCCGAACAGCCGAAGCAATGGTAGAAGCCCTTGTCGTCGTTGACGTAGAAGCTCGGCGTCTTCTCGTTATGGAACGGGCAGCACGCGCGAAATTCGCGCCCGGCCTTCTGGAGCTTGGTCGTACGGCCGATCAGCGCCGACAGAAGCGTGCGCGAGCGCAGCTCGTCGAGAAAGGCGGTGGAAAGACTCACCGCGCGATTCTATATCGCAGATCCGGGCGGGGGTTTGCAAGGGATTTAACCCCCCTCCCGCTCGCGGGAGGGGCGTGAGGTTTGGGGCAGCGGATGTGCTTCGGGCACGTCCTTCGACAAGCTCAGGACGAGCGGCGGAGTTTAATCCGGTTTGTCAGACCTCTCACGATCAAACTCCGTTCGTGCTGAGCTTGTCGAAGCACGTGTTCCACGCGACGCCGCCAGTTGCGAGACACGCGTCCAGTCGCCAGCGATCAGCGCCTCTTTCTTGGCGCGGGACCAGCCTTTGATCTGGCGCTCGGCCTCCAGCGCCTCGATACGGCTCGGGAAATCCTGGCTCCAGACGAGCGTCACCGGCCGGCGGCGGGCGGTGTAATCGCTGCCGCGCCCGGCCTCGTGTACGCCGATCCTCGCCTCCAGCGCATCGGTGTGGCCGGCGTAGAAGCTGCCGTCGGCGCAGCGCAGGAGGTAGGCCCAGAACGCCATTTGTCGATGCTGGCAGACGCGTGTCCGCCCGTCGAGAGGGGCGCGTTTGGGGCACGTGCTTCGACAGGCTCAGCACGAACGGAAGCAAGGGTGCGCTCGGCAGCGGGCTACGCTTAGCTCAGCGCCGCCTTCACCAGGCCGCTGGCCTTGCTCATGTCGAGCGTCTGGGCGTGCCGGGCCTTTAGTTCGGCCATCACGCGGCCCATGTCCTTCATGCCGCTCGCGCCGAGCTCGGCCTTGATCGCCTCGATCGCGGCGGTCGTCTCGGCTTCGCTCATCTGCTGGGGGAGGAAGCGTTCGATCACCGCGATCTCGGCGCTTTCCGCGTCGGCGAGTTCCTGGCGGCCGCCCTTCGCGAACATCTCGATCGATTCGCGGCGCTGCTTGACCATCTTCTGCAGCACCTCGACGACGAGCGCGTCGTCGCTGTCGGGCGCTTTGCCGGTGCGCGCCTCGATATCGCGGTTCTTGATCGCCGACTGGATGAGGCGGAGGGTGGCGGTGTCGGCTTTCTCGCCCGCCTTCATGGCGGTGACGAGCGCGGCCTTGATGTCGTCGCGTATCATTCTCATGTCCTTAATCGCAAACCCGCCGCTTAGCCCAAGCGGCGCGCCGATAACAGATTGACGCTGCCGCCTGCGGGTTCTAGCTGCCGCGCCTTAGCGACATCGCCAACCCAATGAAGGAGTGCCCGCCGATCATGGCCGACGCCAAACCTATTTCCGCGCCCGAAGGCGCCACTGGCGTGCTGGTTCTCGCATCGGGCGATGTGGTGTGGGGGCGTGGTTTCGGGGTCGAGGGCGCGGCGGTGGGCGAGGTGTGTTTCCACACCGCGATGACCGGCTATCAGGAGATCATGACCGACCCGTCGTTCGCCGGGCAGATCATCACCTTCACCTTCCCGCACATCGGCAATGTCGGCGCCAATCCCGACGATATCGAGGCGGACGAACCGCATGCGCTCGGGATGATCGTGCGCGAGGACGTGACCGAGCCGTCCAACTTCCGCAGTGTCGAGCGGCTCGACGCGTGGATGCGGCGGCACAACCGCATCGGCCTCGCCGGTATCGACACGCGCGCGCTGACCAAGCGCATCCGCGCCGGCGGCGCGCCCAACGGCGTGATCGCGCATGATGCCGAGGGCAAGTTCGACATTCCCGCGCTGCTCGCGCAGGCGCAAGGCTGGCCGGGGCTGGAGGGCATGGACCTCGCCATCGACGTGACGCGTGAGACTCATGGCGTGTGGGAGGGCGGCATCTGGCGGCTCGGCTTCGGCTATGACGAGCGCGCGGGCGCGGGCGAGCGCCCGCATGTCGTGGCGATCGATTACGGGTCGAAGCGCAACATCTTCCGCAACCTCGTCGCCGCCGGCGCCAAAGTGTCGGTGGTGCCCGCGACCGCGACCTACGAGGAGGTGATGGCGCTTCGCCCCGACGGCATCTTCCTGTCGAACGGCCCCGGCGACCCCGCTGCGACCGGCGAATACGCCGTGCCCGTGATCCGGCAACTGCTGGAGACCGGCAAGCCGCTGTTCGGCATCTGCCTCGGCCACCAATTGCTCGCGCTGGCGGTGGGTGCCGAGACCAGCAAGATGTTCCAGGGGCATCGCGGCGCCAACCATCCGGTCCAGCGGCTGAGCGACGGTGTCGTCGAGATCACCAGCATGAACCACGGTTTCGCGGTGCTGAGCGAGAGCCTGCCCGAGAATGCGCGCGCGACCCATGTGTCGCTGTTCGACGGATCGAACGCGGGGCTGGAACTGGTCGATCGCCCGGCCTTCTCGGTGCAATATCACCCCGAGGCGTCGCCGGGACCGCAGGACAGCCTGTACCTGTTCACCAAGTTCGTGGACATGCTCAAGTGACGCTGCCCGAGGTCGATCCCGCACGGCTTGATGCGGAGTGGGCGGCGGACAAGGATGTGCTCGCCAGCCTCGCCGCCAATGGCGACCGCGCCGAGATCGTGCGGCTGGTCGATGTGAGCTTCCGCGGCGACGAAGTTGCGCTGGACCGGCTTGAGGACGACGCCGAGACGCTCGGCTTCCGCTTCATCGAGCGTGAGGAGGACGAGGACGGCGAGTTGAGCAGCTTCCTCGGCATCGAGCAGACCGTCGAGCCGGACGCGATCCGCGCGCTGACGCTCAAATGCCTCCAGATCGAACTGATCTACGACGTGGAATATGACGGCTGGGGTTGCACCGCCGAGACCGGAAAAAACTAATGCCAAAACGCACCGACATTTCCTCCATCCTCGTGATCGGCGCGGGGCCGATCGTGATCGGCCAGGCCTGCGAGTTCGATTATTCGGGCGTGCAGGCGATCAAGGCGCTGCGCGAGGAGGGCTATCGCATCGTCCTGGTCAATTCGAACCCGGCGACGATCATGACCGATCCCGATCTCGCCGACGCGACCTATGTCGAGCCGATCACGCCGGCGATCGTCGCGAAGATCATCGAGAAGGAGCGGCCCGACGCGGTGCTGCCGACGATGGGCGGGCAGACCGCGCTCAACACCGCGCTGGCGCTGTATAATGACGGCACGCTCGAGAGGTTCGGCGTGCAGATGATCGGCGCCGATGCCGCCGCGATCGACAAGGCCGAGGACCGGCTCAAGTTCCGCGACGCGATGGACAAGATCGGACTCGAATCCGCGCGCTCGGCGATCGCGCATACCGTCGAGGAGGCGCTCGCCGGCCTCGAAAAGACCGGGCTGCCGGCGATCATCCGCCCGAGCTTCACGCTTGGCGGGACCGGCGGCGGCGTCGCGTACAACCGCGAGGAGTTCCTGACCATCGTCCGCTCGGGGCTCGACGCCTCGCCGACCACCGAGGTGCTGATCGAGGAATCGCTGCTCGGTTGGAAGGAATATGAGATGGAGGTCGTGCGCGACCGCCACGACAATTGCATCATCATCTGCTCGATCGAGAATGTCGATCCGATGGGCGTACATACCGGCGATTCGATCACCGTCGCGCCCGCGCTGACGCTGACCGACAAGGAATATCAGATCATGCGCAACGCGAGCATCGCGGTGCTGCGCGAGATTGGCGTGGAGACGGGCGGCTCGAACGTGCAGTTCGCGGTCAACCCCAAGGACGGCCGGCTCGTCGTGATCGAGATGAACCCGCGCGTGTCGCGCTCGTCGGCGCTCGCGTCGAAGGCGACCGGCTTCCCGATCGCCAAGGTCGCGGCGAAGCTGGCGGTTGGCTATACGCTCGACGAGATCACCAACGACATCACCGGCGCGACGCCCGCGTCGTTCGAGCCGACGATCGATTACGTCGTCACCAAGATCCCGCGCTTCGCGTTCGAGAAGTTCAAGGGGTCGGAAGCCGTGCTGTCGACCGCGATGAAGTCGGTTGGCGAGGTGATGGCGATCGGCCGCAACATCCATGAATCGCTCCAGAAGGCGCTGCGCGGGCTGGAGACGGGGCTCAGCGGCTTCAACATGGTCGAGCGGCTGTCGGGCGCGCCGCGCGCCGAGATCGAGGCGGCGCTCGCCACCGCGACGCCCGACCGGCTGCTGGTCGCCGCGCAGGCGCTGCGCGAGGGCTTCACCGTCGCCGAGGTGCATGCGATCGCGAAGTACGACCCGTGGTTCCTGGAGCGGATCGCCGAGATCGTCCATGCCGAGGAAGCGGTGTGCCATGACGGGCTGCCGCGCGACGCGGCGGGCATGCGCAAGCTCAAGGCAATGGGCTTCTCCGACAAGCGGCTCGCCTATCTCGCGCTCAAGTCGGCCAATCTGCGTGGCAACGAGCGTGGCATCGCGCGCGGCACCGGGCTGATCCACGAGGCGGTGAAGGCGATGACCGGCGGCGTCACCGAGGCGGAGGTGCGCGCCGCGCGCCACAAGCTCGGCGTGCGTCCCGTGTTCAAGCGGATCGACACCTGCGCGGCCGAGTTCGACGCCAAGACGCCCTATATGTATTCGACCTACGAAGCCCCGAGCTTCGGCGAGCCCGAGTGCGAGAGCAATCCGACCGACCGCAAGAAGGTCGTCATCCTGGGCGGCGGCCCGAACCGGATCGGGCAGGGGATCGAGTTCGATTATTGCTGCTGCCATGCCTGCTTCGCGCTGGCGGACGCGGGCTATGAGACGATCATGGTCAACTGCAACCCGGAGACGGTTTCGACCGACTATGACACGTCCGACCGGCTCTATTTCGAGCCGCTGACCGCCGAGGACGTGCTCGAAATCCTCCATGTCGAGCAGCGGAACGGCACGCTCGCCGGTGTTATCGTCCAGTTCGGTGGGCAGACCCCGCTCAATCTCGCGCAGGCGCTGCAGGATGCGGGCATTCCGATCCTCGGCACCTCGCCCGACGCGATCGATCTCGCCGAGGACCGCGAGCGGTTCGCGGCGATGATAAACAGGCTTGGCCTGCGCCAGCCCGCCAACGGCATCGCGCGCAGCCGCGACGAGGCGGTCGCGGTGGCGGAGCGGATCGGCTATCCGGTGCTGATGCGCCCGAGCTACGTGCTCGGCGGCCGCGCGATGGAGATCGTCGACTCGCTCGTCCAACTCGACGATTATATCCAGACCGCGGTGCAGGTGTCGGGATCGTCGCCGGTGCTGATCGACCAGTATCTGCGCGACGCGATCGAGGTCGATGTCGATGCGATTTCGGACGGCACCGATGTCGTCGTCGCGGGCGTGCTCCAGCATATCGAGGAAGCGGGCGTCCATTCGGGCGACAGCGCCTGCTCGATCCCGCCGTACAGCCTCGGCGCCGATGTGATCGCCGAGATCGAGCGGCAGACGCGCGAGCTTGCCAAGGCGCTGTCGGTGGTCGGGCTGATGAACATCCAGTTCGCGGTGAAGGACGGCCTCGTCTATCTGATCGAGGTCAATCCGCGCGCGAGCCGCACGGTGCCGTTCGTCGCCAAGGCGATCGGCGCGCCGATCGCCAAGATCGCCGCACGCGTGATGGCAGGCGAGAAGCTGACCGACCTGCCCAAGATCGACCGCGCGATCCGCTATTATGCGGTCAAGGAAGCGGTGTTCCCGTTCGCGCGCTTCCCCGGTGTCGATCCGGTGCTGTCGCCCGAGATGAAATCGACCGGCGAGGTGATGGGGATCGACCCCGATTTCGCGATCGCCTTCGCCAAGGCGCAACTCGGCGCGGGTACGGTGCTGCCCAAATCGGGCACGTTGTTCGTCAGCGTGAAGGATAGCGACAAGCCGGTCATCCTGCCGGCGACGCGGCAACTCGCCGACCATGGCTTCACCATCGTCGCGACCGGCGGCACCGCCGATTTCCTCGAGCGCAACGGCGTCCCGGTCGAGCGCGTCAACAAGGTGGCGCAGGGCCGGCCGCACATCGTCGACCGGATCAAGGACGGCGGGATCGACATGATCTTCAACACCACCGAGGGCTGGCAGAGCCTGAAGGACTCGCAGCCGATCCGCGCGGCGGCGCTCAGCCAGAAGATTCCGTACTTCACCACGGCCTCGGCCGGGGTGGAGGCGGCACGGGCGATCGCGGCGCTGGCGACGCAAAACCTTGAAGTACGGCCCCTGCAATCCTATTATTCCTGATCGCACGACTACTCCCCGACAGTTGAACACGGTGCGGGTCGGCCCGGAAGGGCCGGCTTGGGGACAGATTTTCGGGACGAAGGATTTTCAAGGGATGGCCACCGTCGACAAGATGCCGATGCTGCAGGAGGGCCATGATGCGCTCACCGCGCACCTGAAACAGCTCAAGGCCGAGCGCCCCCTGATCGTCGATGCCATCGAGGAAGCGCGCGCGCACGGCGACCTTTCGGAGAATGCCGAATATCATGCCGCCAAGGAGCGGCAGGGCCAGATCGAGGCATCGATCTCCGACATCGAGGACAAGCTGAGCCGCGCGCAGGTGATCGACCCGCGCGATCTCTCCGGCGACAAGGTGGTGTTCGGCGCCACGGTGACGCTGCTCGACGAGGACGACAAGCCGGTGACGTATCAGATCGTCGGCCAGACCGAGGCGGACGCCAAGGGCGGCCGGATCTCGTACAATTCGCCGCTCGGCCGCGCACTGATCGGGCGCAAGGTCGATGATGAGGTCGAGGTGACGGTGCCCTCGGGCGACCGGTATTACGTGGTCTCGAAGATCGAGTTCATCTGAGGCGCGGCGGCGCAGGGATTGGCGCAAGCTAATCCCGAACTTGAGCCGCGCCCGGCCGACGCGGGATTGACGTCCGCATGGGGCGGTGGTGCGATTGACGTACCTACGCTCGCTATCTCGTTCTCCAGCCGTTCGTGCTGAGCGCAGTCGAAGCACGTGCCACGAGCGTGGAGCGTCGGGCACGCCCTTCGACTTCGCTCAGGGCGAACGGTTTGGGTCGTGTGTGCCTGGCCGTCGCCCCGGCGCAGGCCGGGGCCGGTGCGTAGCTTGAACCAGCCGGCTGCCCCAAACACAGCGGCCCCGGCCTGCGCCGGGGCGACGGGGGTGGCGACGCCGCCGTCGGTCGGGTTCGCTGGCGCGACCCGCCGGCCGGGTAAGGCGCCGCGCTTCGCGCGACGGCGCCGTCGCTTCGCCGACGCGCCTGCGCCTCACGCGGTGAGATCCGGCTCCAGCAGGCGGTGCATGTGGACGATGACATACTTCATCTCGGCATCGTCGACGGTGCGCTGCGCGGCGGCGCGCCATGCCTTTTCGGCGCTGGCATAATCGGGGAAGATGCCGACGATGTCGAGCGATGCCGTGTCGGTGAAGTCGAGCGTCTGCGGATCGCTGACGCGGCCGCCGAAGACGAGGTGGAGTTTGCTCATGACCGGTCTTTCCGTGGGGGTGGGAACGGCATCCTCTTAGGAGGACGGCGCGTGGAATCCAACATGCCGCGCCGCACCCAAACCATAATCGTGGCCAGCGGCCGAGCGCGTCAGGCGGCGGCGAACCGCGCGTCGGATGCGTTGGCGGAGGCGCCGGGCAGGTCCGCCGCCACCAGCCCGGCGCGCTTGGCGACGATCAGCGGGATCAACACCTGGCCCGCGACGTTGACAGCGGTGCGGCCCATGTCGAGGATCGGGTCGATCGCGAGCAGCAGCCCCGCGCCTTCGAGCGGGAGGCCGAGCGTTGACAGCGTCAGCGTGAGCATCACCAGCGCGCCGGTCAGCCCCGCCGTCGCCGCCGAGCCGAGCACCGAGACGAGCGCGATCAACACATAGTCGACCGGCCCGAGCGTCAGCCCGAAATATTGCGCGACGAAGATCGCGGCGATCGCGGGATAGATCGCCGCGCAGCCATCCATCTTGGTGGTCGCCGCGAACGGCACCGCGAAGGCGGCGTAGCTGCGCGGCACACCGAGCCGCTCGGCGGCCTGTTCGGTGACCGGCAGCGTGGCGATCGACGAGCGCGAGACGAAGCCGAGCTGGATCGCCGGCCACGCGCCCGCGAAGAAACGCGCGGGCGAAATGCCGTTGGCGAGCATCAGCAGCGGATAGACGACGAGCAGCACCAGCGCGAGGCCGAGATAGACCGAACCGGCGAACGCACCGAGCGCCGACAGCGACGTCCAGCCGTAATGCACGATCGCGTTGCCGAGAAGCGCGGCGGTGCCGATCGGGGTCAGCCGCACCACCCAGCGCAGCAGCCGGCGGAAGATCGCCAAGGCCGATGCGTTGAAGGCGAGGAACGGCGCGCCGGCTTCGCCCACGCGCACCGCCGCCGCGCCGATCGCGACCGCGACGACGATCAGTTGCAGCACGTTGAACGACAGCGCCGTCTTGACCGCTTCACCTTTGATCGTGGTCGAGGCGCTCAAGCCCAGCACGTTGGCGGGGATCAGCCCGCGCAGGAAATCAAGCCAGCTTCCGGTCGTGTCGGGCCGCACCGCCGCGGCGCGTTCGACCCCGGCGTGAAGCCCCGGCTGGATCGTCACCCCGAGCGTGATGCCGATCGTGACCGCGATCGCGGCGGTGATAGCGAACCAGACCAGTGTCGATGTCACCAGCCGCGCGGCATTGTCGAGCGAGCGCAGCGCGGCGATCGACGCGACGATCGCGGTGAACACCAGCGGCGCGACCAGCGCCTTGAGCAATTGCACGAAGCTTTCGCCGATGATGCGCAGCGCCTCCGCCAGCGGCCCGGGCGCGTCGGGCGTCGCATAGCCGCGCGCGACCACGCCGAGTGCGATGCCGGCGGCCATGCCGAGCGCGACCTGTGCGCCGAAGGGGAAGGAGAGGCGGCGGACCTCGGTCATGATATCGTCCTTACATTGATGGAGAGCGCCGTGCCGATCCGGTCGAAGAACGCGCGGCTCGCGCGGCTGGTGCCGATGTCCCATTCGGGATGCCACTGCACCGCGAGCACGTCGGCGCCGCAGGGGCGGGCGGAAAAGGCTTCGATCAGCCCGTCCTCGGCGGCGGTCGCCTCGACGGTGAGGCCGTGGCCGAGCCGGTCGATGCCCTGGTGATGCACCGAATTGACCGTTTCGGCGGCGAGCCCAGCCTGATCGCGCAACATCCCGCCGGGGGCGAGCGTGAGATCGTGGCGATGGTCGAAATGGCGTTCGTACTGCGTGCCGTCGGCGAGGCCGCAATGATGCACGTCGTCGAGCGCATCGGTGAGGGTGCCGCCGAACAGCACGTTCAGTTCCTGCAAACCCCGGCAGATGCCGAACACGGGGCGCGCGCCTTCGATCATGTGCGCGGCGAGGCGGAGCGCGACCTCGTCGCGCTGCTCGTCGACCGGCCCATTATCCTCGCGGACGGCGCCGTAGCGCGTGGCGGCGACGTTCGAGCGCGATCCGGTCAGCAACAGCCCGTCGAGCCGATCGACCAGCGCGAGCGCGTCGCACGCATCCGACACCGCCGGAATCAGCACCACCGCCGCGCCCGCGTAATCGGCGAGCGGCTGGACGAAGCGCGTCGCCACCGCCTGCACCGGGCGCTGCGAGAATTCGTTGCAGCAGAGCACGCCGATCACCGGGCGCCGCGCGCAACCCGACTGGCGCGGCCAGGGATTGGACCAAGCGCTCAAGGATTGCGCCCGGAGAGCGCCGCGCGCAGCGCATCGGCGGTGTCGCGATCGGCCACGCGCGCGGCGGGCTGGGTCACGACGCTGCCGGGCGGCACGTCCTCGAGCAGCCAGACATTGCCGCCGATCGTGGCGCCCCGGCCGATCGTCACGCGGCCGAGGATCGTGGTGCCGGCGTAGATCGTCACGTCGTCCTCGAGCACGGGATGGCGCGCATAGCGTTCGCGCGGCGTGACATGCGTCAGCCCGAGCGGGCTGCGCGCGCCGAGCGTGACATGCTGGTAGAGCTTGGCGCGCGCGCCGATGATCGCGGTCTCGCCGATCACGACGCCGGTGCCGTGATCGATGAAGAAGCTCGGCCCGATCGTCGCGCCGGGATGGATGTCGATGCCGGTGCGGCTGTTGGCGATCTCCGAGATGATCCGCGCGACGATCGGTGCGCCGAGCGCGTGGAGTTCGTGGGCGATGCGGTGGTAGCGCACCGCGATCGCGCCGGGATAGCAGATCAGGATCTCATCGACGCTGCGCGCGGCGGGATCGCCGAGGAACGCCGCCTCGACATCGGCGTCGATCAGCCGGCGGATGTCCCCCAGGGTGGCGGCGAACAGGCGGGTGATGAGTTCGGGCTGTTCGGGATCGAACGGCGTCGCGGTCTCGTCCTGCCAATAGGCGAGTTCCTTGGCGATCTCGCCGCGCAGCACGTCGAGCCCAAGCGCGAGCCGATCGGCGACGAACCCATCCTCCTGCGACTCCGGGCCGGCGAAATCGCCGATGCGGCGCGGGTAGAGCGCGCCGGAGAGATGTTCGATCGCGCTGGCGAGCCGGGCCGATGACGGGAACAGCGGCACCGGGGTGCGCCCGCCGCGCAGATCGGTACGATAGTCGATCCGCGCCGCGCGCAGCGCCGCGACCGCATCGTCGAGCGCCGCCGGCTCCGGCCATGATGTCGCTTCGATACCCACTGACGTCCGCGCCTCTTCGATCTTCGTCGCGATCGAATGTCCACGTTGCTGATGGGAGTTTCAACACGCTGGTTGATTGGCCGGGCGAAAGTTTTGCTTCTGCCCAGGTTCGTCCCGGGCTTACCTCCGTTCGTGCCGAGCGCAGTCGAGGGGCGGACCGAGGCGCCGGCGCCTCGACTTCGCTCAGCACGAACGGGATTCGGTGCGCCGGACTACAGCCCTTCGCCGCCGACCCATTGCGCGTTGGCGAGGCGGCGGGCGACCGACCAGCTCTGGACGCGGATGTCGGGGACGGCGACGATCTCCCAGAAGGCGCCGCGTGTCATCGGGCCGAGCGCGTACAGCCAGGCGTTGCTGGTGCCGTCGGCGGCGATGGTGCGGCTTTGCGCGTCGACGTCGATGCCGATGCGTAGTGCGTCGGGGCGCAGCGTGCCGCGCGCGACGAGATTGCGGAGCAGCGGCTCCTCGGCGCGCAGCAGGTCGCCCTGCGGGCCTGTGCAGTTTATCATCCGCGCCACGCGCACCGTCTCGGGCGCGGCGCTCGCGCGCGGGCGCCAGGTGACGGAGAGTCCGTGGTCGTCGGCGGCGGTCGCGACGATCTTGCCCGCGACGACGGTGAGCGCGCCGCTGTCGCGCAAATCGGCGAGCGCCTCGGCGACCGAGGGGGCGAGGCGGTGGCGGTGAACGTCCCACCACGGCCGCAGGTGGCGGAGGAAGCGCGCGCGTTCGTGGTCGCTCGCCGCGCGCCACATATCCTGGGTGAAGCGGCGCAACTCGTCGATCGCGGCGCGCCAGCCGATCGCGCGGGCGCGTGCCCGCACGCGGCGCAGCAGCGCGGACCCGGTCTCGCGCGGGCGCTCGTCGAGCGGATCGGGCGGGGGCGCGGCGGCGGCGTGCGGATGCGGCAGCAGCCCGCGCCGCGACATGGCGACGATGCGCCCGCCGAACCCCCGCGCGCGCAACGCGAGCACGACATCGACCATCGTCAGCCCGGTGCCGAGCGCGAGCACGGTGTCATCCTCGCCCAGCCCGTCGAGCGCGCCCGGCGCCCAGGGGTCGGGCGCATACACACGTTCGGGCAGGCCGGCGGTGCCCGGCTGGGTGTGCGGCGGGAGATTGCCGATCGCGAGCATCGCCGTATCCACGTCGATCCGGCGGCCATCGTCGAGGATGACGTGCGTGGTGCCGCCGTCGCGGATCACATCGACCGCGTCGCCGCGGATGATCTCCAGCCGGCCTTCGGCGGCGTGGCGCGCGGCATCGAGCAGTTCGCGCAGATAGTCGCCGTAGCGCAGCCGGGGGACGAACGGGTTGGGATCGCCGCCCGGCGCCTGCGCCGCGACCCAGCGGTGGAAATGGCCGGGATCGTCGGGAAAGGCGCTCATGTTGGCGGCGCGAACGTTGAGCAGGTGCGCCGGGTGGGCCGCGCCATAGGCGAGCCCCTCGCCGGCGAGCGGTTGCCGCTCGATCAGCACCAGCCGCGACTCGCAATGGCGGAGCAGGTTGATGGCGGCGAGCGTGCCCGAGAAACCGCCGCCGATGATCGCGATGCTCTTCGCCATGCCCACCTTATGCCAAACCGAATCGTCGTTCGGACCTCTATCGCAGATCGGCGGCGGGCGGGCGATCCGTGTTATCTCCACGGATTTGATGGGATTTATAAGCGTGCGGGGCGGCGGACCCGGAATTCGGGTTGAGCGAGGCTCATAAGGGCCAAGGATTACTTGTTTGATGGCGCCGCCGGGGTGCCGATAGCGTCGCCCGCATCCCCTGTCACGAGAGGTGCCGTCATTTCCTTCCAGCCTGGTTCCGCCGCATCGCACGGCTTCGCGATCGACCGCCGCACGCTGCTGCGCGGGGCGATGGTGACGGCGGGCGCGCTGGTCGTCACCGGCTGCCATGCCGGCACCGCGAACGCCGAGCCGACGCTGCGGCTGGCGGTGATCGGGCGCGGTGAAGGCGATGCGCGGCTGCTGTTCAAATCCGCCGGGATCAGCCCCGAGGGCTTCCGGCTCGAGTATAGCGAGTTTCAGTCGGGCCAGCAGGTGGTGGAGGCGTTCAACGGCGGATCGCTCGATTTCGGCGGGATGAGCGAAATTCCGCCGGTCTTCGCCGCCGCGTCCAACATCCACAGCTTCCGCCAGATCGCGGTCCAGCATGGCGACGTCAACAATCAGGTGGTGCTGGTGCCCAAGGGGTCTCGCATCCGCTCGCTCGCCGATCTCAAGGGCAAGCGCGTCGCCTATGTGCGGGCGACGACGAGCCAATATTTCCTCATCAAGATGCTCGAGTCGGTGGGCCTGAGCTGGGCCGACATCACCCCGGTCGCGGTCGGCGTGTCGGACGGGGCGGCGGCGTTCTCGCGCGGATCGGTCGACGCCTGGGCGATCTACGGCTTCCCGATCCAGCGCGCGATCGCGACCGAGGGCGCGCGCATCCTCAAGACCGCGCTCGGCTTCCTCTCGGGCAATTACATCGTTTCGGCGCATGTCGATGCGCTCGCCGATCCGGCCAGGGTCAAGATCATCGGCGAATATCTGACGCTGCTGCGCCGCGCCTATGTGTGGGCCGCCACGCATCAGGACCAATGGGCCGGCATCATCGCCGAGGATATCGGCGTGCCAGTGGCCTATGTGCGCGACCAGTTCGCGCGCAGGAGCGCGGTTTACGAATTGCGCCCGGTCACCGAGGCGGCGATCGCCTCGCAGGAGGAGGTCGCGCGCGTCTTCGCCAAGGCGGGGCAGGTGCACGGCAAGGTCGATATCCGCGCGCTGTGGGACGACCGCTTCAATCCCATCATCGAAAAGGCATTGTAGAATGGCCAGCGTCCTCGCCGCCGAGCCCGCGACGATCCCGTCGCCAGAGCGGCTCGACCACATCACCGCCACGCTCGCCGAGACCGCCGGCGCGGTCGACCGCGCGGCGGTATTCCCGCGCGAGAATTTTGATTTTCTCGCGCGAGAAGGGCTGATCGGGCTGACCGTGCCGCGCGCGCTCGGCGGCGGCGGGGCGGGGCTGACGGAGGCGCTGACGGTGCTCGGCGCGGTCGCGAAGGGCGAGCCCTCGACCGCGCTGATCCTGTTCATGACCTATGGCTATCACGCCGCCCCCGCGAAGACGCGCGCGTGGCCGGCGGGTCTCTACGAACGGCTGGCGCGCGAGGCGGTCGCGGGGCGCGGGCTGATCGGCGGCTTGCGCGTCGAACCCGAACTCGGCACGCCGGTGCGCGGCGGCCTGCCGAAGACGATCGCGCGCCGCACCCCCGACGGTTGGGCGATCACCGGCGAGAAGATCTATTCGACCGGATCGACCGGGCTGGACTGGTTCGCGGTCTGGGCGAGGACCGACGAGGAGAGCCCGCGCGTCGGCAACTTTCTCGTTCGCTCGGATTCGCCCAATATCACGATCGTGCCGGTGTGGGATCATCTCGGCATGCGCGCGACGGTGAGCCATGAGGTGCGCTTCGCCGATACGCCCGTGCCGCTCGCGCATGCGGTCGATCTGCGGCGGCCGGAGGACTGGGCGCCGATCCCCGGCGACATCACGCAGGCGGCGTGGAACGCGCTGTCGATCTCGACGATCTACGACGGCGTCGCGCGCGCGGCGCGGGACTGGCTGGTGCGCTATCTGAACGACCGCGTGCCGAGCAACCTCGGCGCGAGCCTCGCGACGCTGCCGCGTTTCCAGGAGAAGGTGGGCGAGATCGAAGGGCTGTTGCAGATCAACCGCACGCTGATCGAGACCGCCGCCGCCAGCGTCGATGCGGGCGGGGCGATCACCGCCAACGCACTCAACATCGTCAAATGGACGGCGACCGGCAACGCGATCCGCGCGGTCGAGATCGGGCTGGAGTTGACCGGCAATCCCGGGCTGACCCGCAACAATCCGCTCGAACGCCATTATCGCGACGTGTTGTGCAGCCGCATCCACTCGCCGCAGAACGACACGATCCTGACCGCGGCGGGTCGCGCGGCGCTGGCGCTATGACCGCGCCGCTCGTCATCGCCAGCCAGATGGAGGCCGATTTCAACGCTGGCCTCGCCGCGCATCCGCTGGCCCCGCGCGTCATCGCCGTGCCCGAGGATGAGCCGTGGGAGGCGGCGCGCGAGGCCGATATCCTGCTGGTGCGGCCCTCGCCGGCGTGGCGCGGCCACCAGCACCGCGCGCGCCCGGCGGCGTGGCCGGGGCGGCTGCGCTGGGTGTATAGCGCGTCGGCGGGGATCGATTTCTATCCGCCCTGGCTGCTCGACGCGCCGCTCGTCACCTGCGGGCGCGGCGTCGCGTCGGACGAGATCGCCGATTATGTGATCGCCGCGATCTACGCGCGCGCGAAGAACCTCGACGCGGTGACGGTTCATGCGCGTGCCGACTGGCGGCCGGCGATGCTCGGGCGGGTCGGCGGCAGCACGATCGGGATCGTCGGGCTCGGCGCGATCGGCGGCGCGGTGGCGCGGCGCGCGATCGCGCTCGGCGCGCGCGTGGTGGCGGTGCGGCGCGGTAGCGGGCCGGCGGCTGTCACGGGGGTGGCGTTGCTCGACAGCGTGGAAAGCGTCGTCGCCGAGGCCGATCATATCGTCATCGCGGTGCCGGCGACGCTCGCGACGCGCGGGCTGTTCGACGCGCGGATGTTCGCGCGCGCGAAGCCGGGCGCGCACCTCATCAACGTCGCGCGCGGATCGGTGATCGATCAGGACGCGCTGATCGCCGCGCTCGATGCGGGGCGGCTCGATTTCGCCACGCTCGACGTGACCGAACCCGAGCCGCTGCCCGATGGCCATGCGCTCTACACGCATCCGCGCGTGCGGCTGACGCCGCATGTCTCGTCCAACTATCTGCTGGTCCGCCACCGGCTGAGCGAGAAGGTCGCGGACGATCTCGGCCGCTTCGCGCGCGGGGAGGCGCCAAGCGATATCGTCGATCCGGTACGGGGATATTGAGGCCGACCGGCGTGTTGAAATCGCCGTTCGTGCTGCGCCAAGCTCAGCACGAACGGTGGATTAGGCAGCCGCCGCTATGCCCGCCTCCGGTAACGCCGCCAGGATCGCCTCGGGTTCGGGCCGGTCCATCCAGTCCGGGCTGACCGCGATGAAGCGCACCTGCGCGGCGCGATCGAGGACCAGGACGGTCGGTTGCGGCAGCACCCATGTGCCGGTGCCGGTGATCGACCCGATCCAGCTCTGGCCGGGGGCGATCGCCGGTGTGTCCTGGGGCGTGAAGGTTATGCCGAGCCAGTCGCCGAGCGCGTTGTTCGGATCGGAGGCGAGCGTGAGGCTCAACCCGTGCCGCGCGCGCAGCGCCGGATCGACCGGCGCCTGCGGGCTGACCGCGACCAGCGGGATCCCCGCGCGCGCCAGCACGGGCGAGAGGCTGCGGTCGTAGCGGGGCAGCGCGACGTTGCAGGCCGGGCAGCCGCCGAACCGATAGAAGATCAGCACCGCCGGCCCGTGCGCGATCAGATCGTCGCGGCGGATCGCGGTGCCGTCCTCGGCGGTCAGCGTGAAATCGTCGACCAGTTCGCCGACCTGCGCGTGATGGCGCGGATTATAGTCCCGGACCAGCGCCGCCCGCGTCGCGGCGTTCGCACGGAGTTGCTCGGGTGCCCAGTCGCGCTCACGCTCGGCCTGCAATGCGGCATAGGCCGCCTTCAAGGTCTCGGTCATCGGTCGTGCCTCCTCATTGCCTGAAGCGTAGCGAGCCCAGCGCGCGCGCGGCCAACGAGAAGCCGCGCGCGACCGATGAGGATTCCCAATATTTTCCGTTCCTGCGGCTATCCCAGCGCCAGCACGGTCTCGCGCGCGAGATCGGCGAGGCGCTGGGTGGCGCCGTCGAGCGTTTCGGCGGTCTGGAGGATACAGGCGACGCGCGGCAGATCGGGGAGGGGGAGCGGCGCGACCGGCGCGACGTCCCGCAGGAACAGATGCGTGCGGCAGGTGAGGCCGAGTCCCGCCGACACCGCCGACCGCAGCGTGGTGAGGTTGGGCGTCTCGACGGTGATCCGATAGGGGCGGCCAGCCTCTTCCAGCGCGCGGATCGCAGCCTCGCGGAAACGGCACGGCGGCTCCAGCACCGCGAGCGGGATGACGTTGCGCCGCGCCAGATCGGCGTCGCCGTACCAGCTCATCGGCGCGGTGGTGATCGCGGTCGGATCGCCGCCCGCCGCGAAGCCGAGCACGATATCGAGCTGGCGGCGTTCGAGCAGCCCCTGCAACTCGGCGGTGCCCGCCACCCGCGCGTAGATCTGCGCGTCGGGGTGCAGTTCGGAGAAGCGCGCGAGCAGCCCGGTGAGCAGGCTTTCGGCGAAATCCTGCACCATCCCGACCCGCGCCGGACCGGCGAACCGACCGGTGTTGATCGCCGCGATCGCCTCGTCGTGCAGATCGAGCACGCGCCGCGCATAATCGAGCATCATGTCGCCCGCCGGGGTGAGCGTCAGCCGCCGCCCCTCGCGCACGAACAGCGCCTGTTGCAGCAACTCCTCGAGCCGCTTGATCTGGAGGCTGAGCGCCGATTGCGTGACGAACACCTGTTCCGAGGCGTTGAGCATCGAGCCCGAATCCACGATCGCCACGAAGCTGCGCAGCAAGGTCGTCGGCAGGTTGACGGGCATGGGTGTCCTTCATCGGTGATCGGCGGCTCGCCGCGCCGAGTATCGATCAGGAACGAACTCCTACCAATGTACTATGCATTGAGCGGTGCAAACTTATTCTTTGCCCGGCGCCAGAGTGCTGTGAAGCGATATAAGTGATTGTAAAAACGAGGTTCGTAGGATGTATGAGCGATGCTTATACGTACCCTCGGTAAACTCGATTGAACCGCTAGGCATTCTGCTGTTGCCTCGGGCCTCCAGACCTTTGGGACGGCCAGACATGACCGCTTATGCCCTGAGTGCCCCGCGCCGGCACGCTTTATCGTTCAGATTTCCGGCCCGGCTGCTCGGGCGCTGGCTCTCGCCGCTCGTGCTGCTGCTGCTGTGGGAACTCGGCTCGCGCACTGGGCTGATCCCCGAACGCACGCTCGCCGCGCCGTCCGCCGTGCTCGGTGCGCTGTTCGCGATGATCGCCTCGGGCGAGTTGCCGAGCAACCTGCTGGTGTCGTTCGGGCGCGCGGCGATCGGGCTGTCGATCGGGATCGGCGTCGGGGTCGTGCTCGCGCTGGTCGCCGGGCTGTCGCGATCGGGGGAGATCACGGTCGATCCGCTCATGCAGATCAAGCGCACCATCCCGGTGGTAGCGCTGTCGCCGCTGTTCATCGTGTGGTTCGGCATTGGCGAGACCACCAAGATCGCGCTGATCGCCTTCGCCACGGTGTTCCCGGTCTATCTCAACCTGTACAGCGGCATCCGTGCGGTCGATCCGCGGCTGATCGACGCGGCGCGCAGCTTCGGCCTCAGCCGGATCGAATTGATCCAGCACGTCATCTTGCCCGCGGCTTTGCCTTCGCTGCTGGTGGGGCTGCGCTTCTCGCTGTCGGTGGCGATCATCGTGCTGGTCATCGCCGAGCAGATCAACGCCTCGGCCGGGCTTGGCTATCTCATCAACAACGCGCGCGATTTCATGCGCACCGACATCATCGTCGTCTGCCTGATGGTCTACGCGCTGCTCGGCCTGGGCGCCGACTGGATCGTGCGCGCCGTCGAAACCCGCGCCCTGGCATGGCGCCCCAGCATCGTGGAGCAAAACTGATGGACGTCGCCCGAGGCTTCCTGCTCGCCAAGACGGCGGATGCGCCGGCCCCCGCCGTGCGGCTGCGCAACTTCACCCGGCGCTTCGGCGCCAACACGATCATCGATTGTCTCGACCTGGAGATCGCACCGGGCGAGTTCATCGCGCTCCTCGGCCGCTCGGGGTCGGGCAAGACCACGCTGTTGCGCACGCTCGCCGGCATGGACGAGGTGCGCGGACAGGACGTGTCGGTGCCCTCGGCGCGGGCGGTGGTGTTCCAGGACGCGCGGCTGCTGCCGTGGAAGACCGTGTGGCGCAACGTCGCGCTGGGGCTGAAAGGCGGGACGATCCGCGAACGCGCCGAACGCGCGCTGCACGAGGTCGGGCTCGGCCACCGGCTCGACGCCTGGCCGCTGACGCTGTCGGGTGGCGAGGCGCAGCGCGTCGCGCTGGCGCGCGCGCTGGTGCGCGAGCCGCAGTTGCTGTTGCTCGACGAGCCGTTCGCCGCGCTCGACGCGCTCACCCGCATCCGCATGCACGATCTCGTGCTGTCGCTGTGGCGCGCGCACCGCCCGGCGGTGCTGCTGGTGACGCATGACGTCGATGAGGCGATCGCGCTCGCCGATCGTGTGCTGGTGCTCGACGGCGGCCGCATCGTCGCCGAGGAACGGATCACCGCCGAGCGCGGCGACCGCACCGGACTCGCGCGGAGCCTGCGGGACACGCTGCTCGGGCATCTCGGCGTCGAGCGCGCGCCGGCGGCGGAGGAGGGCGTCGTCCATCTCGCCCGCGTGCGCGCGTGAACGCGATCAGCCCGATCACGGCGGCGTCCGATACCGCGCCGCTGCGCGATTTCGTGACGCGGCTCGCCGAGCTGATCGAGACCAGCCGCCACCAGCATGAGGTGCTCGCGACCGGATCGGCGCTGCTCGGGCGGCTGATCGCGCGCGACGACTGGCTGCCCGATGCGTTCGCGGTGCCCAGCCCCGAGCGCTACCAGCAATATCTGCTCCACTGCGACAGCCGCGAACGCTTCAGCGTGGTCAGCTTCGTGTGGGGGCCGGGGCAGGCGACGCCGGTGCATGACCACCGCGTCTGGGGGCTGGTCGGTGTGCTGCGCGGCGCCGAGCGGGTGCAACGCTATGTTCGCCTTGAGGACGGCGCGGTCGTGCCGACGGGGGACGAAGTCCTGCTCGAAGCCGGCAAGGTCGAGGCGGTCGGCCCCGACATCGGCGACATCCACCGCGTCGCCAACGGGCGCGACGACGGCCCCTCGGTCAGCATCCACGTTTATGGCGGCAACATCGGCGCGGTCGAGCGCGCCACCTACGCCGCCGACGGCACCCCCAAACGCTTCATCTCGGGATACGCCAACGGCGTGCTCCCCAACATCTGGGATCGTTCATGACCAATATCACCCCGCAGGACATCCGCCGCGCGCTGCTCGCCGGCGACGAGATCGCGCTGATCGACGTGCGCGAGGAGGCGGCGTTCGCGCTCGGCCATCCGTTGTTCGCGGCGCAGATCCCGCTGCGGCGGATCGCGGTGGAGGCGCGTTGGCGCATTCCCCGGCTCGACACTCTGGTGGTCGTGTACGATAACGGCGAGGGTCTCGCCGCCGACGCCGTTGCGGCGTTCCAGGCGCTCGGCTTTACCGATGTGCGGACGCTCGAAGGCGGGCTCGCGGGGTGGCGCGAGGCTGGATACGAGCTGTTCGAGGACGTCAACAGCTACTCCAAGGCGTTCGGCGAGCTGGTCGAGCACAACCGCCATACCCCCTCGCTTCCCGCCGAGGAGGTGCAGGCACTCATCACCGAGAAGGCCGACATCGCGATCCTCGATGCGCGCCGTTACGACGAATATCACACGATGAGCATCCCCGGCGGCCAGAGTTCGCCCGGCGCCGAGCTGGTGCTGCGCGCGCGCGCCGCCGCGCCCGACCCCGACACGACGATCATCGTCAATTGCGCGGGGCGGACGCGCAGCATCATCGGCGCGCAATCGCTCATCAACGCGAAACTGCCCAACAAGGTGTTCGCGCTGCGCAACGGCACGATCGGCTGGACGCTCGCCGGCCAGTCGCTCGAGACCGGCCAGGCGCGCACCGCTCCCGAGCCCGCTGGCGAGAGCGCCGAGGAGGCCCGTGTCACCGCGCGCAGCGTCGCGTACCGCGCCGGCGTCAAGCGGCTGACCTGGGCCGATCTGGAGGTGCTCAAGGCCGACACCACGCGCACGCTCTACCTGTACGACGTGCGCCAGCCCGATGTCTTCGCCAACGGGCATCTGCCGGGTTTCCGCAACGCGCAGGGCGGGCAGCTCGTGCAGGAGACCGACCATTACGCGCCGGTGCGCGGCGCGCGCATCGTGCTCTCCGACGATCTCGGTCCGCGCGCCGACATGACCGCGTCGTGGCTGGCGCAGCTCGGCTGGGACGTGTTCGTGCTCGACGCCGACTTCACCGGCACGCTCGAAACCGGGCCCGACGGCGCACCCGCGCCGCGCGGGCCGGAGGGCCGCTACAAGCGCCCCTACGAGGGCACCGACAACAAGCAGGCGGCGATGCAGGCCTATCTCGACTGGGAATATGGCCTCGTCGCGCAGCTCCAGAACGACGGCACCCACGGTTTCTACGTCATCTGACATTGCTCCAAGGGAGACATTCCATGAGCGTAAAGTTCATCGGTTACATCGGGTTCAACAACGGCTCCGAAACGCAGGAAGCGGTGCGCAGCCGCGTGCTCGACAAGGACTATGTCGAGGCGGCCGCGAAGGCGCAGGAGGCGGGCGGGTTCGATCGCGTGCTGATCCCGTTCGGCTCGAACAGCCCGGAAAGCCAGATCGTCGCCGCGCATGCCGCCGCGATCACCAGCACGCTCGGCTTCCTGGTCGCGCACCGGCCGGGTTTCACGCAGCCGACCGTGGCCGCGCGCCAGCTCGCCACGCTCGACCAGCTTTCGGGCGGGCGGGTCGCGGTGCACATCATCACCGGCGGCGCCGACGAAGAGATGGCGCGTGACGGCGATACCGGCACGCACAAGGCCGAGCGCTACACGCGCACCGACGAATATCTGACCGTCCTGCGCAACGAATGGACGGCGGCCAAGCCGTTCGACCATTCGGGCCGCTTCTACGAAGTGCGGCAGGCGTTCAGCGCGATCAAGCCCGACAATCTGCCGGTGTTCTTCGGCGGATCCTCCGACGAGGCGATCGAGGTCGCGGGCCGCCACGCCGACGTTTACGCGCTGTGGGGTGAGACGCTCGAGCAGGTCGGCGAAACGGTGCGCCGGGTGCGCGCATCGGCGGCGCGCTATGGCCGCCGCCCCGGCTTCTCGCTGTCGCTGCGCCCGGTGATCGCCGATACCGAGGAAGCGGCGTGGAAGAAGGCCGACGCCATCGTCGAACAGGTCCGCGCCAACCGCGAAGCGGCGGGCCTGCCGATCAGCGGCCACCGTCCGCCCAACGCCGGATCGCTGCGGCTGCTCGACACCGCAAGCGCGACCCGCCGCGACACGCGGTTGTGGACGGGAGTCGCGCAACTGACCGGGGCGGCGGGAAACAGCACCGGGCTGGTTGGCACGCCCGAACAGGTCGCGGACGGCATGCTCGAATATTGGGACATCGGCATCGACCATTTCCTGATTCGCGGCTTCGATCCGCTCGGCGACGCGATCGATTATGGGCGCGAGCTGTTGCCGCTGGTGCGCCGCAAGGTCGCCGAGCGCGAGAAGCTCAGCCTGGCGCTTGCGGGCTAAGATGGCTTTCAACACCGGCCCTCTCCATTCGTTCGTGCTGAGCTTGTCGAAGCACGTGCGCCAAACGCGCCGAACCCCGCTTGGCATGCCCTTCGACAAGCTCAGGGCGAACGGTGGTGGGGTGTTCGCGATGTTACTCGCACTGTTCACGCTGGCGGCATGTAGCGGCAGTCCCGACACCGCCGTCCTGCGCGTCGCCAACCAGAAGGGCTCGACGCGCGCGATGATGGAGGCGGCGGGCGTGCTCAAGGATGCGCCGTATCGCGTCGAATGGTCCGAATTCCCGGCCGCCCAGCCGCTGATGGAGGCAGTCGGAGGGGGGGCGGCCGACCTTGGGCTGGCCGGCGACGCGCCGTTCATCTTCGCCTATCAGAGCGGCGCGCCGGTGAAGGCGGTGGGGGCGCTGGCGACCGCCGGTAACCCGCGCGACGCGCTCGGCGTGATCGTGCGCAAGGGGTCGCCGATCCGCGCGGTCGGCGATCTGGTCGGCAAGACCGTGACGACCACGCGCGGTTCGATCGGGCATCACATCCTGCTCCAAGCGCTCGAACGCGCGAAGATCCCGGCCGATCACGTCAAGGTGACGTTCCTTGCGCCCGCCGACGCCAAGGCCGCGTTCGACAATGGCACGGTCGATGCCTGGGCGATCTGGCCGCCTTATATCAGCGTCGCGATCAAGGAAGGTGCGCGGACCGTCGTCGATGCGCGCGATTACGAACTGCCGGTCAGCTTCGAGGTTGCGCATGCCGCCGCGATCGCGCCCAAGGCGGCGTTGATGCGTGATTTCCTTCAGCGCGAGGCCAAGGCGCTTGATTGGGCGCGCGCGCATCCCGATGCGTTCGCGCAGGTGCTCGCGCGCGAGACCGGGCTGCCGCTCGACATTGCGCGCGCGAGCTTCGATCGCAACAACCGCATCTCGGTGCCGATCGACGGCGGCATCGTCGAACATGAGCGCGTCATCGCCAAACGGTTCGAGGCTGCCGGTCTCATCACGGCCAAGCGCCCGATCGGCGAGGCGTTCGATACCAATGTCGGCAAGGGGCTGTTCCAGTCGCTCGCCGCCAATTGATCCACAAGGAGGTTCATCATGGCAACGGCTTTCCAGGAAACGCGCACGCGCTGGAGCGAAGCGGAATGGCGCACGCGCGTCGATCTCGCCGCTTTCTACCGGCTCGCGGCGATCAACGGCTGGGATGATCTGATCTTCACCCATATCTCCGCGCGGGTGCCGGGGCCGGAGCATCATTTCCTCATCAACCCCTATGGCCTCGGGTTCGACGAGATCACCGCGTCGAGCCTCGTCAAAATCGATCTCGAGGGGACTCTGGTCGAGCCTAACGAGTATGGCATCAACTATGCCGGGTACGTCATCCACTCCGCGATCCACGGCGCGCGCGAGGATGCCTTGTTCATCGCGCATTTCCACAGCCCCGACGGGATGGCGGTGTCGGCGCATGCCGAGGGGCTGCTGCCGCTCAATCAGCGCGCGCTCGCGATCATCCCGCGGCTGAGCTATCACGATTATGAAGGCGTCGCGCTCAACCTCGACGAGCGCGAGCGGCTGGTCGCCGATCTCGGCGAGACCAAGCTGATGCTGTTGCGCAACCACGGCACGCTCGCGCTCGGCGCGTCACCGGGCGAGGCGTGGACCAACATCCATCAGTTGGAGACCGCCTGCACCGCGCAGGTCCGCACGCTGAGCGTCGGCCGCGACCATGTGCTGATCGCGCCGCAAGCCGCGCAGGACGAGGTGCGCCGCCAGATGGCGCGCCCGCGCAACCCGCTCCAGGGCGAACGCTCGACCGCCGAACTGGTCTGGGCGGCGTCGTTGCGCAAGGCAGAGCGGCTGTCGCCGGGCTTCGAGGCTTGAAGTCTCCCCGTTCGTGCCGAGTAGAGATCGAGTAGGCGAAACCTTATCGAGAGCTCGTATCGAAGCACAGATCACCTATGCCTCGATACGCGACCTCGATACGCCCTGCGGGCTACTCGGCCGCTACTCGGCACGAACGGAGATTGAGCTCAGACCAGCGTCGCGCCGCCCTTGAACAGCCGCAGCACCTTGCCCTGAACGGGCAGCCCGTCGAACGGGGTGTTGCCCGCCTTGGCGACCAGCCGGTCCGACTCGATCTGCCACGGCGCATGTTCGTCGAGCAGCAGCACGTCGGCGGGGGCGCCGGGGGTGAGCATGCCCGTCGGCACGCCGAGCACCTTGGCGGGGTTGAGCGCGAGCAGCGCGAACAGCCGGTCGATCGTCACCAACTCGTCGCGCACCAGCCCGAGCGCGAGCGCGAGCAAGGTTTCCGCACCGGCCATGCCGGCGTCCGAATCGGCGAAGGGCAGGCGCTTGGCCTCGGGTCCGCGCGGTTCGTGGCCCGAGCACAGCACGTCGATCGTGCCGTCGCGCACCGCCGCGAGCGCCGCCTGGCGATCGCTCTCGGCGCGCAGCGGCGGGGAGAGGCGCGCGAAGGTGCGGAAGTCGCTCATCGCGATATCGGACAGGAACAGATGGGCAGGCGTGATCCCGCAGGTCACGCGCACGCCGCGCCGCTTGGCGGCGCGGACGAGATCGAACCCGGCGGCGGTGGTCACCTGGCGGATGTGCAGCGCCGCGCCGGTATCCTCGGCCAGCATCAGGTCGCGCGCGATCGCGAGCGGCTCGGCGATGGCGGGCGCGGCGGGCAGGCCCATCCGCGTCGCGGTCTCGCCCGCCGTCGCGACCGCCGCCCCGGCGACGCCGGCATCCTCGGCGTGCGCGATCACGGTCAGCCCGAGATCGCCGGCATACGCGAGCACCTTGCGCATCACGCCTGAGTCCGCGATCCAGTTCGCGCCGGTGCCGACCGCACGCGCGCCGGCCTCACGGTTGATCGCCATCTCCGCGAGATCCTTGCCGGCCAGCCCGCGTGTCGCGGCGGCGATCGGGTGAATCCACAGATCGGGCCGGCCGATCAGCGCGGCGCGCTGGACCAGGCCGGGGTTGTCGAGCACCGGCGACTGATCGGGCATCAGCCCGACGCGCACGATCCCACCCGCATGGAACGCCGGCAGATCGATCGCGAACACGCCGAGATCGACGATCGCGGGGGCGAGCAGCTTGCCCTTGCAATCGATCCGCTCGGCGCCCTCGGGCACTTCGAACAGACCGGTCGCGGCGATGCGGTCGCCCGCGACCAGCACACCACCCTTGCTGACGCCCGCGACCGGGCAGACGAGCGTGGCGTTGAGCAGTGCTAAAGTGCGGTTCATGCCCAGCCCTCCACGCCGCGCGCACGCCGCGTCAACACATCAAGGCAGGCCATGCGCACCGCCACCCCCATTTCGACCTGTTCGGTGATAGCTGATTGCCCGGGATGGTCGGCCACCGCCGAATCGATCTCGACGCCACGGTTCATCGGCCCCGGATGCATCACCAGCGCCTCCGGTACGCGTGCCAGCCGCGCCGGGGTGAGCCCGTAGCGCAAATGGAACTCGCTATTGGAGGGGATGAACCCGCCCGACATGCGCTCGTTCTGCAGGCGCAGCATCATCACCACGTCCGCACCGTCCAGTGCTTCATCGAAATCGGTGAAGGCGGTGACGCCCATCTTCTCGATATCGACCGGCATCAGCGTCGAGGGCGCACACACGCGCACGCGCGCGGCGAGCGCGGTCAGCGCGAGGATGTTCGACCGTGCGACGCGGCTGTGCAGGATATCGCCGCAGATCACCACGGTCTGCCCGGCGATATGGCCGCGGCGCCGCCGGATCGTCAGCGCGTCGAGCAGCGCCTGAGTCGGGTGTTCGTGCTGGCCGTCGCCCGCGTTGAGAACCGGGCAATCGACCTTGCCCGCGATCAGCCGCACCGCGCCCGAGGACATATGGCGGATCACGATCACGTCGGCGCGCATCGCGTTGAGCGTCATCGCGGTGTCGATCAGCGTCTCGCCCTTCTTCACGCTCGACTGCGCGGCGTGCATGTTGACGACATCGGCGCCGAGCCGCTTGCCGGCGATCTCGAAGCTCAGCAGCGTGCGCGTGCTGTTCTCGAAGAAGGCGTTGATCTGGGTGAGGCCTTCCAGCCGCTTGTCGCTCTTGGTGCGGTTGCGGTTGGCCTCGACCCAATGCTCCGCCTCGTCGAGCAGGAACATGATCTCGTGCGGCTGAAGGCCGTCGATGCCGGTGAGGTGCCGATGCGGGAAGACGGCGCTTCCGGCGATCTGCGAAGCGGGGCGATGATCGGAGGGTGACATTAAAGCTGTCGCCTAGCCGGGGCGGGGCAGGGGCGCAAGCGGTGTGCGTCAAGCGTCGAGATGCGCGAGATGGCGGAGCTTGTCGGGGTTGCGCATCACGTAGATCGCCTTGATCCGCCCGTGCTCTATCAACAGCGCGGTGGTCTGCAAGATGCCGTCGGCTTCGCGCGTGATGAAGCCGGGCAGGCCATTGACCAGGGTGTAACGCAGCAACTCGGCCGAGCGGCCGCGCGCGAGCTTCGCCAGCGCCGCGTGGGTGCGGGTGATCTCGTCCGCGCCATGAAGGACTCGCGCCACCGCCGGGCGTTTGCCGCCGCCGTCCGAATACATCGCCACATCGTCGGCGAGCAGTGCGCCGAGCGCGCCGATCTCGCCGCCGCGCGCCGCCGCGAAGAAGGCGCGCGCGATCTCGAGTCCGTGTGCGCGCTCGACCGGATAGCGCGGCCGTTCGCTGCGGACGTGCGCGCGTGCCCGCGCGGCGAGTTGCCGGCAGGCGGCGGCGTCGCGGCCGAGCGCGCCGGCGATATCCTCGAAACTCTCGCCGAACACGTCGTGGAGCAGGAAGGCGGCGCGTTCTAGCGGCGACAGCCGTTCGAGCGCGAGCATCAGCGGCAGCGTCACGTCGTCCTCGGGTGTATCCTCGACGACCGGCTCGGGCAGCCATTGGCCGACATAGTCTTCGCGCCGTACCCGCGCCGATTTGAGGTGATCGAGGCACAGCCGCGTCACCGTGCGGCGCAGGAAGGCGGCGGGCACGGCGACGTCGCCGCGATCCGCCGCCGTCCAGCGCAGCCAGGCGTCCTGCACCACATCCTCCGCATCGGCGACCGAGCCGAGCATGCGGTAGGCGACGCGCAGCAGCATCGGCCGCTGCGCGTCGAACGCGGCGGCGCTGGCGCTCACGCTTTCCAGCCGTAGCTCGGATCGAACATGTCGAAGCCGATCGCGATCCGGTTCCAGGCGTTGATGACGGTGATCGCCATTGTCAGCTTCACCTGTTCCTCCTTGCTGAACTGCGCGGCGAGCGCGGCATACACATGGTCGGGCGCGCGCTTGGTGGCAATCTGCGTCAGATGATCGGTCCAGTCGAGCGCGGCGCGCTCCCGATCCGTGAACACCGGCGCGTCATGCCATGCCGCGATCAGCGCGATGCGCTGCTCGGTCTCGCCGGCCTGGCGCGCTTCATAGGTGTGCATGTTGAGGCAGTTGGCGCAGCCGTTGATCTGCGAGGCGCGGATCTTGACCAGTTCGAGCAGCGGCTTTTCGAGGCCGCTTTCGGCGACCTGGACGGAGAAGGCGAACCACGCCTTCATCAGCTCGGGGGCGGCGGCGAGATAGTTCACGCGGGTGGTCATCGTCAGGCTCCTTCGGGATTGTGCTGACCTGACGAGGTAGCGTGCGTGGATGTGACATGGCGCGCGAACTTTTCAGTTCCCCCGCCGAAGCGGGGGTCCAGAACCACGGACAACACCGCCTGCGGCTCTGGACCCCCGCTTTCGCGGGGGAACCAAACAGAGCATATAAAGACATCTTTATATTTGATCCGCAGCCGATCCCGCGCTAGAGCGCGCCCCATCCAACCGCGTAAACCGGAGATTTCTCACGTGGCCACCGTACTCGACCGCAAGAACGACTATGTCGTCGCCGACATCAGCCTCGCCGATTACGGCCGTGCCGAAATCAACATCGCCGAGACCGAAATGCCCGGCCTGATGGCGCTGCGCAGCGAGTTCGGCGCGTCGCAGCCGCTGAAAGGCGCGCGCATCACCGGTTCGCTGCACATGACGATCCAGACTGCCGTGCTGATCGAGACGCTGACCGCGCTGGGCGCCGACGTTCGCTGGGCGACCTGCAACATCTTCTCGACGCAGGACCATGCCGCCGCCGCGATCGCCGCGACCGGCGTGCCGGTGTTCGCGATCAAGGGCGAGAGCCTCGCGGACTATTGGGACTATGTCGGCTCGATCTTCGACTGGGACGTCGATGGCAACGGCCAGACCTGCAACATGATCCTCGACGATGGCGGCGACGCGACGATGTTCGCGCTGTGGGGCGCCAAGCTCGAGGCCGGCCAGACCATGCCCGAGCCGGAGAATGAGGAAGAGGTCGAGATGCAGCGCGCGCTGAAGGCGTTCATCGCCAAGAAGCCCGGCTACCTCACCGAGACCGTCAAGAACATCAAGGGCGTGTCGGAAGAGACCACGACCGGCGTTCACCGCCTGTATGCGATCTCGAAGAAGGGCGAACTGCCGTTCCCGGCGATCAACGTGAACGACAGCGTCACCAAGTCGAAGTTCGACAACCTCTACGGCTGCAAGGAATCGCTCGTCGACGCGATCCGTCGCGGCACGGACGTGATGCTCGCCGGCAAGGTCGCCACGGTCGCCGGCTTCGGTGACGTCGGCAAGGGTTCGGCGCAGTCGCTGCGCAACGGCGGCGCGCGCGTGCTCGTCACCGAAGTCGACCCGATCTGCGCGCTGCAGGCGGCGATGGAAGGCTTCGAGGTCGTGACGATGGAAGAGGCGGTCACCCGCTCGGACATCTTCGTCACCGCCACCGGCAATGCCGACGTCATCACCGCCGATCACATGAAGGCGATGAAGAACATGGCGATCGTCTGCAACATCGGCCATTTCGATAGCGAGATTCAGATTTCGGCACTGTCGAACTACAAGTGGACCGAGGTGAAGCCGCAGGTCGATCTCGTCGAGTTTCCCGATGGCAAGCAGATCATCGTGCTGTCGAAGGGCCGCCTCGTGAACCTCGGCAACGCGACCGGCCACCCGTCGTTCGTGATGTCGGCGAGCTTCACCAACCAGACGCTCGCGCAGATCGAGCTGTTCACCAAGGCCGAGAACTACAAGAACGACGTGTACGTCCTGCCCAAGCACCTCGACGAGAAAGTCGCGGCGCTGCACCTCGAAAAGCTCGGCGTGAAGATGACCAAGCTCAGCCAGAAGCAGGCCGATTATATCGGCGTGCCGGTCGAGGGGCCGTTCAAGCCGGATCATTACCGGTACTGATCGGAACGCATTGAAGCGTTCTAGGGGCGCCCCCGCTTGCCGGCGGGGGCGCCCTTTTTGTTGCAACATTACAACAGAATGACACAATCTTTTCCGACGGGTTGCATCGCGTTCGTGAATGGATTGTCATGATGATCGGGAGGGGGCTTCCGGGGTTCATTAACAGGGGTTTCCAATGCCGGCGTTCCTTTTCCGTCGTGATCGTCTCGCTTTAAGCGTTTCGGCCATCGCTCTGACGCTTGCGGGGGCCTCCGGCCCAGCGTTCGCGCAAACCTCCTCCGAGCCTGTCCCGGCTGTGGGCACAGATGTGAACCCGCGTGTCGCGGCGCCGGCCGACGAAGCGCCTACCGATATCGTCGTGACCGGATCGCGCATCGCGCGGCCGACGCTCGACTCGCCGATCCCCGTGACGACGCTGACCGCCGCCGATGTGACCCGCACGGGATCGATCGTGCTCGGCGACGTTCTCAACACGATGCCGTCGCTGCGTTCGACCTACAGCCAGTCGAACTCGACGCAGTATATCGGGACGTCGGGCGTCAACTTCCTCGATCTGCGCGGCCTCGGCGTGGTTCGTACGCTCGTTCTCGTCAACGGCCGACGGCATATCACGTCGTCGGCGGGTGACTTCCTTGTGGACGTCAACACCATCCCGACGGACCTGGTGGATCGCATCGACATCGTGACGGGCGGCAGTTCAGCCGTTTACGGCTCGGATGCGATGGCCGGCGTCGTCAACTTCGTGCTCAAGCGGAACTTCGACGGCGCTTCGCTCAACGCCCAGACCGGGATCAGTTCACGCGGCGGACGCGGTACGCAGCGGCTGTCGGGCACGTTCGGCAAGAATTTCGCGGATGGCCGGGGCAACATCGCCGTCAACCTCGAATACAACAATTCGGATATGGTGACATATGCCGACCGCGACGATCTGACCGGCGCGTTTTCGGGGCGCAACCAGTTCCAGTTGGTCGACAATCCGGGTCTGGACAACACCATCCCGGACCGGCGTTTCCTGACCGGCGTGCACAGCTACGGCTATGACAATGGCGGCAATTTCATCGCCTATAACGGCTCCGGCGTACGCTCGTGCGGCGGCGGCGCGCCTGCCGGCTGCCTTCCGAACGGATATCCGCGCATCTACGGGTTCAATCCCAATGGCTCGCTGTACGAATATAATTACGGCACGGACTTCCGGCCGGCGGGGTCGAACAACAACCAGGGCGGCAGCGGCGCGACGCTCAACGATCGCGGCACGCTCGATCCTTCGCTGAAGCGCTATGTCGCCAATGTGCTTGGGCATTTCGATGTGTCGGAGGGGTTCAAGCCGTTTTTCGAGGCGAAGTTCGTCCGCGTCGAAGCGTTCAGCCAGGGTCAGCCAACCTTCGGGCAGGGCGGCGAGCAGGGCGGTCCGGACGCTGATCCCAGCACCTATCTCGGTTCGGGCGTGCCGATCTTCTTCGACAACGCCTATCTGCAACCCGGTGCCGCCGCGACGATCCGCGCGGCGCTGCCGGCCGGGTCCGAGTTTTTCCGGCTCAATCGCAACAATAATGATCTCGGCACGCGCGACGAATTCGATCGGCGTGACACCTACCGCATCGTCGCCGGCTTCGAGGGGACGTTCAACACCGACTGGAAATACGACGTCTCGGTCAATTACGGCGAGTTCCACAGCAACTCGCGGTTCTACAACAACCGCATCGAATCCCGCTTCCAGAAGGCGGCGGACGCGGTGCGCAACGGCGCGGGGCAGATCGTCTGCCGCGTCAACCAGGTCACGGTCACCGACGCGGCTTGCGTCCCGATCAACCTGTTCGGGAATGGTGCGCCGAGCCAGGCGGCGCTGAACTACATCAACACGACCTCGACCAGCCGCGCAAAAGCGACCGAATTCGACGTCAACGCCAACCTCGTCGGCGACAGCTCGCAACTGTTCGAGTTGCCGGGCGGTCCGGTGCGGTTCGCGATCGGTGGCGAATATCGTCGTGAGACGGCGTTCCAGGCCTATGACGATGTCATCAAGGGCGGCGACACGTTCTTCAACGCCATCGCCGACTTCAACCCGCCGTCGTTCGAGGTGAAGGAGGCTTATGGCGAGCTCGAACTGCCGCTGCTGAAGGATTTGCCGTTCGTCCACGAACTGACCATCAACGGCGCGGGCCGGGTCGCGGACTATAAGGGGTCGACGGGAACCGTTTTCGCCTACAATGCGGGCGCGATCTATGCGCCGATTCGTGACGTGAAATTCCGGGTGAACTATTCGAAGTCGGTCCGCGCGCCGTCGCTTGGTGATCTCTATTCGTCCAACTCGCAGAACTTCGATCTGCTTAACGATCCGTGCGACGCGAACTTCATCAACAAGGGCAAGGCGACCCGTGCGGCGAACTGCGCGGCGGCAGGCGTGCCGGCGAACTTCGTCAATGACGTGGCACGCGCGGGCAGCACCGAGTATCTGTCGGGAGGCAACCCCAATCTGACGGCGGAAGAGTCGCGGAGCTGGACCGTCGGCGCGATCTTCCAGCCGCGCTACGTGCCGGGCCTGTCGTTCACCGTCGATTGGTATGATGTGAAGATCAGCAACGTCATCAACCCGGTGGACGCGCAGACCATCCTCGACGCGTGTTATGATGGCGCGTCGCTCGACAACCAGTTCTGCAAGCTCATCAACCCGCGTCAGGCCAACGGCCTGTTCGCGCGGCCCGCGCTGCTGCAGAGCGTCGTCAACTTCGCGGCGCTGGACGCACGCGGCATCGACGTGGATCTTGCGTACAACCGCAGTTTCGGCGGTTCGAACAAGGTCGCGCTCCGCTTCGTCGGGACGTATGTCGATACGCGGACCGATTATCCGTACCTCGACAATCCCAGCCAGCCGGACCGGGTGAAGGGTGAGCTTGGCGATCCCATCTACAAGTTTACCTTCTCGGCGGACTACACGCATAGCAACTTCACGCTCGGCTATCAGCTTCGCTATATCGGTCGTCAGTCGATCACGGATTGGGAATCGCAACACGAGACCTACGGGGTTGCGCCGCTCGATCCCTATTATGCCGATGTCGAATATTATCCTTCGGTGTTCTATCACGCGATCCGTGCGACCGTGGATGTCAACAAGACGTTCCGCTTCTACGGTGGCGTCGACAATCTGACCGACAAGAAGCCGCCTTACGGCATTCTCGGCACCAGCCTTGGTCAAAGCGTTTACGACAACATCGGTCGGTTCATGTATATCGGCGCCTCGGTCAAGCTCTGAGGCGAGGCGCTTCGCGCGCTGGCCCGTCAAGGAAAGGCCCGGCCGTCGCCGGGCCTTTTTGGTGTGAGACCGGCGATCTCACGTCGGCTCGAATGCCGCGAAGCTCTTCCATTCGCCTCGCGCCGCTATATGGAATGCTGATGCGATGTCCGCGTCGACCTTTTGACAAGTCATCGCGGTGATGAGCACCGCGCAGCCCCTGATGGCGGGCGCGATCGTCGCGCTTGTGCTGATGGGGGCGATCTATGCCCTGTATCGCGGGTTGCTGGCGCAGCGGAACGCGGCGGCGGCGGTGGCGGAGAACGGCTCGCTCACAGCGCTTCTCCAAGCCTCCCCCGCGCTGGCGGTGATCGTGCGTGCGGACGGGCGGGTCGATGCGCCCGAGCAGTTCGGTGACTGGCTGGGCCTGACCGCGCCGCCGCGCTATCTCGCCGATCTCGCGGGGGAGGCTGGCGGATTGTCGGCGCGTGATGCCGATGCGCTCGCCGCCGAGATCGCGGCGACGCAGAAATCGGGGCGCCCCTTCAGCCGCTCGGTGCGGGCGATTGGCGCGTCGCGTACGCTGATGATCCGTGGCGCCAAGGCGGCGAGCGAGCTTCGTGCGCCCGGCGGGGTGGTGCTCTGGGTGTTCGACGCGACCGAGACGCTCGCCGAGATCGAGCGGCTGAGCGACGAGGTCGCCGCCGCGCACCGCGCGTTCGACGTGCTCACCGGGCTGATCCAGGCCGCGCCGATGCCGATGTGGTATCGCGGCGCGGATATGCGGCTGGCGATGGTCAACAGCCATTATGCCGACGCGGTCGATGCCGCCGACCCGGAGGACGCGGTGGCGCGCGGCCTGGAACTGCTCGAAGGCGGCGGGCGGGGCGGCCCGCTCGCGGGGGCGGTCGCGGCGCGTGACACCAACCGGTTGCAGGTCAAGGCGATGCCCGCGACGATCAAGGGCGAGCGGCGGATGCTGCGCGTCTATGACGTGCCGATGCCCGATGGCGGGGTCGCGGGCTTCGCCGTCGATATCGAGGATCTCGAACAGGCGCGCGCGGCGATCAAGCGGCTCGGCGAGACCGAACGCGCGACGCTCGACCGGCTTTCGGCCGGGGTCGCGCAATTCGGCGCGGACCGCGCGCTGACCTTCTTCAACCAGCCGTTCCAGCGCATCTTCGGCATCGAAAGCGAGTGGCTCGCCGACTCGCCCGAGTTCGATCGCGTGCTGGAACATATGCGCGAACGCAACCGCCTGCCCGAAGTGCGGGATTTTCCCGGCTGGAAGGCGGAGCGGCGCGGCTGGTTCGTCGCGACCGGCGGGGTGATCGAGGAGCAATGGCATCTGCCCGGCGGCGTGCATCTGCGTGTCGTCGCGCAGCCGCTGCCCGATGGCGGGCTGCTGCTGATCTTCGAGGACCGCACCGAACAGGTCCAGCTCGCGAGCGGGCTCGACACGCTGCTGCGGGTGCGCACCGCGACGTTCGAGAATCTGTTCGAGGCGCTCGGCGTGTTCGCCGCCGATGGCCGGCTGCAATTGTGGAACAACAAGTTCCGCATGTTGTGGGATCTCGACGAGGCGTTCCTGGCGACGCATCCGCGCGTCGATGCGCTCGCCGAGAAGGCCGCGCCGAGGCTCGCCAATCCCGACCGCGCGGCGCTGATCGGAGACCTGGTGCGCGCCGCCACGGTCGAGCGGCAGCAGCGCGGCGGGCAGGTGCGCTTCGCCGACGGGCGCTATTTCGAGTTCGCCGCGGTGCCGCTGCCAGACGGCAACGGCCTGTTCACGATGCTCGACACCACCGACCGGCGGCGCATCGAGACGGCGCTTCGCGACCGCAACGAGGCGCTGGAGGCGGCCGACCGGGTCAAGACCTCGTTCGTCGCCAATATGAGCTACGAGTTGCGCACCCCGCTCACCTCGATCAGCGGCTTCGCCGAGATGCTGAGCGCAGGGTATGGCGGCAAGCTCAACGATACGGCGGCGAGCTATGTCGATGCGATCCTCGAATCGGTGCAGCGGCTCGGCGCGCTGGTCGACGACGTGCTCGATCTCACGCAGAGCGACGAGCCCGAGCCGGCGGCCGTCCGCGAGGAGGTCGATCTGGTGCCGCTCGCGCGTGGTGCCGCGCGCGCGGTCGGGCCGCTGGCCGATCGACGCAAGCTGGAGTTCGTGGTCGAGGTGATGCCCTCCGCCGGGATCGTGCGCGGCGATAGCAGGCGCATCCGCCAGGTGATCGAGCATCTGCTCCGCCACGCCGTCGCCGGGACGCCGCCGGGTGGCCGCATCCTGCTCCACGTCGACGGCGATTCGAGCGCGGCGCGGATCGTCGTCTCGGACGACGGCGCGGGGATGAGCCCGCAGGACGTGGCGCGCGCGTTCGACCGGTTCGCGCAGCCCGGCGTGACCCGCGACGGCGAGCGCGCGCTGGGGCTGGGATTGCCGCTCGCCAAGCAGTTCGTCGAGGCGCATGGCGGGACGATCGAACTGTTATCGGAGCCGGGCGCCGGCACCGCGATCACCGTGCTGTTGCCGCGAAACCGATGACGATCGCGCTCCCCGACGAAGCGGCGAGCGCGGCGTTCGGCGCGCGCCTCGCCGCGCTGGTGCGCCCCGGCGACGTCATCACGCTGACCGGTTCGCTCGGCGCGGGCAAGACCAGCATCGCGCGCGGGCTGCTCGCCGCGCTCGGCCTCGAGGGCGAGGCGCCGTCGCCGAGCTTCGCGATCGTCCAGCCCTATGCGCCGCCGGAAACCGCCCTGCCGGTGCTGCACGTCGATCTCTACCGCATCGAAGACCCCGAGGAGATCGCGGAATTGGGGCTCGACGAGGCGGCGGCGGATTCATTGCTGATCGTCGAATGGCCCGATCGCGCGCCCGGCGCATGGCCCGAGGCGCTGGCGCTCGCGATCGAATTCACCCCCGATGGCGGCCGCCGCTTGACAGCGCAGGTGCCGGCGGCATGGAAGGCGCGATGGCCCTTTCCATGATTCCGCCCGCGCAAGCGCGCGATTTCCTCAGCGCGCTTGGCTGGGGCGATGCCGAGATCCTGCCGCTCGCGGGCGACGCTTCGTTCCGCCGCTATTTCCGCGTCGTCGCGCCCGATCGCCGTGCCGTGCTGATGGACGCGCCGCCGCCGCAGGAAGATCCGCGCCCGTTCATCGCCATCGCGAGCTGGCTCGCCGAGCGCGGCTTTCGCGCGCCCGCGATCCTCGGCAGCGATCTGGCGCATGGTCTCGTGCTGATCGAGGATTTCGGCGACGACCGGCTGCGCGAGACCGCCGATGCCGAGCCGGCGCGCGAGGCGGCGCTCTACGCCGCGGCGATCGACATCCTGGTCGCGCTGCACAAGCACGCGGCGGGGGACGTGCCGCCCTATGATCGCGCCGTGCTCCACCGTGAGGTCGATCTTCTCCCCGAATGGTATTGCCCGGCGGTCGGCATCGCGGTGGACCATGCCGGCTATACCGCCGCCTGGGACGCCGTGTTCGAAGCGGCGCTCGACGGCCCCCGCGTGACGGTGCTGCGCGATTATCACGCCGAGAATCTGATGCTGCTCGAAGACGGCAGCTTCGGCCTGCTCGATTTCCAGGACGCGCTCGCCGGCCACCCGGCCTATGATCTGGTCTCGCTGCTCCAGGACGCGCGGCGCGACGTGCCGGTGGAGATCGAGACCGCGATGCTCGCGCGCTACCATGCCGAAACCGGCGCGGGCGACGCGTTCGACACCGCCTATCGCGTGCTCGGCGCGCAGCGCAACGCCAAGATCATCGGCATCTTCACGCGGTTGTGGCGACGCGACGGCAAGCCGCGCTACGCGGCGCTGTGCCCGCGCGTGTGGGGCTATCTCGAACGCGATCTGGCGCATCCCGATCTCGCGCCCGTTGCGGCGTGGTTCGATGCCAATATTCCGCCCGCGCTGCGCGGCGATCCGATGCAGGTGGCACAGGCATGACCGCCAAGAAGACGCTCGCGCTGCGGCCCGTCCCGGATGCGCACGTGCCCGAGACCGCGATGGTGATGGCGGCGGGGCTGGGCAAGCGGATGCGCCCACTCACCGCGACGCGCCCCAAGCCGCTGATCGAAGTCGCGGGGAAGCCGCTGATCGACCATGCGCTCGACCGGCTGCGCTCGGCCGGCGTCAAGCGCGCGATCGTCAACGTGCATTACCTCGCCGACGCGCTCGAGGCGCATCTGCGCAACCGGGTGAAGGGCATCGAGATCGTCGTGTCGGACGAGCGCGGCCGGTTGATGGAGACGGGCGGGGGCATCGTCCAGGCGCGCGCGCTGATCGGCGACGCGCCGTTCGTGGTGGTCAACAGCGACAATCTGTGGATCGACGGCCCGACCGATGCGATCCGCCTGCTCGCGGCGCAGTGGGACGACGCGCGGATGGACGCGCTGCTGCTGATGGTGCCGCTGGCGCGCGCCAACAACCATGTCGGGATGGGGGACTTCCGGCTGGCGGCGGACGGCCGCATCACCGGATGGCGCACCCCCGGCAAGCCCGCGCCGTTCGTCTATACCGGCGTGCAGATCCTGTCGCCGCGCGTGATCCGCGACTGGCCCGAGGGGCCGTTCTCGACGCGGCTGTTCTGGGAGCGCGCGATCGACGCCGGGCGCGCGTATGGCATGGTCCACCAGGGGCTGTGGTTCGACGTCGGTTCGCCCGGCGCGATCGGCAAGACCGAGGCGATCCTCGCCGATGGCTGACGCCGATCGGCTGCTCTCCCCTCCCATCGTCCCTCGACGTCGTTCGGGACGAACGGAGGGGCGGTCGACATCCCACGGGCAAACGGCCGCATGACCGGCGCTCTCAAGCCGCAGCTCTACACGATCCCGGCGCATCGCGCGTTTGCCGATTCGCTCGCCGCCGGGTTGATCCGGCGCTTCGGTGGCGACCCGCTCGGGCTCGCGCGCGGGCTGGTGCTGCTTCCCAACAATCGCGCCAAACGCGCGGTTACCGATGCGTTCGTGCGCGCGAGCGGCGGCGGGCTGCTGTTGCCGCGCCTCGTGGCGCTCGGCGACCCCGCGCTCGACGAGGCGGCGGGCGCGGCGCTCGATCCGGCGGACGAGGCTGATCCGGTTCCGCCCGCGGTGGCGCCGCTGCAGCGCCGGCTGATCCTCGCGCGGCTGGTCGCGGACGCCCGCGAGCGCGCGGGCCAGCCGATCGACGCGGCGGAAGCGGTGCGGCTGGCGGGCGATCTCGCGCGGACGCTCGACCAATTGCTCGTCGAGGAGGTGCCGCCGCGTCGGCTGCGGGAGATCGACCTCGGCGAAGCGCTTTCGGCGCATTGGCACCGCGCGCTCGACCTGTTCACGCTCGTGCTCGATCGCTGGCCCGCCGAACTGGCGCGGCTGGGCTGCATCGATCTCGCCGATCGGCGCGCGCGGCTGCTGCGGCGGCTCGCGGCGCGCTGGAAGGATGCGCCGCCGGCCGGATTCGTCTGTGCGGCGGGCATCACCGACACCGCGCCCGCCGTCGCCGGGCTGCTGCGCCGGGTGGCGATGCTGGAGCGCGGCATGGTCGTGTTCGCCGATCTCGCGACGGGCATGGACGAGGCCGAATGGCAGACGCTCGGGCCGCACGCGCCCGACCCGGTCACCGGCATCACCCGGCGCTCGATCGAGACGCATCCGCAATTCCACCTCAAGCTGCTGCTTGACCGGATGGGGTTCAACCGCGCCGAAGTGGCGATTTGGCGCGACGGCAGCGAATTCGACGCGACCGCGGCGCGCGGCAAGGCGATCGCCAGCGCGCTCGCGCCGGCCGATTTCACCGGCAAATGGACCGATCTGCCCGCCGCCGAGCGTCGGCTCGCGGGTATCGAGGCCGCCGAACTCGCGACCCCGGCCGAAGAGGCGCAGGCGATCGCGCTCGCGCTGCGGCAGGCGCTGGAGACGCCCGAACGCACGGCGGCGTTGGTCACGCCCGATCGCGCGCTCGCGCGGCGGGTGGCGGTTCACTGCCAGCGCTGGAACATCGAGATCGACGATACCGCCGGGCGGCCGCTGTCGATCCGGGCGTCGGGAACGGTGCTGCTCGCGCTGGCCGATGCCGCCGCGCAGCGCTTCGCCCCACTTGCGCTGCTGACCTTGCTCAAGCATCCGCTGGTTTGCGGCGTTGAGGGGCGGCGGGGCTGGCTGGAGGGCGCGCGCAAGCTCGACCGGGTGCTGCGCGGGCCGCGTCCGGCGGCGGGGCTGGCCGGGATCGACGCGCATCTCGCCGAACCGCCCGAACGCGAGCGCCCACGCCGCGCCGCCGCCGCCGCATGGTGGCCGGAGGCGCGCGCGTTGCTCGCCCCGCTCGAAACGGTGTTCGAGGCGGGGCCGCAGCCGCTCGGCACGCTCGTCGCGGCGCTGCGAGAAACGGCGCAGGCGTTGTGCGGCGATGCGGTGTGGAGCGGCGCGGCCGGTCGCGCTGCGTCCGACTTCCTCGCCGATCTCGAGGCGCGCGCCGATGAAGGGCCGAGGCTGGTCGATCCCGAGTCGCTCGCCGCGCTGCTGCGCACGGTGATGGACGAGATCGCGGTGCGGCCCGCGCAAGGCGGTCATCCGCGGCTCGCGATCTACGGCCTGATCGAGGCGCGGCTTCAGACCGCCGATCTGATGATCCTCGGTGGCCTCAACGAAGGCGTGTGGCCTGGCCAGCCCGCACCCGATCCGTGGCTCGCGCCGCGCATTCGCATCGCGCTCGGGTTGCCGGGGCAGGAGCGCGCGGTCGGGATGGCGGCGCATGATTTCGCGAGCGCGCTGGGGGCGCCGAACGCGCTCATCACCCGCGCGCGCCGCGACGCGACCCAGCCAGCGATCGCCTCGCGGTTCTGGTTGCGCTTGCAGGCGCTCGCCGGCGAGACGTGGGCGCGGGGCAGGGCGCTGCCGCTCGAACGCTGGACGCGCGCGCTCGACGATCCCGGCGAGCCCAAACCCGTCGATCAGCCGGCGCCGTCGCCCGACGCGGCGCTTCGGCCGAAGCGGATCGCCGTCACCGATGTCGATCGGCTCAAGGCCGATCCGTTCGCTTTCTATGCGCGGCAGATTCTCCGCCTCGCCCCGCTCGACCCGGTCGATGCCGATCCGAGTGCGGCCTGGCGCGGCACCGCCGTTCACGCGATTCTGGAGGAATGGGCGCGCGAGGACGCCTGCCATCCCGACAAGCTCCACGATCGCGCGCGGGCGATGCTCGCGGACGAGCGCACCCACCCGATGATGCGCGCGCTGTGGCAACCACGGCTGATGCAGGCGATCGACTGGATCGCGCGCACGATCGTGACACAGGCCGAGGAAGGCCGCACCGTGGTCGCGGTCGAACGCAAGGGCAGTATCGACTTCGCCGGGGTGACGCTCAACGGCACGTTCGACCGGCTCGATCGGCTCGCCGACGGCAGCCTCGTCGTGATCGACTATAAGACCGGGACGCCGCCATCGCCCGCCGCGGTGCGCGCCGGGTTCAGCCTGCAACTCGGGCTGCTCGGGCTG
Source organism: Sphingomonas pollutisoli (assembly GCF_029167165.1). Lineage (NCBI taxonomy): Bacteria > Pseudomonadati > Pseudomonadota > Alphaproteobacteria > Sphingomonadales > Sphingomonadaceae > Sphingomonas > Sphingomonas pollutisoli. The sequence goes on from NZ_JARFNJ010000006.1 coordinate 182,718, forward strand.
ATCGCGGAGCGCGGCGGGTTCGAGGGGATCGCGGGCCAGGCACGCGGCTTCGAATATTGGTCGCTCGGCAAGCGCAACGACCAGTTCGGCTATGTCACCTCGCCGGTCGATCCGGCGGGCAAGGCCGAGAAAGTGCTGCCTGAGGAGTTCACCACGCTCGCCGCGCACCATTTCAGCGAGGCGGTGGGCCGTTGGCTGACCGGCGGCGAGCCGTTCACCGCGAAGCTCCACCCCGAATTCGCGCCCTATAGCGAGTATGACCAGTTGATGCGCCGCGACGAATGGTATGGCCGTGAGCGATAGCGGCACCACCTCGCTACCGCCGCTCAAGCACGATCAGGCGCGTGCCAGTGCGCCCGACGGCCATGTCTGGCTGTCGGCCTCGGCGGGGACCGGCAAGACGCAGGTGCTGACCGCGCGGGTCTATCGGCTGCTGCTGCGGGGCGTCGATCCTTCCGCGATCCTGTGCCTCACCTTTACCAAGGCGGGCGCGGCGGAGATGGCGGGGCGGATCGGCGCGCGGCTGGCGGCGTGGGTGCGGATGCCCGAGCCGCAACTCGTCGCCGATCTCGATGCGCTCGGCGAGGATGCGACGCCCGAGCTTCGCCAGCGCGCGCGCACGTTGTTCGCCAAGGTGCTTGACGCGCGCGGCGGTGGCATCCGCATCCAGACGATCCACGGCTTCTGCCAGAGCCTGCTCGCCGCTTTCCCGGTCGAGGCGGGGCTGGCACCCGGTTTCCGCCCGATCGAGGCGCGCGAGGAAGCGGTGCTCGCGCGCGAGGCGCTGGCGGAACTGCTCGTCGATGCTGATCGCGAGGGGCGCACGCGACCGATCGAAGCGGTCGGCGCGCTCAGTGTGCGGCTCGGCGAGGGCGAGGCCGAGAAGTTCCTGATCGCCTGCGCGCGTGCGCCCAAGGCGATGGCGGCGTTGCCGAGGAGTGGCGAGGGCGTGCGCGCGTTCGTGCGCCGCCAGCTCGATCTGCCGATGGGTGAGATCGAGGCGGCGATCGTCGCGGGTTGCAGCGACGACGAGTTCGACTGCGATGCGGTCGCGCGGCTCGCCGCCGCCAACCGCGCGTGGGGCACCGCGACCGGCGGTAACCATGCCGACATCGCCGAATGCTGGATCGAGGCGGACTCGGCGATGCGCGCGCGAATGTTGGTCGATCTTGTCAGCGTGCCGTTCACCACCAAGGGCGAGCCGCGCAAACATTCGAAGAAGCTGCTCGACGCGGAACCCGACTATGCCGATCTCGCCCAGTCAGTCGGCGCGGCGGCGAGCGCGCTGCTGTCGATGCGTCACCGCGCCGCGTACGCCGATCTGCTCGCCGATGCGCTCGATGTCGGGCGTGATTATGCCGCCGCTTATGCGCGCGCGAAGCGGCGGCTCGGCGCGGTCGATTTCGACGATCTCATCGCCGCGACGATCGATTTGCTCGGCCAGCCCGGCATCGGCGAATGGGTGCGCTACAAGCTCGACCGCGAGACCTCGCACATCCTGATCGATGAGGCGCAGGATACCAATCCGGAGCAATGGGCGATCATCGGCGCGCTCGCCGACGAATTCTTCGCGGGCGAAGGCGCGCATGGCGGCGAGACCCGCACTTTGTTCACGGTCGGCGATTTCAAACAGGCGATCTTCGGGTTTCAGGGCACCGACCCTGCCTTCTTCGCGGCGGCGGAGGATCGGTTCGGCCGGCTCGCGCGCGGCGCCTGGGATGCCGAGGCGGACCTGCGCAAGCTCGGCGACCCGACGTTCGCGGCGGCATGGAACCGGCTGTCGCTGACGCAATCGTTCCGCTCGACTCGGCCGGTGCTGGAATTCGTCGATGCGACGATGGCGGTGCTGCCCGAACCGGGATTGGGCGCCGTCGCGGTGCTCGAACGCCATGCGAGCGAAGTGCCCGGCCCCGGCACCGTCACGCTCTGGCCGCTGATCGTCGCGGGCGGCAGCGAGGCGGATGAGGAAGGCTGGATCGCCGATTCGACGCGCGAACTCGCCCGGCGGATCGCGCGCATGATCAAAGCCTGGATCGGTACGCTGATGCTGGAGAGCAAGGGGCGCGTGCTCGAACCGCAAGACGTGATGATCCTCGTCAAGCGGCGCGGCGATCTCGCCTCGCTGATCGTCGCGCGGCTCTATGCCGAGGGCGTGCCGGTCGCGGGTGTCGATCGGCTGCGGCTGAATGCGCCGCTCAGCGTGCAGGATCTGCTCGCCGCGATCCGCTTCGTGCTCCAGCCCGAGGATGATCTGTCGCTGGCCTCGCTGCTGGTCTCGCCGCTGATCGGCTGGACCCAGGAGCGGTTGATGGCCGCCGCGCCGCGCGGATCGGGCAGTCTGTGGCGGCACCTCGAACGCACGATCGGCGACGATCTCGGGCCGTTGCGGCGGATGCTCGACCGCGCGGATATCGCCACGCCGTACCAGTTCCTCGAAGAACTGCTGTCGGGGCCGCTCGGCGGGCGGCGCGCGCTGCTGCTGCGGCTCGGGCAAGAGGCGCGCGATCCGATCGAGGAATTGCTCACCGCCGCGCTCCAGTTCGAGACTCAGGGGACGCCCTCGCTGCAACGCTTCCTCGACTGGTTCGATCGCGGCGAGGTCGAGATCAAGCGCGACCCGTCCGCGCCGCTCGACGCGGTACGGGTGATGACCGCGCATGGCGCCAAGGGGTTGCAGGCGCCGCTGGTGATCCTCGCCGATGCGGCGGTCGATCCGACCAAGTCGCCGCGCACCACGCTCAAATGGCCGGTGGATGAGATCGATGCCACGCTCCCCATCTTCCGCCCGCGCAAGGAGGAGGCCGGCCCGCTCGCCGCGATCGCCGACGCGACCGCGCGGCGCGAACTGGAGGAACATTGGCGGCTGTTCTACGTCGCCGCGACTCGCGCCGAGGAGCGGCTGGTGATCGCCGGCTCGCTCGGCCCGCTCGCCAAGGGCGAACCGCCGCCGGCGAGCTGGTACGCCGCCGCCGATCTGGCGATGACCGATCTTGGCGTCGAAACCGAAGCGAACGGGACGCGCAGCTTCACCGGCAGCGTCGAGCTGAAGCCGGTCAAGCGTCGCGAAAAAGCCGCTGCGACCCCCGACGCACCCGCGCCAGTGCCGGAATGGGCACGTCAGCCCGCGCCGCAGGAGGCCCGTCCGCCCCGTCCGCTCGCGCCCTCCTCGCTCGGCGACGATGCGGTCGCCGATCCGCCGCCGACTCCGGCGCTGCGCGACGCCGCCGAGCGCGGCCGGCTGATCCATGCGCTGTTCGAGCGGCTGCCGCCAATCGCGCCTGACGCGCGCGCCGCCGCCGCCGACCGTTGGCTGGCTGGCTCGGGCGGGGTCGGCGACCCGCACGCGCGTGCGGAGATCGCCGCCACGGTGCTGGCGATCCTCGACGACGCGCGCTTCGCCGCGCTGTTCGGCCCCGATGCGCTGGCCGAGGCGCCGATCGCGGCGGTGGTGGGGGATGGCGTGGTCGTGTCGGGCACGGTCGATCGGCTGCTGGTCACGCCGGAGCGGATCACCGTCGTCGATTTCAAGACCGGCCGCCGCGCGCCCGCGTCGCTGGACGAGCTGCCATCCTATCACCTCCGGCAGATGGCCGCCTATGTGGCGGCGCTGGGCGTGATCTTTCCGGGCCGGGTGATCGAGGCGGGGTTGCTCTACACGGGCGGGCCGGCGCTGTTCGCGCTGCCGCCCGCGCTGCTCGCGGCGCACAAGCCGGGCTTTGCGGCCACGCAGCAAAGCTAGCCAGACGCGGCTTGAGCCGGGCCGGCGGGCGCCCTACGTTATCGACCGTACAAGGAGACACCAGATGGCCACCAAGCAGATCACCGATTCCAGCTTCGATACCGATGTCCTCAAGGCCGATGGCCCCGTGCTCGTCGATTTCTGGGCGGAATGGTGCGGGCCGTGCAAGATGATCGGGCCGAGCCTCGAGGAGCTTTCCGAGGAATTGGGCGAGCAGGTGACGATCACCAAGCTCAACATCGACGAGAACCCGGACGCGCCGGGCAAATATGGCGTGCGCGGCATTCCGACGATGATCCTGTTCAAGAACGGCGTTCCCGCCGCGACCAAGGTCGGCGCCGAGCCCAAGGGCCGGCTCAAGGCCTGGCTTGAAGGCGAGCTGGCATAAGCTTCGCCGCCGCCGGACGGGTAAGCGGACCCGTCCGGCGGCGCTGCATTCGGAACGAAACAATCCGCGGCTAATCTCTGCCGACCGGCGATTCGCCGCCGACCGTGAAGAGGTACTCCATGAAGTTCGCCGCCCTCCTGCTCGCCGTCGTAGCCGCGCCCGCGTTTGCGCAGGCGCCAGCCCCCGCGCCTGCGGCGCCCGCCACGAAGTTCACGCTCGACACGCCGGTCGAGACGATCGCCGCCGATCCCGCCGGCAAGGCCGTGCTCAACGCCGACATTCCGGGGCTGCTCGTCCACCCGATGTACGAAAGCTTCAAGAGCATGGGTCTGCTCGAGCTTCAGGGCATGTCCGAAGGCAAGCTGACCGACGCGATGCTCGCCAAGACCAAGACGGACCTCGCCGCGATCAAATAGCTTTTTCCGTTCGTGTCGAGCGAAGTCGAGACAGCGAGCGTAACGCTCGCGGCGTGTCCCCCGGCTTCGCTCGGGACGAACGGGCATGTGGATCGCGCAGGAGGCTGGTTTCCACCGGGCGGCGCGCCTAGATCAGCGGCACCATGTCCGTGCCCAATGCTCCCGATCGCTTCAACGAAGAGAAATCCACCTTCGCCGTACGTGGCTCCGACGCTCCCGATCTCGAGGCGGGTGTCGCCGCGATTCGCAATGTATTGAAGACGCTGCCGGTTCGCCCCGGCGTGTACCGAATGCAGGATGCGCGCGGCGACGTGCTGTACGTCGGCAAGGCCAAGGCGCTCAAGAACCGCGTCACCAACTACACGCAGATCGATCGCCTTTCGAAGCGGTTGCAGCGGATGGTCGCGCAGACGCGGTCGATGACGATCGTCACCACCAACAACGAGGCCGAGGCGCTGCTGCTCGAAGCGCAGCTCATCAAGCGCTACCGGCCCGCCTACAACGTGCTGTTGCGTGACGACAAATCGTTCCCGTTCATCCTGTTGCGCGCGGATCACGACTTCCCGCGCATCCAGAAGCATCGCGGCGCGCGCAAGATCAAGGGCGACTATTATGGCCCGTTCGCCAGTGCCGGATCGGTCAACACCACGCTCAACGCGCTCCAGAAGCTGTTCCTGCTACGCTCCTGCACCGACAGTTTCTTCAAGACCCGCGACCGGCCGTGCCTGCTCTACCAGATCAAGCGCTGTTCGGCGCCGTGCGTGGAGCGGATCGCGCGTGAGCCGTATCTGGAGCTGGTCGCCGACGCCAAGGCGTTTCTCGCCGGCAAATCGACCGAGGTGCAGGCCAAGCTCGGCGCGCAGATGCAGGCCGCCGCCGAGGCGATGGATTTCGAACTCGCCGCGATCCTGCGCGACCGGCTGCGGGCGCTCACCTTCATCCAGGGCAGCCAGGCGATCAACGCGGAAGGTGTGGGCGACGCTGACATCTTCGCGATGGCGTGCAAGCAGGGCGTGATCGGCATCCAGGCGTTCTTCATTCGCGGCGGGCAGAATTGGGGCCACCGGAGCTTCTTCCCCGCGCACACCGCCGACGTGCCCGAGGATGAGGTGCTGACCAGCTTCCTCACCCAATTTTACGAGGAAGTGCCGCCCGCCAAGACGGTGTTCGTCGATCGCGAGCTGCCCGAGGCGGACTTGCTGAGCGAGGTGCTGGCGACGCAGGCCGGGCGCAAGGTCGATCTTTCGGTGCCGCAGCGCGGCACGCGGCGGCGGTTGCTCGATCAGGCCAAGCGCAACGCCGAGGAAGCGCTCGACCGCCGCCTCGCCGAGAGCACGACGCAGGCCAAGCTGCTGCGCGAGGTCGCCGACTTGTTCGGGCTGGGCGAGCCGCCCGACCGGATCGAGATCTACGACAACAGCCATATTCAGGGCACGGCCGCGCTCGGCGCGATGGTGGTCGCCGGGCCGGAGGGGTTCCGCAAGAACCAGTATCGCAAGTTCAACATCAAGCAGGCGGCGACCAACGACGATTTCGCGATGATGCGCGAAGTGTTCCAGCGCCGCTTCGCCCGCGCTCAGAGCGAAGACCCCGATCGCGACGCCGGCGATTGGCCCGATCTGGTGCTGATCGACGGCGGGCGCGGCCAGCTCAATGCCGCGAAGGAGGTGCTGGAGGAGATGGGGATCGAGGACGTCTGCCTCGTCGGCATCGCCAAGGGGCCGCACCACGGCCGCGACGGGCGCGAGGTGTTCCATCTGCTCGACGGACGCGAGTTCCAGTTGCCCGTCAACGCGCCGGTGCTGTTCTACCTCCAGCGCCTGCGCGACGAAGTCCACCGCTTCGCGATCGGCGCGCACCGCGACAAGCGCAGCAAGGCGATCGGCGCGAGTCCCTTGGACGAGGTGCCCGGCATCGGCCCGGCGCGCAAGAAGGCGCTGCTGATGCACTTCGGCACGGCCAGGGCGGTGCGGGGGGCGAGTCTGGAGGATTTGCGCAAGGCACCGGGGGTGTCCCAGGCGGTGGCGCAGCAGGTGTACGATTTCTACCACGCGAAGTGAGGAGAGCTGCTTCCGGGCGCATCGTTCGCCCTGAGCTTGTCGAAGGGCGTGTCCAAAACACGTGCTTCGACAGGCTCAGCACGAACGGTCGTCAGGTGCGCCCCTTCAACAAGTCCCGATACTGCCGAGGCTGCGAGCGCAGATACTGGTTCGGTGCCGTTACCGTCGCGCCCAGCGCCGCCGCCGCGTGCCACGGCCAGCGCGGATCGTAGAGGATGCCGCGGGCGAGCGCGATCAGGTCGGCGTCGCCGGTGGCTACGATCGCCTCGGCCTGTTCGGGTTCGGTGATGAGGCCGACCGCGACCACCGGCATCGCCACCGCCTGTTTCACCGCGCGGGCGAGCGGCACCTGATAGTTCGGCCCGACCGGGATCGCCTGACGCGGGTCGAGCCCGCCGCTCGAGACGTGGATCGCCGCGCAGCCACGCGCCTCCAGCGCCTGCGCGAAGGCGATGGTCTGCTCGGCGTCCCAGCCGCCCGCCACCCAGTCGCTGCCCGAGACGCGCATCGTCACCGGCTTGTGCGCGGGGAAAGCGTCGCGCACCGCGTCGAACACTTCGAGCGGGAAGCGCAGGCGGTTTTCGAGGCTGCCGCCGTAATCGTCGTCGCGCTGGTTGGAGAGCGGAGAGAGGAACTGGTGGAGCAGATAGCCGTGCGCGCCGTGGAGCTGGATCGCGTCGATGCCGATCCGCGCCGCGCGCTTCGCCGCCGCCGCGAACGCGTCGCGCAGCCGTTTGAGGTCGCCGTGGTCGAGCGCGATCGGCGGATTGTCGCCCGGTGCGAAGGGCAGCGGGGAGGGGGCGTAGGTCTGCCAGCCATTCTCCGTGCCGGGCGGAATCTGCTTGCCGCCGAGCCAGGGCAGGTCGGTCGAGGCTTTGCGGCCCGCGTGCGAGAGTTGCAGCGCGATCGGCATGTCCGAATGGCGGCGCACGCTTTCGAGCGTGCGGGCCATCGCCGCCTCGGTCGCTTCGCCCCACAGGCCGACGTCGCCGTAGGAGATGCGCCCTTCGGGCACCACCGCGGTGGCCTCGATCGTCAGCAGCGCCGCGCCCGACAGCGCGAGCTGGCCGAGATGGATGACGTGCCAGTCGTTCATGCAGCCGCCCACCGCCGAATATTGGCACATCGGCGCGATGACGATGCGGTTGGCGAGCGTGAGGCCGCCGAGCGTGAAGGGTTCGAAGAGTTTGGGGCCGCTCATCAGAGCCTCGTTCGCAGGAGGGACGTTACCGTTCGGAAATGGTCGTTACCGGCGGGGCGTTCAATAATATCTCGGTATGGGGCCGCGCTGCGGCGTCTGATCGGGCAGGTCGATCTCGATCTCGTCGACATAGCACCAGCCCCAGCCCTCGGGCGGGTCATAGCCCTCGATGATCGGATGGTGGGTGGCGTGATAATGCGCGGTGGCGTGGCGGTTGGGCGACTGGTCGCAGCAGCCGACATGCCCGCACGCGCGGCACAGCCGCAGATGCACCCACCAGTCACCGGTCTTGAGACATTCCTCGCACCCCTTGGCGCTGGGCGTCACCTGGTTGATCGTGGCGCTGTGCTGGCAACTCGTCATGCTGGCCTCCTGAATGGCGCTTTGGCTTTGCGTGCGCGGATGATGCAGGGCAGTACCCAAACCGCTCAAGCGCAGAAAGGGTGGCGATGCCGAATTTCCCAGAAGATGTCTTCACCGAACCGACCGACGTCGATCCCGACACGCTCGCCAATCTCGGCCCGCTGCGGCGGCTCGCGGGCGGGTGGCAGGCGCGCAAGGGCGTGGACGTGAACCCCAAGGCCGACGGCCCCGAAAGGCGCGTGTTCATCGAGACGATCCAGTTCGACCCCATCGACCCGCAGGCGAACGGCCCGCAATTGCTCTATGGGCTGCGCTATCACATCCACATCACCACCGAGGAAGAGGATATCACCTTCCACGATCAGGTCGGCTACTGGCTGTGGGAGCCGAAGACCGGCGTGGTGATGCAGACGCTCGCGATTCCCCGCGGGCAGGTCGCGCTCGCAGCGGGGCAGGCCAAGTCCGAAGATGACCGGATCGTCGTCAGGGCCGAACGCGGGCAGAGCGAATATGGCATCTGCTCGACCGCGTTCCTCGAATATGCGTTCCGCACCGACAGCTACCAGATCGAGGTGGTGTTCAACCCTGACGGGACGTGGAGCTACACGACCGACACCGTGCTCAAGGTCCACGGCCAGGACGCGCCATTCGCGCACCGCGACCAGAACACGCTCACGCGGATCAGCGATCCCAAGCCCAATCCGTGGAAGGCGATCCTCGACGCGAAGGCGGCGAAGGGGTGAGCGACCGCATCCTGATCCTTTACGGATCGTACCGGGCCGATCGGCAGGGCATCAAGCTCGCGCGCTTTCTGGTCGAGGGCTTCAAGGCGCGCGGGGCGGATGTCGAGCTGATCGACGCCAAGGCGATCGACCTGCCGATGCTCGACCGGATGTACAAGGAGTATCGGCCCGGCACCGCCCCGGCTAAGCTGGAAGCGCTGGCGGGCAAGATCCGCGCGGCGGATGCGTTCGTGTTCGTCACCGGCGAGTATAATTGGGGCATTCAGCCTGGCCTCAAGAACCTGACCGATCATTTTCTGGAGGAATGGTTCTGGCGCCCCGCCGCGATCGCCAGCTATTCGGCGGGGCGGCTCGCCGGTGCGCGCGCCGGGACGGCGTGGCACGGCACGCTTTCCGAAATGGGGATGGTGGTGATTTCCAGCACGCTCGCGGTCAGCGGCATCGGCGGGGCGTTCGATGCCGACGGCGTGCCGCAAGGTGAGGGGGGCGCCGCCGCCGCGCGTGCCTTCCCGCGTTTCGCCGACGATCTGGCGTGGTGGACCGAGGCGGCGCGCGCGCAGCGGGCGCGGCGCGATCCGCCATATTGATGCGGCGCGCATCACCCCCGACATATGCCGCCCAACCCGGAGCCTGAGCATGTACGCCTTTGACATAGACGCCGCCTCCAAGACGGACCTGTACCGCGATCTCGCCGCGGCGCTCGACGCATTGACCGCCGACGAGGCCGATCCGATCGCCAACATGGCGAACATGGCGGCGCTGCTGTGGGAATATCTGCCCGATCTCAATTGGGCGGGCTTCTACCGGCTGGTTGATGGCGAACTGGTGCTCGGGCCATTTCAGGGCAAGGTCGCATGCATCCGCATCCCGGTGGGCAAGGGCGTCTGCGGTACGGCAGCGGCGACGCTGGAGACGCAGTTGGTCGAGGATGTCCACGCCTTCCCAGGCCATATCGCCTGCGACGCGGCGAGCCGATCCGAGCTGGTCGTGCCGATCGTGTACCAGGGCAGCCTGCTCGGCGTGCTCGATCTCGACAGCCCGCTGCCGGCGCGTTTCGACGCGGGTGATGCCGCCGGCTGTTCTGCTCTGGTACGGTTGATCGCGCCGCGTCTGGTCGGCTGATCCATTTCGGCACGGTTCGGGCCAACCCGGTTGCTGGTGAAGGCGGCTCCCATTTGGTAGCCCGACCGTTCATCAGTCGAAACGGTGCGCGGGGTGCGGCGCCCGAACGGGAGTGTTTTGACCATGCGATATCAGACCATCGCCGCCTTGGCCCTGATCGGCGCGGCGCTTGAGGCGCCCGCGAGCGCGCAGCATGGCGGCGGCGCCCCGCACGGCGGCTATCCGGGCGGGATGGGCGGCCATCCCCCGCCCTCCGCCCCCGCGACGCCGCAGCAGCCGCATTGGAACGGTGGCGGTCAGCAAGGCTGGAATGGCGGCGGGCGACCCGGCTGGAACGGCAACGGCGGCCAGCCACATTGGAACGGCGGGGGCCAGCAGGGCTGGAACGGAGGGCGGCCCGGCTGGAATGGCAATGGCGGCCAGCATTGGAACGGCGGGCGACCTGGCGGCTGGAACGGTCGCCCCGGCGGACGTTGGGGTGCGCGGGTCAACGGCCGCTGGTCGGGCGGGTGGAACGCACCGGGCGGGTGGAATGCCTATCGTCACCCATCGCGCGGCTGGCGCCTGCCGCGCTATTGGTTCGCGCCGAGCTTCTACATCAGCGACTATGGCCTCTACGGGCTCGCCCCGCCGCCGTACGGCTATACGTGGAGCCGCTATTATGACGATGCGGTGCTTATCGACGGTTCGGGCCGCGTGCGCGATTACGTCAGCGGTCTCGACTGGGACCAGTATGACGACGGCTATGATGCGGGCTATGACGACGGCTATCCGGGCGATGGCGGCTATGGGGCGTCCTACCCCGCGCCGCCGCCCGGGCCGCCCTACGACGCGCCCGCCTATATGGCGCCGGGCGGCAGCGGGGTGACGACCTATACCACCGGCGGCGGCTATGCGGCGAACGGCTATTATTATCCGCCCGCCACGACGACCACCGTCACCATCCAGCAGGCGCCTTCGGTGACGACCACCACCACCGAATATGTCGAGACCGTCAAGACGCGCTACGTCGCGCGCAAGGCGTGGCGGCCCAAGCGCAAGTGGCGCCCCAAACCGCGCGTCGATTGCCTCTGCGGGAGCTGATCGCGCGCGCCGCCGCCCGGCGTTTCCGCCCGGCGGCGGTTTGGCGTAATGTGGCGCGATGCAGTTCCGCGCCGAAGCCATCGTCCTCGCCGTTCGCCAGCATGGCGAGCATGGCGCGATCGTGCGTGCGCTGACCGCCGAACACGGTCTCCAGCCCGGCTATGTGCGCGGCGGCCGCTCGCGGCGGCTGCGCCCGATCCTGCAACCCGCCAACAGCGTGCTCGGCGCGTGGCGTGCGCGCACGCCCGACCAGCTCGCGCAGCTTTCGGTCGAACTGATCGAGAGCCGCGCGGCCTCGCACGCCGAGCCGCTGCCCGCCGCCGCGCTCGAATGGGTGACCGCGCTCACGGCGAGCGCGCTGCCCGAGGCGCAGCCCTATCCGCGCCTCCATGCCGCGCTGAGCGGCGTGATCGGCGCGATCGCGGCGGCGCCGGCGGCGCGGGGCTGGGCGCTCGCGTTGGCGCGATACGAACTGCTGCTGCTCGCCGAACTCGGGTTCGGGCTCGACCTCGGCGTGTGTGTGGTGAGCGGGGCGAGCGGCGAGCTCGCCTTCGTCAGCCCCAAAAGCGGCGGCGCGGTGAGCCGGGGCGCCGCGTTCGGCTATGAGGACAAGCTCTTCCCGCTGCCGCCAGCGCTGCTCACCGGCGGCGAGGCCGACTGGCCCGATATCCTCGCCGCGTTGCGCATCACCGGGCATTTCCTCGCGCGCGATATCCTCGCCGGGCAGGTGGCCGGCCCCGCCGATGCGCGCGCACGGCTGGTCGAGCGGCTCAAAAGGGCGGTTGCGTAGGCCGCGCTGCGGCGGCAAAGGCGGCAGCGCTGCGGTGATGACGCAGCGATGACTGGCGCGATGCGAACGGGGGCGATGTGACGACGATTGCGATTTTGGCCGGCGACGGCATCGGCCCCGAAGTGACCGCACAGGCCCGCCGCGTGCTCGAAGCGCTCGATCTCGATCTGACGTTCGAGGAAGCGCCGGTCGGCGGCGCCGCCTATTTCGCGGCTGGCCATCCGCTGCCGCCCGAAACGCTCGACGTGGCGAAGCGCGCCGACGCGATCCTGTTCGGCGCGGTCGGCGATCCGCGCTGCGACGCGCTCGAACGCAGGTTCCGGCCCGAACAGGCGATCCTGGGGCTGCGCGCCGCGCTCGGCCTGTTCGCCAATTTGCGTCCGGCGACATTGTTTCCTGGGCTGGAAGACGCCTCGGCGCTCCGGCCCGAGGTCGCGCGGGAGATCGACATGGTGATCCTGCGCGAACTCAACGGTGACGTCTATTTCGGCGAGAAGGGCTATCGCACCGCCGCCAACGGCACGCGCGAAGGCTATGACGTGATGTCGTACAACGAGGCCGAGGTGCGCCGCATCGCGGTGGTCGGCTTCGAAATGGCGAAGCGGCGCAAGAACAAGCTCTGTTCGGTCGACAAGGCCAACGTGCTCGAGACCTCGCAGCTATGGCGCGACGTGGTGGTCGAATTGTCCGCCGATTATCCCGAAGTCGCGCTGACCCATATGTATGTCGATAATGCCGCCATGCAGCTCGTGCGGAACCCCGGCCAGTTCGACGTGATCGTCACCGGCAATTTGTTCGGCGACATCCTCTCCGATCAGGCGAGCATGTGCGCGGGGTCGATCGGCATGCTGCCTTCGGCGTCGCTGAGCGCGTGGAGCGGCGCCAACGGCCTGTACGAGCCGATCCACGGCTCCGCGCCCGATATCGCGGGGCAGGGCAAGGCCAATCCGTGCGCCGCGATCCTCTCGGCGGCGATGCTGCTGCGCCACTCGCTGAACCACGAGGCGGCGGCGGCGCGGGTCGAGGCGGCGGTGTCGGCGGCGCTGGTGGGTGGCGCGCGCACGCCCGACCTCGGCGGCACGATGACGACGAGCGCGATGGGAGACGCGGTGCTCGCCGCACTGGCGTGAGCCGACCGCTCGACGTCGCGATCGTCATACCGACCTTCAACGAGGTTGGGAACGTCGCCGTGCTCGTCGCGCGGCTCGACGCGGCGCTCGCGGGCCGCGGCTGGGAGGCGATCTTCGTCGATGACGACAGCCCGGACGGCACCGCCGATGCGGCGCGCGCGATCGCCCGGCAGGACAGCCGCGTCCGCGTGATCCAGCGGATCGGCCGGCGCGGGCTTTCTTCGGCCTGTATCGAGGGGATGTGCGCGACGGCGGCGCCATTGGTCGCGGTGATCGACGGCGATCTCCAGCATGACGAGACGATCCTGCCGGCGATGGCGGACGCGCTCGACGCCGACCCGAGCCTCGACGTGGCGATCGCCTCGCGCTTCGTGGATGGCGGCGGCACCGGCGACTGGGATCGCGACCGTGTCGCGAAATCCGCTTTCGCGACAAAGCTTTCGCGACGGGTGCTCAAGGCCGATCTCACTGATCCGATGAGCGGCTTCTTCATGATCCGCACGCAGATCGTGCGCGATCTCGCGCCCCATCTCGCCGCGATCGGCTTCAAGATCCTGCTCGACATCATGACCGGCGCGCCACGCCCGCTCAAATTCGTCGAGCTGCCCTATACGTTCCGGATGCGCAGCGCGGGCGAGAGCAAGCTCGACCATGTCGTCGCGCTCGAATTCCTGATCGCGCTGTATGATCGGATGTTCGGGCGGATCGTGCCGGTGCGCTTTGCGATGTTCTCGGCGATCGGCGCGCTTGGGGTGGGCGTGCATATGGGGGTGCTCACCCCCATCCTGCTGATCTGGGGCGATGGCGCGTTCCTGCTCGGGCAAGTGATCGCCGCCGTGGCGGCGATGACGGTGAACTTTTTCCTCAACAATGCGCTCACGTATCGCGATCGCCGGCTCAAGGGCTGGCGGCAGTTGCTCGACGGCTGGGTGTCGTTCTGCGTGGTGTGCGGGGTTGGGCTCGTCGCCAATGTCGGCGTCGCCGGCTTCCTGCACGAAGCGCGCGACGGCACCTGGGCGACCGCGGCGCTGGTCGGCGTGTTGATCGGCGCGGTATGGAATTATGCGCTATCCTCGCGGTTTACGTGGGGACGCTACTAACGTATCGGAGACACGATGCAGCCTGAAATCCTGATCGGCGCGCCGATGCCGCCCGCCGTGATCGCTGCGCTGGAGGCGGTGTTCACCGTCCACAAGCTTTGGGAGATCGCCGACAAGGACGGCTTCTTCGCCGATGCCGGCATGCGCGTGCGCGGCATGGCCGCGAGCACGCTGGCCGGCCGCATCGACGGCGCGAAGATGGACCGGCTGCCGGCGCTCGAGATCATCGCGAGCTTCGGGGTCGGCTATGACAATGTCGATGCGGCGGCGGCGGCCGAGCGCGGCATCATCGTCACCAACACGCCCGGCGTGCTTGACGACGAGGTCGCCGATCTCACGGTCGGGCTGCTGCTCGCGACGCTGCGCCAACTTCCCCAGGCGGATCGCTTCGTACGCGAAGGCAAATGGCCGCAGGGTGCGTTCCCGCTCTCGCCGACCTTGCGCGGGCGGCGGGTCGGCATCCTCGGGCTGGGCGCGATCGGCACCGCGATCGCGCATCGGCTGGAGGCATTCGGGGTCGAGATCGCGTATCATACGCGATCGCCGAAGACGGGCGTAAGGTACGAATATCATGATACATTGATCGGTCTGGCGACCGCGTGCGACGTGCTGATCGCGATCGTGCCCGGCTCGTCGAGTACGCGCCATCTGGTCGATGCTGGGGTGCTCGCGGCGTTGGGCGCGAACGGCGTGCTCATCAACGTCGCGCGCGGGAGTGTGGTCGATCAACGCGCTCTGATCGCCGCGTTGCAGGAAGGCACGATCCTAGCCGCCGGGCTCGATGTCTATGAGGATGAGCCGAACGTACCCGAAGCGCTGATCGCGCTCCCCAACGTCGTGCTGCTGCCACACCTGGGCTCCGCGTCAGAGCATACGCGCGCGGCGATGGGGCAACTCGTCGTCGATAACCTCACGGCATGGTTCGCGGACCGCAAGCCGCTCACCCCTGTCGCCGAGACACGGCATCTGGTGCCGTGACACTCATCTCCGTTCGTCCTGAGCGTGTCGAAGGACGTGCCAGAAGCGGTGCGCTTGGGATACGGGCGTCGACGTCGCTCAGCACGAACGGAGGCGGGACTTCAGGGCCAGGTCGGGAACCACATCCAGCGGTGGAAGCTCTGCGGACCGGCGAGCGGGGCAGCCGAGAGAATCGGGTAGAAGAACGCGAACAGCCCCAGTGCGACCAACACCGCGCCTTCGTCCCAACGCGCGAACCGGCCCTTGCACACGCGCTGCAGGGCGGCAGCGATCGCGACCGGCAGGAACACGCTCGGCAGATAGTAGTAATAGAAGAAGCCGAGCGATTTCGGAATGATGATCCACGGCAGATAGGCGCCGGCCCACAATGCGGCGGCGCCGAGCAATCGTAGCGAGCGCTCGCGCCAACCGAGATATCCACATGCCGCGACCGCCACGAGCCCGCCCCATAGCACCGCCGGATTGCCGATCATCAGCACGCCGCGCGTCGCACCGTCGACATATTCGTAGAGATACCAGATCGGCCGGATCATCAGCGGCCAACTCCACCATTGCGACTGATACGGGTGGCTGGGCAGCACCTGCGTCTGCTGCGCGTACATATTGCCCTGGAACCACAGCAGCCGGTCGAGGCTGAGCGGCATGTCGTGATAATAGAACGCCGGGGTAAAGGTGGCGAAATAGACCGCGACCGAGACGATGCCGAGCGTCATCAACGCGGGGATCGCCGCGAGGCCCGGCCAATAAAGATGTCCGCCGGCGTTGAGCGCCCACCAGACCGAGCGGTCGGCGCGGCGCGCCTCGGACAGCCGGATCGTCAGGAAAGCCGCGCCGGCATAAGCGACGAACGGAACCGCGGTCCATTTCGCGCCAACCGCGAGCCCGAGCAGCACGCTTCCCGCCACCCAACGCGGCCAGGCGCTCGCCGCCGTGTGCGCGCGCATCGACCACAGCAGCATCGCGGTCGCCAGCACGACGAACATCGCCATGAAGCCGTCGAGCATCGCGATCCGCGCCTCGACGAAGATCGTGAAATTGAGCAGGGCGAACGTCGCGCCGAGCGCCGCGGTGCGCGTCCGCCTGAACATCAGCCACACGATCCAGAACACGCCCAACACGGTCGCGGTGCCCGCTAGTGTCGAGAGCGCCCGCCAGCCGAGCGGCGTGTCGCCGAACAGCGCGATGCCGGCGGCGATGATCTCCTTGCCGACGAGCGGATGTTCGGTGTTGGCGGGCGCCGCGAGCGTCAGCAGTTTGCGTGCGGCGGGAACGTAATGCACCTCGTCGAACATCACCGTGTGCGGGGTCGTCAGGCGGTAGCTGAACAGCGCCTGCGCGAGCACGCCGATTAGCGCGGCGACTCGTCCTGGATGCCCCCAGCCATGGTCCCCCGCGGAGGCGGGGGTCCAGGGCCGCGAACGCGGCGCTGCTTGGCTCTGGACCCCCGCTTTCGCGGGGGAACGGGTTTCATCGGTCGCTGGCATCCGGGCGGCTATTCCCGCTTCGACCCCCGGTTTCAAGCGAGCCATTGACGCGGAGGGACCGCGAGCGGCAAAGCGTGCGGCATGAAACGCCGCACCGGACAAGACCAGAGCATCACCCGCCAATGGCGCCCCGCAACGCAGGCCGTGCGTGGCGGCACCGCGCGCAGCGAATTCGGCGAAACCTCCGAGGCGATCTTCCTCACCTCGGGCTACAGCTATGATTGCGCGGGCGACGCTGCCGCGCGCTTCGCCGGCGAGCAGGTCGGCATGACCTATTCGCGGCTCCAGAACCCGACCGTCGAGATGCTCGAAAGCCGCATCGCGCTGCTCGAAGGCGCGGAGGCGTGCCGGACGATGACGACCGGTATGGCGGCGATGACGGCGGTGCTGCTGTGCCAGTTGCAGCAGGGCGATCATCTCGTCGGTGGCCGCGCCGCGTTCGGATCGTGCCGCTGGCTGACCGACACGTTGCTCCCCAAGTTCGGGATCGAGACCACCGTCGTCGATGCGCGCGACCCGCAGCAGTGGATCGACGCGGCACGCCCCAACACCAAGGTGTTCTTCTTCGAGACGCCCGCCAACCCGACGATGGACGTGGTCGATCTCAAGGCGGTGTGTGCCATCGCGCGTGAACGCGGCATCACCACGGTGGTCGATAATGCCTTCGCGACGCCCGCGCTCCAGCGGCCGATGGAATGGGGCGCCGACGTCACCGCTTATTCCGCGACCAAGATGATGGACGGGCAGGGGCGCGTGCTCGCCGGGGCGGTGTGCGGGACCAGCCAGTTCATCAACGACGTGCTGCTGCCGTTCACGCGCAACACCGGGCCGACGCTCAGTGCGTTCAACGCCTGGGTGGTGCTCAAGGGGCTGGAGACGCTCGACCTGCGCATCCGCCGCCAGAGCGAGAACAGCATGAAAGTCGGCGCGTTTCTGGAATCGCGGGTGCCGCGCATCCTGCACCCCGGCCTCGCCAGCCACCCGCAGCACACTCTCGCGATGGCGCAGATGGACGCGTGCGGGCCGATCTTCGCGTTCGAGGTCGATGGCGGGCGCCAGCAGGCGCACGGGCTGCTCGACGCGCTTACGCTCGTCGATATCTCGAACAACATCGGCGATTCGCGGTCGCTGATGACGCATCCCGCCTCGACCACGCATTATGGCGTCGTCGAGGACAAAAGGATCGAGATGGGCGTGACCGATAACCTGCTCCGCCTCAACGTCGGCCTCGAAGACCCGCAGGACGTGATCGAGGATCTCGACCAGGCGCTCAGCAAGGTCGGGTTATGACCGGCGATGCGATGAAATCGCTGTTCCCCTACGTCGCCGAGACCCGCGGCGTGGTGGTGCGCGTCTCGGTCAGCTATCTGGCCGAACAATCCGAGCCGGCGCGCGGGCGCTGGTTCTGGGCCTATCACATCCGCATCGAGAACGAGGGCGACCAGACCGTCCAGTTGCTGACCCGCCACTGGGTCATCACCGACGCGCGCGGCGCCCGCCATTCGGTCGAAGGCGAGGGCGTGATCGGCGAACAGCCGATGATCGCGCCGGGGGCGAGCTTCGACTACGTCTCCGGCTGCCCGCTCGCGACGCCGAGCGGCGGGATGCAGGGAACGTATCACATGGTCGGCGCCGACGGCGAAGGCTTCGACGTGACGATCCCCAAGTTCGCGCTGCTCGCGCCGGCGGTGGGGGCGTGATGGCCGAGCCGGGAAAGATAAACTCCGTTCGTGCTGAGCTTGTCGAAGCACGTGCCCAGAACACGCCCTTCGACAAGCTCAGGGCGAGCGGTGGTTTTGCTTTTCGTCCGCTTTTAAAATGAAACGCACCCATCTCCCCCTCAACGGCCTGCGCGTGCTCGACGCCGCCGCGCGGCACCTGTCGTTCACCCGCGCCGCCGACGAGCTGGCGGTGACGCCCGCCGCAGTCGGCCAGCAGATCCGCGCGCTCGAGGACACGCTCGGCGTGGTGCTGTTTCGTCGCACCACGCGCGGGCTTGAGCTTACCCCCGAGGGCGAAGCCGGCCTTGAGGCGCTGCGCACCGGCTTCCTGCAATTCGAAGAGGCGGTGCGGGCGATGCAGGCCGGGCAGACATCCAAGTCGCTGACCATCGCCGCGCCGCGCGACTTCACCGAGAAATGGCTGATGCCGCGCCTCGCCGAGATCGCGCGCGCCGATGGCGAACTGCGCTTCGCGATCGTGTCGGCCGACGAGACGATCGACTTCACCGAAGCCAATCTCGATCTCGCGATCCGCTGGGGCGATGGTCCGGGCGAGCATGAAGGCGAGGCGCTCGAATCCGAGGGCATGGTCACGGTCGAGCGGCCGGGTGGCGGGGTCGACACGCGGATTTCGTGGCCGGGCTGCCTCAACGACGATGCGGTTTCGCTGGTCCGCGTCGGCGACGCCGGCCTCGCGATCGATGCGGCGGCCGAGGGGCTGGGCCGCGCGACCGTGCCCGAACTGCTCGCCGCCGCCGACATCGCGGCCGGGCGCGTGGTGGTAACGGGCGGCCCCAAGCCCTATGCCAAGGGCTATTGGCTGATCGCCCCCTTGCCGCAGTGGCGGCAGAAGAAGGTTCGCGCCTTGGTCGAGGCGCTGACCGCATGAGCGACGTTTTCACGAGCGCGCGGCTCGTGATGCGCCCGCAACGCGTGGACGACGCCGAGGCGCTGCATCTGGCCTATCGCGACGTGGAGTTGATGCGCTTCTGGTCGAGCGGGCCGCACGCGAGCGTCGCCGAGACGCGCGCGTATCTTGCCGCGCGCGGCGGCCCGTCGCCGTGGCGCGGCTGGGTGATGACGTTGGCGGGCGACGACACCGCGATCGGCACGCTCGCGGCAGGCGAGAAGCGGCCGGGCGTGGTCGAGATCGGCTATCTGCTCGCGCGCGCGCACTGGGGGCAGGGCTATGCGCGCGAGGGCGTCTCGCGCTTGCTCGATCTGTTGTTCCGCGAAGAGGGCGCGCGGCGCGTGTTCGCCGATACCGATCCGGAGAATGACGCGTCGAACCGGCTGCTGCGGTCGCTCGGCTTTACTTTGGAGGGCGTGCTGCGCGGCGAATGGGAGACGCACATCGGCGTGCGCGACACCAACCTCTGGGGCCTGCTCGCGCCGGAATGGCTGGACCGATGACGCCGCCCGACCTCACCGATCCGGAACAGCGCGCGGCCTATGCCCGCGAGTTGCGGGCGATCGCTCGGCCGGTGCGGCTGATGGGCGTCGCGCTCGCGGTCGCGGGCGCGTTGCTCGCCGCGCTCCAGCGCACGCGCTACCCGGCGATCCCGACGATCCTGCCGCTGGTGCTGATCGCGCTCGGCGCGCTGCACATGCTCGCGGCCGTGGCGGTACGGCTGAAATACCACCAGCGGCGCATGAACGGCGACCTATAGAGATCAGCGGGCGGCGACCAGCAGCCCGTGATGCTTCTTCCCGGCGGCAATCCGAACCGGCTCGGCACCGACCGTCACCACCAGCGCCTCGTCGCTCACCTTGTCGTCGCCGACGCGGGCGCCACCGCCCTTGATGAGCCGCTTCGCCTCGCCCTTCGACGCGACGAGGCCGAGGCCGACCAGCGCGTCGAGGATGCCGATGCTGCCGTCCACCGCAAGCGTCGGCAACGAATCTCCGGCAGCGCCTTCCTCGAAGGTGCGGCGCGCGGTCTCGGCGGCCTCGGCGGCGGCGGCTTCGCCCCGGCACAGCGCGGTGGCGGCGTCGGCGAGCACCTTCTTGGCGTCGTTGATGCCGGCGCCTTCGAGCGCTTCCAGCCGAGCGATCTCGTCGAGCGGCAGATCGGTGAACAGCCGCAGGAAGCGCCCGACGTCGCGGTCGTCGGTGTTGCGCCAGAACTGCCAGTAATCATAGGCCGAGAGCTGCTCTTCGTTGAGCCACACCGCGCCCGACATGGTCTTGCCCATCTTGCCGCCATCGGCGGTGGTGATGAGCGGCGTCGTCAGGCCGTACACCGTCTCGCCCGCCACGCGCCGGGTCAGTTCGATGCCGTTGACGATGTTGCCCCACTGGTCCGATCCGCCCATCTGCAGCCGGCACCCGGCGCGGCGGGTCAGTTCGAGGAAATCATAACCCTGCAAGATCATATAGTTGAATTCGAGGAAGCTCAGCGACTGCTCGCGATCGAGCCGCAGCTTGACCGAATCGAAGCTCAGCATCCGGTTGACCGAGAAATGCTGGCCGATTTCGCGCAGGAACGGGATATATTCGAGCTTGTCGAGCCAGTCGGCGTTGTCGACCATCACCGCGTCGGTGGGGCCGTCGCCGAAGGTCAGGAACCGTTCGAACACGCGCTTGATCGAGGCGACGTTGGCGGCGATCGTCTCGTCCGTGAGCAGCTTGCGCGCCTCGTCCTTGAACGACGGATCGCCGATCTTGCCGGTGCCGCCGCCCATCAGCACGATCGGCTTGTGACCGGCCTGCTGGAGCCGGCGCAGCATCATGATCTGGACGAGGCTGCCGACGTGGAGCGAGGGCGCGGTGGGATCGAAGCCGATATAGCCGGGCACGATCTGCTTGGCCGCGAGCGCATCGAGCCCGTGCGCGTCGGTGAGCTGGTGGATGTAGCCGCGGCTGGACAGCAGGCGGAGCAGATCGGAGCTGTATTCGGTCATGATGCCGCGCCGCTTACAGGCTCGAAGCGGTCCTGAGTAGAGGGGATGCGCGCACCTCGCGCCGAAGCAGCTTGCCGAGGTCGTTATAGGGCAGCGCATCGAGCACCGCGATCCGTTCCGGGACATGCGAGGAGCGCAGCCGCGCCTTGACGAGCGCCTGCATCTCGGCGGCCTGTGGGGCGGTATGGCCGGGGC
Source organism: Sphingomonas pollutisoli (assembly GCF_029167165.1). Taxonomy (NCBI): domain Bacteria; kingdom Pseudomonadati; phylum Pseudomonadota; class Alphaproteobacteria; order Sphingomonadales; family Sphingomonadaceae; genus Sphingomonas; species Sphingomonas pollutisoli. The sequence continues at coordinate 204,134 of NZ_JARFNJ010000006.1, forward strand.
GCAGCACCAGCGCCGCGCCGATGCTCTCGCCCCATTCGGGCGAGGGCAGGCCGACTGCGCAGGCGTCCGCGACGGCGGGGTGGGTGAGCAGGACCGCCTCGATCTCGCCGGGCGAGATATTCTCGCCGCCGCGCACGATCACGTCGTCGGCGCGGCCGGCGAGGAACAGATACCCGTCGGCATCGCGCCAGCCGAGATCGCGCGTGGCGAACCAGCCGTCGGCATCGCGCGCGTCGCGGTCGTGATATTCGCCCGAGACCTGGACGCCGCGCGCATGGACTTCGCCGCGCTGCCCGGCGGCGAGTGCCCGCCCCGCCGCGTCACGAACCTCGATTTCGATGCCGGGCAGCGGCCGCCCCGCCGAGCGCAGCCGCGCGCGCACCGCTGGATCTGCGCTCGCCAGCGCCGCACGATGATCCTCGGGGGTGAGCGACGTGATCGTCGCGCACGTTTCGGTGAGGCCGTAGGCGTTGGTGAAGCGCACGGCGGGGAAGCGCGCGAGCGCGCGTTCGAGCAGCGCCGGCGGCATCGGTCCAGCGCCGTAGGAGAGCGCGGTCAGCGAGGGTAGGGGCGCCAACGCTGGGTCTTCGATCCGGTCGAGGATGCGCGCAAGCATGGTCGGGACGACGAAGGCGTAGCTCGGCCTCTCCATTCCGGCGAGCCGCAGCCATGCCGCCGCGTCGAACGCGGGGAGCAGCAGCAAGCGGCGGCGCGCGTGAACCGCGGTCAGTACCGCGACGACGTTGGCGATATGGTATGGCGGCACGCTCACCAGCGAGCCTTCGTGGGGGCTTGCCTTCGTTGGCGTCGCGGTGGCGGCGATATAGGCTTGCAAATGGCTATGCCGCAGCAGCGCCGCCTTGGGTGCGCCGGTCGTGCCGCTGGTGAAGATCTGGACGGCGACCGCGTGGTCACCGCCGTCGGCCGTGGCGGGTGGGGCAGCCTGCGCTGCCGCGACGAAGGCGGTCGGAGTGGACACGATCGCGCCCGCCGCTTGGCCGAGCTGCGCCGCCCGCTCGTCGCCCGCGATCAGCCAGGCGGGCGCGATCCTGTCGAGCAGCGCGGCGATGTCGGCGCCGGCGCGGCGGTAGTTGAGCGGGGTGAACGGCACTCCAGCGAGCGCCGCGCCGAACAGCGCGATAACGCCCGCCTCGCCATTGCCGTCGAGCAGCGCGACCGATCGCGCGGCACGCTCGCGAAACAGTGTCGCCGCGCCCTGCGCCGCGCGCCACAAGGCCGCATAGCTCCAACACCGGCGCTCGCAGACCAGCGCCGTGCGCGCGCCATCCTCCTCGGCCGCGCGGCGCAGCATTTCAGCGATCGTCATGCGGTCAGCGCCGTGCGATCGCGTCGGCGAGCGCGATTAGGCGATTGGCATCATCGACATGGAGTTGCTCGACCATCGCCCCATCGATCCGTGCCACGCCGAGGCCCTGTGCGCGCGCCTCCTCCCAAGCCGCCACCATCGCGCGGGCGCGGGCGACCTCCTCGGGCGAGGGGCCGAACACGCGGTTGGCGATGCCGATCGAATTGGGATGGACCAGCGATTTCCCGTCGAAGCCGAGTTCGACGCCTTGCCGGCACGCCGCCTCGAACCCGGCGAGATCGTCGAGATCGAGATGCACGCCGTCGATCACCGCCAGCCCATACGCTCGCGCCGCCAGCACCATCAGCGACAGCGCGGTGAGCAGCGGGGTGCGCGCGGGCGTATGCCGTGCGCGCAAATCCTTGGTGAGATCGTTGGTGCCCGCGACGAACCCCGCGAGCCGATCGGACGCGCCCGCGATCTCGGCGGCGCGGATCACGCCGAGCGGCGTCTCGACCATGCACCAGACCGGATGCGGATTTCGCGCCGCCGCGTCGGCCACGGTGGCGGCTGACTCGACCTTGGGCAGCAGCACGCCGTCGAGCGGCAGGGCGCACGCCAGCGCGAAATCCTCGGCGCAATCGGGCGCGCTCACCCGCAGGATCAACTCGCGATGCCCATAGCCGCCCGCGCGCACCGCATCGGCGATCCCCTCTCTCGCGCGCGCCTTGTTTTCGGGCGCGACCGCATCCTCGAGATCGAAGAGGATCGCGTCGCACTCGAGCGTCTTCGCCTTTTCGAGCGCGCGCGGCTTGTCGCCGGGAACGTAGAGCATCGAGCGGCGCGGTCGGATCGGCGTGGTCATGGCCGATCTCGTGCCGATCGCGCGCGCGCTTGGCAAGCGTCGCGGGCTGGGCAAGCGGCCGCGCGACCGGTACGCTGCCGTTCGCGACAAGGGGCGAGTGATGGCGAAAGCGGAGCGGCTCCGAATCTTCTTCGACGGCGGATGCCGGCCCAACCCCGGCCGGATGGAGATCGCCGTGGTGGCGCGCGGGCAGGCGCTGATCGAGCGTGATATCGGTGACGGATCGAGCATGGACGCCGAATGGCTCGCGCTGTTGCGGGCGGTGGGGGTGGCGCGGTCGCTCGGGCTGGACGAGGCGGTGTTGCTCGGCGATTCGGCGCCCGTGGTGGCGCAGGCCAATGCCGCGCTCGCCGGCGATGCGCGCCGATCCGCGCATGCCGACGCGTTACGAGCCGCCGCGACCGGGCTGACGCTGCGCGTCCGGCACATCAAACGTACGCAGAATCTGGCGGGCATCGCGCTCGCGCGGCTGCCGCGATGATCGCGCCAATCTGCGATGGGGACGGCGCGCCGCATCGCGGATATATTTCGGGCCGGCTCTTGCGAAATCCTCAAGAGGAAATAATTAGCATCCTAATGATTAGCCCGAGAACCACTCATGAGGCGCAGATTGCCGGACGGCTGCTGCCGCTCGCCCGCATCTGGCGCAAGCTGGCGGACGAGGCGTTGGAGGCGCAGGGCCTCTCGGCGGCGACCGCATGGGTGCTGACCCACCTCGGCCGAATCGGCCCCGACGTGCGGCTCACCGATCTCGCCGAGGCGACGGAGATCGCCGCGCCCTCGCTGGTGCGGTTGCTCGACCAGCTCGTCGAGCAGGGCCTCGTCACGCGCACGCCCGACGATCATGACCGCCGCAGCAAGCGGCTCGCGCTCACCGACCGCGCCCGCCCGATCGTCGAGGAGAGCGAACGCTCGCTCGCGGCGCTGCGCCGCCGCATATTGGTCGGCTTTGACGACGATACGCTCGCCACCACCGCCGCCGTGCTCGACCGCATGAGCGCCGCCGCCATCGCGGCGAGCGCGAAATGAGCGATCGCTACGGCTTCGACGTCGCGCTGTTCTCGCTCAAGAGCTTCATCGCGGCGATGCTGGCATATTACATCGCGCTCAGGATCGGCCTCACGCGCCCGTATTGGGCGGTCAGCACCTCCTACATCGTCGCGCAGCCGCTCGCCGGCGCGGTCATCTCCAAGGCGGTGTTCCGGCTGATGGGGACGGTGCTCGGCGCCACCGCCGCGGTGGTGCTGGTGCCCAACCTCGTCAACGCGCCCGAACTGCTCTCGCTCGCGCTCGCATTGTGGCTCGGGCTGTGCCTGTTCGTCTCGTTGCAGGATCGCACGCCGCGCAGCTACGTGTTTCTGCTCGCCGGCTATACCGCGTCGATCATCGGCTTCCCGAGTGTCGCCGCGCCGGGGCAGGTTTTCCAGACTTCGGTGTTGCGCGTCGAGGAAATATCGCTCGGTATCCTGTGTGGCAGCCTGGTCCACGCGCTCGTCTTTCCGCAAAGCGTGGCGGGGCGGCTGCTGGTTCGTGTCGATGCGATCATCGCGGATGTCGAGCGCTGGTCGCGCGACGCGCTCACCGGCGCGCCGACCGAGACGGTGCTGCGCGAACGGCGTCGGCTCGCGCTCGACGTCAACGAGCTCCACCAGCTTTCCACCCATTTGCCGTTCGACACCGCGCGTTTCCTGCCGCGCGTCCGCACCGTGCGCGCGTTGCAGGACCAGCTTTCGTTGCTGCTGCCGCTCGCCAGCGCGGTCGAGGACCGGATCGTCGAGCTGGAGGCGCATGGCGGCGTGCCCGAGCGGCTCGCCGGGCTGATCGGCCGCGCGTGCGCGTGGCTCGCCGCGCCCGCCACCTCGTTCGTCGAGCGCGGCGTGTTCGTCGAGGCGCTGGTCGCCGAGATTCGCGCGGAGGAGCCACCGGTCACCGCGCCGCTCGCCTGGCGTGACGCGCTGATCCTCAGCCTCGCCTCGCGGCTCGCCGATCTCGTCCAGTCGCACCGCGCGGTCCGCGATCTGCGCGACCAGATCCGCTCGCCGAGCCGCGCCGCCGTCACACCCGTCGTCCGCGAGGCGCTCCGCAGCGCCTCGAAGCGGACCTTCCACCGCGACCGCCCGGCGGCCTTGCGCGCCGCGCTCGGCACGGTCGCCACGATGGTGATCGGCTGCGCGTTCTGGATCTATTCGGGCTGGCCGGACGGCGCGGGCGCGGTGCTGATCGCGGGCGTGTGCTGCGCGCTGTTCGGCAACAGCGATAATCCCGCGCCGGCGATCCGCACCTTCCTGTGGGGCTCGATCATCGGCGTGGTGGTCGCCGGCATCTATCTGTTCGGAATCCTGCCGGGGGTGACCGACTATGTCACCGTCGCGGCGGTGCTCGCGCCGATGTTCCTGATGCTGGGGGCGTTCCTCGCGATACCGAAATATACGTTGATCTCGCTGGGCGTCGTGCTCGGCCTCGCCAATCTGATCGGCCTCAACGCCAATTACGTCGGCGATTTCACGGCGTTCGCCAATGGCGCGGTCGCGCAGCTCGTCGGCACCGCCTTCGCGGTCGTCACGGTCGGTTTGTTCCAGACGGTCGGTGCCGAGCGGAGCAGCGCGCGGCTGATCCACGCCGGATGGCGCGACCTCGCACGGCGCAGCCTGCTGCCCGGCGAGCCGGACGAGATCGGCTGGGTGAGCAAGATGCTCGACCGCATCGGACTGCTCGCCCCGCGCCTCGTCGCGCGCGGGCAAGACCCGGGGCGGCCGCTGTTCGACGTGCTGGTCGATCTGCGCGTCGGCATCTCGGTGGCGGGGCTGCGGCGGGTCAAGCTCGCCGCGGACGACTTCGGGCGGAGCATCGTCGATCCCGTGCTGACGCGGGTGAGCGAACATTATCGCGCGCGCTCGCTCGACCGGCCGACCACGCACGATCCCGATCTGCTCGCCGCGATCGACACCGCGATGACCGCCTTCGCCGCCGATCCGAAGCCCGACGAGCGCCGCGACGCGCTGCTCGCGCTCACCAGCCTGCGGCGCAACCTGTTTCCGACGGCACCCGGCTATGCGGAGGCGGCGGCATGACCGGTGAGGTGAGCCTGTTCGGCGTCTATGTGCCCGGCCTGTTGCTGCTCGCGGTCGTGGCGGCGGTGCTGGCGGCGCTGGTCTCGCGCATGTTCTCGTTGATCGGTCTGTACCGCGTCTTCGCCTATCGCCCCTTGGTCGATGTGGCGATCTACATCATCATCCTCGGCGGGCTGGTGCTCGCCTTCGCGCCTCCGGGAGTTGCGCTGTGAATCGTTGGAGTCGTTATCTCGCCCTCACCGGCCGCTTCACGGCGACGCTGGTGCTGGTTCTCGTCGCGATGCTCGTCGCGTTCTGGCTGTGGCGACGGTACGAGGTCGATCCGTGGACACGCGACGGGCGCGTCCGTGCCGACGTGGTGCGGGTGACCCCCGACGTCGGCGGGTTGGTGACGACCGTGGCGGTGCACGACAACCAGTTCGTGCATACCGGCGACCTGCTGTTCGTGGTAGACCGGCCGCGTTACGCGCTCGCGCTCGAACAGGCGCAGGCGGCGATCGCGAGCGCGCGCGCGACGCTCGCACAGAACCGGCGCGAGGCGGCGCGCGATCTCGCGCTCGGCGATCTCGTCGCGGCGGAGGCGCATGAGCAGAACGTCGCCCGCGTCGCGACCGCGCAGGCCGCGCTCGCGCAGGCGGAGGCGCAGGCCGATACCGCGCGGCTCAACCTCGCCCGCACGCAGGTCCGCGCCAGCGTCAACGGCACGATCACCAACCTCGATCTGCATCCGGGCGATTATGTCGCCGCCGGCCAGCAGGCGCTTGCGCTCGTCGATGCCGATTCGCTGCGGATCGAAGCGTATTTCGAGGAGACCAAGCTCGGCAACGTCCGGCCCGGCGCGGTCGCCAAGGTGCGGCTGATGGGTGATCCGCGCGTGCTGACCGGGCATGTCGAGAGCATCGCCGCCGGCATCAGTGACAGCGAGCGCACCAACACGGGCAATCTGTTGCCCAATGTCAACGCGACCTTCTCCTGGGTGCGGCTCGCGCAGCGTATCCCGGTGCGGGTCAAGATCGACCATGCGCCCGCCGACCTGCGGCTGATTTCCGGGCGCACCGCGACGGTGACGCTGGAGCCGCCCGCGCCCCAGCCGATCTTCGCGCGGCCGCGCCCGACGCCGACGCCGAGCGCGACGCCGGGCGCGACGCGATGAGCCGGCGGATCCTTTCGGCCGCCGCGCTGGCGGCGGCGCTGTCGGCCTGTACCGCCGGGCCGGATTATCACCTGCCCGAAGGCGCCGCCGCGCGGTCTCCATCCGCCAACGGCGCGTTCCTCGGCGCGAAGGACAAGGCGTTCGCGGCGGTGCCGCTGCCCGATCACTGGTGGCGGCTTTACGACGACGCGGTGCTCGACAGCCTCGTCACCGAGGGCCTCGCCGCCAACACCGATCTGCGCGCCGCCGATGCCAACCTGCGCGCCGCCAGCGCGATCGTGCGCGAGGCCGAGTCCGAACGTACTCTCCAGACCGGGCTTTCCGGCGGTGCCGCGCTGTCGCGGCCGAGCGGCACCGGCGCAGACCTGCCGGGCCGGGTCGGCTATGATCTTGGCGGCAGCCTGTCCTATCCGCTCGATCTCGCCGGCCGCATCCGCCGCTCGATCGAGGCGGCGCAGGCCGATGCCGAGGCGAGCGCGGCGGCGCGCGACGAGGTTCGCGTCACCGTCGCGGCCGCGGTGACGCGCGCCTACGCCGCCACCTGCACCGCCAACGTCCGTATCGCCGCCGTCAACCGCGTGATCGGCATCCAGCAGCAGACCTTCACCGCGACGCGGCGGCTCCAGCAGGGCGGGCGCTATACGGCGTTCGATGTGACGCGTGCGCAGACCGCGGTCGAGCAGAGCCAGGCGCAATTGCCGGCGCTGGTCGCGGCGCGGCAGGCGTCGCTGTTCGAACTCGCCGCCCTGCTCGGCCGCGCGCCCGCCGATTATCCGCGCGCGGTGGAAAGCTGCCGCAAGCTGCCGCTCGTCCGCAGCGTCGTGCCGGTCGGGGATGGTGCCGCGTTGATCCGCCGGCGCCCCGATATCCGCCGCGCCGAACGGTCGCTCGCGGCGGCGACCGCGCAGATCGGGGTCGCCACGGCGAACCTCTATCCGCAGGTAAGCCTTGGCGGGTCGGCGGGGTTCACCGGTCCGCTGTCGCCGCTCGGCGTGGGCAGCGCGTTCCATCTTTCGCTCGGCCCGCTGATAAGCTGGACCTTCCCCAACCGCACGCTGGTCCGCGCGCAGATCGCGGTCGCGGGCGCGCAGGCGGACGCGGCGCTCGCGAACTTCGACGGCACCGTGCTGGAGGGGCTGCGGCAGACCGAAACCGCGCTATCCGCTTATGCGCGCACGCGCGATCAGGTCGCCGACCTCACCCTCGCGCGCGACAGCGCCGCGCGCGCCGTGTCGCAGGCCGATCGGCTCACCCGGTTCGGGCGGGGCACGTTCCTCGACACGCTGAGCGCGCAGGCGACGCTGGCGAACGCCGAAGCCTCGCTGGCGAGCGCACAGGCGGCGCTGGTCGATGCCGAGGTGAGCCTGTTCCTCGCGCTGGGCGGCGGCTGGACGCCGGACACGGCGGCACCCGTCTCCACGGCGAAATAGGGCGCCACCCGGCGCGAGCGCGCTTACGCCGCCCGCGCCACGGGGCTGATCGCGGCCAGTTCGAACGGCGTGGTCTGGTAAATCTCGTTGATCCAGTTGCCGAACAGCAGATGCGCGTGGCTGCGCCATGTGTTCGCGGGCGCGCGCGTCGGGTCGTCATCGGGGAAATAATGCGCGGGCACCGCCCCCTGATCGCGCGCATATTCGTCCGCGAGCGTGTTGGTGTCATATTCGAGGTGGTTGAACATATAGAGGCGCCGCCACGCCGGATCTTCGAGCAGACACGGCCCGGTCTCCGCGCTCTCGGCGAGGATGCGCAGCGCCGGCGCGCGCAGCACGTCTTCGCGCCGCACCTCGGTCCAGCGCGACACCGGCACCGCGAAATCGTCCGAGAAGCCGCGCAGATAGGGGGAGGCGGGGGCGAGATTGCGGTGCGGGAACACGCCGCTCGCCTTCGCCGGCAGCGGATGCTTGCCGATGCCGTGGAAGTAATAGGCCGCCGCCTGCGCTGCCCAGCAGATCGTCAGGCAGCTATGGACGTGGCTTTGGGTCCAATCGAAAATCTGGCGCATCTCGCCCCAGTAGCGCACGTCCTCGAACGGCAGCTTCTCGACCGGCGCGCCAGTGATGATGAAGCCGTCGAACCGCTCGTCGCGCACATCGGACCAGGGGCGATAGAACGCGGCCATGTGATCCGCCGAGGTATTGCGCGCGACATGGTCGGTCATCCGCACAAGCGTCAGTTCGATCTGGAGCGGCGAGGCGCCGATCAGCCGGGCGAGCTGCGTTTCGGTGCTGATCTTGTTCGGCATCAGATTGAGCAGACCGATCCGGAGCGGACGAATGTCCTGCCGCGCGGCATCGGCCTCACGCATCACGGTGATGCCTTCGGCCTCGAGCGTGCGGGTGGCGGGCAAATCGTCGGGGATCTTGATCGGCACGGGCGTTCGGTCCTTTGACGGAGCGGACGCTGGTCTGTGGCTGGGTCCGTTTGGTTGCCGGATCGGCCACATCCTTCCTCGCGGAAGTGCCACCTTGCCCGGAAGGCAGGTTGGCGTCGGGCGTCGCCCCAACTCTTGATGTGGCGACGACTTTACGAAATCGCGTGGTGCTTGGCAATCCACCTATGAGACTTACATTTACGCTTATGAGCGAAAGCAAGATCGTGATCTGCCCCGCCTGCGCGAGCGCCAATCGCGTGCCTGTCGAAAAGCTGGGGCTGGGGGGCACATGCGGCCGCTGCCACGCGCCCTTGTTCCAGGCCGCGCCGCTTACGCTGACCGCCGCCAATTTCGATGCGCATGCGGGCCGGGGCGACCTGCCGCTGCTGGTCGATTTCTGGGCGGAATGGTGCGGCCCGTGCCGCCAGATGGCGCCGGCGTTCGCCGCCGCCGCGCGCGAACTGGAGCCGAGGATGCGGCTCGGCAAGCTCGATACCGAGGCGGAAAGCGCGATCGCGGCGCGCTACGCGATCCGCTCGATCCCGACGATGATCCTGTTCAAGGGTGGCCGCGAGGTGGCGCGCCAATCCGGCGCGATGCCGGCGAGCGCGATCGTGGGGTGGGCGCGCGGGCTGGTATAGCCTGACCTGACACGCTTCTTCCCAAACCGTTCGTGTCGAGCGTAGTCGAGACACGGAGCGCCACGCTTGGGGCGCGTCCCTCGACTTCGCTCGGGACGAACGGGGAGGGAGGGCGCGCCGAACGAGATTAGCGCCTAGGTCACCGCCGTGTGAACACCACCGACAGGTTGTTCGCGGGCATGTCCACCACATGGTCGAGGCTCAGCCCGAGCGTGTCGGCGGCGGCCGCCACGCTGTCGAGATCGCGGATGCCCCAAGCAGGGTCGCGCGCCTTCAGATCGGCGTCGAACGCGATGTTGCTTGGCGCCGTCGGCTCGCCGCCGCGCCGGTATGGCCCGTATAAGAACAGCGGCCCGCCCGGCGGCAGCAAGCGTGCCGCGCCGGCGAGCAGCCCGAGCGTCGCCGCCCAAGGGCTGATGTGCACCATGTTGATCGCCAGCACCGCATCCGCCGCCGTGACCGGCCAGTCGTGCGCGGACGCATCCACGTCGAGCGGCGGCAGGACGTTTGCTGGTGCCTCCGCTGCCAACCAGGCGGCGATCGAGCCGCGAGCAGCCTCCGAAGGATCGCTCGGCTGCCACGTCAGTATCGGCAGCGCCCGTGCGAAATGCACGATATGCTCACCCGATCCGCTCGCGATCTCCAGCACGGTGCCGGTTGTCGGCAGAACCGAGCGCAGCACCGCGAGGATCGGGTCTCGGTTGCGGAGCGCGGCGGGGCTGCTCAGGCGGGCATCGGTCATTCGGTCAACAATGTTCCAGCACGGGTTCGGCCGCGCGCGTCCGCTCGATCACGCGCAGATAGGTGTCGAGCACGACCTGGTTGATCCGCTCCCATTTATACCCGGCTGCCTCGGCCACCCCGGCGCGCCCGGCACCGAGCCGAAACGCCTCGTCCTCGCAGAAGCGCTGGAGCGCGTTGGCATAGCCTTCGATGTCGGTCGGCGGGACGATCAGCCCGGTCACGCCTTCCTCGAGCAGCCCGACCGCGCCGCTCGCGCGCGCGGCCACCACCGGCACGCCCGCCGCCATCGCCTCGAGCGTGACGTTGCCGAAGGTCTCTGTCACGCTCGGGTTGAAGAACACGTCCATCGAGGCGACCGCGCGGCCGAGATCGTCGCCGGTCACGTACCCGGCGAACACCGCATCGGGGATTTCCTTGGCGAACCAGTCGCGCGCCGGACCTTCGCCGACCACGAGCGTCCGGTGCGGCACGCCGCGCGCGTCGAGCGCGTGCATCGCCTTGGCGAACACGTCGAGCCCCTTTTCCTTCACCAGCCGGCCGAGAAAGCCGACCGCGATCTCGTCGTCGCCGATCCCGAGCGAGCGCCGCCATTCGAGGCTGCGCCGCGACGGGTTGAAACGATCGTGGTTCACCCCGCGCGACCAGCGCGTCACCGGCGTGGTCACGCCCCATTCGCGCAGGATCTCGCCCATCATCTGGCTCGGCGCGAGCACCTCATCGACGCTCTGGTAGAATTTGCGCTGCAGCTTGACGATCAGCGGCGCGACGAAGCCGATGCCGTAATATTTGACATAGGTCTCGAACCGCGTGTGGTACGAAGCGACCACCGGGATGCCCTTCTCACGCGCGTAGCGGACCGCCGAATGGTTGAGGAAATCCGGCGCCGAGACGTGGACGAGATTGGGCGCGAACGCATCCAGATCGGCGCGAACCCGCGCGTCGATCGCCAGCCCGAGCTTGTACTCGGCGCGGCCGCCGGGCATCTTGACCGAACGCGTGCCGACGAGATCGCCGACGGGAGGGAAGGCCGGCTTGCGGCTGACCGGCGAATAGACGCGCACCGCCGCGCCCTGCTTGAGCAAATAGCCGACGAGCAGGTTCAGCGTCTGATTGGCGCCGTCCCTGGTGTAATTATAATTGCCGCTGAAAAGCGCAACGCGGAGGTCTGTCGCCTGCATCGGGGCGCCATAGCGGTGCGGTCACCACTTGGGAACAGACCGTTTCGCATGTGCGCGCTGTGGCGGCGTGCCGATTGCCCTATATGGGCGGGATCAAGGAGGTTCGCCGATGTCCAACCCAACTCCGCTCGCCGATTTCCCGATCACCGCGCGCTGGCCCGCGCAGCATCCCGACCGCTTGCAGCTCTATTCGTTGCCGACGCCCAACGGCGTGAAGGTCGCGATCATGCTGGAGGAGACGCAATTGCCTTATGAGGCGCACGCGATCGACTTCGGCGCGGACGACCAGCATTCGGCGGCGTTCGAATCGCTCAATCCGAACGGCAAGATCCCCGCCATCCTCGATCCCGATGGTCCCGGCGGCACGCCGCTCGCGCTGTTCGAAAGCGGCGCCATTCTGCTGTATCTGGCGGAGAAGACCGGCAAGTTCCTCCCCGCCGATCCGGCGCGGCGCTACCAGACGATCCAGTGGCTGATGTTCCAGATGGGCGGGGTCGGCCCGATGTTCGGGCAGGTCGGCTATTTCGTGAAGTTCGCCGGCAAGGACATCGAGGACAAGCGTCCGCGCGACCGCTACGTGGCCGAAGCGAAGCGGCTGCTCGGCGTGATGGACCGGGTGCTCGACGGGCGAGATTGGTTCATGGGCGACGATTACACGATCGCCGACATCGCGACGCTCGGCTGGGTGCGCGGGCTGGTCAATTTCTACGAAGCGGGCGATCTCGTCGGGTTCGACCGGTTCGCCAACGTCAAGGCGTGGCTGGATCGCGGGCTGGCGCGGCCGGCGGTGCAGCGCGGGCTGACGATTCCGGCGCGACCATAGCCGCCCGCCTATAGCGGCTTGGCGAGGACCGTCATGAACAGCGGCGGCTGCACCGCGATCGGGAAGTCGCGGCGCTCGCCGGTTCGCGCATAGCCGCGACGTTCGTAATAGGCGATCAGCTCGGTGCGGTTCTCGATCACGGTCATCTCGATCCGGTGCGCGCCGAAGGTGTCGCGCGCGGTGGTCTCGGCGGCGGCGATCAGCCTCCGGCCGAGCCCGGCCGCTTGCCGGAGTGGCTCAATGCACAGCAGCCCGAGATAGGCGGTTCCGCCGCCGTGGTCGCTCACCTGCACGCAGCCGATCGGCACCCCGCCATCCACCGCGACGAGCAGCCGGGCGGCGGGATCGGCGACGATCGCAGCCAGTGCCGCGCGGTCTATGCGTTCGCCGTCGAGCAGATCGGCCTCGTGCGTCCAGCCGGCGCGCGCCGCATCGCCCCGATAGGCGCGCTCGATGACCGGATGGAGGTTCGGCAGATCGGCGGGCACAGCGGTGCGGATGACGGGATCAAGCATCGTCGAATCGAACATGGCTCAGTTCGGCCGGCTGCGGCGCCGCGCGGTCACAGGGTCGCGCCGATCGCGCGTGCCGCCGCATCGGGGTCGCTCGCGCCGGTGATCGGGCGGCCGATCACCAGGATGGATGCGCCGGCATCGATCGCGGCGCGCGGCGTTACCACGCGCTTCTGGTCGCCAATGTCGCCGTCCGCCGGGCGCACGCCCGGCACGACGAAGAAGCCCTTCGGCCAAAGCTTGTGCGCGGCCGCGACCTCCTCACCCGAACAGACGATGCCATCGACGCCCGATTCCCGAGCGAGTTCGGTGAGCCGCAGCACCTGTTCGTGCGGGGCGTTCGCGCAGCCGATCGTCCTCAGATCGTTCGCGTCGAGGCTGGTCAGGGTCGTCACCGCGACGACTTTGGTGCCGAGCGGCGCGGCGGCCTTGGCGTCTTCCAGCATCGCCCGCCCGCCCGAGGCATGCACGGTGAGGATCGCTGGATCGAGTCCGCGCAGCGCCTGGATCGCCTTGGCGACGGTGTTGGGGATGTCGTGCAGCTTGAGATCGAGGAAGATCGGTAGGCCGAGTTCGTGCATCTCGGTGACGCCGTGCCGGCCGTTCGCCATGAAGAATTCGAGGCCGAGCTTGATGCCGCCGACATGATGGCGGACCCGCTGCGCGATCGCGCGGGCGCGCGCCATGTCGGGCGTGTCGAGCGCGACGAAGATACGGTTGGTCATATACGGGTTTCCGGCTCGGCGGTGATCGCAAGCGGCGCCGTCTCGACCGCGGTGCTGGGGGCGGGCGCGGCGATTACCTCGCGCAGCGTGGCGATCGTGCGTTCGGCGGTGGCGAGGCGCGCGCGCATCCGCCAGCGCGCCGCGTGGTACACGCCCAGCATCGGCACGAGACCGACGAGGAAGGTGATGAGCAGCAGCAGCGGCAGGTTGATCTCGGCGATCAGCCCGCCCCACAGGTTGACCGGCACCGTCGTCCAGTTGTTGCGCGTGAACATCGCCGCGACGAACGCGAGGAGGCACCAGAACAGTGTCTTGAGGAACTGCATGCGTAACGGTTAACCCGCTTTGACGCGCGGCGCCAGTCCGCCCGCGCGATCAGGCCGGTTCGAGCAGCGCCCAGATCGGCAGATGGTCGGACGCGCGCCGCGCCGTCGCGCTGGAATGGACGCCGCACTCCACGACGCGCAGCGCGCGCGACGCCATGATCCGGTCGAGCCGGCCGACCGGGCGGCGGGCGTGGAAGCTGGGGCCGGTCGGCGCGCTCGGATAATGCGCGCAGAAATCACGCAGGCAGCCGCCGTTCGGGGTCCATTCGTTGAGATCGCCCATCAACACCGCCGGCAGCGCATGCGTGCTGGATTCGACATGTGCGATGATGGCGTGCGCCTGTCGCCTGCGCCACAGGCCGGACAGATCGAGATGCATTCCCACCACGCGGATCGCGGTGCCGCCGATGCGCAGATCGGCGGAAACCGCACCGCGCGGTTCCAGCGCGGGGAGGTGGATCGTCTCGTGGTCGATCACCTGCGCGCCCTTGCGGACGAGGATGGCGTTGCCGTGCCACCCCATGCTCGCGGTGTTGCGGCCGAACGGCACCGCGTGCCACGCGCCATGCTCCTCAAGCAGATGCTGCGGGATGACGCGCGCCTTGGTGCCGAAGCGGCGGTCGCATTCCTGGAGCGCGATGACATCGGCATCGACCTCGCACAGCACATCGAGGATGCGGCGCGGATCGCGCAGGCGATCGAGGCCGATGCCCTTGTGCATGTTGTAGCTGGCGACTTTGATCATGGGGCCGGTCAACGCTCTCGATTGGCGATTGGTGCCACCCTAACCTTTCGAGCCGAGCGCCGTCGAGGCGGCTGCGCGTTGGGCCTGTCGCTCGACCGTCCGACGAACGGCGGGGTTCAGGCGTGTGCCGCGCGCTCGACGCCCGCCCAGTGCAGCATCGCCGCGATCAGCGCATCGGCGACCGGGTTGCCGGCGCCGGGGCCGATCACGACGAATTCGATCTCGGGCAGCACCGGCAGGCTCGGATGCGGCGCGACGACGGCGAGTTGCGCGGGGCTCAGCCGTGCCGAATGCGGCATCAGGCCGATGCCCGCGCGCGCGGCGGCGCTGAGGCCGGTCAGGCTCGCGCTGGTGAAGGCGATCCGCCAGCTTCGCCCGGCACGTTCGAGCGTTTCGATCGCCAGCGCGCGCGTCACACTCGGCGGCGGATAGAGCAGCAGCGGCAGGGGCGCGACCGGATCGAGCCGGAAATCGGGGTGCGCGACCCAGCGGATCGGCTCGCGCCACGCGGTCGTGCCCCGCCGGTCCCCGGTCTTGCGCTTGACGAAGATCACGTCGAGCAGCCCGGCATCGAACGCGTCGTAGAGATCATGGCTGAGCCCGGCGCTCAATTCGAGGTCGACATCCGGATGGCGCCGCACGAACGCCGCGAGCACGTCGGGAAGCGCGGACAGCACGAAATCCTCCGACGCGCCGAGCCGTAGCCGCCCCCGCAAGGGACGATCGGAGAGGCTGGCTTCGAGCCGTGCCTGGGCATCGAGCACGCGGCGGGCATGATCGAGCAGCGTCTCGCCATCGACCGTCAGCGCGACGCGATGCGTATCGCGATCGATGAGCCGGCGGCCGGTGAGCGTTTCGAGCCGCCCGATCTGTTGGCTGACCGTTGATTGCCGCAGCCCGAGCGCCTTGGCGGCGCGGGTGAAGCCGCGCCCGTCGGCGACGGCGACGAAGGTGGCGAGCAGGTCCGGTGAGATCATGGTCATGCATATATGTGATGAGTGTTATCGGGGCTATCGGAATTGCGCATGACGGGTGTCGGGTTACATCGCATTTACACGCACCGTTCGCACCGAGCGAAGTCGAGGTGCCGCCGCGAACGTGGCGCGTAGGGCATGTCCCTCGACTTCGCTCGGGACGAACGGCTTCGAGGAGCCCACGTCATGTCCGCGATACTCCGCCGTATCGACCGCTACCTGCTGCTGCTGATCGCGACCGTCGTTCTCGCCGCGGTGCTGCCCGCGCGTGGCGATGCCGCCGTCTGGGTCGATCGCGGGGTGAATGTCGCGGTCGCCGCGCTGTTCCTGTTTTATGGCGCGCGGCTCAAGCCCGAGGCGATCTGGGCCGGCATGTCGCACTGGCGGTTGCAGGCGCTGATCTTCGCCAGCACCTACGTCCTGTTCCCGCTGATCGGCGTGGCGGTGACGTTCGCGCTGCGCGGCGTGCTGTCGGCCGATGTGCGGGCGGGGCTGTTGTTCCTGTGTCTGCTGCCCTCGACGGTGCAGTCGTCGATCGCCTTCACGTCGATCGCGCGCGGCAACGTGCCGGGCGCTCTGTGCGCCGCGTCGCTGTCGAACATGCTGGGTGTCGTGATAACGCCGATCCTGGTTTCGCAATTGCTGCCGGTGGCGAGCGGCGGCTTCTCGCTGAAGGCGCTGGAGGATATCGCGGTGCAGATCCTGCTGCCCTTCGTGGTCGGGCAGGCGCTGCGGCCGTGGATCGGCGCGTGGCTGCTGCGCCACCCGGTGCTGACGATGGTGGTCGATCGCGGATCGGTGCTGGTCGTCGTCTATGCCGCGTTCAGCGCCGGGATGGTCGCTGGCATCTGGCACCAGCTTTCCCCCGCGAGCATCGCGGGCGTGCTGGCGGTCGATCTGTTCATCCTCGCGCTGGTGCTGGCCATCACGACCATCGCCAGCCGCCGGCTCGGCTTCTCGGTGGAGGACGAGATCGCGATCGTGTTCTGCGGCTCCAAAAAGAGCATGGCCGGCGGCATACCGATGGCGGCGATCCTGTTTCCGGGCCATGCCGTCGGGCTGATCGTGCTGCCGCTGATGCTGTTCCACCAGGCGCAATTGTTCGTCTGCGCGACGCTCGCGCGGCGGTATGCCGGGCGCGGCGCGGCGACGACGCGTACAGCCGAACCGGTGCCCGTCGCCGCCGCGTGAGGACGCGCCTCAACTCCAGTCGCTGCGCTCGACCGAATCGAGGATTCGCGCCCCGGCCATGAAGACGGCGACCGGGCAGGCCGCGAACAGCATCCAGCCGCCGACGCTGCCGTGATATTGCTGGACATAATGCGCGCCACGTTCGGTCGCACCCATGGCGAGGCCATAGATGACCAGAAACGCCTCGAACTTGGTCTTGATGACGAACAGCCGGGAGAACTTGCGCCACATGGCCAAAGGTTAAGCAAACCGTGGGCCAGGCGCGGAAATCCGCGGTTCCGGGTTAACGCGCCGGCCTATGTGTCAAGCAATTCGACAAGGTCGAGCGCTTCGAGCAGCCGGCCGCGTGCGTTTTCGATTGTCGAGATCAATGCCGGGTCGCCGATCGCATCGGTCGCGATCTCCTCGGGCCAGTGCGCGGCGACGACTGCGGCGATGCGGTCGAGCTTGTCCGCATCGACGAGGAAGCGCGGGTCGATCGTCGCGGGATCGGCGACGACGCGCAGCCGCAGACAGGCGGGGCCGCCGCCGTTCGCCATCGACTGCCGCACGTCGACCACCTCGACCCGGCGGATCGGCCCGTTGCCGGCGAGCATCGCTTGCAGATACGCCCAGACCGACGCGGTCTCGCGCACTTCCTGCGGCACGATCAGCGTCATGGCGCCATCGGGCGGGGTCACGAGCTGCGCGTTGAACAAATAGGACGCGATGGCATCGGCGAGGCTGACCTGCGCCGCCGGCACCTCGACGATCTCGACCTCGGGCAGCAACCGCCGCAGATCGGCATAGAAGCCATCGCGATCGGCGAAGGCGTGTTCGTGCGCGAACAGCACGCGCTCGTTGGCGACCGCGACGACATCGTTGTGGAACGCGCCCGCCGCGATCGCGGCTTCGGATTGCTGGACGAACAGCGTGCGTTCGGGCGCGAGCCGGTGCGCGCGCGCGATCGCCGCGCTCGCCTCGCGGTGCTGCCGCGCGGGGAAGGGGCCGCCTGCGACGCCATAGACGAACACCTCGACGCCCGGCGCGCCGTGCGTCACGCACAGCCGCATATGGTTCGCCGCGCCCTCATCGCCGAACGGTGGCGGCACCGGGCCATGCACCACGAAGGCGGGATCGGCGAAAGCGAGACGGAGCTGCGCGAGCGTGCCGGGCCATTCGTGGCTGCGGTGCGGCATCGTCACCAGATTGGCGACCGAGAGATGGCAGCGCGCGTCAGCGGTGTCGGGCGCGGGCGAGACCGTCGCCGCATTGGCCGCCCACATGGCGGAGGCCGAGAGCGCCTGCGCGCGCAGGTGGGGCGGGGCGGTTGTAAAATCCACCGACAGGCTCCGAAGCCAGCGATGATCGGGGCGGGCGAGCGGCACGAACATGCCTTGCCTCAGCCCGAGCGCGAGGTTGGCCCGCATCTTGGCGATCCCCTCCAGCGCGGCCTTGCGCGGGTGGGCGGTGCGGCCCGCGTTGGTGGTGGCGGCGAGGTTGCCCGGGCTCAGCCCGGCGAAATTATGGCTCGGGCCGATCAGGCCATCGAAGTTGATTTCGGTGAGCATCAGTAGCGCGCCACCCAGGCGAGATCGTCGCCCTCGCTCAGCCCGAGCGCGGTGGCGCAGGCGCGGTCGATCACCACGCCATCTCCGGCCGCACGCAGCTTGCCATAGGCGCAGCGGAAATCCCCGAGCCGGCCGCAGGCGACCAGCACCGGCTCGCCGCCGTCGCCATCGATCGCGACGAGCCGGGCGGGGCGGACGTTGGCGATCGTCCGCACCTTGTCGGTCGGGGCGGTCATCGTCGGACCGCCATCGAAGATGTCGATATATTTGTCGAAGGCAAACCCCTCGATCTCCAGCATCCGCATCGCGGCGCGCCCGGACGGGTGCGGCAAGCCGATCGCGGCGCGCGCGTTCTCGGGCAGCATCGCGATGTAGATCGGGTGTTTGGGGAACAGATCGGCGATGAACTGATGACCGTGGATCGCGTTGAACTGGTCCGCATCCTGAAAATTCATCCCGAAGAACCGCCCGGCGAGGCCATCCCAGAACGGCGACCCGCCCGCCTCGTCGATCACCCCGCGCAGCTCCGCGAGGATGCGATCGGCGAAGCGCGCGCGGTGCTGCGCGATGAACATGTAGCGGCTGCGCGCGAGCAGCATGCCAAGCCCGCCCGCGCGCTCGCCCGGATGGAGGAACAGCCCGCCGACCTCGCTGCACCCCTCCAGATCGGTGGTGAGGCTGAGCTGGTCGGCGCGGAAGGTGCGGCCGAGTTCCTTGCTGTGCTGCGTGAGCGTGCCGATGCGGTAACTGTAGAAGGGGTAATGCTGCCCGACATGGGTGAAGATCTGGCAGGTGCCGCGCACCTCGCCAGTCCGCGTGTCCTCGAGCACGAGCACGAACAGTTCGTCCGCGAGCGTATCGTCGGTCTTGGCGAAGGCGGCGTGGCTCTTGTCGAGCTTGGCCTTGAGCGAGGGGCGGTCGGGCGGCAGATTGGTGAAGCCGCCGCCGGTCAGCTTCGCCATCTCGTACAGCGGCTGGAGATCCTCGTCGCGCGCGGCGCGGATGCGAAACGTCACAAGCCCCCCTTTTCGGCAATACGCAAGATGGTGAGTGCCGACAGTGCGGCGCGTTCGGCAAGACTTTCAGGGATAAGGAATTCATCCGCCGAGTGGATCGCGCCGCCGCGCACCCCCATCGTGTCGACGACGGGAACGCCGCACGCGGCGATGTTGTTGCCGTCGCACACGCCGCCGGTGTCGCGCCAGCCGATATCGAGGCCGAGATCGGCGCCCGCCTGTTTGACCACGCCGAACAGTCTCGCGGCACCCGCGTCGATCGGTTTGGGCGGGCGATTAAAGCCGCCGTGGACCTCGACCGTAACGTCATGCGCGGCGGTGACGTGCGTGACGGTCGCGTCGATCCACGCCCGCGCGCGGGCGATCTCGGCGGCGTCGGCGGGGCGGAAATTGACGCGCAGGATGGCGAGATCGGGCACGACGTTGTTCGGCCCGCCACCCTCGATCCGCGCCGGGTTGACCGACAGGCGCGGCGAGCGCGCCTCGGCGAGCCGCAGCGCGATGTCGGCGGCGGCGAGAATGGCGTTGCGGCCGTCATCGGGGTTGCGCCCGGCGTGCGCGCTCCTGCCGCGCACCAGAATCGAGAAATTGCCGGTCCCGCCGCGCGCACCCGCGAGCGTGCCGTCGGGAAGCGCGGGTTCGTAGGTGAGCGCGGCCGCCTTGCCGCTAGCGGCACGCGCGATCAGCGCCGCCGAGGAGAAGGAGCCGGTCTCCTCGTCCGAGCCGATCACCACCTCATAGCCGATGCGATCGGCGAGTGGACCGGCTTCGACGGCGGTCAACGCCGCGAGCATCACCGCGAGGCCACCCTTCATGTCGGCGACGCCGGGGCCGTTGAGGCTGCCGTCGTCCTGCCAACGCATATCCTGAAACGGGTGATCGGCGGGGAAGACCGTATCCATATGGCCGGTCAGCAGAATTTGGACCGGCGCGTGCGGGCGAACCGTCAGGTGCAGATGCCGGCCGTGGTCGAGCGCGGCGAGCGTGCCGTCGGCGAGCAAGGTTTCGGCGGGCGCGGGGTCGGCGAGCGTGAGGTCGCCGGGAAGGCCGGCGAACGCGTCGGCGAGGCGCGCGGCCATCGTCGCCAGCCCGGCGAGGTTGCGCGTGCCGGAATTGACTGCCGCCCACGCTTGCGTGAGCGCGAGCATCGGCGTGCGTTCTACCTGTTCGATCGCATCGCGTTCGCTGGTGGAAAGGCTCTCCATCGCCAGAGCCTAGCGCGGGATCGGCCGTTACTCCACCCGCTGCGGTTCGCTTGCAGCCGATCCGTCGCTTCAGCGCACGCGGCGGTCGCTTTGCGGCGGGCGTTCCGCGCTCCACCTGGAGATCCCAGCTTGCGCTGGGATGACGGTTCGGGAGAAGGCGGCGCTAGAAATTATACACGATCGACGCGGTGCTCGACGTGTCGGTGCTGACCCGTCCGATCGGCGGCGCGCTTTCATATTGGACGGCGTAGGAGAGTTTCGCGGAAAGCGGACCGAACAGCTTGGCGTTGATCGCCGAAGTGCTGCTGACGGTGCTGTTGATCCGCTGGAAATACACCGACGCGGCCTGCGTCACCGAGATCGCGCGGTTGAGCTTCAGCGCGAAATCCATCGATCCGCGCGCGGCGAAGCTGTTTTCCTGCGTCGCATCGGTGAAGGAGGTGCGGCGATAGGCCGGGCCGACTTCGAGATCGAGCTTGACGCCCGGCCCCCGGATCACGCCGAACCCCGCCCCGACCGAACCCGCGTAGCGGTTGTAATAGCCGAGGAAGCGATCGCTCTCGTAGCTGCCGGTGCCGTAGATATAGCCCCGCTCCGAGAATTTATAGTTCGGCTCATAAGCGGCGAGATAATGCTCGCGGCTGATGAGTCCGCTGCTCTGCTTGTAATCGACCGCGAGCGTGACCGTGTGCTTCCACTGCAACGTCTCGCGGCTGAGCTTCACCGCCGCGCTGACGCCGACATCGTTGGTGTTGCCGGTGGTGGCATAGCCGCCGAGCGTCGCGCTGCCTTTCCACAGATCGAGCGGGCCGGCCTCGACGATCGTCTCGACGCGCTTGGCCTCGCGCGCCTTGCGCCAGCCGTCCACCGACGCCTTGATCGTCCGCGCCGAATCGGGGGCGGCGTTGGAGGCGTATTTGGCGATGATGTTGATGTCGTTCTCGTTGCCGGAGGCGATCGCCGCGTCGAGCATCGCCTTGAGCTGCGGCGGCAGTGGCGCGTCATTCTTGGCCGGCGCCGCGGCGGCCGGCGCGGGCGCCGGGTCCACGACCGGCGCGGCGACCAGGATCAACGAAAATACCATGACATTACCATAGCATCGACGCTGATCGTGACGACATCCGTCTGCCGCCGTGGCGGGGCCGCTGACCGCATCAACCGAGGTGGTCGCGGAACAGCGCCAGGATATCCTCGTACAGCGCCTTCTTGAACGGCACGATCAGCGCGGGGAGTTCGGCCGGTTCGATCCAGCGCCAGGCGATGAATTCCTCATGCTCGGTGGCGATGTCGATCTCGCTGTCGTCGCCGACGAAGCGGTAGAGGAACCAGCGCTGGCGCTGGCCGCGCCATCGGCCCTTCCATACCTTGCCGACGAGATCGGGCGGCAGATCGTAGGTGAGCTCCTTGGGCGCGACCGCGATCAGCTCGACGCGATCGGCGGCGATCCCGGTCTCCTCGCGAAGCTCGCGCAGCGCGGCGGCTTCGGCATCCTCGCCCGGATCGATCCCGCCCTGCGGCATCTGCCACGCCTCGATGCTGGTGTCCTTGCGCTGACCGACGAAGACGCGGCCGTCGCGGTTCAGGATCATCAGCCCCGCGCAGGGACGGTAGGGCAGCATGGTGGGATCGGTCATCGCTCAACGCGCCTCGGAGGTCGGAGCGAACGACGTTAGCCGCGCGGCCACACTTTCCGCAATCATCGTCTTCGCAACTGCGAAGGCGCCGGCGCAGTCCGCGACCGACGAGGGGATCGCCTGACGCAAGGTGATGAAGCCGTGCACGGTGCCATATGCCTCACGGAACGTCACCGGCACGCCGGCCCGCGCGAGCGCGGCGGCATAGGCCCGGCCCTGGTCGCGGATCGGGTCGAGGCTGGCGGTCAGCACCATGGCGGGCGCCATGTCCGCGAGGTCCGCGAGCAGCGGCGAGGCGCGCGCATGGGTGAAATCGGCCTGATACGCATTGGCGAACCACTGCAGGCTGTCGCGGTCGAGCAGATACCCGCTCTCGAACGCGGCGAGGCTCGGGTATGGCTGCGAACCATCGGTGGCCGGATAGAATAGCAGGTGCGCGAGCACCGGCAGCAGTGCCGGCGCGTCGCGCAGCGCCATCGCGGTGATGATCGCGAGGTTGCCGCCAGCGCTGTCGCCCGCCAGCACGAGCCCGGTCGCGACGCGCGGCAGCGCAGCCGGCGCGCTCGCCACCCAGCGCGCCGCCGCCTCGCAATCGTCGGGCGCGGCCGGCCAGCGATGCTCGGGCGCGAGCCGGTAGTCGATCGCCAGCACCGGCAGATCGAGCGCGCGCGCCATCTCGGCGCAGAAGCTGGCATGCGTGTCGAGATCGCCGATGACGAAGCCGCCGCCGTGGAAGAACAGCACCAGCGGCCCCGGATCGCGCGTCGCGCGCGGATCGAACAGCCGCGCCGGCAGCTCGCCGGCGGGACCGGGAAGGGTGAGGTCGAGCATCGTGCCGAGCGCGCCGATCGGCAGATCGGCGATGTCCTTGATCGAGCGCAGCATCATGCGGGCGCGGGTGGCATCGACTTCGTGCATGCGCGGGCCGGGCGCGGCGTTGAGGAAGGCGAGGAACCCGCGCACGTCGGGGCGAATGTACATCTCGGCCAAGCACGTCTCCTCACCACCGCTTTGCGGCGCGCGGCCGCCGACCTTACCTAAGCGCGGTGATCCCGATCGTCCATCATCCCGCCTATGTGTCCACGGCGCATGCGAACAGCCCGACCCAGCTCAGCAAGAACGGGCTGCTGCGCGATCTGCTGCGCGCCGAAGGCGCGCGCCTCGGCTGGTTCGAGCCCGAGCCGATGCCGCGAGCATGGCTCGATGCGGTGCATGACCCGGAATATGTCGCCGAGGTGCTGGCGGCGCGGGTGCCGGCGGAGAAGGAGCGCCGCATCGGCTTTGCGGTGACGGCGGCCGTGGCGGACCGGTCGCGGCATGTCGTCGGCGGCACATGGCTGGCCGGGCGGCTCGCGCTCGAACACGGCTATGCGGCGAACACCGCGGGCGGCAGCCATCACGCGCTCGCGGGCACGGGATCGGGCTATTGCGTGCTAAACGATCTCGCGGTGGCGGCGGTGCGGCTGGTCGAGGAGGGCGCGGTCGAGCGGTTGCTGGTGGTCGATTGCGACGTGCATCAGGGCGATGGCACCGCCTCGCTCTGCGCCGGGCGCACCGGCATCGCGACCTATTCGATCCATGCCGAGAAGAATTTCCCGGCGCGCAAGGCGCGCTCGACGCTCGACGTGGCGCTGCCCGACAAGACCGGAGACGCCGCGTATCTGCGGGCGCTGGAGGAAACGCTCGCGCCGTTGCTCGACAGCGTGCGGCCGCAACTCATCCTGTATCAGGCCGGGGTCGATCCGTTCGGCGGCGATCGACTCGGCCGGCTCGCGCTCACGCAGGGCGGTCTGATCGCGCGCGAAACCTTGGTCGCGCGGCTCGCCATTCAGCGCGGCATCCCGCTCGCGAGCACGGTCGGCGGCGGCTATGGCGCCGATACCGCCGCGATCGCGGCGCGCCATGCCACCGCGATTCTCACGCTGGGCGGCGCTTATGCGGCGCGGGCGTCTTGAACCGGGCCAGCGCGCCCCCACATGGCAGATTGCTAACGACCCGAGCGCCATGCTACGGGCCTGCCGCTGTGGATCACAGGGGCGCTATCGGTCTGCATATGTCATATATCATTGATTTCCGGGCAAGAACTGCCTTCCAGTGAGCAACATCGTCACCAGCGCGGCTGAGCCCGCGCCTGCCGGAGCCGATCTCGCGACACCCGGTGGCCATTCTCATGGCGGCGAAGCGCTGCCCAAGCTCGCGCTCGGCGCGATCGGCGTGGTGTTCGGCGACATCGGCACCAGCCCGCTCTACGCGTTCCGCGAAACCTTCGCCGGGCACCATAAGCTCGAGGTCGACGCCTTCCACATCATGGGCGTGGTCAGCCTGATCTTCTGGTCGATGCTGCTCGTGGTGACGATCCAGTACGTCACGATCATCATGCGCGCCGACAACAAGGGCGAGGGCGGCAGCCTCGCGCTGCTCGCGCTGATTTCGGGGCGAGTGAAGCAGATCCGCTGGTCGCGCGGCATCGTCCTGCTCGGCGTGTTCGCGACGGCGCTGTTCTACGGCGACAGCATGATAACGCCGGCGGTCACCGTGCTGGGCGCGGTGGAAGGTCTCGCGGTCGCGCAGCCGAGCCTTTCGCATCTCGTGCTGCCGCTGTCGGCACTCATCATCATCGGTCTGTTCGTCATCCAGAGCAAGGGCACCGCGAAGATCGGGCTGTTCTTCGGACCCGTGATGCTGCTGTATTTCGTGGTGATCGCCGCGCTCGGCGTGATGAGCATGGTCAAGACGCCGGGCATATTGTGGGCGCTGTCGCCGCATTATGCCGCCTTGTTCTTCTACCACGATCCGCTGCGCGCCTTCCTCGCGCTCGGCTCGGTCGTGCTGGCGGTGACAGGCGCGGAGGCGCTCTATGCCGACATGGGGCATTTCGGGCGCAAGCCGATCCGCGTGTCGTGGATGTTCTTCGTGCTGCCGGCGCTGATGCTCAACTATATGGGGCAGGGCGCTTTGCTGTTCCGCGATGGCGTGCCCGCGCTGGAAAGCCCGTTCTACAAACTCGCGCCGGCCGGCTGGGAACTGCCGCTCGTGCTGATCGCGACGGCGGCGGCGATGATCGCCAGCCAGGCGGTGATCTCGGGCGCGTTCTCGGTGACTCAGCAGGCGATCCAGCTTGGCTTCATGCCCCGCTTGCGGATCGAGCATACCAACGCGGCGACCGCGGGGCAGATCTACATCCCGCTGATCAACTGGCTGTTGCTGGCGATGGTGCTGCTGCTGGTCGCGTTCTTCCGCAGCTCCTCCAACCTCACCGCCGCATATGGCATCGCGGTGACGGGGGCGATGCTGATCGACACCTGTCTGCTGGTGGTGGTGCTGCGCCGGCTGTGGAACTGGCCGCTGATCGCGGCGGTGCCGCTGCTCGGCGTGTTCTTCCTCGTCGACGGCGCGTATTTCACCGCGAACCTGACCAAGATCGTCTCGGGTGGCTGGTTCCCGCTGCTCGCCGGGTTCATCATCTTCACGATCCTGACCACCTGGTCGAAGGGGCGGCAGTTGATGATCGCGCGGATGCGCGAGGGCGCGATGCCGATCAAGGTGTTCATCCAGTCCGCCGCGACGGCCGCGACTCGCGTGCCCGGCACGGCGGTGTTCATGACCTCGACCCCCGAGGGCGTGCCGCACGCGCTGCTTCACAACCTCAAGCACAACAAGGTGCTGCACGAGCGGATCATCCTGCTGACGGTCAAGATCGTCGATGAGCCCTATGTCGCGGAGGGACAGCGCTGCCACCTCGAGGATCTGACGCACGGCTTCCACCGCATGATCCTGAAATACGGCTTCATCGAGGAGCCCGACGTGCCGGTCGCGCTCGCCAACGTGCATCGCTGCGGCGCCGAGTTCCGGATGATGGACACCAGCTTCTTCCTCGCGCGGCAGACGCTGCTGCCCTCGTCGCGGCCGGGGATGATGATCTGGCGCGAGAAGCTGTTCGCGTGGATGTTGCGCAACGCCGAAAGCGCGATGGAGTTCTTCCGGTTGCCGACCAACCGCGTCGTCGAGCTCGGCAGCCAGCTCGAGATTTGATCGAACCCGCACCCATCATCGTCACCGCACTGTTCGGCAAAACCGATGCGGCGGTGTTCGACGGCTTGCGCCAGCGCCACTTCCCGCCCGAGCGCAACCACCTCGCGGCGCATCTGACGATGTTCCACCATCTGCCGCCGTCGATCAGCGCCGAGCTGAAGCAGCGGTTGTCGGCGGCGACGCGCGGGGTGGCGCCGCCCGATGCGCGGATCGCCGGGCTAATGTCGCTCGGCGGCGGCGTGGCGTTTCGAATCGAAAGCGCGTCACTGGAGGACATTCGCGAGTCGCTCGCCGATGCGTTCGCCCCGTTGCTGACACCGCAGGATCGCGCCGGCTGGCGGCCGCACGTCACCATTCAGAACAAGGTGTCCTCGACAGAGGCGAAGGCGCTGCTCGCCGCGCTGGAGACGGATTTTCGCCCGCGCTCGGTCGTGATCGCCGGGCTGGCGAGCTGGTATTATCGCGGCGGCCACTGGGAGCCGCTGTCGCGCCATATGTTCGCTTGACCGCGCCGTTTCCGGCCCATATAGGCGCCGCTCTCGAATGGCAGGGCGAAGTAGCTCAGCTGGTTAGAGCACGGGAATCATAATCCTGGGGTCGGGGGTTCAAGTCCCTCCTTCGCTACCATTCGAGATCAAAGCCGCGCCGCGAAGGCGTGGTGCGGATCGTTCAGCACCAGCACCGAATCGTTGCGAGCCAGCGCCACCAGGCTGAGGCCCTGCGCGCGGGCGTGATCGACCGCGAGCGCGGTCGGGGCGGATATGCCCACCAGCAGCGGCGCGCCCGCGACCAGCGCCTTGTCGACCATCTCGAAGCTGATGCGCGACGTGATCAGCACGAACCCATCCGCGAGGCGGCCGGGCGCGCACGCGCCGATCAGCTTGTCGAGCGCGTTGTGCCGCCCGACATCCTCCCGCGCCGCGACGATCGCGCCGGCCGTATCGCACAGGGCGGCGGCATGCAGCGCCCCGGTCGCGGCGGTGAGCGGCTGGTGCGCGCGAATCGCGTCCAGCGCGAGGAACACGGCGGTTGCGCTGGTGTGCGGCGCGGGTGCACGCCGCGCCACCGGGCGGACGACTTGCTCAAGCCCGGACACGCCGCACAGCCCACAAGCTGTGTCGCTGGTGCGGTGACGGACCCGGTCGTGGATGCGTCCGGCGCACCGCTCGGCGACGGTCGCGCGAACGATCCAGCCCGCCGGCGTTTCGAACGAGTCGAGATCCAGGATGTCGGCGAGGGCGTCGATCAGCCGTTCGGTCAGCAGGAAGCCGGTCGCGAGATCGGCGAGCGCGGCCGGAGTCGCCATCAGCACGGCATAGCCGATACCGTTGACCTCGATCGCCACCGCCGTCTCGATCGCGATCGTGCGCTCCCCCGCGTGCGCGCCGTCGCGGGTGAGGACGAGGATCGGTTCGACGCGAGTCGTCATGTCGGCAGATCCCCAGGCGTGTTGACGTTGAAGAGCGGCGCTGGCGCGGGCACCGCAGTCGCACCGATCGCGTCGGCGAAGCGGCGGATCGACAGCGCGGCGCTCTTCGTGCCGGCGACGTGCCCGTCGAGCCGCGCCGCGAGGGTGTCGGTGGCATCGGCGGGCCAGCAGCCGAGGATCGGCGCGTTGCTGCAATACGCCGGGGCACGGGCGATCAGATCGGCGATCAGCGCTGGAGGCACGCGCGGCATGTCGCAGCCGATCGTGAGGACGTCCGCGTATCCGGCCGCCTGCGCGTGATGCAGGGCCGCCGCGATGCCGCCGAGCGGGCCTAGCCCCGGCACCGGGCGGTCGGCGAGCGACGCCAGGCCGGCCCAGTCGCGGCCGCACACCACGATCGTCGCTGCGAAAGGCGCGAGCGCGGCGGCGGCATGCGCGATCAGCGGCTGGCCGTCGAGCAGCGCGAGCGCCTTGTCACTGCCGAACCGGCTCGACGCGCCGCCGGCGATGATCGCACCGAGGATCGTACAAGAGGGTATGCGCTGCATCCTGCGTTCGTTCACGAGCCTCTTACCGTTCGCACGGAGTTTGTCGAAGTGCATATGACGCGCGACGCGCGGCCACGTGCTTCGACAAGCTCAGCACGAACGGAGTGCGAACGCTTGTGATAGCATCGTGCGTGCGCCGCAAAGCAAAAGTGCGGCGGCTGTGGTTTGAACCCGAACCCCGCCATGCCGATATTGCCATCGTGGCCGCTTGCCCCATAAAGCGCGCCCGAGACGCCTCGCCCAAGCTGGAAGCCCTTATGACCACGCATACCACCCGCATGTTGATCCTCGGCTCCGGGCCGGCGGGCCTTACCGCCGCCATCTACGGGGCGCGGGCGGGGCTCAAGCCGATCCTCGTGCAGGGTATTCAGCCGGGCGGCCAGCTCATGACCACCACCGATGTGGAGAACTACCCCGGCTTCGCTGACGTGATCCAGGGGCCATGGCTGATGGAGCAGATGCAGAAGCAGGCCGAGCATGTCGGCACCCAGCTCATGTACGACACGATCGTCGAGGTCGATGTCTCGAAGCGTCCGTTCCGGCTGATCGGCGACGGCGGCGACGTGTATGAGGGCGACACGCTCGTGATCGCGACCGGCGCGCAGGCCAAGTGGCTGGGCCTTGACAGCGAGGAGGCGTTGAAGGGCAAGGGCGTGAGCGCCTGCGCGACCTGCGACGGCTTCTTCTATCGCGGCAAGAAGGTCGCCGTTATCGGTGGCGGCAACACCGCGGTCGAGGAGGCTTTGTACCTCACCAACCATTCGCCCGACGTGACGATCATCCACCGCCGCGACCATTTCCGCGCCGAGAAGATCCTCCAGGAGCGGCTGTTCGCGCACAAGAACGTCACCGTGCTGTGGAACAAGGAAGTCGCCGAATTCGTCGACGGCGGCGGTACGGCGGGGCTGATCGCGCTGCAACTGCGCGATACGGTGACGGGCGAGTTGTCGCGGCTCGATACCGACGGCGGCTTCGTCGCGATCGGCCATCACCCGGCGACCGAGCTGTTCCGTGGCCATGTCGAGCTCGACGAGGACCATTACATCAAGGTCGAGACCGGCACGACCAAGACCAACGTCCCCGGCGTGTTCGCGTGCGGCGACGTGATGGACAAACATTACCGCCAGGCGGTGACCGCCGCCGGCAGCGGCTGCATGGCCGCGCTCGATGCCGAGCGATTCCTCGCGGCGGAGGATTTCAAGCTGGCCGAGGCGGCGGAGTAGCCGCCCGGTTCGTCATCCCAGCGCAAGCTGGGATCTGCCGGTGCGGCGCGCGCTACCTCCGGGGAGACCCCAGCTTGCGCTGGGGTGACGGTTGGATTTCAGAGCGCTGCCATAATCCGCTCGAACAGCCAGTCCGCGTCGCCCTCGCGCGCGAAGCTGTGCGAGGTGCTTTCGAGCGTTTCGATACGTGCGGCGAGCGGCACCGCCTTCGCCGCATCTCGAAAAGCGATCGCGGTCGCGTCTCCGTTCGCAAGCAGAATGGTCGCGCGGGCACCCCAGTGATCGAGCGCGCCGAACAGCCGGGCGGCGAGAGCCTCGTCGCCCGGCGCGGCGGCTTTCGATAGCTTGCGTAACCCACCGGCGAGCCTGCGCAGATCGACACCGCCCCGCGCCAGCCGAAGCCATGCGCGCGGGGCTTTCAGCATCTCCGCATAACGCGCGCGGATCGCTGCGGCGGGCGGGAGGCCGTCGTCATCCTCGATCACCCAGGGGTTGGCCAGGATCAGCCGGTCGATTCCCGCGCACGCTCCGAACAGCGCGAGCGCGGTCGCCGCGTCGCAATTGCCGAACGCGACGAGATGGCGCACGCGCGCCTGTGCGGCGAAGGCCGCCGCCGCCGCCGCGATATCGGGCGCGGACGACAGGAAGCCGCCGTTCTCTCCGCTCGAATCGCCGATGCCACGCCGGTCGAACCGGAACACAGGCACGCCCGCCGCCGCCAGCCGCGCGGCGAGCAAGGCCATGCCGCGATGCGCGCCGCTGCGGACCTCATTGCCGCCGGACACGATGAGCAGCCCGGTCTCGCCTGCTGCCGCGTCGAGCGTGCCGAGCAGGCGTTCGCCCGCGCAAGCGAAGTCGATCAGCCGCCGCATCGCGCGATCCATGCCACGATATCGTCGGCGAGCAGCGCGGCGAGCGCGGGGTCGTTGCCCGGTTCGGCGCGGCGCCACAGCGGCGCCGCGTCCACCTTGCGGTCGGCGGATTGCGGGTCGGTGGCCAGCCGCACCGTCCGCACCGGGCCGTGCGGCGGGTCGAGCTGGCGATCGGCGCTCAAGGCGTTCAGTAGCGGCACGGCGATGCGGTGGCCGGCGAGCAGCTTCGCGCCGTAGCTGTGCGTTTCCACCGGCTCACGGCGTGCCGTGCTGACGGCCGATGCGGCACGTCGCAGCTCTGCAAGCGCCGCCGCGCCGGGAAGCGGGGACAGCCGCCAGCGGCCTGCCAGCCGCGCTTCGCCGTCGATCGCGGCACCGCTGCGCAGCGCGACCCCATGTGCGCCGCTGCCGAGGCTCGCCGCGGCTGCGGCGAAGGCGGCGCGCCAGTTGTCCAAACGGGCATCTTCGGTGGCAAGCGAGCTTTCGCCTTGCCCCGGCAGATCGGGCAGCGCGCTCGCCACCCCGCGCGCGGCAAGCGCCCGGCACATTGTCACCACGAACGCGCGCGTCCGGTTGGCTTCCTCGAACAGCGGCAGCGCGATCACCACGACAGGTCCGCTTTCCGGCCCGAAGCGCAGCATCGCCTCGCGGCCGCCGCGCCAGTCATACTGGTCGATCAACCGCGCCGGCTCATTGCGGCGCCTTGGCCACCGCGAAGCGGACGAGCGCGCCGAACGTCTCGAGCATTTCGCCATCGACTTCGTCGTCTTCGATCAGGATGCCGAGCCGCTCTTCCAATTCGGTCAGCACGCCAGCGACCGCCATCGAGTCCAGCTCGGGCATCGCGCCGAACAGTGGCGTTTCCGCGCGCAGCGCGGCGGCGCGGGCTTCGCTCAGCCCCAACACATCGCGCAACACCGCGCGTACGGTCGTCTCGATCGTCGAAATATCGTCTGGCAGCACGGAGGGCCCATCCTTCTCTTTTGCGCGCGCGTTAGAGAGAAGCCGGGCGTCTGCCAAGGGCCGGGTCTTCACCCCGGCCCTTCACACGGCTGCGGACTCGGCTATCAGGGCGCGATGATCGCCCTCGATCCCGTGCCGCGCTCGATCGACACGCTGCCGCTGCGCGGCGCGGGTGAAGACGTGGCGCTGGCCTTCAAGGGCGGCAACATCACCTTCGCCGCGTTGGAGCAGCGGGTCGGCATCGCGGCGGCGTGGCTTGCGCGGACGATCGACGCGCCCGGCGCGCGGGTGGCGAGCTGGTTGCCCAAGACGGCGGCGGCCTGCGTGCTGCCACTCGCCGCGCCGCGCGGCGGGCTGGTGCATGTGCCGATCAACCCCGTGCTCAAGCGCGCGCAAGTGGCGCATATCCTCGCCGACAGCGGCGCGGGGTTGCTCGTCACGCAGGCGGCGCGTGCGGCCACGCTCGAACCGGGCGACGTGCCCGCCGGCTGCCGGATCGTGCTGGAGGAGGCGCTCGCCGAGGGCGACGACGCGCTGCCGCCGTCGCGCGCCGACGCCGATACGCTTGCGGCGATCCTCTACACCTCGGGCTCGACCGGCCGCCCCAAGGGGGTAATGCTGAGCCATGCGAACCTGTGGCTGGGCGCGATCAGCGTTGCGCATTATCTCAAGATCACGCCCGCCGATCGGGTGCTGGGCGTGCTGCCGCTCAGTTTCGATTACGGGCAGAACCAGCTTTTCTCGACCTGGGCGGCGGGCGGATCGGTCGCGCCGATCGATTACCTGACCGCGCGCGACGTGGTGAAGGCGGTCGAGCGGTTCGGCGCGACCACGCTGGCCGGGGTGCCGCCGCTGTGGGTGCAATTGCTCGAAGCCGACTGGCCGGCCGAGACGGCGGCGCGGCTGCTGCGGCTCACCAATTCGGGCGGCGCGCTGACCGGACCGATCATCGCCGGGTTGCGCGCGCGGTTCCCGCAGGCCGATCTCTATCCGATGTACGGGCTCACCGAGGCGTTTCGCTCGACCTATCTGGCGCCTGAACTGGTCGATACGCATCCCGACGCGATCGGGCGCGCGATCCCGTTCGCCGAGGTGATGGCGGTGCTCGCCGACGGCACGCGCGCGGCGCCCGACGAATCCGGCGAGTTGGTCCATGCCGGGCCGCTGGTCGCGCACGGCTATTGGCGCGATCCCGAACGCACCGCGCACCGCTTTCGGCCAGCGCCCGACTGGTCGGCGAGCGGCGGCATGGCGGTGTGGTCGGGCGATACCGTCGTCGCGGGCAGTGACGGGCTGTTCCACTTCGTCGGGCGGGACGATGAGATGATCAAGAGCGCCGGCAACCGGATCAGCCCGACGGAGATCGAGGATGCCGTCGTGCGTGGCGGCGAGGCGGGCGAGGCGGTCGCGATCGGCGTGCCCGACGCGCGGCTCGGCCAGGCGATCGTGGTGGTGGCGCGCGCGTTCGGCGATCCCGTGCAGGCCGAGGCAGCGCTGCGCGCGCGCTTACGGGCCGAGCTGCCGAGCTTTATGCAGCCCGCCCGCTATGACTGGCGTGACGCGCTGCCGGTCAACGCCAATGGCAAGCTCGACCGCGCGTTGCTCCGCCGCGAGGTTACGCCATGAAGCCGATGGGGACGATCCCGGCCGATTTCGCCGGGGCACCACTCGTCATCGCCGGGCGCAGCGCGGAGCAGTGGGTCGATGTCGCAGGCGACACGCCGCTGTTCGTTTACGACGTCGCCGCCGTTGCGCGGCGGGTGGCGCGGTTCCGCGCGGCGTTCGCGGGGGTCGATCTGCATTATGCGATCAAGGCCAATCCGTTTCCACCGCTGCTCGCCGCGATGGCGCCGCTGATCGACGGGTTCGACGTCGCCTCGGCGGGCGAACTCGCGCGGGTGACGGGATTGAAGCGCGGGCAGGCGATCAGTTTCGCCGGGCCGGGCAAGCGCCACGATGAGATCACGGCGGCGATCCAGGCGGGCATCACCATCAATCTCGAATCCGAAAGCGAGGCGGCGCGCGCCATCGCGATCGGCGATCGCCTCGGGATCGTGCCGCGCCTCGCGGTGCGCGTGAACCCGGATATCGAGCTGCGCGGATCGGGGATGCGGATGGGGGGCAGGGCCTCACCGTTCGGGATCGACGCCGATCGCGCCGCCGCCGTGGCTGTCGAGGTGATCGAGGAAGGCGCGGAGTGGCGCGGCTTCCACATCTTCGCGGGGTCGCAGGCGCTCGATGCGGACGCGATCATCGAGACGCAGGCCGAGACGCTCGCGCTCGCGGCGCGGCTGAGCGAGCAGGTCGGCGTGGTGCCGCCGCTGGTCAATCTCGGCGGTGGCTTCGGTATCCCCTATTTCCCTGGCGAAACGCCGCTCGACATCGAGCGGATCGGCGCGGCGCTGGCCGAACGGTGCGCGGCGTTGCCAGCGGCACTGGGCGCCACGCGCTTCGCGATCGAGCTCGGGCGCTGGCTGGTGGGCGAGGCGGGCGTGTATCTGACGCGCGTGGTCGACCGGAAGCACAGCCGGGGCGAGACCTTCATCGTCACCGATGGCGGCATGAACCACCAACTCGCCGCGACCGGGAACCTTGGCACGGTGGTGCGCCGCAACTATCCGGTCGCGGTGGCCACCGCCGGGCCGGACGCGCCGACCGAGATCGTGAGCGTCGTCGGTCCGCTATGTACTCC
The DNA here is from genome assembly GCF_029167165.1 of Sphingomonas pollutisoli. Lineage (NCBI taxonomy): Bacteria > Pseudomonadati > Pseudomonadota > Alphaproteobacteria > Sphingomonadales > Sphingomonadaceae > Sphingomonas > Sphingomonas pollutisoli. The sequence continues at coordinate 237,923 of NZ_JARFNJ010000006.1, forward strand.
GCTCGACCGGCTCGCCGACCGGGTCGAACTGCCGCGCGCGGAGCCCGGAGATCTGGTCGCGGTGTTCATGGCCGGGGCGTACGGCCTGTCCGCCAGCCCGGCGGGCTTCCTCGGCCACCCCGCGCCGGCCGAAATCCTCGCGGGCGCGCCGGACGTTACTAACGTAATCTTCACCTCTCCGCAGGCATAGCCGGCCCATCGCCGCGAACCCGCACGCAGGACGGAGCGTGCGGGCCGTCGCCGCAGGGAGTTTGGTGGATGCGTACTTCGGGGCTTCTCAAGGGCTGTGTCACGGCGGGCGCGGCCGCGCTCGCGCTGAACGGTTGCGCGACGGGCGGCGGCAGACAGCTCCCGCCGGCGGCGTTCGTCGCCACGCAGGAGCAGCCGGGCGAGGAATATGTCATCGGCCCGCTCGACCAGCTCAACATCTTCGTGTGGCGCAACCCGGAACTGTCGGCGAAGGTGCAGGTCCGCCCCGACGGCCGCATCACCACACCGCTCATCAGCGACATGCCCGCCGTGGGCAAGACCCCGGCGATGCTCGCCGACGACATGAAGATCGCGCTCAGCGAATATATCAAAGACCCGATCGTCTCCGTGATCGTCGAGAATTTCAGCGGCACGTTCAGCCAGCAGGTCCGTATCGTCGGCGCGACCGCGAAGCCGGCCTCGATCCCGTACCGCGCCAACATGACCCTGCTCGACGCGATGATCGCGGTCGGGGGCCTCAGCGAATATGCCGCCGGCAATCGCGCCAAGCTGATCCGCTACGATCGCGGCACGGGCAAGCAGGTGGAATACAACGTCAAGCTGTCGAACCTGCTCAAGAACGGCGATTCGCATGCGAACGTCCGGCTCGAACCGGGCGACGTCATCATCATTCCCGAGAGCATGTTCTGAGAGGGCCGGGCGCGTGAACGGTCTTTACGATGAACTGCGGGTCGCGCTGCACGCGGTCTGGATGCGGCGTTGGATCGCGCTCGGCGTGGCGTGGGCGGTCGCGATCGTCGGCTGGCTGTTCGTCGCGCAGATCCCGAGCAGCTATGAATCGACCGCGCGCGTGTTCGCGCAGATGCAGACGCTGCTGCCCGCCGCCGTCGGCATCTCGCCCGCCGATCAGCAGAAGAACCTCGACACCGTCCGTCAGACGCTGACGTCGGCCGACAATCTCGAAAAGGTCGTGCGCGGGACCGATCTCGCCAACACCGTCGCCACCGACAAGGATGTCGCCGATCGCGTCGCGGCGCTCCAGCGGGCGGTGAAGATCACATCCGAGCAGGACAATATCTTCACCATTTCCGTCAGTCAGCGCAGCCCCAAGGTCGCGCGGCAGGTCGTGCAGAAGCTGCTTGATCTGTTCGTCGAGCAGAACCTATCCGGCGACAAGGCCGAGACGACCCAGACGCTCCAGTTCCTCGATCAGCAACTCGCGCAGAAGCAGAAGCAGCTTTCGGATGCCGAGGCGAAGCGCGAGGATTTCCAGAATCGTTATCTGGGTTCGCTGCCCGGCACCGGCTCGGTCGCCGATCGGATGGCGGCGGCGCGCAGCCAGATGGCGCAGGTCGATGGCGATCTGGCCGCCGCGCAATCGGGGTTGGCGGTCATCAACGGCCAGATGGCGGCAACCCCGGCGAGCGTGCCGGGCGCAGGCGGCACCGCCGGAAGCGCGGGGCCGGCGCGGGCGCGACTGAACGCGATCCAGGGCCAGCTCAGCGATGCACGCGCGCGCGGCTATACCGAGCAGCATCCCGACGTGATCGCGCTCAAGAGCCAGCTCGCCGCCGCACAGGCGGCGGCGCGGAGCGAGCCGCTGGTCGGCGGCTCGGCGGCGGCCGGCGCGTCGAACCCGCTGTATCTCCAGCTCAAGGCGAACCAGGCCGACAAACAGGCGCAGGTCGCCGCGCTGATGAGCCGCAAGCGCCAGCTTCAGGGGGATATCGATGCGATCAGCGCCAAGCTGACCGGCGATTCGGGCGCGATGCAGGAACAATCGCAGATCGAGCGCGACTATCAGGTGCTCAAGGACAGCTACGACAAACTGCTGTCCGACCGTGAGAGCGTCCGCCTGCGCGGTCAGGCGCAGTCGCAGACCGATGCGATCAAGTTCAGCGTGCTCGATCAGCCGAGCGCGCCGCGCGTGCCGACCTCGCCCAACCGTCCGCTGCTGCTGACCGGCGTGCTGCTGGCGGCGCTGGTGATGGGGGCAGGCGCCGCGTTCGCGATGACGCAGGTGCAAACGACCTTCCCGACGGCCAAACGGCTTGAGGCTGCGACCGGGCTGCCGGTGATCGGCTCGATTGGAGAGACGGTGACGAAGCTCCAGACCGCGCAGCGCCGCCAGCAGCTCGGCTATTTCGGGGGCGGCCTGGCGGCGCTGGTGGTCGCGTGGGTCGCGTTGCTCGGCGTCGAGATGCTCCAGCGAGGACTCGCCGCATGAACGACATGAACTCGCGCAAGCAGAACGGTTCGCTGATCGAGCGCGCCGCGCAGGTCTATGATTTCGCTGCCGAACTGCGCGGGCGCAACGCAGAGACGTTCGCCCCGGACGCCGCCGCGACGCCGCTGCGGATGGCCCAACCGGTGGAGGATGTGCGCGTCCCGCCGGCCGCGCCTTGGGGTGAGGTCGTGGCGGTCGATCGGGCGCTGCTCGCCAGCAACGGGCTGCTCGTGCCGGGCGCGCCGGTGGGGGCGCTCGCCGAGGAATTCCGGCTGGTCAAGCGGCACCTGATGGTGACGGCGCGCGCGCTGCGCCAGCAGGATGCGACGCGCGCGCGCACGATCCTGGTCTGTTCGGCCAAGCCCAACGACGGCAAGACCTATTGCGCGGTCAACCTCGCCATCTCGATGGCGGCGGAGCGCGAGGTCGAGGTGATCCTGATCGACGCCGATTTTGCCAAGCCCGATGTGATGAAGCGGCTCGGCCTCACCGAAGGTCTGGGGCTGCTCGACGCGCTGGCCGATCCCACCATCGACATCGAAGCCTGCGTGGTGCGGACCGACATCCCGCAGTTGAGCGTGCTACCCGCCGGCACCAAATCGCATGACGATACCGAGTTGCTCGGCAGCGCGCGCACCGCTGCGATCATCTCGGCGTTGCTCGCCGCCGATCCTCGACGCGTGCTGATCTTCGATTCGCCGCCCGTGCTCGCCGCATCTCCTGCGGCCGTGCTCGCGCACCACGCGGGCCAGACCGTGCTGGTCGTCCGCGCCGACCGCACCGTCGAAGGCGATCTGCGCGAGGCGGTCGCGCTGCTCAGCGGCTGCGACGAAATCCAGTTGCTGCTCAACGCGGTGACCTACGCACCCGGTGGCCGCCGCTTCGGCAGCTATTACGGGCAGGAGGATCTGGCATGAAGCGCGCCTCGCTGCTGGGAGCGGCCTGCGCAATCGCGCTCGCCGCGCCGGCGCACGCCGAGGGCCGGCACAAGTCGATCTCGCCCTATATCGAGCTTGGCCAGACCGCCGTCGCCGATCTGAGCGGGGACGACGACGTGCTCACCTATTCGACGGTCGCCGCCGGGGTCGATGCCGATCTGCATTCGAACCGCGCCGATCTCCAGGTGAGCTACCGCTACGAACGCCGCATCGCCTGGAGCAAGCGCCTCGCCGACAGCGACGTCCACAGCGGCCTCGCGCGCGCGGTGGTGAAGGTGGCGTCCGGCGTCAGCTTGGACGGGGGGGCGCTCGCCACTCGTTCGCGGTTCGACATTCGCGGCGCCGCACCCGTCAATCTTGCGGGCAATGTCGACAATATCAGCCAGGTCTATTCGGTCTATGCCGGCCCGACGCTCGCGACCAACGCTGGCCCGGTCGCGGTCAACGCCGCCTATCGCTACGGCTACACCAAGGTGGAAGCGCCGCGCGCGACCGGCGTCGCGCCCGGTGCGCGGCCGCTCGACGTGTTCGACAGCGCGCAAGGGCATGTCGTGACCGCCTCGGCCGGCGTGAAGGCGGGCGACGTGCTCCCGGTCGGCGTCACGGTGAGCGGCGCGTATGAGCGCGACACCGCCACCCAGCTCAGTCAGCGCTACGAGGGCAAATACGGGCGCGGCGACGTGGTGCTGCCGGTGACGCGCACGCTCGCGCTGCGCGCGGGCGCGGGATACGAGAAGATCAAGATCACCCAGAAGGACGCGCTGCTCGATGGGGGCGGTAACCCGGTGACCGACCGCAACGGCCGCTACGTGACCGATCAGGCGTCACCACGCCGCATCGCCTATGAGACCGACGGGCTGATCTACGACGCGGGCGTGATCTGGCGCCCGTCGCCGCGCACCATGCTCACCGCGAATGTCGGCAAGCGCTATGGCGGCACGAGCTATACCGGCGCCTTCTCGTACGCGCCGTCGCGCTCGGTGAGCTTCCAGCTCGGCGTGTATGACGCGGTGACGACGTTCGGGCGCCAGTTGCAGGACGGCATTTCGCGGTTGCCGACCAGTTTCATCGATCAGCGCGACGCGTTCGGCCAGCAGTTCGGCGGGTGCACCTTCGGCAATACCGCCGGTTCGGCGGGCGGATGCCTCAACGGGGTGTTCCAGTCGATCTCGTCCTCATCGTACCGCGCGCGCGGCGTCGATGCGATCCTGTCGGCGAACCGTGGTCCGTTCAGCTACGGCATCGGCGCGGGCTACGCCAATCGCAAGTTCTTCGCGCCGGAGGGCGAGCGGTTCAGCGTCGATGGCGTCGAGGACCAGAGCTATTACGCCCAGGCCTATGTCGGCGCCGCGTTCGATCGCGACTCCGGAATCACTGCCGACGTGATCGCGAATTACTACAAGAGCGGCATCGCCGGTACACGCGGCATCTACAGCGAAGGCGCGACTGCGACCTATTACCGCACTTTCGGGCGGCTTGGCGCGACCGCGACGGCGGGCATCTACAATTTCAGCCAGCAGGGGCTGCGCGATCAGACTTCGGCGCAGGGCCAGGTCGCGATGCGGTATCAATTCTGAGGGTGTTGCTATGTACGACGACCATTATGGATTGAACGGGCGGCCGTTCCAGCTCACGCCAGATCCGCGTTTCTGGTTCGATACCGCCACGCATCGCAAGGCGATGGCGTATCTCGGCTATGGCCTGAGCCAGGGCGAGGGCTTCATCGTCATCACCGGCGACGTCGGCGCGGGCAAGACGACGCTCGTCGGGCATCTGATGGCGACGATCGACCGGGACCGGCTGCACGCGATCAGGATCGTCTCGACCCAGATCGAGGCCGACGATCTGCTGCGCATGGTCGGCAACGGCCTCGATCTCCGCACCGATGGCATGACCAAGGCGCAACTGCTCACCGCGATCGAACGCGCGCTGCACGCCACCGCGCGCAGCGGCCGGCGGACGTTGCTGATTGTCGATGAGGCGCAGGCGCTGCCGGTCTCCGCGCTCGAAGAATTGCGGATGCTCTCCAACTTCCAGGCCGCGGGGCATGCGCTGCTCCAGATCTTCCTGCTCGGCCAGCCCGAGTTCCGCGACCGGCTGCACGGGTCGGACCGGCTCGAACAGCTCCGCCAGCGCGTGATCGCGACGCATCACCTCGAACCGATGGAGCGCGAGGAAGTCGCACCGTACATGAAGCACCGGCTCGGCGTGGTCGGCTGGAGCGGCCGCCCGCAGTTCACCGATGATGCGTTCGCCGCGCTCTACGACGGTTCGAACGGCGTGCCGCGCCGGCTCAACCAGCTTGCCGGGCGCGTGTTGCTCGCCGGCGCGATCGAGCAGACCGACACGATCGACGCGGCGGTGGTCAACACGGTGCTCGCGGACATCGCGAACGATGTGCCCGAGCGGCCCGAGCCGCTGCCGATCGTCAAGCCGAGCGAGCCGACCGCGTCGCCGCGCCCGATCCGGCACCTGCCGATCGAGGATGGCTTGCCCGACACCGCCCTCCTCGCGCGCATCGCCTCGCTCGAATCGCGTGTCGAGGAACCCGCCGCGCCCGATCAGTCGCTGATGCAGGCGATCGCCTCGATCGAATCGCGGCTGGAGAATGTTTCCGCCGGGTCGCGCGTCGATCGCGGCATTCTCGCGCGGCTGACCTCGCTCGAGGCTCGGGTCGAGAACGCGCCGAAGCCCGACACTGCGCTCGACGAGCGGCTCGCCTCGGTGGAGGGACGCACCGATCAGATCGCGGGCGCCGTGTCGGATGTCGACCGGGCGGTTCGCGGTGCGCTCGCCGCGATCGGCGCGGCGAGCGGCGAGCGGATCGTGGCGCTCGAAGCGCGGCTGGACCAGCTTGCCGCGCGCGAACCCGAGGCGAACCCCGCCATCGCCGCGCTCGAAGCGCGGCTCGACGACCTCGCCGCGCGCGCGGCGCGGAGCGACCCAGCGGTCGCGGATCACCTCGAATCGCTCGAAGCCGCGATGGAACAGCTCGCCGCGCGATCGACCGATCCCCACCCCGCGATCGCGGCGCGCCTGGATGTGCTGGAGGGCCGGATCGACGAAACCGTCGCCGTCGCCGCGACGGGAGACCCCGCCAGCCGCGCGCGCATCGCCTCGCTGGAGGCGCGTGTCGAGGAGCAGGACGCCGCGTTGCGCCGTGTGCTGACGTTGCTGGTCGATTGGGTGGAAGGCGATGGATCGCACGACACGGCGGCGCTCCGCCGCGATCTGCGCTGAGCCGGGTCATGCGCCACGCGCTGTCGGTCGATGTCGAGGAATGGTTTCAGGTCGGCGCGTTCGAACGCGTGATCGACAAGGCGGACTGGGATTCCCGCGAATCGCGCGTCGAATACAATACCGATGCGGTGCTGGCGCTGTTCGCGGAAAGCGGGGTGAAGGCGACGTTCTTCACGCTCGGCTGGGTGGCCGCCCGGCATCCCGCGCTGATCCGCCGGATCGTCGCGGCCGGGCACGAACTGGCGAGCCACGGTTGGGCGCACCAGCGCGTGTTCACGATGCAGCCCGAGGTGTTCCGCGCCGATATCGACCGGGCGCGCAAGGCGCTGGAAGATGCGGGCGGGGTGCGCATCACCGGCTACCGCGCGCCGAGCTTCTCGATCGACGCGCGCACCCCCTGGGCGCACCCGATCCTCGCCGACGCGGGCTATGCCTATTCGTCGAGCGTCGCGCCGCTCAGGCACGATCATTATGGCTGGCCCGAGGCGCCGCGCTATGCCTTCCAACCGGTCGCGGGCTCCCCGCTGATCGAGGTGCCGGTGACCGTCGCCACATTCGGAAAGCGCCGCATCGCGACCGGCGGCGGCTTCTTCCGGCTGTTCCCGGCGGCGCTGACCAGCCATGCGGTGCGGCAGGTTTCCGCCGAGGGCCAGCCTGCCGTGTTCTACTTCCACCCTTGGGAGATCGACCCCGACCAGCCACGCATCGCCGCCGCGCCGATCCGGTCGCGGCTGCGCCATTACAGCCGTTTGGGCGCGATGGCGGGCAAGCTGCGCGGGCTGATCCGCCGTCACCCGTGGGACCGGATGGACGCTGTCGTCGCCGGGCTGAGGAACGTGACCGCGTGAACGCGCCTTTGCTGTCGCCGCTGGTCGGCCTGCGCTCCGCCGATCTGGCCGATGCCGCCGATGCCGCGCGGATCGCCGCTTTCGTGCGCGCGCACCCGCAGGGAACGCCGTTCCATCTGCCCGCGTGGAGCCTTGCCGTCGCGCGCGGATGCGGCCAGCGCAGCCACACGCTGATCGCCGAGCGCGGTGACGGGACGATCGAAGGCGTGCTGCCGATGACCGAAATCCGGTCGCGATTGTTCGGGCATGCGCTCGTCTCGAACGGCTTCGCGGTCGGCGGCGGCATTCTCGCCGAGAGCGAGGCGGCGGCGGGACGGCTCGCCGAAGCGGGCTGGGCGCTGGCGCTCACGCTGGGCTGCCCGAGTCTCGAGCTGCGCGGCGGCGCTCTGCCCGAGGGCGACTGGACCGCGGAGGAGGGCGCCTATCTCGGCTTCACGCGTGCGCTCGCCGCGTCGGACGAGGCCGAACTCACCGCCATCCCGCGCAAGCAGCGCGCCGAGGTGCGCAAGGCGCTCGCACTCGATCTCGACGTGACGGTCGGGCGCGGAGTGGAGGACCGGCGGGCGCATTATGCCGTCTATGCGGAGTCGGTGCGCAATCTCGGCACGCCGGTGTTCCCGGCCAAGCTGTTCCGCAGCGTGCTCGAAGCCTTCGGAGACGATGCCGACATCCTGACGGTCCGCTCGGGCGGCAAGCCGGTCGCGAGCGTGCTCAGCCTGTATCATGCCGGCACCGTCTATCCGTATTGGGGCGGCGGCACCGTCGCGGCGCGGGCGCTGCGCGCGAACGACCGCATGTATTTCGCGCTGATGAGCCATGCCCGCGCGCGCGGCTGCACGCGGTTCGATTTCGGGCGGTCGAAGGTCGGCACCGGGCCGGCGGCGTTCAAGAAGAATTGGGGTTTCGAAGGGGTGCCGCTGCGCTATGCCAAACGCGTGAAACCCGGCGACATCCCGCGCGAGATCAACCCGCTCAGCCCCAAATACCGGCTGCAGGTTGCGGTGTGGAAGAAACTGCCTCTGGGGATCGCGAACGTGGTCGGTCCGCTCGTCTCCAGAGGGCTTGGCTAGGCGATGGGCGACATCCTGTTTCTGGCGCACCGCGTCCCCGATCCGCCCGATCGTGGCGACAAGATCCGCGGGTTCCACATCCTCAAGCATCTGTCGCAGCGCACGCGCACCCATCTGGTCGCGTTCGCGGACGATCCGCGCGACCTGGATCGGCCGGGAAGTCTGCCATGGCTGACCGGGGAACGCGCGGTGCTATGGCGCGGCAAGCCGCGCTGGCGCGCCGCCGCCGAGGCGCTGGCGCGAGGGCGGCCGGTATCGCTGACCGCGTTCGACGATGCGGCGCTTCGCGCCCGGGTCAACGATCTGCTCGCGCGCCATCCGATCGACACGATCTACGTCTTCTCCGGGCAGATGGCGCAATATCTGCCCGCCGGGACTCGACACCGCGTGCTGATGGACTTCGTCGATATGGATTCGGCCAAGTTCGCCGATTATGCCGAGGCTGCGCGGGGGCCGTCGCGCCGGATGATGGCGCGCGAGGCGAAACTGTTGCAGGCGTTCGAGCGGGACGTCGCTGGCCGCGCCGACGCCAGCCTGTTCGTCAGCGCCGCCGAAGCCCAAATATTCCGCGCGAAAACCGGTGCCCAGCGCGTGCGTGCCATCGACAATGGCATCGACACCGACGCCTTCGATCCCGCGGCGACCTTCGACCCGATCGCGGTCGACGGCGATCTGATCGTCTTCACCGGGCAGATGGATTACCGCCCCAATATCGAGGCGGTGACGTGGTTCGCGAACGACAGTCTGCCGAAGATCCAGGCCGAACACCCACAGGCGCGTTTCGCGATCGTCGGCCGCGCGCCGACCGAAGCGGTGCGGGCGCTCGCCAGCCGGCCCGGCGTGATCGTGACCGGCGAGGTGGCGGACGTGCGCGGCTGGCTCGCCGCCGCCGCCGCGGTGGTCGCGCCGCTCAAGCTGGCGCGCGGCATCCAGAACAAGGTGCTGGAGGCGATGGCGATGGCGCGCCCGGTGGTCGCCTCCGCCCCCGCCGCCGAGGGGATCGATCATGCCGGTACGATCCGCGTCGGCGGCACCGCCGACGCGATCGCGGAGCACGTCAGCGCGGTGCTTGCCGATCGCGCTGCCGCCGCTTTGCTTGGCGCGGAGGCACGCGCGCAGGTGCGGCGCCGCTATAGCTGGGCGGCGTGCCTCGCACAGCTCGACGCGATCCTTGCGGGCGAAGCTCTGGAGCGGGCGGCGGCATGATCCGCGCGCTTCCGTCAGCAGCGTTCGCGCCCGTCACGCCCGCGCAGGCGGTGTGGCGTCGGCATCTCGCCGCGCTTATCGCCGTCGCGGCGCTGATCGTTGCCGCCTTCTGGACCGATGTCACGACGCTCGCGCATCTGTGGTGGACGAGCACGACCTTCGGCCACTGCCTGTTCATCGGCCCGGTGCTCGCCTGGCTCGTCTGGACTCGTCGCGCCGATCTCGCCAAGCTGACCCCGGTCGGCTGGGCGCCGGGGTTGGCGATCGTCGCGTGCGGCGGGCTGGGCTGGCTGCTCGGGGATGCCGGCGGGGTCGCGCTGGCGCGGCAACTCGGGCTGGTGATGATGCTGCAAGGCGCGGTCGTCACGCTGCTCGGGCCCAATGTCGCGCGCGGGCTGCTGTTTCCTTTGTGCTACGCCGTCTTCCTCGTGCCGTTCGGCGAGGGGATGGAAGGGCCGCTCCAGACCGTCACCGTCGCGCTGACGATGCCGATGCTCCACCTGTTCGGCGTGCCCGCGCAGGTCGATGGCGTGCTCATCACCATTCCCAACGGCTATTTCGAGGTCGCCGAGGCGTGTTCGGGCGCGAAGTTCGTGATCGCGATGATCGCATATGGCACGCTCGTCGCCAATGTGTGCTTCGTGTCCTGGGGCCGGCGCGTTGCGTTCATGGGGTTGGCGCTGGTCGTGCCGGTGATCGCCAACGGCATCCGCGCGTTCGCGACGATCTACGCGGCGTACCTCACCTCGGTCGAGGCGGCGACCGGGTTCGACCATATCCTCTACGGCTGGATCTTCTTCGGGCTGGTGATGGCGGCGGTGATCGCGATCGGCTGGCGCTGGTTCGATCGCGCGCCCGACGCGCCGGTGTTCGACGCTGCGAAGCTCCAGCACGTGCCGCGCTTTCGGCTCGACACGTTGCTCGCTGCGGCTTTGGTGCTGGTGACGGTCGCGGTGTTCCCGGCGTGGAGCGCGGCTATAGCCAACCGAGCGCAAGCCTTGCCCGATCGCATCGCGCTCCCCGACGTACCGGGCTGGCACCGCGTTCCGATGAGCACACGCGCGCCGTGGGCGCCCAATTATCCCGGCGCGGACCATTATCTGATCGGCCGCTATGCCGACGCCAGCGGCGATCCGGTCGATCTCGTCATCGCCGTCTATGGATCGCAGCACGAGGGCAAGGAGATCGTCTCGTTCGGGGTCGGCGCTTTGCGCGAGGATGACGTGTGGGTGCGGATCGAGGATCTGCCCGATCTCGCCGGCGGATCGGTGATTCACGTCACCGCGCCCGGCCCGGTCGAGCGGCTGATCGCGACCTGGTATCGCGTTGGCGACATCGTGACCCACAGCGGCGCGCGCCAGAAGCTCGCGACGCTGCAAGCCAAGCTGCTCGGCGGCCCGCAGCGGGCGGTGGCGGTGCATGTCTCGGCCGAGGTGCTGCCGGGCCGCGACCCGCGCGCGGCGATGGCACGCTTCCTCGCCGCGCTCGGGCCGATCGACGTGCTCGCCGACCGGGCCGCCGGGATGCCCCGCTAGATGTGCGGGATCGCCGGTATCTTCTATCCCGCCATGCCCAAGCCGGTCGATCCGGCGCGGGTGCGCGCGATGACCGACGTGCAGGCGCATCGCGGCCCCGATGGCGGCGCCGTGTGGACTGCGCCCGGCGTCGGGCTCGGGCATCGCCGGCTATCGATCATCGATATCGCCGGCAGTCCGCAGCCGATGCGCAGCGCCGATGGATCGCTGACCGTTACCTACAACGGCGAGATCTACAATTTCGCCGAGCTGCGCGCCGAATTACAGGCCAAGGGCGCGCGTTTCATCACGTCGGGCGATACCGAAGTGCTGCTCCACGGCTGGGCGGCATGGGGGCCGGCGCTGCTCGATCGGCTCAACGGCATGTTTGCCTTCGCGATCCACGACGCGGCGCGGCAGAGCCTGTTCCTCGCGCGCGATCGGATGGGGGTGAAGCCACTCCATTACGCCGAACTGCCTGATGGCGCGGTGGCGTTCGCCTCCGAGCTGAAGGGGCTGCTCGCGCATCCGCTGCTACGCCGCACGCCGCAGATCACCGCGATCGAGGATTATCTCGCGTTCGGCTATGTGCCCGACGACACCTGCCTCGTCGCGGGGGTGAAGAAGCTTCCCGCCGGGCACTGGCTGTTGCTCGAACGCGGCAAGCCGGTGCCAGCGCCGTCGCGCTGGTGGGGCATCGACTTCTCGCGCCGCGCCACCGGCAGCCGCAAGGCGCTGGCGGAGGAACTGGTCGAGCGGATGCGCGCCGCCGTCACGCTGCGGATGGTCGCCGACGTGCCGCTCGGCGCGTTCCTGTCGGGCGGGGTGGACAGTTCGGCGGTGGTCGCGCTGATGGCGGAGGCGTCGCCGCGTGCGGTCAAGACCTGCACGATCGGCTTCGACGTGGCGGGCGTCGATGAGCGCAGTCACGCCGATGTGATCGCCAAACGCTTCGCGACCGAGCATCGCGAGCGGATCGTCTCGGCGGACGATTACGCGCTGATCGACACGCTGGTCGCGGCGTTCGACGAACCCTTCGCGGACGCGTCCGCGCTCGCCACATACCGGGTGTGCGAGCTCGCGCGTGAGAGCGTGACGGTCGCGCTCTCGGGCGACGGCGCGGACGAGGCGTTCGCGGGCTATCGCCGCTACAAATTTCAGGCGGCGGAGGAGCGGGTGCGCGCATTGCTTCCGGCATCGCTGCGTGAACGCGTGTTCGGCACGCTTGGGCGCCACTACCCCAAGGCCGATTGGGCGCCGCGCCGGTTCCGCGCCAAGACGACGTTGCTCGCGCTCGCCGAGGATGGCGCCGAGGGCTATGCGAGATCGGTCGGGGTGACGACGCCCGCCTTGCGCGCGGCGCTGCTCACCGATGCGGCGCGCACCGCGCTCGGCGGGCACCGCGCCGAGGATCGCTATGTTCGCGCGATGCGCGACGCACCCGCGCGCGACGCGCTCGACCGCGCGCAATATGCCGATTTCCAGCACTGGCTGCCGGGCGACATCCTCACCAAGGCCGACCGCACCAGCATGGCGGTAAGCCTCGAAGCGCGCGAACCGTTGCTCGACTACACACTCGTCGAGTTCGCCGCGACTCTGCCCGACGACCTGCGGCTCCGCCACGGACAGGGCAAATGGCTGATGAAGAAGGCGATGGAGCGGTATCTGCCCAAGGATATCCTCTACCGCCCGAAGATGGGGTTCGTGACGCCGGTCGGCGCGTGGTTCCGGGGGCGCCTTGCCGATGAGGCGGCGGCACTGGCGCGCTCGCGCACGCTGATCGGCAGCGGCTGGTTCGATCCGCACGTGATCGAGACGATCGCCGCCGACCATCGCGCGGGCCGCGCCGATCATAGCCGTACTTTGTGGCAGTTGGTGATGCTCGAACGCAGCATGGCGCGGCTGTTCGGCGCCTGATCCGCGCTCGCCACGCTTGACGAACGCCGGTGCGCTTCCTAGCTCGCGGGGATGGCCATCATGGAAATCCTCGAAGTTCCGGACCCCCGGCTGAAGAAGGTCGCGAAGCCGGTCGAGACGATCGACGACGGCGTGCGCAAGATCGTGTCCGACATGTTCGACACGATGTACGACGCGCGCGGCATTGGTCTCGCCTCGATTCAGGTCGGGATCGAACAGGCGATCGTGGTGATCGACCTGCAGGAAGACGAGCCGCCGCTGGAAGAGGGCGGCGAACCGCGTCCTGGCCGACAGCCGCGCGTGTTCATCAACCCCGAGATCCTGTGGCAGAGCGAAGACCTCGCCACCTATGCCGAGGGGTGTCTGTCGATCCCCGAGAATTACGCCGATGTCGAGCGCCCGGCGCGCTGCCGCGTCAAGTGGCTCGATCTCGACGGCGCCACGCAGGAGGAAGAGTTCGACGGGCTGATGTCGACCTGTGTCCAGCACGAGATGGATCACCTCGCCGGCATCGTCTTCATCGATCACGTCTCGCGGCTGAAGCGCGAGATGATTCTCAAGAAGCTGGCGAAGGCGCGCAAGGCGGCGTGACTCGTCGCCCCGGCGCAGGTCGGGGCGCTGCATCGTATCCACTCGGCTCACCAAATCACACAGCGGGCCCGGCCTGCGCCGGGGCGACGTGCGGTTCGTCGCAGGCGCGCTTGAAGGCGCGAGCGTGAGTCGATAGGTTCGCGCTTCGTTCTTGGGGAGCCGGCGTGGATCTGTTTTTCGCGATTATCGTCATCGTTGCGATGCTATGCGGCGTCGCGCTCGGCTGGTTGCTCGGTCAGCGCGGAGTCGCGGCGGTCACGGCCGAACGCGACGCGCGCGAGGCCGATTTCAAGCGCGCGATCGTCGATCTCGCCAGCGCCGAGGAGCGTGCGCGCGCGGCGTTCGGCCTACGCGAGGAACTGGCCGAAGTCCGCGCCGAACTGTCCGAGATGCGCGAGGATCGTGACAAGGCGCGGCTGGAGAACACCGCGCTCAAGACGCATGCCGCGTCGTTTGAGCACCGCCTCGCCGAGCGGCTCGCGGAGGAAGAGACGCGGCTCAAGATGGCGCAAGACGCGCACGAGGCGCGCGAACGCGCGTTGCGCGAGGCGTTCCAGGCGCGCGAGCAGACCAGCACCGAAACCTATGAGGCGCGGATCGCCGGACTGCTCCACGCCAAGGATCTGCTCGCGACACAGTTCGCCGAAGTGTCGAACCGATTGCTCACCGAAGCGCAGGAAAACTTCCTCAAGCGCGCCGACGAGCGGTTCCGCCAATCGGAGGAGACGGCGGGGCAGAACCTCAAGTCGATGCTCCAGCCGGTCAGCGACCGGCTGCTCCGCTACGAGGAGACCGTAGGTAAGATCGAAGCGGAACGCGTGAGCGCGTTCGAGCAGTTGAAGGGGCAGCTCGAGGGGCTGCGCGTCGGGCAGGAGAAGGTCTCCGCCGAGGCGGCGAAGCTGGTCAATTCGCTGCGCAACGCGCCCAAGTCGCGTGGTCGCTGGGGCGAGCAGCAGTTGAAGAACGTGCTCGAGACGTGCGGGCTGTCCGAGCACACCGATTTTCAGACCGAGGTGAGCATCGCCGGCGGCGACGAAGGCGGGCGGCTTCGCCCCGACGCGATCGTCAAGGTGCCGGGCGGGCGCAGCCTGGTGATCGACGCCAAGGTCTCGCTCAACGCCTATCAGGACGCGTTTGGCGCGGTTGATGAGGCCGAGCGGAAGACCGGGCTCGCCGCGCACGCCGCGTCGATGCGCGCGCATGTCAACGGGCTCGGCAACAAGGCCTATTGGAACCAGTTCGCCGACGCGCCCGATTACGTCATCATGTTCGTGCCGGGCGAGCATTTCCTGTCTGCCGCGCTCGAACATGATCCGACCTTGTGGGATTTTGCGTTCGAAAAGCGCGTGCTGCTCGCGACGCCGACCAACCTGATCGCGATCGCGCGCACGGTGGACGCGGTGTGGCGTCAGGAGAAGATGGCGAAACAGGCGCAGGAGATCGGCGCGCTCGGCAAGGAACTCTACGAGCGGCTCGCCAAGGCGGCGGGCGACCTGCGCAAGGTCGGCGGCGGGCTGACCTCTGCGGTGAACAATTACAACACCTTCGTTAGCAGCTTCGAGAGCCGCGCGCTGGTGACGGCGCGCAAGTTCCGCGATCTCAATATCGATACCGGCGCGAAGGAAATCGAAGAAGCCCCGCCGGTGGAGGCGCTCGCGCGCTACGGCGACGCCGCGCCGGCCTTGCCCGCACCGGAGCTAAGCGACGCGGCCGAGTAGCGCTTGCGCAGGGACGCGGAGACGCCGCGCCGCAGGCCCTTACCTCTCTGCTTCCGCGAGCGAGCCGTTGGAGATGCCTCCCGCACGCGCCCCGCGCACCCTCTTCGCGCCTCCGCGCCTCCGCGTGCATAAAATTATCTTTTGTATTTGGCCCCGCTTACGTTCTGGATCGTCGGCAGCCGCGCCGCTGCGGCGCTGAAAATTCACGCGGAGGCGCGGAGGCGCGAAGAGGGGGCGCTTGTGGACGCCCGCTCGCTCGATCGCCTTGAAATGGGAGCGGCTGCGCCGCGTGGCGCGCGTCTCTGCGTCCTCTGCGCGAACCATGTCGCTGCCCGCGCACGGCATCCGTTCGGATAGAAGCGGGGCGATCACCCCGCCGCCTTCGCCAAGCCCTTCGCCAGTTGCAGCGCGCCGTGAAGTCGCGCCTTGGGATCGCCCCAGACGCGCGTCACCACCAGCTTGCTGTCGGGGCGCAGCTTGGCGACGTCGCCGACGCGCTTGAGCCAAGCGAGCAGCCCGTCGATGTTGGGCGGCGTGTCGTTGTGGAAGGCGACCAGCGCACCGCGCGGGCCGACGTCGATCTTGGCGACGCAGGCCTTCTTGGCGTGCAGCTTGATCTCGATGATGCGGATGAGATTGTCGGTCGCATCGGGCAGCGGCCCGAACCGGTCGATCAGTTCGGCGGCGAACGCCTCGACCTCGCCGGTATCTTCGAGATCGTTGAGGCGGCGATACAGTCCCATGCGCAGATCGAGATCGGGAACATACTCCTCGGGGATCAGGATCGGCGCATCGACGGTGATCTGCGGCGAGAAGTCCTTCGGGCGCAGGCGCTCGCCGCCGGCCTTGGCCTCCATGATCGCCTCTTCGAGCATCGACTGGTAGAGTTCGTAGCCAACCTCCTTGATATGCCCCGATTGCTCGTCGCCGAGCAGGTTGCCGGCACCGCGAATGTCGAGATCGTGGCTCGCGAGCTGGAAACCCGCGCCGAGGCTGTCGAGATCGGACAGCACCTTGAGGCGCTTCTCCGCCGTCTCGGTCATGATGCGGTCGGCCGGCGTGGTCAGATAGGCGTAAGCGCGGGTCTTCGATCGGCCGACTCGCCCGCGAAGCTGGTAAAGCTGCGCGAGCCCGAACCGGTCGGCGCGGTGCAGGATGATCGTGTTGGCGCTCGGAATGTCGAGCCCGCTCTCGACGATGGTGGTGGAGACGAGCACCTCGAACTTCTTGTCGTAGAACGCCGACATGCGCTCCTCGACTTCGCTCGGCGCCATCTGGCCGTGCGCGACCACGTAGCGGATCTCGGGCACGCTCTCACGCAGGAACTCCTCGATCTCGGGCAGATCGGCGATGCGGGGGGTGACGAAGAAGCTCTGCCCGCCACGATAATGTTCGCGCAGCAACGCCTCGCGCAGCACCACCGGATCCCATGGCATCACATAGGTCCGCACCGCGAGCCGATCGACTGGCGGGGTCTGGATCACCGACAGTTCGCGCAGACCCGACATCGCCATCTGGAGCGTGCGCGGGATCGGCGTGGCGGTGAGCGTGAGGACGTGGACGTCGGTCTTGAGCGACTTCAGCCGCTCCTTGTGAGTCACGCCAAAGCGCTGCTCCTCATCGACGATGACGAGGCCGAGCCGTTTGAAGTCGATGCCCTTGGCGAGAATCGCATGCGTGCCGACCACGACGTCGACCGTGCCGTCGGCGAGGCCTTCCTTGGTCGCCTTCATCTCGGCGGCGGTGACGAGACGCGAGAGCCGCCCGACCTTGATCGGGAAGCCCTCGAACCGGCTCGCGAAATTGTTGAAATGCTGGCGCGCGAGCAGCGTCGTCGGGCACACCACCGCGACCTGCTTGCCCGCCATCGCCGCGGCGAACGCACCGCGCAAAGCGACCTCGGTCTTGCCGAAGCCAACATCGCCGACGACGAGCCGGTCCATCGGCGTGCCCTTGGCGAGATCCTCGAGCACGTCGCCGATCGCGCGGTCCTGATCGTCGGTTTCCTCATAGGGGAAGCGATCGACGAATTCGGCATAGCCGCTCTCGGCCTCGATCACCTCGGCGGGACGAAGCGCGCGTTCGGCGGCGGTCGCGATCAGCTCGCCGGCGATTTCGCGGATGCGCTCCTTCATGCGGCTCTTGCGCCGCTGCCATGCTTCGCCGCCGAGCTTGTCGAGGCTCGCGCCCTCACTGTCCGAACCATAGCGCGACAGCACGTCGATATTCTCGACCGGCACGAACAGTTTGTCGCCGCCCGCATAGGAGAGCGCGACGCAATCGTGCGGGCTCTTGCCGACCGGGATCGAGGTCAGCCCCTCGTAGCGGCCGATGCCGTGATCGACATGGACGACGAGATCGCCCGGCGTGAGCATCGCCAGTTCGGCGAGGAACGCATCGGCCGATTTCTTGCGCTTGGCGCGCCGGACCAGCCGGTCGCCCAGCATGTCCTGCTCGGTGAGCAAGGCGACATCGGGCGTGGTGAAACCGTGGTCGAGCGGCAGGACGATGAGCGATACGCCACTGTCCGCCTTGCCCAGCGCCTCCTGCCAGGTCGCGACCTTAGTCGAGGCCTTGAGGCCATGATCGGCGAGCAAGGTCGCCAGCCGCTCGCGCGATCCGCCCGAATAGCTGGCGAGTACCGGCTTCTTGCCCAGTTTGCGCAGCTTGGCGATATGCTCGACCACCGCCTCATATACATTCACGCCGCCCGCGCGCTCGGGCGCGAAATCCCGCGGGCCATCGACGTGGAAGTCGAGCACGGTCGCGCTCTCGGGTTCGTGGAACGGCGTGACGAGGTGCGCGGGCGCGGCTTGCAACGCCTCGGCGAACTCCTTGGCGGTGAGGTACAGCGCGCTCGGTGGCAGCGGGCGGTAGCTGCCCGGCTCGGTGGTCAGCGCCTTGATTCGGTTGGCGTGATAATCGTTGATCGCCTCGAACCGCTGCTCGGCCGCCGCCTGCACGCCGGAATCGCGGACGATGACCGCGTCGCCGCCGAGGTGATCGAACAAGGTGACCAGTTTGTCCTCGAACAGCGGCAGCCAATGCTCCATGCCGGCCAGCCGGCGCCCGTCGCTGATCGCCTGGTACAGCGGATCGCCCGTTGCGGTCGCGCCGAAGCGCTCGCGGTAGCGGCTGCGGAAGCGCTTGATGCTCTCCTCGTCGAGCAAGGTTTCCGAGGCGGGGAGGAGGGTGAAGCCGTCGATCCGCCCGGTGGTGCGCTGGTCGGCGGGGTCGAAAGTGCGAACCGATTCGATTTCGTCGCCGAAGAAGTCGAGCCGGAGCGCCGCCTCGGCGCCGCTGGGGAACAGATCGACGAGCCCGCCGCGCACGGCGAACTCGCCCGAATCGGCGACGGTCTCGACACGGACATAGCCGTTCGCCTGTAGCAATGCCGCGAGCCGGTCGCGCCCGATCCGCTCGCCCGGCGCGAGCTTGGCGGCAAGCTGGCGGACGCGGAACGGCGTCAGCGTGCGCTGCGCGAGCGCGTTTGCGGTGGTGACGAGCAGTTGCGGCGCCTTGGTGGGCTGCTGGAGCCGGTGCAGCGTCGCCATCCGCTCGGCCATCACGCGGAGCGTCGGCGAGGCGCGGTCGTAGGGCAGGCAGTCCCACGCCGGGAACACGAGCAGGTCTAGATCGGGCGCGAACATCGGCGCGGTCGCGGCGACCGCACGCATCGCCGCTTCGTCGGGCGCGACGAACACCGCGCGCGAGGGCGCGGCGCGCGCCAGATCGGCGAGCAGCCACGGCGCGAACCCGGCGGGCACGCCGGCGAGGGTGAGCGGGGCTTTGGCGGCGAGGATGGTCTTCAGATCGGGCATCATTCTTCTTTTTTTAGCCCTCTCCCCTCCGGGGAGAGGGTTGGGAAGGGGGGCAGTACGGAGCGATGGCGTTTCAAACTGCCCCTCTCCCGACCTCGCCTTCGGCTCGGCCACCAGCGCCGGGTCGACCATGCCCCGCATGGTCGAGGATCGTCCGGGGGACGATCCGACCCGGCGCTCCCCGCGAGCGGGGAGAGGAAGATTATTTCGCGATCGGCACGTAGTTGAGCACCTGCATCGCCTCGATGATCGGCCCGGCGTAGCGCGCCGGCGGCGTCGCGGTGCCGATCGCCCAGGCCATGATATCGACGTCCTGCTCTTCCAGCAGATCCTCGAACAGCGCGATCTCGTCATCGTTCCAGTCGGCCGCGCGGGCATCGAAAAAGCCGCCGATCAGCAGGTCGGCTTCCTTGACGCCCCGGTGGTGGGCACGGAAGTGCAGGCGCTTGAGGCGGATGTCGCGGTCCATATCGTTCCAACGGCGATTGGCCGACGACAGAAGATGCCGCCAGCGAGGCTTGACCAAACCGTTCGTGCTGAGCCTGTCGAAGCACGTTCCGAAACGCGCCCTTCGACAAGCTCAGGACGAACGGGTATCTGACATCCAGATAGTCATGCGTCCCGATATCCTCAATCCATTGTTCGCCGAAGTCACCGCCTTGAAAGGCGTGGGGCCGGCCTTGGCCAAGCCGCTCGATCGGCTCGGGCTCGCCCGCGTGGTGGATGTGGCATTCCACCTGCCCACCGGCTTCATCGACCGGATCGCGCGCGAAAACCTCGACATGGCGGATGCCGGACGCACGATCGTCATCACACTCACGCCGCGCGAGATTCGCTCCAGCAACGGGCGTGGCCCGACGCGGGTGCAGGCGACCGACGCGGCGGGGAATTATGTCAGCCTGCTCTATTTCGGTGGCCATCCCGGCTGGGCGAAGAAGCTGCTGCCGATCGGCGAACCGCGCCGCGTGTCGGGCAAGCTCGACATGTACGGGCAGGATTTGCAGATCGTCCATCCCGATTACGTCCTGCCGCTCGACGAGGCCGAGCCGGGCGGGCGCGAGGCGATCTATCCCTTGTCGGAAGGGCTGACTTCGCGCCGGATGGGGCAGCTCGCCGCGCAGGCGATCGAGCGCGCGCCCGATCTGCCCGAATGGATCGAGCCGGGGTTGCTCGCGCGCAAAGGCTGGCCCGGCTGGCGCGAGGCGCTGGTGCGCATCCACGCTGACCCGTCCGACACTGTCGCGCGCACGCGGCTTGCCTATGACGAACTGTTCGCCAACCAGCTCGCGCTGATGCTGGTGCGGCAATCGTCGCGCAGCCGGCGGGGAAGGGCGCTGGTCGGTGACGGCCGGCTGCGCGACATGCTCGCGCTGCCGTACAGCCTCACCGGCGCGCAGGCGCGCACCGTCGCCGAGATCGAGGGCGATCTCGCGCAGGCGCAGCCGATGCTCCGGCTGCTGCAAGGCGATGTCGGCGCGGGCAAGACGCTGGTCGCGGCGCTGGCGATGCTGGTCGCGGTCGAGGCGGGCGCGCAGGCGGCGCTGCTCGCGCCGACCGAGATCCTCGCGCGCCAGCATCTCGAATCGCTGCGGCGGCTGTTCGCCGGGCTGCCGGTCGAGATCGCGGTGTTGACCGGGCGCGACAAGGGCAGGGTGCGCGAGAGCGTGCTGATGGGTCTGGCGGACGGATCAATCCACATCCTGATCGGCACGCACGCGATCTTCCAGCAGGCGGTGACCTACCGCGATCTCGGCCTGGTGGTGGTCGATGAGCAGCACCGCTTCGGCGTCGCGCAGCGGATGATGCTCCAAGCCAAGGCCGGCGTCGCGCCGCACCTGCTGGCGATGACCGCGACACCGATCCCGCGCACGCTGACGCTCGCCAACTATGGCGAGATGGACGTCAGCCGGCTCGACGAGATGCCGCCGGGCCGACAGCCGATCCAGACCACGGTGATCTCGCAGGACCGGCTGGCGGATGTCGTGGAGGCGCTCGGCCGACACCTCGCGAATGGCGGCCAGGCCTATTGGGTGTGTCCGTTGGTCGAGGAGAGCGAGAAGAGCGATCTCGCCGCCGCCGAGGATCGCGCCGCGACGTTGAAGGCGCGATTCGGCGATCGGATCGGGCTGGTCCACGGTCGCATGAAGGGGCCGGAGAAAGACGCGGTGATGGCGGCGTTTTCGAGCGGCGCGCTCGGCGTGCTGGTCGCGACGACGGTGATCGAGGTCGGCGTCGATGTCCCCAACGCGACGCTGATCGTGATCGAACATGCCGATCGCTTCGGCCTCGCCCAGCTTCACCAGTTGCGCGGCCGGGTCGGGCGCGGCAGCGGCAAATCGAACTGCCTGCTGGTGCGCAGCGGCGCGCTCGGCGAGACGGCACGCGCGCGGCTCGCGCTGATGCGCGAGACCAACGACGGCTTCCGCATCGCCGAGGAGGATCTGCGGCTGCGCGGCAGCGGCGAACTGCTCGGCACGCGGCAATCGGGCGAGGAGGGGTTCCGGCTGGCGACGGCCGAATTGCTGAGCGAACTGCTCCCCGTCGCCGCCGACGACGCGCGGCTGCTGATCGACCGCGACGGTGGCCTCAGCGGCGCGCGCGGCACGGCGGCGCGGCTGGCGCTGTACCTGTTCGAGCGCGATGCCGGCGTCGCGCTGTTGCGGTCGGGCTGAGGTACGGAACTGGATGGCGAACACCTACGCGCTTGTCGCGCACCCTGATTTTCCGAACGGCCCGATCGACGCGATCACGGTCACGATCGAACGTCAGGCCAATCGTCTGGTGGTGCGCTTCGAAGTGTCCGGGGCGATCGAAGACGTGCTCTGGCCGGGCGATCGCATCGACTGCGCTTTAGACGCAAAGGAAGCGGACGAGCGCCGCGCCGACGAGCTTTGGCGGCATAGTTGCTTCGAGGCGTTTGTCGCTCCGGCGGACGCAGCCGACTATCGCGAGTTCAACCTTGCCACCTCTGGCAAATGGGCTGCCTACGCGTTCGACACCTACCGTGTTGGCATGCGTAAGGCCGGGGATGTTCGTCTCATTGAGGCGCACTGGCGCTTCGACAGCCGGCGCGCCGACATCCGGATCGCGATCGAGCTGCCCTATGCCGAACCTGATTGGGCGCTCGCCGTCACCGCGATCGTCGAGGCACGCGATGGTGCCAAATCCTACTGGGCGCTCGCGCACGCGCCCGGAGCGCCCGATTTCCACAACCGCGACACGTTCGTCGTGACCCTCCCGGCTTGACCGCCGTTGCCGCCACGGCTCAAGCCGCACGACAAACCAGATACGGAAGCCTGCCATGAACTTCGGGATCGATCGCCTTCTCGCCGACGCCGCCGTGCGCAAGCCGCTGGAGGGCAAGCGCGTCGCGCTGCTCGCGCATCCGGCGTCGGTCACCGAGGATCTCACGCACAGCCTCGATGCGCTGATCGCGGCGGGGGTCAACGTCACGGCGGTGTTCGGCCCGCAGCACGGGGTACGCGGCGACCTGCAGGACAATATGATCGAGTCGCCCGATTTCACCGATCCGACCTACGGCATGCCGGTGTTCAGCCTCTATGGCGAAGTGCGCCGGCCCACCACCGCATCGATGGACACGTTCGACGTGATGCTGGTCGATCTCCAGGATCTCGGCACGCGCATCTACACCTTCATTACGACGCTGCGCTACGTGCTGGAATCCGCCGCCGAGCATGGCAAGGCGGTGTGGGTGCTCGATCGTCCCAACCCGGCGGGCCGACCTATCGAAGGGCTGACGCTGCGCCCCGGCTGGGAGAGTTTCGTGGGCGCGGGCGCGATGCCGATGCGCCACGGGTTGACGATGGGCGAACTCGGGCAATGGTTCATCGGCACGCTCGGTCTCGATGTCGAGTATCGCGTGGTCGAAATGGAGGGCTGGGCGCCCGAGGCCGCGCCGGGGTTCGGCTGGCCCACCGAACGGTTGTGGATCAATCCCAGCCCCAACGCGCCCAACCTCAACATGGCGCGCGCCTATCCGGGCACGGTGATGCTCGAGGGCACGACGCTCTCCGAAGGGCGCGGCACGACCCGTCCGCTCGAACTGTTCGGCGCGCCCGACCTCAATGCCAAGGCGGTGATCGCCGAGATGCACCGGCTCGCCCCGGCATGGCTGGCCGGGTGCGCGCTTCGCGACATCTGGTTCCAGCCGACCTTCCACAAACATGTCGGCGAACTCTGCAACGGCGTGCATATCCATGCCGAGGGGCGCTTCTACGATCATGCCGCGTTCCGGCCGTGGCGGGTGCAGGCGCTCGCCTTCAAGGCGGTCCGCGCGCTAGCCCCGAACTTTCCGCTGTGGCGCGACTTCCCCTACGAATATGCGTTCGGCAAACTCCCCATCGACGTCATCAACGGCGGTCCCGCGCTGCGCGAATGGATCGACGACTCGGCGGCGACTCCGGGCGATCTCGACGCGCTGACGGCCCGGGACGAGGCCGCGTGGGCGGCGGAATCCCGCGATTTTCGCCTTTACCCACGTTAATCTCGCGCTTTGCCGCGCCGCAGCGCCATTTTGTCACAAAAGCTTATGACTTCGCCCGGTAAAGGCGCAGCACCGGGGTATCCAGAACATGTGGTCGCGAGGGCGGGTCAGCTATCATGGAGTCAAACCTTCACTATTATACGCGGCGTGCGATGCAGGAGCATGTCGCGGCGCGGACGGCGGTGACCGAGGAGGCGCGTAAGCGTCGGCTCGAACTGGCGCAGATGTTCGAGGCGAAGCTCGTCGCCTGCCGGGGCTGAGCGACCGCCGCGCCGCCTTTCGTCACGGCGGCAAGGCTGGGGCCGCTCGATCGCGCTAGCGTCGGCGAACGTACAAGGTCCAGTGCGTTCCTGACAGGCCGTGCGCATGGGCGCCAGCGATGGGGCGCCAATCCGCCCCGCATCGCACCGGAGTGCGGGGGAAGTCCTCGCCTTTGAAGCGGTCCAGGAACAGGAAGCGCGCTGGCGCGCATCCGGCCCGCACGATCGTCAGCGGGTAGCGTGCATGCGCCGCCGCCGCCGCGAGCATCGCGAAGCCGGTCGAACGGTCGAGCAGAACCGCGCTCCCGCCGGGCGCGCGTGCGCGCATCGCCGCGATCGCCGGATCGGGATCGCCGCGCTGGTTGCGGATCAGATCGGCATCCCGCCACGCGCCACCGGTAAGGATCGCGGCGAGCGCGGCCACCGCGAACGCGCGCCGCCAGCCGGCGCGACCGATCGCCGAGCCGATCAATTCGGCCAGCAGCAGCAACAGGCCGATCGCGGCGACCAGGTAATAGCGCGGGTGGCCGGGGTTGCCGGCGTGCAGCACCGCCAACGTGACCGGGAAGGCGACGATCGCGAGCCGGTAGAATGCGCGGTGCGTGGCGCCACCACCCTGCGCGAGCAAGACCAGGGTCAGCACGGCAGGGATCAGCCACAGCGATACGACCGGCCAACCGATCGTATAGCCGAGCATTTCGATGACAGCGTGCAGGAACAACATGATGTCGAACGGCTCGTAGGCGCCGAACTGGAAACCGGTCGCGCTGGCATGAGCGGCGCCGAAGATCAGCCCCAGCACCGCGGCGAGCGACAGCAACGCTGGCGTGAACAGCCGGAGCGTCCGCCCCGCCGCGGCGAGCGGCGCCATGCGCTTGGCAAGCGCGAAGAACACCCAGCCGATCAGCGCGACACAGCCGAACACCATCGTCATCTGCGACAGCGTGCCGAGCGCGAAGCACAAGGCGAGCCGCAACCGAACACGTTCGCCGCGCTGCTCGGGCAACCAGCGCGCCACCAGCAGGATCGCGCTCAGGAACGCCAGCGACATCGGCGCATACCCGCGCGCCTCCGATCCCATCGTCACCATCATCGGCGAGACGGCGAACAGCGATGCCGCGATCAGCGCGGTCGTCGTGCCGCGCGGGCGCAAGATCATGGCCGCGACGGCGATCGCGATCGTGCCGGCGGCGATCGACAGCGCGCGTTGCAGCATCGGCGGCGCGTCGAAGCCGACGAACTGCATCCATAGCGAGTTCAGGTGGTGATTATTGTCGTGATTGATGCTGAGGAACACGCCGAGCGGCGTGCCGACCTCGCGTGCCAGTTCGGCCGACCACGCCTCGTCGAGCCACAGCCCGCCACGCGCCGACGCCACCCGCAAGCCGAGGCCGAGCAGCACGATGCCGCAAAGCAAACCGGTAGTGCGCCGTTCGGTCATCGAGCCCCCTTGTCGGCGACCGATCTAGCCTCGCGGCGTTGCGCGCTGGTTAACGCGCCGCTTACCGATAGGCGTCGATCAGCGCGCCGACATAATCCGGGTCACGGCCGGTCAGTTCGGGCGCCGGGCGCGGGGGCGGCGCGCCGTCGATCGGCGTCGAATAGATGAAGCCCGAGATCGGGTAGGTCGTCCCGCCCAGCCCGACCATGTCGCGATACCAGACGCGAACCTCGCTCCAGTCGTTGCGCGGCGACACGTCGGTGAGCGTCACGTCCTGCTCGGCATGGCCGCGCTCGCCGTTCTGGCGCGACCAATTGGCATGCGTCACCATCACGACACGGGGATCGACGATCCGGCTGATGACCGCGACATGGCCGTATGGCAGTCGCGAGGTGCGCGAGAAGACGACGACCGAGCCGACGCGGGGAACATCGCCGCGCCGATAGTGACCGGCCGCCTTGTCCCACCAGGTCCAGGCGTCGCCGTAGATCTGGATGCCGGACGCGGCGCGCGCGAACGGCACGCACTCCCCGACATAGTTGAGGAGCGAACCCGCATGAAGCGGAACGGCCGCGAACAGCGCGGCGGGAAAAGCCAACAGGCGAAATACAACTCGCATACAGGCACCATATCCGGCACCCCCCGGTCTTCCGGTAATCGGAAATGGTTTAAGACTTCGTTACCATCTTTCTCGCACACGCCGCGCGTGGGTGAGAAGGCGGCATCAGCCTTGCGGCGGCTTCAGCGCCGCCGCCAGCGACGAGGTCGCACTGCCGCGACGCGCCGGTTTCGGCTGATCGGGCGAGGGCGCCCAGCCGGTCATGAAGATGATCTCGAACCGTTCGGGCACGCGCCCTTCCGCGTCGGCGAGGTCGGCGAACGCCTGATAGGCGCGCGCGAGCGTGTCGCGGCGCAGCGGGCGGCGGCCGTTCAACGCGTTGGTGGCGCCCATGCCGCGCAGATCGCGCACCAACCCGCCGAGATCGCCATAGCGTACCTTGAGCGGCTCACTGTCGGCGACGGGCAGAGCGAAGCCGGCGCGCATCAGCAGGTCTCCCGCCGAACGCACGTCGATCTGCGGATGGAGCCGCGCCGCCGGGCGATCGCCCTCCGCGACGCGCAAGGCCGCACGCAGGCTCGCGAGCGACCCCGCGCCGACGAAGGCGGCGAGCAACAGCCCGTCGGGGCGAAGCGCTCGCCGCGCCTGGATCAGTGCGCCCGGCAGATCGTTGACGCTGTCGAGCACGCCCGCCGAGACGATCAGATCGAAGTGCGGTTCGGGGAAGGGTAGATGATCTTCCTCGGCGACGATCCCGCCCGCCCTGGCCGCGAAGGCCGGCCCGGCGTCGCAGCGCACGATCCGGGCGCCCGGCGGGGGCACGAAGCCGCCATCGAAACAGCCGAGATCGAGCACGTCGGCGAACGTGCGCTTCACGCTGTCGAGCCGCTCCTGGATACCGTCGAGCATCGCCGCGCGCAGAAAGTCATACCCTGCGAAATCGGCGGCGGCACGGTCGCGGTAGCGGCGCCGGGCGGCGCGGTCGAAGATGTCGGGAACGCTCACGCGGCGGCTTGTGCCGTGTCGCCGCGCCAGCGACAAGGGGGTGTGTCGCCGCTCGCCGCGCCCTTGAAGTTCGTCGCCGGTCTCGCGCTGCCGCCGCGCTGCCCGGGATGCGCGGCGGTGACGGGGGCGGATCATCGCTTTTGCGCGACATGCTGGGGTGCGCTGCGCTTTCTCGCGCCGCCGTGGTGTGCGACCTGCCAGATGCCGTTCGAACATGCGGGCATCTCGGATCAGTGCGCCGATTGCCGCGCGCAGCCGCCCCGGCACGCCGGCGTGTTCGCGGCGGTGGCCTATGGCGACATCGCGCGCACGGTCGCGCTTCGGCTCAAATACGGCGGGCGGATCGCCTTCGCCGAAACGGTCGGGCGGCAGATGGCGCGGCTGATGCCACCGGGCGCGGACGTGATTCTGCCGGTGCCGCTCCACCGCTGGCGGCTGTGGTCGCGCGGGTTCAACCAGGCCGCGCTGATCGCCGCGTCGGTCGCACGTGCGAGCGGGGTTGCCACCGATCCGCTGGTGTTGCGGCGAACCCGCGCGACGCCGATGTTGCGCGGCCTCGGCGTCACCGCGCGGGCGCGGGCGGTGACGGGCGCGTTCGCGGTGTCGCCGCGCGCGCGCGTGGCGGGCAAGGCGATCGTGCTGGTCGATGACATCTACACCAGCGGCGCCACCACCGATGCCTGTACCGACACCTTGCTCGCCGCCGGGGCACGCTCGGTCGCGATCCTGTGCTGGGCCCGCGTGCTCGATTCGGCGGCGAGTGATTGACAAGCGCGGGGCGACTGCACACGTTCGGGCGATGGCCAAGACACAAATCTACACCAAAGCGTTCTGCCCCTATTGCACGCGCGCGCTGCGGCTGCTCGCGTCGAAAGGCGCCGAGGTCGAGGAGTTCGACATCACGATGGGCGGCCCCAGGCGCGCCGAAATGCTCGATCGCGCCAACGGCCGGTCGACCGTGCCGCAGATCTTCATCGGCGACACGCACGTCGGTGGGTCGGACGATCTCGCCGCGCTCGATCGTGCGGGCAAGTTGGACGAACTGCTCGCGGCATGAAGGTCGCGCTGCTCCAGATGACCAGCGGGATCGACCCGCAGGCGAATGCGCGCGCCATCGTCGACGCTGTGGCGGACGCTGCGGCAGGCGGCGCGGCGATGCTGTTCACGCCCGAGATGTCCGGGCTGGTCGATCAGAACCGCGCGCGCGCGCGGCCGCACCTGCGTGCCGAGGGCGACGATGGCGTGCTCGCCGCCACACGCGCGGCGGCGCGCGAGCACAAGCTCTGGGTGCATCTCGGCTCGCTCGCCGTCGACGGCGAGGACGGGCGACTCGCCAATCGAGCCTTCGTGATCGACGATCAGGGTGAGATCCGCGCCCGCTACGACAAGCTGCACCTGTTCGACGTCGATCTGCCGAGCGGTGAGAGTTGGCGCGAGTCCGCGTCCTACGCGCCGGGCGAAGGCGCGGTGGTGGTCGGTACGCCGGCCGGCCAGCTCGGCCTCGCGATCTGTTACGATTTGCGCTTCGCCGATCTGTTCCGCGCGTTGAGCAATGCCGGGGCAACCGTGCTGGCGATTCCCGCCGCCTTCACCCGCCCCACCGGCGCCGCGCACTGGCACATCCTGCAACGCGCCCGCGCGATCGAATCCGCGGCCTATGTGATTTCCGCAGCGCAGACCGGCACGCATGAGGACGGGCGCGCCACCTATGGCCATTCGCTCGTTGTCGATCCGTGGGGAACGGTGCTGCTCGACATGGGCGAGGAGGCCGGCCTCGGGTTCGCGGAGATCGACCCGGCACGCGTCGCCGACGTGCGCGCGCGCGTGCCCGTCCTCGCGCACCGCCGGGCGATACCGGGCGTGGTCTCGGCATGATCGTGTTCGATCTGCGCTGTGCACGCTCGCACGTCTTCGAAGCGTGGTTCGGATCGAGCGACGCCTATGAGGATCAGCGCGCGCGTGGTCTGCTGTCATGCCCGGTGTGCGGCGATGCCGGGATCGCAAAGGCGGTGATGGCCCCCAACGTAGCGCCCAAGGGCAACAGCCGCGCCGTCGCCAAGCCTGACGAGACGCCGACGCCTGCCGCGATCAAGGCGGCGATGAAGGCGTTGGCCGAGGCGCAGGCCAGGGTGCTCGAGAAGTCGGAATGGGTCGGCACCGCCTTTCCGGAGCGCGCCCGCGCAATGCATGCCGGCGATCTGCCAGCCGGCCCGATTCACGGCCAGACCACGCTCGCCGAGGCCAAATCGTTGATCGAGGAGGGCGTGCCCGTCGCGCCCTTGCCCCTGCCGGTCCTACCGCCCGACGTGGTGAACTGACACCGCTTGAGCGCGGCCGCTCCTGCCGGTACAGGGTGATCGACTGGTTCCGTAGCTCAGCAGGATAGAGCGCCACATTCCTAATGTGGGCGTCGGGGGTTCGAGTCCCTCCGGGACCACCATTCTTCAATGGTCGAAATGGTAGTCGGGCGCCGGGTCACCGGCGCCCGTGCCCTGTCACTGCTGCTGCGAGGTGGTGACGCTGGTGGTCGTCTTCTCGACCGTGCGGGCTTTCGGCGCGGTCGACTTGCGGACGACACGGCGATGCATCGCTGGCGCGGCCGATGCCTGTTGCTTGGTGGTTTCGGTGGTGATGGTCGTGGTCGGCGTGGGAGTCGGCGCCGCGACGATCACGGGCGGGGCCGCGCGCGCGGCGGCGGCATCGGCGGCAGCCGCCGCGGCCTGCTGCTCCGCCACCTGAGCGCGGTGGTTGGCGACCTGCGCCTGCTGTTGTGCCTGAGCCGCGGCGGTCTCGGCGTCGGCCTGCTGCGCGCTCGCCTGTGCGTTGCGCGCCTGCTGTGCTGCGCCGAGCGCGGTATCGGCGAGTTCCGAGGCGTGGAGCGCGTCGGCGATGGCCTCGTCCTTCTTGCCGCGCGCGAGTTCCTCCTCGGCGTTGCGCAGCGCGGCCTGCGCCTCCGCCTGAAGCCGCGGCGCGTCGCCGGCCACGCCGATCTTGTTGGCCGCGTCGATCTTCCCGTGCGCTTCGGCGATGGCGGCCCGCGCGCGATCCGCCTTGCCCTGCGCGAACACCGGCGAGCCGACGAACATCAATGCGGTGGCAGCCACCGTCGTGGCGATAAGGTTGGAGCGTTTCATGACGACCTCTCGGTTGTGAAATCCGAGGCGCCAAACGAACATTGCTGGATCATAGTTCCGAATCGGTCGGAGCCAGCCGGGAGGCGCGGGGCGCCGACGTGTCGCCGGCGCCCGCAAGACCGTTCAGGCCTTCATGTGGCCCGCGAGGTGCTTGTTCATTTCGAACATCGTCACCTTGTCTTTGCCGAAGATCTTCTTCAGCTTCTCGTCCGCGACGATTTCACGCTTGTTTTCAGGGTTTTGAAGGTTGTTCGCCTTGATGTAGTCCCAAACCTTCTTGATGACTTCGCTGCGCGGCAGACGGTCGTTGCCGACGATCGCGGCGAGATCCTCCGACGGCTGGATCGGGGCGTGGATGCCGCCGGTCTTGGGCGCGGCTGCGGCGGTCGGGGTTTTTGCCATTATGTGTCCTTCCTGCTGTGTGTCGTTCGGGCCGACATCGGTGTTACGCTACGATCAACGCGGCGCCGTGTCTGCGCCGCCTTTCCTCCGTTGTCACCTTGCCCGAGCGGCAAATAGCCCGTTCGTTTCGTAAGCGGGCCGGGGCGCGCTCGATACTGGCGGTTCCACACAGATGCAAATGCTGATCGTAACCGGGATGTTGAGCGTTCCGGCTCAGAACGCCTTGCGGACCGTCGCGCCATAGGTGCGCGGCTGCTGGACATAGCCGCTGTAGCTGCCGTCCTGCGCGACGGTGGGGAAGGTGCTGACGATCGCGCGGTCGTCGGTCAGGTTGCGCGCCCACAGCATCACTTCCAGCTTGGCGGCGGCGAGCGTCACGCCGAGGCTGGCGTTGAGGATGTGATAGCCCCAGGTCGCAACGTCGGGCGGCGAGCTTTCGGTCTGGTAGGTCGGGCTCATGTAATCATATTCGGCGCGCAGATAACCGCCGATGCCGGGCGCGAGATCGTGCGACAGCGTCGCCGAGCCGGAGGCGCTCCACTCGGCGATGCCGGCCGGCCGCTGGCCGGTCAGGTCGCGGAAGAGCGGGGTTAGGCCGGTGCTCGGGTCGATCGGGCAGCGCACCGGATCATACCGGACGCAGGCCGCGCCGGTGAAGGAATCGTAGTTCGCATCGAGATAGGTGACCGATCCGGCCAGCGACAGCATCTTCACCGGCGCATAAGCCGCGTCGAACTCGAACCCCTTGACCGATTCCCGGCCCGCGTTGACGAGCGCATAGCCGAACCCCTTGAAGATGTTCGACTGGAAGCCCTTGATGGTCTGCTTGAACACCGCGAGGTTGGCATAGCCGCCACGGAACGCCGCTTTCACTCCCGCTTCGTACAAGGTGACGTTCTCGGGCGCCGCCGTGCGGCCGATGCCCGCCTGGTCGGGCGGCCGGCTGTCGGACGAAAGGTTGATCGCGCCCGCCTTCCAGCCGGTCGCGTAGGTGACGTAGGTGTTCACCGGCCCGAGATCATATGCCAGCCGCGCGGAATAGGTCACCTGGTCGCCGCGCAGCACGCCGCTTTCGCGCGCGTTGGGGAAGTTCACCGGCGCATGGCCGGGCGCGTTGGCGTAGAAGAATTGCAGCGCGGTGAGCGGGCTGAACAGGCTCACCGGGATCGTCGCGCCGGCGGGGGCGGCGGGGTTGAGGATCGCGAGCGGCAGCAGCGCGAGTTCGCGGACATTGCCGAGGTCGAGAGCCGAGAACGGGTCTTGCAACGTGACGAACGATCGCGCCGCCTTGCGATCGTTCATATACGATATGCCGCCGCCGATCTTCAGCCGCCCGGTCAGCTTGAAGTCCGCGTCGGCGAACAGCGAGAACGCGCGCTGGGCGAGCGTGTAGCGGTCGGAAATCCCCTGGCTCGGCTGGAAATAGGCCCGGCCCGGCGTGATCGCGGGGTTCACGAGCGATTGCAGCGTTTCGAGCTGCCCGACAGCGCCGCCCGACAGGGCATCGGCGAAGGCGCGCGCGTCGCGGCCGAAGCGGATGTCGCGGCCGGTATCGACATGCTCGTCCTGATAGAAGCCGCCGATCAGCCATCTCAGCCGCCCGGTGCCGTTCGAGGCGAGGCGGAGTTCCTGCGTGAAGGTCTTGATATGATTGGCCGCCGCGTTGGTGACGATGTCGGCGCCGGTGAAGTCGACATCCTGCCGCGACTGATTGATCTGGTCGCGATACGCCGTGATCGCGGTGAGCTTGGCGAACCCCAGGGTGTAATCGGCCTGCGCCGAGACGCCCTTGCCGATCAGCCGGTTGGTCGGATCGGAGTTGCTGGCGGAGGTGCGGGCGAAAATGTCGGTCGCGTCGCTGATCGGCTTGCCGAGGCCGAACGGCGCCGGGGCGCCGATCACCTCGGTCGCCGGGCCGTTGCGCACCGATGTGACGCCGCAACACAGTTCGGCGATGCGGTTGTAGTCGCCGATCACGCGTAGCGCGAAATCCGCCGTGGGCTGCCACAGCAGGTCGCCGCGTACCGAGACGCGGTGGCGGTCGTTGATGTCCTGGCCCGTCGTGACGCCGTGGATATAGCCGTCGCGCTCATCGACCGCGCCCGACAGCCGGATCGCCGCCGTCCGGCCGAGCGGCGCGTTGAGACTCGCCTTGCCCTGCATCAACCCGTAATTGCCGACGCTCAGTTCGGCCTTGCCGCCCCAGGCGAAATCGGGTCGCCGGGTGACGATGCTGATCGCGCCCGCCGACACGTTCTTGCCGAACAGCGTCGATTGCGGCCCGCGCAGCACCTCGATTCGCTCGACTTCGGGCAGATCGTCGATCGCCGCCGAGGTGCGCGTGCGGTATACGCCGTCGACGAACACGCCGACCGAGCTTTCGATTCCGTCATTGCCGTTGCCGTTGCCAAAGCCGCGGATCAGGAAGTTGGTCTGTCCCACCGCGTTGAATTGCTGAACTTTCAGCGACGGCACCACCGATTGCAGGTCGATCAGATCGACGATGTGCGCGCGCGCGATCGTCTCGGCGGACGTCACCGCGACCGAGACGGGCACCTCGCGGAGCGTTTCGTCGCGCTTGGTCGCGGTGACGACGATGTCGTCGCCGCTTCGCGCCGCATCGTCCGCCGCGCGAGCGGGCACCGCGGCCGTCAACGCCATTGCGGAGGCCGCGAGCAGCTCATATCTCATCGTGAATGACGACCCCTGTTTCGCGCCCGCCTGTCCGGCAAGTCACTGTTCTTGTTCCCCATGCATCGGTTAGCGCGGCGATGATTTGTGCGTCAATGGACTTGGAGACTATCGTCACGAAAGCCTGAGATCGTTTGTATTTCCGCCACTATTTCAACCGAAATGGCCATGATGGTTGGTGGGCGATCACGACGGCAACTATGTCGCGACGTATGAAGGATTTACGATGAACGAAGGCGCCGGCACGGTGATCTCGGATGACGGGTTTGAGGACGATGGCAAGGTCGCGGTTCCCGAAGATGTCGCCGAAGCGGTTCGAACGCTGATTCGCTGGGCGGGCGACGATCCCGCGCGCGAAGGGCTGATGGACACACCCAAACGCGTCGCGCGCGCGTGGAAGGAATATTGCGCGGGCTATGCCGATGATCCCGCCCGCCACCTCTCGCGCGTGTTCGAGGAGGTCGGCGGTTATGACGAGATCGTGCTGCTCAAGGACATTCCGTTCCAGTCGCATTGCGAACATCACATGGCGCCGATTATCGGCAAGGCGCACATCGCCTATCTGCCGGGCAATTACGTGGTCGGCATTTCCAAGCTGGCGCGGGTGCTGCACGGCTTCGCTCGCCGGCTCCAAGTCCAGGAACGGCTCACCGCCGAGGTCGCCGACTGCATCTGGGACAATCTCAAGCCGCTCGGCGTGGCGGTGGTGATCGAGGCGAACCATGCGTGCATGTCCGCCCGCGGCGTGCGCACCCCCGGCGTGACGATGACGACGAGCCGGATGATGGGCGTGTTCCGCGAGGATGAGCGCAGCCGCGAGGA
Organism: Sphingomonas pollutisoli; assembly: GCF_029167165.1. Taxonomy (NCBI): domain Bacteria; kingdom Pseudomonadati; phylum Pseudomonadota; class Alphaproteobacteria; order Sphingomonadales; family Sphingomonadaceae; genus Sphingomonas; species Sphingomonas pollutisoli. The sequence goes on from NZ_JARFNJ010000006.1 coordinate 272,041, forward strand.
GGTGCTGTCGCTGATCGGGTTCAAGGGCTGATCGCGATGCTCCGCACCGTGCTGGTGACCGGCGCCGCACGGCGGATCGGCGCGGCGATCGCGCGGCGGCTCGCCGCGGACGGCCACCGTATCGTGCTCCACCATTTCCACTCGGCCGAGGATGCCGAGGCGGTCGCCGCCGAGCTGCGCGCCGACGGCGCCGAGGTGTGGCTGCTCCACGGCGACATTTCCGAAGATCCCAACCGCCTGTTCGCGCAGGCGCGCGCGGCGGCGGGGGGCGTGATCGACGGTTTGGTCAATTGCGCCTCGCTGTTCGATTTCGATCGGCCGCCGCACGAGAACAGCGATCTGTTCGCGACGATGATGCGGACCAATCTGGCCGGTCCCGTCGCGCTCGCGACCGCGCTTGCGCGACAGCAGGGGCTGGTGGACGGTGCGGTGGTCAACGTGCTCGACCAGAAGATCGCCAACCTCAACCCCGATTTCTTCTCCTATTCTCTCAGCAAGACCGCGCTCGACAGCGCTACGGTGATGCTCGCGCAGGCACTCGCACCGCGCGTCCGGGTCAATGCGGTGTCACCGGGGCTGACGCTGACGAGCCATGACCAGTCGCCGCAGGAATTTCAGGCGGTCGCCCGCGATAATCTGCTGCGCCGTCCGGTGGCGGTGGAGGATATCGCCGGCACTGTGGCGTGGCTGCTGGACTGCTCGAGCATCACTGGCCAGAACGTGTTCGTCGATTGCGGACAACGCTTCATCACCCGCGACAGCGACGTGATGTTCGCGACACGGGAGCGCGCGCTTGACTGACGATCTCGCGTTCGATGGCCAGGGCGCGGGGCGAGCCACCTACACCGTGCTGCTCGACGCGCTGGAGATTTCAGCAAGCCTCGGCATCCACCCGACTGAACGCGCCGCCCCCCAGCGCGTGCTGGTCAGTGTCTGGTTGTACTGCGATTATGGCGAGACCGCGCCGGCGGATCGGATCGACGCGGTGGTCGACTATGATTTCCTGCGCGACCGCATCCGCGCGCTCGCCGCATCTCGCCATTTCGAATTGCAGGAAACGTTGTGCGACGAGATCGCCGCGCTCGCGCTGGCCGATCGCCGCGTGACGGGCGCGCGGGTGCGGACGATGAAGACCGACATTTACCCCGATGCGCGGGTCGGCTGCGAGGTGGTGCGGCGCCGCGGCGCCTAACGTCGCCCCGGCGTGGGCCGGGGCCGCCACGTTTCAGGCACTCGAAGCGCCAAGCTACGCAACGGCCGCGGCCTGCGCCGGGGCGACGATCAGGCCCGGTTCGCGGCGCTCAGCACCGCGCGCACGGAAGCGGTGGCGATATCCTCGTCGATGCCGACGCCCCATACCGTCCGCCCGTCGCCGGTGCGGCATTCGACATAGGCGGCGGCGCGCACGTCCGATCCCTTGCCGATCGCATGTTCGACGTAATCGGCGACTTCGAGCTCGACACCGAACCCGTCGTGGATCGCCGCCACCACGCTCGAAATCAGCCCGTTGCCACGCCCGCTCACCGAATGATGTTCGCCAGCGACTTCGATATCGCCGACGAAGATACGCTCGCCGCCGGGGCCGCGCGTTTCGTCATAGGCGCCGAGCACGAAGCGGTCATCCGGCTTCGCCAGATAGCTCTTCTCGAACGCGACCCAGATGTCGGCGGCGTTGAGTTCGCGGCTGGTCTGGTCGGCGAGCGCCTGGACGTGCCGGCTGAAATCGGCCTGAAGCCGCTTGGGCAACTTCAGGCCCTTGTCCTGTTCGATCACCCAGGCGACGCCGCCCTTGCCGCTTTGCGAGTTGACGCGGATCACCGCTTCATAGCTGCGGCCGAGATCAGCGGGATCGATCGGCAGGTAGGGAACTTCCCACAACTCGTCGTTGCGCGCTTCCTGCGCCGCGAAGCCCTTCTTGATCGCGTCCTGATGGCTGCCCGAGAAAGCGGTGAACACCAGATCGCCCGCATAAGGCGTGCGCGGATGTACCGGCAGTTGCGTGCAATAGGTGACCGTGTTGACGATCTCGTCGATGTCGGACAGGTCCAGCCCCGGCGACAGCCCTTGCGTGTACATGTTGAGCGCGACCGTCACGAGGTCGCAGTTGCCGGTGCGCTCGCCATTGCCGAGCAGACAGCCCTCGACGCGGTCGGCGCCCGCCATCAGCCCCAGTTCGGCGGCAGCGACGCCGGTGCCGCGATCGTTATGCGTGTGCAGGCTGATCGCGATCGAATCGCGGTTGCGGATATGCTTTCCGAACCATTCGATCTGGTCGGCATAGATGTTGGGCGTCGCCGCCTCGACCGTGGCGGGCAGGTTGAGGATCAGCTTATGCTCGGGCGTCGGCCGCAACACGTCCATCACCGCCTCGCAGACCTCGACCGAGAAATCGAGCTCGGCGGTCGAGAAGGTCTCGGGGCTGTATTCGAAATGCCAGTCCGTGTCGGGCTGCGCGGCGGCGCAGTCGCGCAGGATCTTCGCGCCCTCGATCGCGATCTGCTTGATTTCCGCGCGGGTCAGCCCGAACACGATCTTGCGCCACGCCGGGCTGACCGCATTGTAGAGGTGGACGATCGCCTTGGGCGCGCCGCGCAGGCTCTCGAAGCTGGTCTCGATCAGGTCGCGGCGCGACTGGGTCAGCACCTGCACCGTCACGTCGTCGGGGATGCGTCCGGTCTTGACCAGCCCGGAGATGAAGTCGAATTCGGTCGCACCCGCGCTCGGGAAACCGACCTCGATCTCCTTGAGCCCGACCTTGACGAGCAGATCGAACATCCGCGTCTTCTTCTCGGCGTCCATCGGGTCGATGAGCGCCTGGTTGCCGTCGCGCAGATCGGTCGAGAGCCAGCGCGGCGGCTTGGTGATGGTGCGCGAAGGCCATTCGCGGTTGGGCAAATCGATTTGCGGAAACGGTCGGTATTTGGTCGAAGGATCGCGCAGCATGCTGGTTCTCGCTGGCTGAAGGGACGGGATGACTTTGGCCCTCAGGCGCGGTGTGCGTTGGCGATGCCAGCGCACGGTGACGGTCGCGCCTAAGGGCGCGTAAGTCGAAGCAGCAGGGCGATCCCGGTCGTCATTGTCGGTTGCGATAGCGCGGGGGACGGGACGCTGTCCAGCCGGATCATGCGCTCTCGCCGGAAATCGGCGCGCTTCCTCAGCGGTGCGGCAGGAACAACGCGTCCACCCGGCTTTGCGGCAGGAACCACAGGACCGCGACCAGCGCCGCGCAGCCAATGCCGAGCCACGGCGAGACGAAGGTCAGCGGAATGCCGAGGGCGTACACCAGCGACGCGAACCAGCCCTTGCGCGTGCTCGCCGCGTAGAACCGTTCCGCGCCCGGACCGCGCTTGCCGGTGCGACGGATCGTCGCCTGCAGCCATGTGTAGCAGAACGCCGGGAAGAGCATCGTCGCGAGGTACAGCCACGTCGCCTCGCGGTTGAAATGATGCTCGCCGAGATAGGAGGTCGAGAAGGGCACCAGCGACAGCGCGAACAGCAGCAGCATATTCGACCACACCAACGCATTGGTGACGTGCGTGGCATGGCCGAACAGCCGGTGATGGTTCACCCAGTAGATCGCGACATACGCGTAGCTCAGCACATAGGCGAGGAACACCGGCCACAAGGTCCAGAGCTTCGCCATGCCTTCGGAAATCGGCGGATGAAGCTCCAGCACCATGATCGTCACGATGATGGCGATGACGCCGTCCGAAAAAGCTTCGACGCGGCCGACGCCGGGCCGGCCTTCGGTGTCTTCGGACGGCGTATCGGTCATTGTCCCTCGAATGCGGCGTTGATGGTGAGCGGCACGCTATCCGAAACGAGGTCGGTGAGGAAGGTCACGCCATAGTCGCTGCGCTTGATCGTGGTGGTCGCCTGGAAGCCGATCGTCGGCTTCTTGCTCATCGGATTCACGCCGCCGCCGATGAAGCGCGCGTCGAGCACCACTGGCCGCGTCACCCCGTGCAGCGTCAGCGTGCCCGCGATCGTTGCCTTGGTGCCGCTGACCGTCACGTTGGTCGAGACGAACCGCGCGGTCGGGAACTTGGCGGAATCGAGGAACTGGTCGGACGCGAGATGCTCGTTGAGGTGCGCGACCGTCGTCACCGCCTTGTCGGTCGGGAAGCTGATATCGACCTTGTCGGCCGCCGGCCGCTTGGGATCGAGCACCAGCGTGCCGGTCGGCTGGGTGAACTGGCCGGTATAGATGCTGAAGCCCATGTGCTTGACGGTGAAGAGCACCTGGGTGTGGAGCGGATCGACCGCATAGGTGCCCGCCGCGACCTGGGCGGGATTGGCGGTGCCGGGGCCGACGTCCGACTGGGCAAGGGCAGGGGTCGCGGCGAGGGCCAGCAAGGTGACAAAAGCAAGGCGCATTGAAGGGTCTCCGGTTGGGAGACGCGTACCTGGCGATGTCCGCCGCTCAGGACAAAGCCAGAGTTGGCAACCGATCGTTTCGCGAACGTGCGTTGTTCCGTCGCGAGCGGAGCAAACCACTTGGTCGCGAGGGAAAGCTCACCGCTTCCGGAGCGGAGCCCCACCGTTCGTCCCGGGCGCAGTCGAGGGACACCCACGCGCTCCGCGCAGGGTGTCTCGACTTCGCTCGACACGAACGGGTGGGGAACTCAGCTCAGTTCTTCGCCTTGTCCACCAGCGCGTTGGCGCCGATCCACGGCATCATCGCGCGCAGCTTGGCGCCGGTCTCTTCGATCGGATGACGCTGGGCGAGGCCGCGCGCCGCCTTCAGCTCGGGCTGGCCGGCGCGGTTGTCGAGCACGAAATCCTTGACGAAGCGGCCCGACTGGATGTCGGCGAGCACGCGCTTCATTTCCTTCTTGGTTTCTTCGGTGATGATGCGCGGGCCGGTCTTGATGTCGCCGTACTCGGCGGTGTTCGAGATCGAATAGCGCATGTTGGCGATGCCGCCCTCATACATCAGGTCGACGATCAGCTTGAGCTCGTGCAGGCACTCAAAATAGGCCATCTCGGGCGCATAGCCCGCCTCGACCAAGGTCTCGAAGCCGGCCTGGACCAGCGCGGTGGTGCCGCCGCACAGCACCGCCTGCTCGCCGAACAGATCGGTCTCGCATTCCTCGCGGAAGTTGGTCTCGATGATGCCCGACCGGCCGCCGCCGACGCCGCTCGCATAGGCGAGGCCGATGTCATGCGCGTTGCCGCTCTTGTCCTGATGCACCGCGATCAGGCACGGCACGCCGCCGCCGCGCACATATTCGCTGCGCACGGTGTGGCCCGGGCCCTTGGGCGCGATCATGATGACGTCGAGGTCTTCGCGCGGCTCGATCAGCCCGAAGTGGATGTTGAGGCCGTGCGCGAAGGCGATCGTCGCGCCCTGCTTGAGATTGGCGTGGAGATCGGCGGCGTAGATCGCGGCCTGATGCTCGTCGGGCGCGAGGATCATGGTGATGTCCGCCCAGGCGGCGGCTTCGGCGGTCGGCATCACCTTGAAGCCGGCGTCGGTCGCCTTCTTGGCGCTCGGCGAGCCATCACGCAGCGCGATCGCGACGTCCTTCACGCCCGAATCGCGCAGGTTCTGCGCATGCGCGTGGCCCTGCGAGCCATAGCCGACGATGGCGATCTTCTTGTCGGAGATCAGGTTCAGATCGGCGTCGCGATCGTAATAGACACGCATTGTTCGTTCCCTTTCTTTCCCTCTCCCTCTGGGAGAGGATACGAAGACTTGGCAGCTTGCTGCCTAGTCGAAGTTGGTGAGGGTGATCGGGCCGGCGGGCCTTCGCCCTCACCCTCCCGGCGCTTGCGCGCCGGGCCCCTCCCTCTCCCGCTGGGAGAGGGGTTTGTAACTAAGCCGCTTCCTTGCCGCGCGAGATCGCGACGATGCCGGTGCGGGCGACCTCGATCAGCCCGACCTCGCCCATCAGCGTGACGAACTTGTCGATCTTGTCGATCCCGCCCGTGACCTCGAACACGAAGCTGGAGATCGTCGCATCGACCACGCGCGCGCGGTACACCTCGGCTAGCCGCAACGCCTCGATACGGTGATCGCCGATACCGCGCACCTTCACCAGTGCGAGTTCACGCTCGACATGGTCGCCCTCGGCGGTGAGATCGCGGACCTTGTGAACCGGCACCAGCCGGTCGAGCTGCGCGACGATCTGTTCGAGCACCGCGGGACTCGCCGAGGTGACGATGGTGATGCGGCTGACCGCCTTGTCGTCGGTGATTTCCGAGACGGTCAGGCTCTCGATATTGTAGCCGCGCGCGGTGAACAGCCCGGCGATCCGCGCGAGGATGCCGGGTTCGTTATCGACGATGACGGCGAGCGTGTGCCGTTCTGCGGTCTGCTGCTGGATGTGCATATTACCTCGTCGTCCCGGCGCAGGCCGGGGCCGTTGGGTTGTGTTCGAGACGGCGGTTGCGCGGAAGCACCATAGCGGCCCTGGCCTTCGCCGGGGCGACGATCGCTGCGATCATCACACCAGCGCCTTCGCGCTGTCGTCCATCTCGCCCGACACTTCGCTCGAATAGAGCAGCATGTCGGTATGGGCGGCGCCGCTCGGGATCATCGGGAAGCAGTTGGTGAGCTGCGCCACGCGGCAATCGACGATCACCGGCCCGTCATACGCGAGCATCTCGGCGATGCCACCGTCGAGCTGGTCCGGCCCCTCGATGCGGATGCCCTTCCACCCGTAAGCCTCGCCGAGCCGGACGAAATCGGGCAGCGCGTCCGAATAGCTTTCCGAATAGCGGCTCGAATAGGTCAGTTCCTGCCACTGGCGGACCATCCCCATATATTGGTTGTTGAGGATGAAGATCTTGACCGGCAGCCGGTATTGCGTGGCGGTGCCGAGTTCCTGGATGTTCATCTGGATCGAGGCTTCGCCGGCGATGTCGATGACCAGCGCGCCCGGATTGCCGAGCTGCGCGCCGATCGCGGCGGGCAGGCCATAGCCCATCGTGCCGAGGCCGCCGCTCGTCAGCCACTTGTTCGGCGCCTCGAAATCGAAGTGCTGCGCCGCCCACATCTGATGTTGGCCGACCTCGGTGGTGATGATCGGGTTGCGGTGGTGCGTCGCTTCCCACAGCGCGCGGATCGCGTGCTGCGGCATGATCTCGCTGGTCGAGGCCGGGAAGCCAAGGCTCTTGACCGCGCGCCACGTCTCGATCCGCTGCCACCAGTCGGTGAGGTCGGGCTTGGGATGCCGGCGCGCCTTGTACACGCGCACCAGATCCTCCAGCGCGCGGCCGGCATCGGCGACGATCGCGAGGTCGACCCGGACGTTCTTGTTGATCGACGAGCGATCGATATCGATGTGGACCTTGCGGCTGTTCGGGCTGAACGCGTCGAGCCGCCCGGTCACGCGGTCGTCGAAGCGGGCGCCGATGCACAGGACGAGATCGGCCTGGTTCATCGCGTGATTGGCTTCGTAGGTGCCGTGCATGCCGAGCATGCCGAGCCACTGCGGCGAAGAGGCGGGGAGGGCGCCCAGCCCCATCAGCGTCGAGGTGACCGGCGCGCCGGTGATCCGGGCGAGTTCCCGCAGCATCTGGCTCGCGCCCGGCCCGGCGTTGATGATGCCGCCGCCCGTGTAGAGGATCGGCCGCTCCGCCGCCGCCAGCATGTCGACCGCCTGTTCGATCAGCGCCTGATCGGCCTTGATCTGCGGGCGGTAGGTCTTGTGGACCGTCGCGGTCGTGGTGGCGGGCGTCCTGACGTAGCGCGCGGTCGCGACCTGAACGTCCTTGGGGATATCGACCACGACCGGCCCGGGGCGGCCCGAGGTGGCGATATGGAACGCCTCCTTGACCGTCTCGGCCAGCCTGGCGGGATCCTTGACGAGATAATTGTGCTTCGAACAATGCCGCGTGATGCCGACGGTGTCGGCCTCCTGGAACGCGTCGGTGCCGATCAGCCCGGTCGGAACCTGTCCGGTCAGCACGACCATCGGGATCGAATCCATCAGCGCGTCGGTGATGCCGGTGACCGCGTTGGTCGCGCCCGGACCCGACGTGACGAGCACGACGCCGGGCTTGCCGGTCGAGCGCGCATAGCCTTCGGCCGCATGCGTCGCCGCCTGTTCGTGGCGCACGAGGATGTGCTTGATCCGCCCTGAGCGAAACATGGCGTCATAGATCGGCAACACCGCGCCGCCGGGGTAGCCGAACACGATCTCCACACCGAGATCGCACAGCGTCTCGATCAGGATATCGGCTCCACTCTTCTCGGTCACGGCAGGTCTCCTTGGCGCGCCTTTAGCCTTGCGCGCATAACATCGACGGAGCGGCGCTGCTACCCGCACGAAACATGCACGTCAACCGCTACGAGCGTAATAAAGTTGCTATTTGTACGATCTGCTCGGATGTTTCTGTCTCATCGGTGCGGATCCAGCTCGGCGGCGGCTGATTTCGGAACCACGTATATTGCCGCTTGGCATAGTGGCGGGTCGCGGTGGCACCCGCCGCAGCGGCGGTGGCGGCGTCGAGTTTGCCGCCGAGCAGCGCCGCGATTTCAGGCACGCCGATCGCGCGGCATACTGGCGCATCGGCGGGCACGTCGGCGCGGGCGAGTAGCGCGGCGACCTCGTCCGCGCCGTCGCGCACCATCGCTGCGAAGCGCGCATCGATCCGCGCGTTGAGCCAGCCGCGCTCGGGCAGTAGAATCAGCGCGGCGAGGTCGATCCGGTGGCCGATGCCGCCGTGCTTGGCCGCGCGCCAGTCGGCGATCGATCGCCCGGTCGAGCGCACCACCTCCAGCGCGCGCGCGACGCGGGCGGTGTCGGCGGGGTTGAGCGCCGCGGCCATCGCCGGGTCGCACGCGGCGAGCCGCGCATGCGCCTGCGCCACCGGCAGCGCGCGCACCTCGGCGCGGATCGCGGGGTCGATCTCGGGCACCGGTGCGATTCCGTCGAGCAAGGTGCGCAGATACAGCCCGGTGCCTCCGACCAGGATCGGCAGCTTGCCCGCCGCATGCGCCGCGTCAATTTCGTCGCGCGCCTCGCTGGCCCAGCGCGCGGCGGAATAGCCCGCATCCGCGCCGTCGACATGGCCGAACAGCCGGTGCGGCGCGCGCGCCTCTTCCTCGGGCGAGGGTCGCGCCGAGACGACGCGCAGATCGCGGTACACCTGCGCGGAATCCGCGTTGATGACAACGCCGCGGCGCGTTTCGGCGAGCGCCAGCGCGAGCGCGGACTTGCCGCTCGCGGTCGGCCCTGTAATGAGCGCGACCTTGGGAAGTCCGGTCATGCGACCATCTCTCCCCGTTCGCCCTGAGCCTGTCGAAGGGCGTGTTGCGGAACACGTGCTTCGACAGGCTCAGCACGAACGAGGAGGGAAAGCGAAGGGTAACGAATGTTCATCGCGACGTTGATAGCACCGGGCCGCCTCACGGCGGGCGATATTTCCGAAGCGCGCGACCGGCTCGACGCCGCTGGTTGTTCGAGCGTCGCTGGCGACTGGCTCGACGAGGGCGACGCCGCCGATCTCGCCTTCACGCTCTCGCCCGATGCCGCGCGGCCGGCGCTGGAGGGTGCGTTCGCCGGGGTCGATGTCGTCGTCCAGCCGATCGCCGGGCGGCGCAAGCACCTGCTCGTCGCCGACATGGATTCGACGATGATCACCGTCGAGTGCATCGACGAACTCGCCGATTACGCCGGCATCAAGCCGCAGATCGCCGCCGTAACCGAGGCGGCGATGCGCGGCGAGCTCGATTTCGAAGCCGCGCTCGATGCGCGTGTCGCCTTGCTCAAGGGGCTTGACGAGGCGGTCATCCAGCGTTGCCTCGACGAGCGCGTGACGATCATGTCCGGCGCGGAGGCGCTGGTGAAGACGATGCGCGGCTGGGGCGCGACCGCGATCCTCGTCTCGGGTGGCTTCACCCGCTTCGCCGAGCCGGTCGCGGCCAGGATCGGCTTCGACCGCGCGATCGCCAATCGGCTCGAGATCGCGGAGGGCGTGCTGAGCGGAACCGTCACCAAGCCGATCGTCGGCGCGCAGGCCAAGCTCGACACGCTCCGCACCGCCACCGCCCGCTCCGGCTTGCCCGAACACGCGACCCTCGCCGTCGGCGACGGCGCCAACGATCTCGCGATGATCGGCGCGGCCGGGCTGGGCGTCGCCTATCACGCAAAGCCGATCGTCGCGGCAGCAGCGGCGGCGCGGATCGACCACAGCGATCTCACCGCCTTGCTCTATGCGCAGGGCGTGCCGCGCGCGGAGTGGGTGCTCGCCTGAGTCGGCACCCGCTTGACCCGCCGCCGCGCGCGGGCGATCAGGCGCGATGCCTCGCCATACGATGACCGCGCATACCCGCGTATTGCTCGCCAGCCTGACCGGCACCACGGTCGAGTTCTACGATTTCTACATCTATGCGACCGCCGCGTCTCTGGTGTTCGGCCCGTTGTTCTTCCCGGCCGCCGACAAAGCGGTGCAGTTGCTGTCCTCCTATGCGGTCTTCGGCGTGGCGTTCATCGCGCGGCCGGTCGGCGCGGCGCTGTTCGGCCATTTCGGCGACCGGATCGGGCGCAAGTCGACGCTCGTCGCCAGCTTGATGCTGATGGGCGGATCGACCGTGCTGATCGCCTTCCTGCCGACCTATGCGCAAGTCGGCTGGGTCGCGCCAGCGATCCTGTGCGTGCTGCGCTTCGGGCAGGGGCTTGGCCTTGGCGGTGAGTGGGGCGGGGCGTCGCTGCTCGCGGTCGAGAATGCGCCCAAGGGCTGGGAGATGCGCTACGGCATGTTCCCGCCGCTCGGCGCGCCGGTCGGGTTCGTGGCGGCCAACGGCTTCTTCCTGATCCTCGGCAGCGTGATGAGCGATGCGGATTTCCTCGCCTGGGGCTGGCGCCTGCCGTTCCTGACCAGCGCGGTGCTGGTGCTGCTCGGGCTGTGGGTGCGGCTCAAGCTCACCGAAACTCCCGCGTTCATCGAGGCCGAGGCTCGCAACGCCATCCCGCCCGTGCCGTTCGCCGAACTGCTGCGCGATCACCTCAAGCCGGTGCTCGCGGCGACCTTCTGCGTGGTCGCCTGCTACGCGCTGTTCTATCTCTCGACCGCGTTCGCGCTCGGTTACGGGACGAGCGTGCAGGGGCATGGCCGGCAGGCGTATCTGGCGATCGAGATGGCGGCGGTGCTGTTCCTCGCGCTTGGCGTGATCGTCGCGAGCGTGCTTGCCGATTGGCACGGCGTGCGGCGGGTGATGGCGTTCGGCTTCGTCGGCTGCATCGTCGCCGGGCTGACGATCGCGCCGGGTCTGGGCGCGGCATCGCTGTTTGGCGTGTGGCTATGGCTCGCGGCGGCGCTGTTCGTGATGGGCTTCACCTACGGTCCGCTCGGCGGCTTCATTCCCGAGTTGTTTCCGGCGGGCGTGCGCTACACCGCCGTCAGCCTCGCGTTCAGCCTGGGCGGGATCATCGGCGGCGCGTTGACGCCGATGGGCGCCGCCGCGCTCGCCAAGAACGATGGGCTGTGGGCGGTCGGCATGCTGCTGGTCGCGGCGGGCGCGCTCAGCCTCGGCGGGCTTGCGGTCGCCCGGCGCGCCCGCTGAGGCGCGCCGCAGCGACCGGTCACCGGATCACGAACACGCCCTTGTAATCGTCGCTGGCATCGGCGAGCGTCGTGCTGCTGAACTGATAGGTGCCGCCGCGCCGCGTGTTCGGCGCGAGGAACCGCACGGTCGCGCGCTCCCCGCTGCGCAGCACGATCTGCCCGTCGCGCGTCATCCCACGATCCTCCGGCCGCACGCGCGCGGCGGCGAAGAACGCCTCCTGCGTGAGATTGTGCCCCTTGTTCGACCGGTTGGTGACGCGCAGCACATAGGGTGCGCCCTGCCGCAGCGCGATCCGCCGCGGCACGAAGCCGTGATCGGTCATGGTGATCGCGATCGGCTGCGCCTTCGCCCAGTTCGGCGCCTGCGCGGCGGCGGGGGCGGCGAGCACGGCGAGCGTGAGGACAAGGGTTTTCATCGAGGAACCTCCGGTTGACTGTCGCATGTGCCAATGATGCGACGGCGGGATCGTTCCGCTGGCGGTGCGGAAGTGCGCCTCGGGGGCGGCCGCGCGCTGCGCTTCGGAGGTGATGACCTGCGAAAGAGTGCAAAGGTTGTTCATCGGAAGCACCGTACGCGGGTGTCACTTTTGGGGTGCGGGGTGGCGGGCCATCTCGCCCTTGGTGAAGCGGGCGGCGGTGTGGTTTGGCGCTGGTGCGGTGGACGAGCATGGCCGCAGCATGACGGAAATGGTGCGTGTAGGACAGGTCAGCAGCGATAAACAGGAGAACATGAGCTTTCCCGAATGCCATGCTCTACCGGGCTACGAGACGAAACGTGTCGCGATCTGACGCACTGCATGGCTCCTTGCTAGCCAGCGTGCCAGCTTATCAGGGCACAGAGGCGCTGATGATTTCATGGAATGTCGCGATGGCATCAGCCTCGGTGAGCTTGCCGCGGACGATCGCTGCCGACAGAGCTTCTCCCGCTCCAACGAGGCCGACGCACAACCGCGTTGCCGCTGGTCCGGTCAGTCGATTGAACGGGCGTAGAACAGAAACGAACATTTCGACGGACTGATCGAGAAGCTCGGCATAGACTTCTGCCTTTTCCGTGCTTCCGGCGAGTGCCGCACCAACGACGTAAAATTCCCCGGTCAGGTCTGCCGCGCAGCGGATGTAGGCGTGCGCAAGGGAAGCGATCGTCTCGTCGCGATCGTTGTCGGCAGCCGCCATTGCGTGGCGAAATGCCTCGACACGTTCGGTGTCGATCCAACGATATAGTTCGATCAGCAGGCCGGAACGCGTGCCGAAATGGTCATACACCACCGGCTTGGACACACCTGCCCGCTCCGCCAGATGCCCGAGAGTCAGACTGTCGGCGCCATTCTCACGAATTACGTCCAGCGCAGTAGTGAGCAACTGACGTCTCCGATCTGCCTTGGAAAGACGGCGCCCCTGCTTCGGGGTCGCCACGCTCGAACCTGTCATCATGATGAACCCACTTGTAAAACCTACTAAAGGTAGCTTAAAGAATACTACGATTCGTAGCTTAGCTATCTACATGGAAAGGCAGCAATGTCCATCTCACCCATCCCCCTGTTGGGCGGCACTGGCCAGATCGGCCATTTCACCATCCAGGCTTTGCGTAAGCGGTACCCCGATCTCCCTTTGCTCATTGGCAGCAGGAACCTGCAAAAGGCCGAGCAGGTCGCGGGCGCACTGGATACTGCCGAAGGCGTAGTCATCGATCCGCACGCGGACGATCTTGGTCTTGGCCAACGACCGATCGGAGCAGTTGCCGTGCTCTATACCGATCACCGGCTCGCCAGCCTGCGCTATGCCCATGCGCGGGGGATAGCGCACCTCGGCATCTCGACCGGACTTTATGAGGTCGCACCCGAAATCGCGATCCACATGCAACGCCCCGACACAGCGGCCATGGTTCTCGGATATGAATGGTTGGTCGGTGCCACAACCATCGCGACGCTCACCGCGGCCAAGGCCTATTCGCGCGTTGCCAGCATCAGGATCGGCGCCCTGGTCGATGAGGAAGACTGGGGCGGCCCGGCCGTAACGGAGGATTTCGAGCGATTTACCTCCGTCATTTCCTCCGTCCTGGCACGGCGGGACGGCGCGTTCGTTTGGCGCAAGGGCGAGGATGCCGGCTTTGCATTCCGGGCGATCGACGGCACGGAACTAACGGCTTCGGGTTTCTCGTCGATCGACATCGCGGGTCTGGCGGCGGTGACGGGTGCCAGCGACGTCGAATTCGGCATCGGAACGGGGATCAGCTCCAGCAGACGGGCAGGGGGCGCCAAATCGACCGAAATCATCATCGAGCTGTCCGGACTTGACGATGCGGGCAAACCGCTACGCACCCGCCATGCTGTTTTCCATCCAGGCGGGGCGGCTCCGCTCACGGCACTGGGCATCAGCATGGTGCTTGAACGCCTCGCCGGGCTGGATGGCAAGCCGGCGACGGAGGCCGGACTGTTCTTTCCCTATCAAATCGTTGACCATGGCGAATATCTGGAGCGTCTGACGCAGGAGGGCGGCCGGCTCGTGGCGCTTCCGTGCGCATGACCCGCCCGTCTTCGGAAGCCACCACGCAGAAGGCGCTGGTTCTCATGGCGCATCCCGCGGAGTCTTCGCTGACCCGCGCCGTGACAAGTGCGATCGTCGACGCGCTGCAGGCCCGTGGCCACGATGCCGAGATGGTCGACTTGGCGGCGGAAAGGTTCAATCCCGTATTCGGGGCAGCAGATCATGCAGCCTTCTTGGGCAAAGCCTCCCTGCCCGACGATGTGCGGGAGGAACAGCGACGGATCGATCGAGCAGATCACCTCATCCTGGTCTACCCGGTCTATTGGTGGGCGATGCCCGCCTTGCTGAAGGGCTGGATCGACCGCGTATTCGTCGCTGGCTGGGCTTTTGATGAGGACGCCGAGGGACGCATCACGAAGCGGCTTGGCCGGCTGAAGGTCAGCCTCGTCGCGATCGCCGCTGCCAGCGAGGCGACTTACGTCAGACGCGGCTATCGCGAGGCGATGAAGGTGCAGATCGAGGATGGTATCTTCGATTTCTGTGGCGCGGCTGTCGTGGCGTCGATGTTGGTCACGCCTGATCGATTGGCGGTTCCATCGGCGGAAAGAGAAATCGCAAGCACCTTGATCGGACCGGCGGGTTGAACGCGCGGTCTTGGGATCGTGCTTCGACCAACTGAATAACAGGGGTTGGGCGACAGCCGCCGATCCCATTTCCGTTCATGCTGAACGCAGTCGAAGCATGCGCCGCAAGCGACTCGCCGGACGTACACCCTTCGGCTGCGCCCGGGGCGAACGGAAGGGGCGGGAGACTCGCTGCTCGCCGCGCCACATCGGGCGACCGGCCACAGCGCCCGCCGCCGTTACCCCCGCCGCAGCAGCGTGATCCGCCCCTTGCCGAACACGCGGGTCGTGTCCTCGACGAAGCCCGCCACCTCCAGCGGCTCGCGCTTGGCGGTTTCCACGCTCACCAAGGTCGCGTCGCCCACCCAGCCGAGCCGCGCGAGCTTGTCGAGCGCGACCGCGCCCGCGCCGCTGTCATAGGGCGGGTCCATCAGGATCAGGTCGAGCGGCTTGGGTGCCGGGCCGAGCGCCAGCACCGATTGCGCGCGCACGTCCGCCTTCGCACCCAATTTGGCAATGTTGGCGCGCAGCGCGTCGAGCGCGGCCTTGTCCTGTTCGACGAACAGGCACGAGGCGGCGCCGCGCGACAGTGCTTCCAGCCCGAGCGCGCCCGAGCCCGCGAACAGATCGGCGCCCGCGAGCCCCTCGAAACTGCCGAGCCGGCTGGTCAGCATCGAGAACAATGCCTCGCGCACGCGGTCGGCGGTGGGGCGGGTGGCGTCGCCCTTGGGGGCGACGAGCGCGCGACCGCGCCATTCTCCAGCGATGATGCGCATTATTTACGGGTCCGGGGTGGGCGGGGTTTGGACGGGCGTGCGGGGCCGCGCGGCGGAGTGGGGCGCTCACCGGGCGCGCGGTCGCGCTTGGGGCGCGGATCGGTCGCGGTGCGGCGCGCGCGCGAGGTGCCCTCGCCACGCGCCGGGGTGGTGCCGGCCTTGGGCTTGGCGTCGTAGAAGCGCTTGGGCTTGACCGGCGCCGGGCTGGCGGCGGGGCCGTCGGCGGGGCGGCTGTCACGCGGCGACCAGGTCGACTCGCGCGGACTGGTCGTGGCGGCGCGGCGCGGCGCAGGCTTCGACGCGTCGCGTGGCTGGCTGGCTGCGCTGGCCGAGCGCGCGCCGGGTTTGCGCGGCGCGCGCACGTCCGCGAAGGAAGCGCGATCGGCCTTGGCGGCGGCTTCGCGGGTGATGCGCGGTGCGACTGCGCCGCGGGTCTTCGGCGCCGCAGACGCGCCGCGCCGCTCTCCCATACCCTCTCCGCGCGCGCGGGGAGCGGGCTTGACGGCGTCATACACCGGCTCCGGCGAACGCGATCGCGCCGGTTGCGGCAGGTCGAGCCGGGTCGGGTTCTTGCGGAACGAGGCGACGTCATGCCCGCGCACCTCGCCGACCGCGCCGGGCGCGAGATCGCCGAGCACGAACGGGCCATAGCGCGTGCGGATCAGCCGCGAGACCTTGAGCCCGAGGTAATCGAGCACGCGCCGCACCTCTCGGTTCTTGCCTTCGGTCAGGATCATCTCGATCCAGACGTTCGCGCCGGTGCGCCGCTCCAGATTGGCGTCGATCGAGCCGTAGCGCACACCCTCGATCTCAATGCCGTGGATCAGCTCCTCGAGTTGCTCCTGCGTGATCGGGCCGTAGGCGCGCGCCCGGTACGCGCGCTGCACGCCGGTCGCGGGCAGTTCGAGCTGACGCTTCAACTCGCCGTCGGTGGTGAGCAGCAGCAGCCCTTCGGTCGCGAGATCGAGCCGCCCGACCGGCATCACGCGCGGCAGCGTCTTGGGCAGCCGGTCGTAGATCGTCGGGCGCCCGGCGGGATCATGTTCGGTGACGAGAAGCCCGGGCGGCTTGTGGTACAGGAACAGCCGTGCCGGCGCGGGCGCCTCGACCGGCGCGCCGTCCACCGTCACCCCGTCGAGCGAGGCGAGGACCGTCGCCGGCGTGTCGATGACGATGCCGTTGCGCGCGACGCGACCGTCCGCGATCATGCGTTCGATCTCGCGCCGCGAGGCGACGCCCGCGCGGGCGAGCAATTTGGCGATGCGCTGGTCGGAACGCGGTGGCGAGTCCGATGGCGTTTTGGAAGTAGGTCTTTGCACCGCGATCCTATAGCGAATTTCCCTGTCCGCGCGCGCAAAATTTCTTGTCACCGATTCGAACACGGCGCGTTAAGGGACGCAAGCGTAACGAGGACAGGCGAGGCCGCGTCGGTGCGGCAAGGGAAGGCGGGACAACCGGACATGCTGTTCGGACGGAAAAAGCGGCGGATCAGTCGGTTGCTCATTGTCGAGGACGAGCCGCTCGTCGCGTTCGATACCGAGCATTTCCTGCGCGAGGCCGAGTTCGAGATCGTCGCGACGGTCGACCGTGTCGCCGAAGCGCTCGCCGTGCTGCGCCGTCCGCAGGACGTCGATCTGGTGCTCGTCGATGTGCGACTGTCCGATGGTAGCGGCATCGACGTCGCGCGTGCCGCGCACGCGGCCGGTCTGCCCGCGATGTTCGTGACCGGCGAATGTCCCGAAGGTGGCCGCGCCGTTGCGGTGGGGTGTCTCGCCAAGCCGTATGTGCAACGCGATCTGCTCGCCGCGATCGACGCGATCGAGGCGACCCTTGCGGGCAAGGCGCCGAAACGGCTGCCGAGCGGTTTCACGCTGTTCCGGCCGGTGTGAAGTCGCCGCAAGTATCGATCTAAGCATCTTGCCGCTGGAACCATGATCTCGTAAGTCTCGGTCGCGATGTGGGGACATCGCGATCCGGGGGGATACATGCGACACGGACTATTCGCGGCGGCGCTCGCCGCCTGTCTTCTGGCGGGCGTGCCCGCGGGCGCGCAGGAAAAGTCCGGCAGCAAGCCGGGTTTCACCCTGCCGCCCGGCTCGGCCAAAATTCTGCTGATCCGCCCCAGCATCACCGTCGGCGCGCAATCGACCGGCGGCATGTTCGAACCGAACGCGGACTGGACCGCGCAGGCGCGCGACAATCTCGGCGCGGCGCTCGCGGTCGCGCAGCAAGGGCTCGGCAATGCGGTGATCGTCGCCGAGGAGCCGATCGGCCCGGCCGCCACCACCTTGGCGGGATACCGCGCGCTGTTCTCGGTGCTGGCCGATTCGGTGATCCGATATCAGTTCTTCCCCGGCAATCGCCTGCCCACCAAGAAGCGCAAGGGCGCGTTCAAGTGGACGATGGGGCCGGGGGTCGCCGAGATCGCCAAGGGCACCGGCTGCGATTACGCGCTCTTCATCTTCGATGAGGACCAATACGGCTCGACCGGCCGCAAGCTGCTCCAGGTGTTCGCGGCGATGGCCTATGTCACGGTCAAATCGGGCGAGCATCGCGGCTATGCGGGGCTGGTCGATCTGCGCAGCGGCGATCTCGTCTGGCTCAACGCCGATCAGCAGATGGGCGGTGACGTGCGCACGGCGGAAGGCGCCCAGAAGCGTGTGCGCCAATTGCTCGAGAATTTTCCGGGTAGCACGCCCACCGCCGCGCCGGCCGCGCGGTGATGCCGCGGTGATGCCGCGGTTGCGCCGGTTCGCGCTGCTCGGCGCGGCGGCGGTGCTCGGTATCGCGGCGAGCGTGCCCAGGCCGCCGCTGCCGCCCTATGCGGGTGCTTACGAGCCGCAGAGCGTCGACGAGCGCGGGCTGTGGATGCAGCTCGACGAGGCCGAGCGAACGCTGCGCGATTCGGCGTTCGTCGTGAAGGACGCTACGCTCACCGGCTATGTTCGAGCGGTGTTGTGTCGGACGGTTGGGGCCGAACGCTGCATGGGTACTCGCGTCTATGTGATTCGCGATCCCGAGTTCAACGCCTCAATGACGCCAAACGGCACGCTGGTCGTGAACACGGGATTGTTCATGCGGGTACGCGACGAAGCCGAACTGGCAGCGGTGCTCGGGCACGAATTCGCACATTTCGAGCAGCGCCACGGTTTGCACCGCTTCCAGCACAGCCGATCGATGACCGATGTCGCAGCATGGATGGGTGTGATCGCCGCCAGCGGCGCCTCCTACCAAATCCGCAGCGCTGCGGTTGACGTGAGCCATTCCACGATCGGATCGATCTTCGCGTTCAACCGCGACGAAGAACGCGAGGCCGACATGCTCGGCGCGAAATACATGCTCGCCGCCGGCTATGACCCCAAAGCGCTCCCCGATATCTGGACCCGCGCGATGGACGAGGCCGATGCGACATCGTTCGGGCGCAAGCAGAAGAGCCACCGCTACGATCGGCTTTCGTTCTTCGCCAGCCACCCCACCAATCTCGAACGCGCGACCTATCTGCGCGGGCTCGTAGCGGGAATGGGGCAGGGGGATACCGGCCACGACGTGCTGCGCACCGCAATCAAGCCGCTGCGCGGCGCGTTCATCGCCGATCAGCTCAAGCTCAACGATTTCGGCGGCACCGAATATCTGTTCGGCCAGCTTGCCGGCGACGCGTGGGACGCCGAGTTGCTCCGCGCGCGTGGCGACCTGTACCGCGCGCGCGGCAATCCGCGCGATCTCGTCTCGGCGGCTGGCTTCTACGCGCAGGCGATCGCGCTCGATCCGGCCGATGCCGATGCGTATCGCGGCCTCGGTCTCGCGCGGCTCCGCGGCGGCGACGCGCAGGGCGCCGAGGCGCTCAAACGCTATCTCGCGCTGCGCCCCGACGCGCCCGACCGCGCGATGATCCAGACCCTGCTGCCATGAAGGTCCATGTCATGACCCTGAGAAAAGCCGCCCCGGTCCTCGCGCTCACCGCGCTGCTCCTGTCCGGCGCGCCCGCGCACGCCGGCAACACGTTGATCGCGAAGGCGCAGGCCGTCGCCGTCGCCAAATCGGCGCTGACGATCACGCCCGATCGCGAGTGGAACAAGATGGGCGCGCGACCGGGGCGCAATTCGGAGACATGGACGCTCGACGGCGACGGCCTCAACGACGTCACCTTCTACGGCGGCATCGAGACCGATCGCACCCTGTTCCGCGAGGTCAACAGACGGGTGAAGCCGCTGCCGCGGTTCAGCGCGACGATGCTGCTGACCGATATTCCGGCGCTGCTCGAAAACAGCTATCTCATCGCGCTCGCCACACCGCTGATGACGATCGAGAGCGTCGCGCCTTGCACCTTCGCCGGCGCGAAAGGCGTCACTTTCACCTACCGCTTCACCCGGCCCGACGAGGAAGTCCGCCGCAAGGGCGAGGGGTATGCCGCGATCATCGCGGGCAAGCTCTACATGGCGACCTTCGAAGCGCCGGACATCTATTATTACGACCGCGACATCGCCGGCTTCCGCGCGCTCGCCGCCAGCGCGCGGATCGGGGCGGCACCGAACCCGTAAACGTCACGACGGGGCGCGTTACTGCGCGTCGCTATCCTGGTTCTTCACGACGCCGCCGGTGCCGCCGACGCCGTCGGCCTCACCCTGGCGCGCCAGCGGGTCCGGCTCGGGGCCGCCTTCGCCGCGCTCGACCGCGTCCTTGCGCGCCTCGACGATTTGCTGGATGTCGCTGCGCTCATCCTCGCGGGGCGGATAGGCATCGCGGGATTCAGACCCGCCGCTCATGCGAAATCTCCGAGGTCGGTCGGCTGGCCGGGCGCGACGGCGGGGTCGCTGGTCGGCATCGGCGCGGGCACGTCGATATCGGGCGTGGTCGGTGTCACCTCGGGCGGCGGGGTTTCGGGTGTGCCGGGCTGGGTCGGCTGCGGGGGCAATTCGGTCGGGGGCGTGGTGGCCATCGGGTTTCTCCTCGTGTTCGGTATCAAACGAACCGGCCGCCCGCGAAGTTTCACGAAGATTTCACGGGCGTGACGGCGTGGCTTGCTCCGCCGCCGATCCTTGCTATAGACGCCCCCCACACCGGCGGTGTCCCATGCGGGCGTGGCGGAACTGGTAGACGCAGCAGGTTTAGGTCCTGCCATCGCAAGATGTGGGGGTTCGAGTCCCTTCGCCCGCACCAGTCGCCGCCGCGTGTGCAAGGGCCACCGCGATTCCGATTCGTGAAGAGGCCTGAGAAGACCCATGCAGACTGTCGAGACGCTCAACGAGGGGCTCAAGCGCGCCTACACCCTCACCATCACGGCCGCCGAGATCGATTCGAAGGTCGATGCCGAGCTGAAGCGCGTCGCACCGCAGATCCGCATGCCCGGCTTCCGCCCCGGCAAGGTTCCCGCCAACCTCGTGCGCAAGATGCATGGCCCCGCGCTCACCCAGGACGCGCTCAACTCGGCGATCCAGGACGGTATCCAGACGCTGATCGCCGAACAGCGGCTGCGTCCGGCGATCCAACCGTCGGTCTCGCTCGACGAGGGTTTCGAGATCGGCAACGATGCCGAGGTCAAGGTTTCGCTCGAAGTGCTTCCCGACGTGCCGACCCCGGCGATCGACGGGCTCAAGCTCGAGCGCCTGACGGTGCCGGCTGGCGAAGCCGAAGTCGATGCGCAGGTCGCCAAGTTCGCCGAGCAGCAGAAGAAGTGGGACGACGCGCCCGAGGATCATGAGGCCGCGCAGGGCGATCTTGTCACCGTGGATTTCGTCGGCAAGACCGCCGACGGCGTCGCCTTCGAGGGCGGCACCGGCACCGACATGGGCGTCGAGATCGGCTCGGGCCGCCTGATCCCCGGCTTCGAGGACCAGCTCGTCGGCGTGAAGCAGGGCGAGGAGCGCGTGCTCAACGTGACCTTCCCCGCCGATTACCCGGCCGAGAACCTCGCCGGCCAGCCCGCCACCTTCGAGATCACCGCGACCAAGGTGCAGACTCCGGGCGAGACGGTCATCGACGACACGCTTGCCACCTCGCTCGGCCTCGAAAGCCTCGAGCAGCTCAAGGGCTTGCTCAAGGGCCAGATCGAGCAGGAGCTCAATGGCCTCACCCGCACGCACATGAAGCGCAAGCTGCTCGACCAGCTCGCCGAGGGCCATGATTTCGAAGTGCCGCCGACGATGGTCGAGGCCGAGTTCGACCAGATCTGGCAGCAGCTCCAGCACGAAGCGACCCACGAGGCCGATCCGGCCGCCGCGCTTGAGGAGATGGAGAAGGAGCGCGACGATTACCGCAAGATCGCCGAGCGTCGCGTCCGTCTCGGCCTGCTCCTGTCGGAGATCGGCCAGGCCAATGGCGTCGAGGTGACTCAGCAGGAAATGAACCGCCTGATCGCGCAGGCCGCCCAGCAATACGGCCCCGAGGATCGCCAGCGCTTCCTCCAGTATATCCAGCAGGAGCCGATGGCCGCAGCCCAGCTCCGCGCGCCGCTGTACGAGGACAAGGTCGTCGATTTCCTGTTCGAAAAGGCCGAGATCACCGACCGCGAAGTGACCCGCGAGGAGCTTCAGGAAGCGATCGAGAGCGAGGACGGCTTCGCGAGCGGCACGCACATCCACGACCATAACCATGACCATGACCACGGCGATCATGACCATGACGGCCACGACCATCACGACCACGATCACGCCCATGGCGACGATCATGGCCATGACCACGCCGACGCGACCGAGCTGAAGGCCGACGATTCGGCCGATCCCGCCCCGGCGGAAGCCACCGCCGAGGAACCGGTCAAGAAGGCCGCGACCAAGAAGCCGGCCGCCAAGAAGGCAGCGCCCAAGGCCGAAGGCGAAGCGGGCGAAACCGCCGCCGGGCCCAAGAAGCCGGCCAAGAAGGCTGCCGCCAAGAAGACCGAAACCGAGGCGTGAGCCCCGACAGCCCCGCCTGCGTCTTTACGTGCGGGCGGGGTAGGCGCTTTACCGTCAGGACTCTGGTCGCCCCGGACGTGCTCCCGGGGTGACGGTTGTGGTCGGGGCGGCGTCTCGATTATCCTGACGCTTGATTTGCTTCAGCCTCTGGAGGGCGCGCTTGCCAGAACCCCGCATCGCCGTCCTGCTCCCCTGCTATAACGAGGAAGCCGCGATCGCGGCGACGGTGGCCGGGTTCCGCGCCGCGCTGCCCGGCGCGGACATCTACGTCTATGACAACAACAGCCGCGACCGCACCGTCGAGGTCGCGCGCGCGGCGGGCGCGATCGTCCGTACCGAGCGCATCCAGGGCAAGGGCGCGGTGGTGCGGCGGATGTTCGCGGATGTCGATGCCGACGTCTATGTGATGGCGGATGGCGACGCGACCTATGACGCCGCCTCGGCGCCGGCGATGGTCGCCCGGCTGCTTGGCGAACAGCTCGATATGATCGTCGGCGCGCGCATCACGCAGATCGAAGCGGCGTACCGGCGCGGCCACCGCTTCGGCAATGCGGTGCTGACCGGCATGCTCGCGCGGCTGTTCGGGCGCAGCTTCACCGATATCCTGTCGGGCTACCGCGTCTTCTCGCGCCGCTTCGTCAAGAGCTTCCCCGTGCTCTCGGCGGGGTTCGAGATCGAGACCGAGATCAGCGTCCACGCGCTCGAATTGCGCATGCCCGTCGCCGAGGTGGCGACACCCTATTACGAGCGGCCCGAAGGCTCGGCCTCCAAGCTCAGCACCTACCGCGACGGCTTCCGCATCCTGCGCACCATCCTAACGCTGTACCGGATCGAGCGCCCCGTGCTGTTCTTCGGCGCGATCGGCGCGGTGCTGGCGCTGCTGGGGCTGCTGCTCGCGGTACCGCTCGTCATCACCTACATGCACACGCATCTCGTGCCCCGCCTGCCGACCGCGGTGATGGTGACCGGCCTGATGATCCTGGCTGCGCTGTGCCTGTTTGCGGGGCTGATCCTCGACACCGTAGTGCGTGGCCGGCGCGAGATGCGCCGGCTCGCCTACCTCTCGCACCGCGCGCCGGGCGTTGAGAGGCGCGAGGGCTGAAACTTCACATACCGTTCGCCCTGAGCTTGTTGAAGGGCGTGCCAACCAGCGCGGCGTGCGGGACACGTGCTTCGACTGCGCTCAGCACGAACGGCAGGGCACACTTGCCAAGTCCCGGCGGAGTGCCGATGTAGGCGACCGCAAGGGCATAAAGGACGTACAGAACATCATGCGCAACCCGTTCGACACCGGCGATTTCATGGCTCCCCTCAGCGCGGCGGGGCTCGTCGCCCAGCAGCCGACTCAGGCCGGCCTCGTTCCCATCGTCATCGAGCAATCCAACCGCGGCGAGCGCAGCTTCGACATCTATTCGCGGCTGCTGCGCGAGCGGATCATCTTCGTGACCGGCGGGGTCGAGGATCACATGGCCTCGATCATCACCGCCCAGCTTCTGTTCCTGGAATCGGAAAACCCGAAGAAGGACATCTTCATGTACATCAACTCGCCGGGCGGTGTCGTCACGGCGGGCATGGCGATCCATGACACGATGCAATACATCCGCCCGCGCGTCGGCACGGTTTGCATCGGCCAGGCCGCGTCGATGGGCAGCTTCCTGCTGTCGGCCGGCGAGCCGGGGATGCGCGTCGCGCTCACCAACTCGCGGATCATGATCCACCAGCCTTCGGGCGGCGCGCAGGGCATGGCCAGCGACATCGAGATCCAGGCGCGTGAGATCCTGCGGATGCGCCATTTCCTCAACTCGCTCTACGCCAAATACACCGGCAAGACGCTCGAGGAGATCGAACGCGCGATGGACCGCGACAACTTCATGTCGGCGGAAGAGGCCAAGGCGTTCGGGCTGATCGATCAGGTGTTCGACAAGCGCCCGGCGATCGCCGACGACGGCGCCACCCCGCCGGCGCTACCCGCCGCCTGAGAACCGGGGTCGCTAGGCGCTCCGCCGCCGGTTGGCGGCGGCGGGGCGTCGCGTCCGTTCGGGATATGATCCGCCCGGATGGGCGGTGCCGCGCCGCTTGTTACGCCGCAAACTGTGCCCATATCACCTCTCATCAGGCCGTAACCGCCGGGGCAAAGCGATATTCGGCATTGCCCGATAGCCGGAAACGCGCCTAGTCTGTTATGCTTTCGTCCCCACAAGGGGCATTGGGACACGAGATTTTAT
Organism: Sphingomonas pollutisoli; assembly: GCF_029167165.1. Taxonomy (NCBI): domain Bacteria; kingdom Pseudomonadati; phylum Pseudomonadota; class Alphaproteobacteria; order Sphingomonadales; family Sphingomonadaceae; genus Sphingomonas; species Sphingomonas pollutisoli. The sequence goes on from NZ_JARFNJ010000006.1 coordinate 296,553, forward strand.
GACCAAGCTGAGTGGCGGCGACTCGAAAAGCACGCTGTATTGCTCCTTCTGCGGCAAGTCGCAGCACGAGGTGCGCAAGCTGATCGCCGGGCCGACCGTGTTCATCTGCGATGAGTGCGTCGAGCTGTGCAACGACATCATCCGCGAGGAGACCAAGTCGGCGCTGGTGTCGAAGAAGGACGGCGGCGTGCCGACCCCGCAGGAGATCTGCGATGTCCTCGACGATTATGTGATCGGCCAGAAGCGCGCCAAGCGCGTGCTGTCGGTGGCGGTCCACAACCATTACAAGCGGCTCAACCACGGCCAGAAGGGTGCCGACGTCGAGCTCGCCAAGTCGAACATCCTGCTCGTCGGCCCGACCGGATGCGGCAAGACCCTGCTCGCGCAGACGCTGGCGCGCATCCTCGACGTGCCGTTCACGATGGCCGACGCGACCACGCTCACCGAGGCCGGCTATGTCGGCGAGGATGTCGAGAACATCATCCTCAAGCTGCTTCAGGCGTCCGACTATAATGTCGAGCGCGCGCAGCGCGGCATCGTCTATATCGACGAGATCGACAAGATCAGCCGCAAGGCCGAGAACCCCTCGATCACGCGCGACGTGTCGGGTGAGGGCGTTCAGCAGGCGCTGCTCAAGCTGATGGAAGGCACCACCGCGAGCGTGCCGCCGCAGGGCGGGCGCAAGCATCCGCAGCAGGAGTTCCTCCAGGTCGATACGACCAACATCCTGTTCATCTGCGGCGGCGCGTTTTCGGGGCTTGAGAAGATCATCGGCGATCGTCTGCAGGGCAAGTCGATCGGCTTCGGCGCCTATGTCGCCAGCCCCGAGGAGCGCCGCACCGGCGAGACGCTCAAGTCGGTCGAGCCCGAGGATCTGCTCAAGTTCGGCCTGATCCCCGAATTCGTCGGCCGCCTGCCGGTGATCGCGACGCTCGAGGATCTCGATGTCCCCGCGCTGGTGACGATCCTCACCGAGCCGAAGAACGCTTTGGTCAAACAGTATCAGAAGCTGTTCGACATGGAGACGGTCAAGCTCGGCTTCACCGAGGACGCGCTCACGCAGGTCGCCAAGAAGGCGATCGAGCGCAAGACCGGCGCACGCGGGCTGCGCTCGATCCTCGAAGGCATCCTGCTCGATACGATGTTCGATCTGCCCGGCATGGACGGCGTCGACGAGGTGATGATCGACAAGGACGTGATCGAAGGCCGCAAGGAACCGATCCGCGTCTATGCGAAGAAGGACAAGGCGGGGGCGGGCGCGGCGTAAGCCACCCGCCTTTCCAAGCCTGTTGAAAGAGCGGTCTGCCGGCGCAGGCCGCTCTTTTCGTTTCCTTGGTATCGGCTCCAACGCGGGTCGCGAAATCCGTGCTTCGACTTCGCTCAGCACGAACGGCGGGTGGCGAAACGTCACCTTTCTTCACCGTTCGCGGGCAGTCAAACGTGAGCCTCCTTCACCGTTCGTGCTGAGCGAAGTCGAAGCACGTGTCACGAGCGCGCCGCTTTCAAAGGCACGCACTTCGACTTCGCTCAGTGCGAACGGTGGGGACATAGTGGCATCACTGCGCCTTGCGCTGCGCGTCCCGCCACGCTTGATACGCCTCCACCGCCGCCGAGCGCCGCAACACCCGCGCGTCGGGGTCGATCACGACATGCGCGCCGGCGGCCACCGCGATGCGGCCGGTGCCGTTCGCCATCGCCAACCGGACCGTCCGCCCGGCGACCCGCACCGCCACCGGCATCGGGAAGGGCCGCCCGCCCGGTGCCGCCCAGTGCAGGTTCAGCGCACCGTCACGCCGCTCGCTCAGCAGGTCGGGCAGCGCGGCCTGGCGCAGATAGACGTCGAAGAACCAACCGTAATCCTTGCCGGTCACGCGCGTGACGATCGCCTGATAGTTGGCGCTCGTCACGAAACGCGGGGTGAAATTGCCCGGCTTGGGATCGCTCCGCCCATAGACCGCCAGCCGGGTCACATCGCGAAACGCGCGGTCGCCGATCAGCCAGCGCAAGGTGTGGAGCATCCACGCGCCCTTGTAATAGATGTCCTGCCCCGGGCCGCCGCGATCGATCCGGTAGACATCCTCTTCGGTGCGGGACGCGCCCGAAACCATCGGCCGCAGATTGGTGATCTTGTCGCGCTGGTCGTCGAGCATCGTCGCGTAGCGGGCATCGCCCTCGCGCCACAGGCCGTAGAACGGCTGCATGTAGGTCGCATAGCCCTCGTGCAGCCAGAAATCGTCCCAGTCGCGCGCGGAAAGCTGGTTGCCGAACCATTCGTGCGCGAGCTCGTGCTGGAACAGCCAGTCGAAACCCTCCGGCGCCTTGGCATAGCCGTTGCCATAGGCGTTGATCGTCTGGTGCTCCATGCCCTTGTGCGGGGTCTCGACCACGCCGAGCTTTTCGTCGCCGAAGGGGTAGGGGCCGATCTCGCTTTCGAAGAAGTCGAGCGCCGGCGCGAACTCGGCGAACAGCGCGCGCGCCTGCGTGTCCTCGCCGGGCAGGTACCAGTAGAAGAGCGGGATCGTGTTGCCGAAGCGGCTCTTGTAGCTGCCCGAGAGTTGCTCATAGGGGCCGACGTTGAGCGCGATGCCGTAGGTCGTCGGGTGTTTGACGCGCCAGGTCCAGGTGGTGCGGCCATCGGCGAGCGTGTCGATGCCGAGCAATTTGCCGTTGGAGGGTGCCTTCAGGCCCGCAGGCACGGTGATGTGCAGCGTCGCGACGCCGGGCCGCCCGGTCGGGAAGTCGAGGCACGGCCAGAACAGGTCGCAGCCATTGCCTTCGGCGGTGGTCGCCACCCACGGGTGGCCGTCGGGGGTCTTGGCCCAGACGAAGCCGTCGTCCCACGGCGCCTTCACCGCGACATGCGGTGTGCCTGCGTAGGTGATGCGCGCGCTCACCCGCCCGCCCGCCGCCACGCGATGCGGCAGCGTGATCGTGAGCTTGCCCTCCGGGTTGCTCCAGGCGCGCGCCGGTAGCGCCACGCCGTCGATCGCGACCGCACTGACCGGCAAGTTGCGGTCGAGATCGATCAGCAACCGATCGAGCGGCGCGCGCGCGGTGAAGCTCAGCGCCGCCACGCCGGCGATCCGCTCCGCTTCTGGGAACACTTCGAACCGCAGATCGGCCGCGTCGAAAGACAGTTTCGCCTGCTCCGGGTCGATCGGGCCGCCCGAACGCGCGGTCTGCGGTGTCAGTGCGGGTTCGCCCGGACCGGGCAGATCGGCCGCGCCGAGCAGCAGCGCCGCCGCCGGCAGGACCGCGGTGGGTATCCTCATGCCCCGTTCATCGGCGAACGGCGATTGATGGAAAGCGCGCACACACCATATAAGGAAGAACAAGGCGCGTCGTTCGCGTTCCCCGGAGTTTCCATGACCCAAATCTACCCTGTTCTGCCGCTACGTGACATCGTTGTCTTCCCGCACATGATCGTGCCGCTGTTCGTCGGCCGCGACAAGTCGGTCGCGGCGCTGGAAGCGGCGATGGCCGCCGACAAGGAGATTTTCCTGGTCGCGCAGCTCGATCCGGCCGAGGACGACCCCGATCGCGACGACCTCTACGACATCGGTGTCACCGCCACCGTGCTGCAATTGCTGAAGCTGCCCGATGGCACGGTGCGCGTGCTGGTCGAGGGCAAGAAGCGTGCGAAGTTCAGCGATCTCGCAACGTCCGAGGGCCATCTGACCGCCTCGGTCGATCTGCTGGAGGGTGATGCCGGTGCCGACGATCTCGCCGAGGCGGAGAAGCAGGTGACGCATGAGGTCGCCGCGCTGATGCGCTCGGTGATCGATCAGTTCGAGAATTACGCCAAGCTCAACCGCAAGCTGCCGGCGGAAACCGCGGTACAATTGAGCGAGATCGAGGAGCCGAGCCAGCTCGCCGACTCGGTCGCGGCCAACATCTCGGTCAAGGTTTCGGACAAGCAGGCTTTGCTGGTCGAGACCGACCCGGCCAAGCGGCTGGAGATGGTGTTCGCCTTCATGGAAGGCGAGCTCGGCGTCCTCCAGGTCGAGAAGAAGATCAAGAGCCGGGTCAAGCGCCAGATGGAGAAGACCCAGCGCGAATATTACCTCAACGAGCAGTTGAAGGCGATCCAGCGCGAACTCGGCAACGAGGGCGAGGAAGGCGAGGGTGACGAGATCGCCGAGCTGACCCAGAAGATCGCGACGCTCAAGCTCTCGAAGGAAGCGCGCGCCAAGGCGACCGCCGAACTCAAGAAGCTCAAGACGATGGCGCCGATGAGCGCTGAGGCGACCGTCGTGCGCAACTATCTCGACGTGCTGCTCGGCCTGCCGTGGGGCAAAAGGTCCAAGATCAAGCGCGACATTTCAGCCGCGCAGGCGGTCCTCGACGAGGACCATTATGCGCTCGAGAAGGTCAAGGACCGGATCATCGAATATCTCGCGGTACAGGCGCGCACCAACAAGCTGAAGGGGCCGATCCTGTGCCTCGTCGGCCCGCCCGGCGTCGGCAAGACCAGCCTCGGCAAGTCGATCGCGAAGGCCACGGGGCGCGAATTCATTCGCCAGTCTTTGGGCGGGGTCCGCGACGAAGCGGAAATTCGCGGCCACCGCCGCACGTATATCGGCTCGCTGCCGGGCAAGATCGTGACCAATCTCAAGAAGGCCGGCACCAGCAACCCGCTGTTCCTGCTCGACGAAATCGACAAGCTTGGCCAGGATTTCCGCGGCGACCCGGCCTCGGCGCTGCTTGAGGTGCTCGATCCCGAGCAGAACAGCAAGTTCAACGACCATTATCTGGAGATCGACATCGATCTGTCGGACGTGATGTTCGTGACGACCGCAAACACGCTCAACCTGCCGCAGCCGCTGCTCGACCGCATGGAGATCATCCGGCTCGAAGGCTATACCGAGGACGAGAAGGTCGAGATCGCCGAGCGTCACCTGATCGGCAAGCAGATCGAGGCGCACGGGCTCAAGGACGGTGAGTTCACGCTCACCACCGAAGGGCTGCGCGCGCTGATCCAATATTACACGCGAGAGGCGGGGGTGCGCACGCTGGAACGCGAGATCGCCAAGCTCGCGCGCAAGGCCCTGCGCCGCATTCTCGAAGGCAAGGACGAGACCGTCACGATCACGCCCGACAACATCGCCGACTTCGCGGGCGTGAAGAAATATCGTCACGGCCTCGGGGAAGAGGAGAATCAGATCGGTGCCGTCACTGGTCTCGCCTGGACCGAGGTGGGCGGCGAGTTGCTGACCATCGAGAGCGTCACCGTGCCGGGCAAGGGCGCCGCCAAAGTGACCGGCAAGCTCGGCGACGTGATGAAGGAGTCGATCGAGACGGCGTTCAGCTTCGTCAAGGCGCGGTCGCCCAGCTACGGCATCAAGCCGAGCCTGTTCGCGCGCAAGGACATCCACATCCACCTGCCCGAGGGTGCCGTGCCCAAGGATGGTCCGTCGGCGGGCGTGGGCATCGTCACCTCGATCGTCTCGACCCTCACCGGTGTTGCGGTGCGCCGCGAGGTGGCGATGACCGGCGAGGTGACGCTGCGCGGCCGCGTGCTGCCGATCGGCGGCCTCAAGGAGAAGCTGCTCGCGGCGCTGCGCGGCGGCATCACCACGGTGCTGATCCCGCAGGAGAATGAGAAGGATCTCGCCGAGATCCCGGCCAATATTCGCGCGGGGCTGAAGATCGTACCCGTCAGCCATGTCGACGAGGTGCTGCGTCTGGCGCTCACCGCGCCGATCGAGCCGATCTCGTGGACCGAGGAGGATGATCTCGCCGCGCAACCGCCGGTGAGCGTCGCCCCGATCGGCGGCGAGCGTCGACATTGATCGTTAACGCGGCGGAAGAGACGGAATTCCGCCGCGTTTTGTCGGGGTTGAACGCAAATTGCTTTGACAGCCCCGGCCCGCCTGTCGTTACTGGAATACCGGCTTTTTGAGCCGAGAATCAGTTTCCATTGTAACGGGGGTTCCGCGGGCATGAACAAGCAGGAGTTGATCGGCACGGTTGCCGACGCATCCGGTCTCGGCAAGGGTGATGCGAGCAAGGCGGTCGAGGCTGTGTTCGACGCGATCTCCGAGGCGTTGAAGAAGGGCGACGAGGTGCGTCTGGTGGGTTTCGGGACGTTTTCGGTGAGCAAGCGCAAGGCATCGACCGGCCGCAACCCGCGCACCGGCGAGCCGATGACGATCAAGGCGTCGTCGCAGCCCAAGTTCAAGGCCGGCAAGGGCCTCAAGGATTCGGTGAACTGACGACGGGAATGTGCCGGAGGGGCTGGACAAGTCCCGATGGCCTGTCTTAAGAGGCACGGAACAGGGCGGCGGCGAGCCGCCCTATTTCGTTGGCGAAAGCCGATGAAGCATCGCGGCCCCACCGGGGCAGAGGCGATGGGCGCGTAGCTCAGCGGTAGAGCACACCCTTCACACGGGTGGGGTCACAGGTTCAATCCCTGTCGCGCCCACCATGCCCGAACGGCATGGTGATCCGCCGCCGCAGCGCGTGCGGAAAAGGTTCACACGACCGACCTGTGACTGTAACACATCTTTCCTAGCGGGTGCGCACGGTTGCCGGGGTGGTCTGTTCAGAATGCGATTGGTTCTCGATCCGCGCGCCCGGGCGCTGTTGCGCCGGCTACCGCGGGTCACGGTCTATTCGGCGGCCGAGCTGGCGCTGATCGCGGTGCTGGCGGTGCAATGCGCGCGGCTGGCGTGGGCGGTCGTCACCCCGGTCGCCCCGCTCGGTGACTGGCGGCCGGCGGGAGTCTCGGTGCCCGGTGCGCCGGGCGACGTGCTGCGCGGCTTCGATCCGTTCTTCCGCCTCTCGGGCAGCGACGCGCAGCCAGCGACCGTCACGTCGCTCCAATTGACATTGTTCGGCACGCGGATCGACGGCGCGATGGGCGGCGGCTCGGCGATCATCGCCGGGCCGGACGGCGTGCAGAAGAGCATCGCGGTCGGGCAGGAGCTCGCGCCCGGCGCGACGCTCAAGGCGGTCGCGTTCGATCACGTCACCATCGACCGGGGCGGTGCGGTCGAGGATCTGTTCCTCGCCCAGGGCGATGCCGGCGCCGCGCCGCCGCCGGCGCCCCCGCCCCCCTCCGCATCGCTGCTCGCGCCCGGTGCGCCGGCGGCGGGGCTGACACTCTCGCAGCTTCGCGCCGAGACCGGCATCATCCCGCGTGTCGATGGCGGCCGGGTCAGCGGCCTCGTCGTGCGCCCGCAGGGCGGCGCGACCGCGTTCCGCCAGGCGGGGCTCCGCGACGGCGACGTCGTCACCGCGATCAACGGGCGGCCGGTCGGCGGAGCGGGCGATCTCGAACGTCTCGGCGGTCAATTCGCCGGGGGCGGCACACTCTCGGTCACGGTCGAACGGGGCGAGCAGACCCTGCCGCTCGCCATCACGATAGCAGGTCCATGAAGAAACTGATTCTCGCTCCCTTGCTCGCGCTCGCCTGCGCCGGCCCGATTGCCGCGCAGACGACGATGAACGTGCGCGACGCCGATGTCCGCGCCTTCATCGCCGATGCCGCGCGCGTGACCGGCCGGACCTTCATCATCGACGCGCGTGTGCAGGGGAAGGTGACGGTCGTCACAGACCGGCCACTCACCCGCTCCGAATATTTCGAAGTGTTCCTCTCGACGTTGCGCGCCAACGGCCTCGTCGCGGTGCCGACCTCGAACGGCGCGTTCCGCATCCAGCCGGTCGACAATGCCGCGTCGCAGCCGAGCCGGGTCGGAACCGGCGGCGCGGCGCGCAACAGCCTCGTCACCGAAATCGTCCGGCTGCGCTCGATCGACGCCGCCTCGGCGGTCGATACGGTGCGCGGCCTCGTCAGTACGCAAGGTTCGGTCACGGCGAATCGCGGCGGCAATTCGGTCGTCATCGTCGATTTCGCCGACAACGTGCGCCGCGTGCGCGAGGTGCTGCGCCGGATCGACACGGACACTGCGGCCACGCGCGTGATCGCGCTCAAGAATGCCGGCGCGCGCGAAATCGCGAGCGCGCTCCAGGCGCTCGCCGGGCAGGGGAGCGGCGCCGGCGGGTCGGCGCAACCCGGCAGCCCGTCGGCGGTGAGCGTCGTCGCGGTCACCAGTTCGAACGCCGTCGCGCTGCGCGGCGACACGGCGAGCGTCGCGCGGCTGGCGGCGGTCGCGCAGGATCTCGATGCGCGCGCCAAGAACGGCACCGAGATCAAGGTGGTGTTCCTCGAGAATGCCGATGCCGAGCAATTGCTGCCGGTGCTCCAGCAACTCGTCGGCCAGGCGCCCACGCCGGTGCAGACGCAGCAGCTCTCGCAATCGACGTTCGGCGGCACCGGCGGCGGCGGGTCGAACGGCTTCGGCGCGGGATCGCCCAACACCAACATCGTACCCCCGCAAAGCCAGCCGGTGCAGACCGGCACCGCGCCGGCCCAGGCCGCCGTCACCGCCGAGGGCGGCAAGACCGCCGCGGTCGTCACGCGCTTCGCCGGCGCCAATGCGATCGTCATCGCCGCGCCGGCCGAGGTGCAGCGGCAATTGTCCGAAGTCGTGCGCCAGCTCGACACGCGGCGTGAGCAGGTGCTCGTCGAGGCGATCGTCGCGGAAGTGTCGGATGCGACCGCGAGCAAGCTCGGCGTGCAGTTCCTGCTCGCCGGCCTGCCCGGCAGCGGCATCCCCACCTTCGCGACTAGCTACAGCAACTCCGCGCCCAATCTGCTGACGATCGCGGGCGCGGTCGGCGCGCGGTCGCTCAACACCACCACGACCACCGTCAACGGCAACACCACCGTCACCACCACCAACAATGCGGTGAGCGACGCGCTCGCCCAGTCGGCGCTCACCTCGATCCTCGGCGCGACCGGCGGGTTCGGCGGCGGCGTCACCAACATCGGCAAGAACGCGATCTTCGGCGCGATCATCAACGCGGTGAAGTCCGACACCACGTCGAACCTGCTGCAAGCCCCGTCGCTTACCACGCTCGACAATCAGGAAGCGCGCATCCTCGTCGGGCAGGAGATACCGATTACGACGGGTCAGGCGCTCAGCCAGAATTTCGATAACGCCTTCCGCACCGTCCAGCGCGAAAATGTCGGCATCCAGTTGCAGGTCCGCCCGCAGGTCAATTCGAGCGGGTCGATCAAGCTGATCCTTCACCAGCAGGTCAGTTCGGTTGCCGGTCCGGTCTCCAGCGACAATAGCGATTTGATCCTCAACAAGCGTGAGGTCGAGACGACGATGACGGTCGATGACGGCCAGATCGCGATCATCGGCGGCCTGCTCAGCGACGATGAGCGCCGCACGATCGAGAAGGTGCCCCTGCTCGGCGACATTCCCGCGCTCGGCCAGTTGTTCCGCTCCAAGGCGAAGCAGCGCACCAAGACCAATCTGATGATCTTCATCCGCCCGACCGTGCTGCGCACGCCCGAGGACACGCAGCGGCTCACCTCGCAGCGCTACGGCTATCTGCGGCTCCAGCAGGGCCAGCAGAACCCGGTGGATGAGCCCTCGATCGACGAGCTGGTGCGCGATTACATGGGCGCCGCGCCGCCGATCCCGAGCGCGCCCGTGCCCGGCAACATCGAAGACCCGCGCATCGGCGTGCCCGTGGTCAGAAACTCGACGCAGATCGTCCGACCGGAGAAATGAAGATGGCCTCGGTGCTCGACCTTGCCGAACCCGCAGCCCTGCCCGCCGGCGTCGTCACCATCCCTTATGCGTTCGCGCGGCGCTTCGGGGTGGTGCTCGGCGATGCCGCCGACGGGCATCTCTCCGTCGCGATGCGCGAGGGCGGCGATCCCAGGGTGCTGCTCGAACTGCGCAGGCATCTCGCCCAGCCGTTCGACATCGGCATCGTGCCGGCGGATGCGTTCGATCGCCTCCTGTCCGATCGTTACGCGATGGACGGGCAGGCGGCCGCGATGGCGGCGGGCGGGATCGGCATGGCCGGCGAACTCGACATCCTCGCCGGCGACCTGCCGACCGCCGACGACCTGCTCGACACCGCCGACGATGCGCCGGCGATCCGGCTCATCAACGGCATCATCGCCGACGCGGCGCGCAACGGCGTGTCCGATATCCACATCGAGCCGTATGAGACCGGCCTCGTCGTGCGGATGCGGATCGACGGCGTGCTGCGCGAGACGCTGCGGATGCCGCCGCACGTCGCGCCGGTGGTGGTTAGCCGCGTGAAAGTGATGGCGCGGCTCGACATCGCCGAGCGGCGCATCCCGCAGGACGGACGCATCGGGCTGACGCTCGGCGGGAAGCTGCTCGACGTGCGCGTCTCGACGCTGCCGAGCCGGGCGGGAGAGCGTGTGGTGCTGCGCATTCTCGACAAGGAGAACGCCGGCATCACGCTCGACGTGCTCGGTATGACCGATGCGATGAACGCGATGCTCAAGGCGACGCTGACCGAGCCGAACGGCATCGTGCTCGTCACCGGGCCGACCGGATCGGGCAAGACGACCACGCTCTACGCCGCCTTGCGCCTGCTCAACGACGGCAGCCGCAATATCCTGACCGTCGAAGACCCGGTCGAATATGCGATCGACGGTGTCGGCCAGACCCAGGTCAACCCCAAGGTCGGGCTCACCTTCGCGGCGGGGCTGCGCGCGATCCTGCGGCAAGACCCGGACGTGGTGATGGTCGGCGAAATCCGCGATCGCGAGACCGCCGAAATCGCCGTGCAGGCGTCGCTGACCGGTCACCTCGTGCTCTCGACCGTCCACACAAACGACGCGGTCGGCGCGATCACGCGGATGCGCGACATGAAGATCGAGCCGTTCCTGCTCGCCTCGACGCTGCGCGCGGTGATCGCGCAGCGGCTGGTGCGGCGCTTGTGCGAGCAATGCCGGCGGCCGGTGCAGGCATCGGGATCGGTCTCGGCGCTGCTCGGCTTCGATATCGGCACGGTCGTTTATGAGGCGGTCGGCTGCGACGAGTGCGGGCATAGCGGCTTCAAGGGCCGGATCGGCGTGTTCGAGGCGGTGCGAATCGACGAGACGCTCCGCCGCCTCATCAACGACGGCGGCGACGAATCGCTGATCGCGCGCCACGCCTTCCTCCACGCGCAGAACCTCGGTGCGGCGGCGCGGCAACTGGTGCGCGAGGGCAAGACCACGCCCGAGGAAGCGGTACGCGTGTCGCGGCGCGACATGGCGGATGTCGAGGCGCCGCTTGTGGTTGAGCCAGAAACGGTCGATCGTGGCTAACCTTCCTTCTTGCTCCCCTCCCTGGAAGGGAGGGGGTGGGTCGGTTCGGGGCCGGCGCTGCGTTCCAACGAGAGCTACCCACCCCCGACCCCTCCCTTCCAGGGAGGGGAGGAGATAAGTGCCTGACTTCGACTATCTCGTCGTCGACACTAAGGGGCGCGAGGTGCGCGGGCACGTCGCCGCGTCCTCGCTCGACTCCGCGCGCGCCATGCTCGATCGCAAGGGGCTGTACGTCCTAAAGCTCGAACCCGGCTCATCCCTGCCGCCGCGCGGCAAGGCGCTCTTCTCGAACGTCCGCATTGGTCGCCGGCGGATGAGCACCAAGCAGCTCACGCTGTTCACGCGCCAGCTTGCAACGCTCAACCGCGTCTCGCCGCTCGAAGAGGCGCTGCGCACGATCACGCGCCAGACCGAGCAGGACCATGTCCGCGACATCGTCCATGCGGTCCACGCCGGCGTGGTGGAGGGCCGCCGCCTCGCCGATTCGATGGCGCGCGAGCCGAAGAGCTTCCCGCCGCTCTACCGCGCGATGGTCGCGGCGGGCGAGCGGTCGGGCGCGCTTCCCGAGATCCTCGAACGGCTCTCCGCGCTGCTGGAGCGGCAGGCCGAGATCAACGGCCGGATCGTGACCGCGCTCGCCTATCCGTGCGTGCTCGCGCTGGTGGCGACCGCGGTCGTCACCGCGCTGATGATGTTCGTCGTGCCGCAAGTGGTCGAACAGTTCGACACCGTCGGCCAGCAATTGCCGCTGCTGACGCGGATCGTGATCGGCGTGTCGCACGCGCTGGTGCGCTGGTGGTGGCTGATCGCGCTGATGATCGTGCTGGGCGGCATCGGCTTCTGGCAGGGGATGAAGCGCCCGGGCATCAAATATGCGTTCGACAGCCGGCTGCTACGCCTTCCTCTGCTCGGCCGGCTGCTGCGCGATCTCCACGCGGCGCGGATGGCGCGCACGCTCGCGACGATGGTGTCGAGCCGGCTGCCGCTGCTCGACGGGCTGGTGCTGACCTCGGGCACGATCCACAACGCTCGGCTGCGGCGCGCCACCGACGAGATCGTCGAGTCGATTCGCGGCGGCGGCAGCCTGTCGGCGGCGATGCTGCGCGCCGGCGTGTTCCCGCCGCTGCTGACCTATCTGGTCGCCTCGGGCGAGGCCGCTGGGCAGCTCGACGAGATGCTCGCGCGCGCCGCCGATTATCTCGAGCGCGAGTTCGACCGTTTCACCGCGACCGCGCTGTCGTTGCTCGAACCGCTCATCATCGTCGTGATGGGGGGTGTCGTCGCCACGATCGTGCTATCGATCCTGCTGCCGATCCTCCAGCTCAACACGCTGGCCGGCCAGTGACACGAATGAGGACCATCATGAATCGCAAGGCCCCGATCCGCAAGCGCCGCCCCATGCAGGAGGGCTTCACGCTGGTCGAACTGATGGTGGTGATCGTCATCATCGGCCTGCTCGCCGCGATCGTCGTCATCAACGTGTTCCCGAGCGGCGACAAGGCGCGCATCACCCGCGCCAAGGCCGATATCGCCACGATCGAACAGGCGCTCGAACTCTACAAACTGTCGAACGGCGCGTTTCCGTCGACGTCCGATGGTCTGAACGCGCTCGTCAATGCGCCGGCGGGCGTCGATGCGTCCAAATACCAGAAGGGCGGCTATCTCAAGAAGCTGCCGCTCGATCCTTGGAACCGCCCCTATCTCTATGCCTCCCCCGGCCAGCACGGCGAAGCGGATGTCTGGACGCTCGGCGCGGACGGCAAGGATGGCGGCGAGGGCGTCGATGCCGATATCGGTAGCTGGGAGTAACCGGCACGCCACGCGCGAGCGCGGCTTCACGCTGGTCGAACTGATGATCGTCGTCACGGTCATCGGCCTCGCCTCGGCGGCGGTGGCGCTGAGCCTGCCCGATCCGCGCGGCCGGCTCGCCGACGAGGCGGCGCGTTTCGCGCTGCGCGTGCGCGCGGCGCACGATCTCGCCATCGTCCAGGCGCGTCCGGTCAGTATCTGGGTGACGGCGGCGGGCTATGGCTTCGACGTGCGGCGCGACGGGACATGGCAGGCGATCTCGGACAAGCCGCTGCGGGTGACGCAATGGGGCGCGGGCACGCAGGCGGCGACCGGCATCGCCGGACGCGACCGAATCGTGTTCGATTCGACCGGCCTCGCCGACCGCCCGTTCGACGTGCGTCTGCTCCGCGACGGGCAGGCGAGCGACGTGCATGTCGGCGCGGACGGGACGGTGCGGGTCGGTGGATAAGCGCGTCGCCCCCCGTTCGTCCCGAGCGAAGTCGAGGGACAGGCGTCGGGCGCAGGTGTCTCGACTTCGCTCGACACGAACGGTTGGAGAGCGGGGCTTCACCCTCATCGAGATGATGGTCGCGCTCGCGGTATTCGCCCTCGCCGCGCTCGCGCTGATCCGGCTCGAAGGCGCGACGATCCGGGGTGCCGGCATTCTCGACACCACGCTGACCGGGCAGATCGTCGCCCGCAACGTCGCGATCGAGGCGGTGACGGACGCCAAGCCGCCCGCGCTCGGCATCGCCAACGGCGTCGAGCAAAATGGCGGCAGGGCGTGGAACTGGACCCGCACCGTCGCCGCGACCGGGGATGCGCGAATCCTGCGCATCGACGTGACCGTCACCGACCGCGATGGCCGCTCGGCGGGCAGGCTGACGATGATCCGATCGGGGCGAGGCGCGTGACGATGCGCGTTTCGTCACGCCGGACTGGTTCCGGCAGCCGCCGACCCGTAGGCGCGGTGGCGTCCGATCGTGCGGAGCCGTGGACCCCGCAACCCGTCTGGGATGACAACCGGGGCCAGTCCGGCTTCACCCTCGTCGAAGTGATGATCTCGCTGCTGATCTTCGGCATGCTCGCCGCTGCCGGGGTCGCGTTGCTGTCGTTCAGCGTGCGCGCGCAGGGCGTCATGGTGGGCAAGCTCGATGACACGTCGGCGCTCAATCGGCTCTCCGCGATGCTGCAGGCCGATCTCGCGCAGGCGTCGCTCCGCCAGACCCGCAATGACCGTGGCGATCCGGTGCCCGCCTTCACCGGCGAGCGCGATTGGGGCGCCAGCCCGATGCTGCGGCTGGTGCGCGGCGGCTGGAGCAATCTCGACGGCGCCCGCCGCGCCGGCTTGCAGAAGGTCGAATACCGGGTCGACGGCGACACGCTCACCCGCGTCGCCTATCCGATGCTGGACGGCGCCGCGCCATATCCGGCGACGGCGATGCTCTCGGGAGTCCGGCGGGTCGCGCTGCGCTACCGCATCGACGGCGCGTGGAGCGATCGCTGGGAGGGATCGCCGCGCGCCCCGCTGCCGCAAGCGCTCGAAATGCGGCTGACGCGCGGTGACGGCACCGAATATCGCGAGCTTTTCCTCGTCGGCACCGGCTATGGCGAGCGCGCCGGTGGCTGAGCGCAAGCCTTCCGAGACGGGCGCGGCATTGCTGACGGTGCTGCTTCTGGTCGCGGTGATCGCCGTGCTCGCGGCGACCGCGCTGGAACGGCTGCGCATCGCCACCAGGCTCGGCGGCAACGCCGTCGCGCTCGATCAGGCGCGTGCCTTCGCGGAGGCGGGCGAGGCGCTGGCGGTCGACCGGATCAGCGATCTGCTCGGGCGGGAGGGCACCCGCGTGTCGCTGGCCGGCGACTGGAGCGACACGCCGATCCCGCTGCCGGTGACGGGCGGCGTCGCCACGCTCCGCATCACCGACGGCGGCAATTGCTTCAACCTCAACGGCCTCGTCATCAAACAGTCCGATGGCAGCTATGTCGCCAATCCGGCGGCGGCGGTGCGATTCGCTAATCTGATCCGCCTCGTCGGCGCCCCCGCGCGCTCGCCCGAGGGGATCGCGGCGGCCGCGACCGACTGGATCGACAGCGACACACAGGCGCTGAGCGGCGGCGCCGAGGACGGCGACTATGGCGGGCTCGAAACGCCGTACCGCACCGCCAACACGCTGATGGCCGACCCGAGCGAGCTTCGCGCGGTGATGGGGGTCACGCCCGGAATCTATGCGGCGCTGCGCCCGTGGGTCTGCGCGCTGCCGGTCGCGGAGCCGGCGCGGATCAACGTCAACACGGTGCTGCCCGAACAGGCGCCCTTGCTCGCGGTGTTGATGCCCGGCACGCCCAATGTCGCGGCGGTGCGGCGCGCGCTGCTCGGCAGGCCCGCCGCCGGCTATGACGATACCGCCAAGTTCTGGCATTCGTCCGCGTTCGGCGCGGCGGGCGATATCGGCGATGCGCCGTCGACGAGCGCGGTCACGACCCGATGGTTCGCGCTGCGCGCGGATGTCCGCGTCAACGGCACCGATCTTCAACAAAACAGCCTGATCGACGCATCCACGCTTCCCGCACGGCTCGTCTCCCGGCAATGGGGTGAGCTGTCATGAGCGAGACCCTCATCCTCTTCCTGCCGAGCGGCACCGCGCCGTGGCGGTGGCTTCGCGTCAGCGGCGGCGTGGTCGCGGCGCGGGGCGAGGGGGTGCCGGCGCTCACGCCCGAAGCCACGCCGCTGGTGGTGACGCCCGCCGATGCGGTGACGTTGCATTGGGCCGAACTCCCCGATCGCTCGGCCGCGCAGGCGGTGACGGCGGCGCGCATCCTCGCCGCCGAGGCGAGCGCCGCGCCGCTCAACGATCTCCACGTCGCGGTCGGTCGCGAGGGGAGCGGCAGCGAGCGGCCGATCGGCGTCGTCGCGCTGTCGCGCATGCGCGGCTGGCTCGACATGCTCGCGGCGAACGGTGTCGATGCCGGCGCGCTCCTGCCCGCGCCGCTGCTGCTGCCACGCCCCGAAAGCGGCTTCGTCGCCGCCGATCTGGGCGGCGAGACCATCGTGCGCGGTGCGACCACGGGCTTCGCCGACGAGGCCGGGCTGACCGAGCTTCTCACCGGTGGGGTCGCGCCCGAGCGGCTGGAGGGGGCGGGGCTCGACGCGGCGATCGTCGCGGCGGTGGCGGCGCCCGCGCTCGATCTGCGGCAGGGCGTGTTCGCGCGGCGCACGCGGTTCGCGATCGATTGGGCCTTGGTGCGGCGGCTCGGCTGGCTCGGTCTCGCGATTCTCGGCGCCAGCCTGGCGATCTCGGTCGTGCGGATCGTGAAGTATGATGTCGCCGCCGCCGACCTCGAACGCCGCGCCGATCTCGCCGCGCGCGCCGGGTTGCCGCAGGGGGAGACCGTCAACGATGCCGACCGCCAGCTCGACGCGCGTCTCGTGCGGCTGCGCGGGCCGGGGCTGGGCTTCAGCCGCACCGCCGCGACCGTGTTCAGCGCGGTGCGCGCGGTGCGCGGCGCGGAGGTGACGAACCTCGCCTTCGCGTCCGATGGCACGCTTCGCGTCGGCATCGCGGCGGAGGGCGAGCGGGCGGTGACCGACCTCCAGCAGCGGCTTCGCGCCGCCGGCCTCACGGTCGATCCCGGTGCGGCGCTCACCGCCTCGGGCGGGCGCGTCACCGGAACGCTCACGGTGAAGCCGCGATGATCGCCGCCCTCAAGCTCTGGTTCGACGCGCGCACGCTCCGCGAGAAGCGGCTCCTGATCGCGATGGCGGGACTGTTCGTCATCACGATCGTCTGGGCATTGTATCTGCCGATCGGCGATGCGCTGTCGTCGGCGAAGACCCGCTATACCGACGCGGTGATTCGCTTCGGGGAGACGCAGACGCGCGTGCGATCGGTCGAGGCACTGCGCAGGAGCGGCGGCGCACAGCTTGCCGGGCCGCTCGACACCGTGATCCGCGACCGTGCCAGCGAGGCCGGATTCGATCTCGCCAGCGTCGGCCCGGCCCCCGGCGGCGGGGTGCAGGTGGCGATCGCCAAGGCCAAGCCCGCCGCGCTGCTCGGCTGGATCGCTGCGCTCGAAGGCGGCGGTATTCTCGTCGATTCGCTGTCGGCGACCGACAATGGCGACAAGACGGTAGCGGTGCAGATGACGGTCAAGGCGCAAGGCCAATGAAGCGAATCCGTCTGACGACCGGCCCGGTCACGCTCTTCGGCGCGGTGTTCGTGGTGGCGGCGCTCGCCTTGCTGCCGATGCGCGTCGCGCTCGGCGCGATCGGGGTGGGCGAGCAGGGGCTGACCGCGCGCGCGGTCGAGGGCAGCGTCTGGAGCGGCACGCTGCGCGAGGCGCAGGTCGGGCGCGTGGCGCTCGGCGATCTGCACGTCGCGGTGTCGCCGCTCGCGCTGCTGGTCGGGCGCGCGCGCGTCGCCTTGAGCGGAAAGACGACCGATCTCGGCCGCAGCATCGACGGCGCGATCGAGATCAGTCGCCACAGTTTTGGCCTCTCCGGCATGACGGCGACCGTCCCCACCGGCAATATCTTCGCGCCCGCGCCGATCTCGGCGCTCGATCTCGAGTCGGTCGATGTCCGCTTCGAGGGCGGCAATTGCGTGCGCGCGAGCGGCCGCGTGAAGGCGTCGCTCAGCGGTGACGTCGGCGGTGTGGCACTGGGGCAGAGCATGGCGGGCGAAGCGCGCTGCGACGCGGGGGCGTTGCTGCTCCCGCTCGCCAGCCCAGCCGGGGCCGAGAGCGCCGTGCTCCGGCTGTGGCAGGACGGGCGCTATCACGCCGATCTGACGATCCGTTCCGATGATCCGGCCGCGGCGGACCGGCTCGCGCGCGCCGGATTCCAGCGCGGTGAGCAAGGATATGTGCTTTCGATCGAAGGCAGGCTTTGATGGCCTTGACGACCGGCCCCTGCGCCCGCTAGGAGCGCGCCTCTCACGGCGACCGTAGTTCAATTGGTTAGAGCGCCGGCTTGTGATGCCGGATGTTGCGGGTTCAAGTCCCGTCGGTCGCCCCATTTTCCCGCATCGGGTTCAGCGCGGGATCAGCGCTCCAGCAGGCGCGGCATCAGTTCCACGAAGTTGCACGGCTTGTGCCGGCTGTCGAGCTGGTCCTTGAGGATGCCGTCCCATCCGTCCTTCACCGCGCCGGTCGAGCCCGGCAGCGCGAAGATGTAGGTGCCGCGCGTCACGCACGCGCACGCGCGCGATTGCACGGTCGACGTGCCGATCGTCTGGTAGCTGAGCCAGCGGAACAGCTCGCCGAAGCCGGGGATCATCTTGTCGGCGACGCGCTCGATCGCCTCGGGGGTCACGTCGCGTCCGGTCACGCCGGTGCCGCCGGTGGTGATGATGCAATCCACCTGCGGATCGTCGATCAGCGCGTGGAGGCGCGCGACGATCGTGTCAGCATCATCCTTCACGATCCGCCGGTCGGCAAGGACATGCCCAGCCTCGGTCAGCCGCGCGACCAACGTGTCGCCCGATCGGTCGTCGGCGAGCGTGCGCGTGTCGGAGACGGTGAGAACCGCGATCCTGACCGGCAGGAACGCGGCGTTCAAGTCAATTGGCACTGGCGACCGAGACCGGCCGCACGCCCGACGAGGTCATACGCACCGCCGTCGCGCCCGGCAGGCCGGGGAAGCGCGGCCATAGCCCCTGCGCGAGCGCGGCGCGGCTGGGAGACGCCTTCTTGCCGGTCTGCCCCTCGTAGACCCAATAGTTGCGCAGCACGGTCGTCACGTACCCGCGCGTCTCCCAATACGGGATCGATTCGATGTAGAGCAGCGGATCGCCGCCATCGCGTGCCTGTGCGTTCCAGAGCGAGACCGGCAACGGGCCGGCATTATAGGCGGCGATCACCTTGGGCAGCAGGCCGCCGGTGCAGGACTGGTCGCGCAATTGCTCGAGATAGGATTGGCCCACCTCCATGTTCGCGCCTGGCCGCGAGAGCGCGGCGCGGTCGTAGCTGCGGCCGTGCTTGCGCGCAATGTCGCTCGCGGCGGCGGGCATCACCTGCATCAGCCCGAACGCGCCGGCCGGGCTGGTGACGGTGGTGCGAAAGCGCGATTCCTGGAGCGTGTGCGCGAACACCAGCGCCTTATCGACGCGCCAGCCGCCATCGGGCGTCCAGTTGGGCGAGGGGAAGCGTGCTTCGACCGGCGGCGTCGCGCCGACCGGCCCGTTATGCGACAGCCACACCAAGGTCGCGGGCAGGTTGAGCGCCTCGGTGAAGCGCACCAGCGCGGGGAATTCGGACGGATCGCCGATCCGCGCCTGCTGGCGGATCACTTCGTCGGCGAGGTCGTTTTCGCCGATCTCGGCGAGCGCGGCGGCGACGTGGATGTTGGGACGGCGCGAGAGCACGTCCCAATCGCGCGCCAGCGTCGCCGTGCCGGCGCGCGGCAGCGGATCGCGCATCCCCAGCGCCTGCCGCGACAGCAGCCCGTAGAAGGTCTCGCCATATTGCGCGGCGCTCTTCAGCCGCGCCTCGATCCGGTCGGGCCGTGCGCAGACCATGTCGGCGCGCGCCGCCCAATACAGCCCGGCGGCACGCAGCTCGACATCGGACGCCCGCGCGGCGACGGTTTCGAAGCCGGTGCCGGCGGCGGTGCAGTCATGCTGGCGCCACGCCGCGAGCGCACCGACCCAATTGCCCTGCACCGCCCAGTCGCCATAGCCCGAGGCGGCCTTGGCGGCCATCGCGCGCGCGTTCACGTCGTCACCGGCGAGGTAATACATCCACGCTACGCGCTGCTGCCATTCGGTGGTCGCGTCGCTCGACAGGCCCTGCATCGATTCAAGCAGGGCCTGCGCCGAGGCGCCGTCATCGGCCTTCACGAACGGCTGCATGCGGATCGCGAGTTCGCCGGCGACCATGTCGCTCTTGATCGCCTTGGCGCGCTGGCGCTGCGGCGCGCCGTCGATCCAGGCGAGCTTGCGCGCCAGCGGCAGCGCGGGCAGCCCGACGCCGCCGCGCGAGGAGGCGAGCGTGTAGATCTGCTGCGCCTGCGGCAGCTCCGGCGCATCGGCGAGCAATTTCATCAGCGGATCGAGATCGGCCTTGGGCGATCCCTTCGCGGTGACGAGTTCGGCGCGGGCGATCGCGTGGAGCGGGCCGGGCTTCATCGCGTCGAGCTGGAGCCGTGCGTCCTGCCATTTCTGCGCGCGGATGCTGGCGAAGACCGCGCTGTAGCCGGCGCGCTGCTCGGCATCGAGCTGCGCGGGAACGGCGGCGAGGGGGCCGGCGGTCGCGCTCGTCGTGGTGGGAAGCGCCGGTTCGGCGAAGGCGGCGACGGGCAGCAGGCTAAGCGTACAGGCGAGAATGAACTTCGCGGTCACGATCCGGTTCCCCCGATCAACATCTGTAAATCTCTCCAGGCTTCCGCTTTTTGCGCTGGCCTTTCGAGCAGGAGGCGGGGATGGAAGCTCGCCACCGCCTCGGTCCTCTGCTCGTCTATGGCCGGAAAATGGTTAACACGGCGTAAACTGCCCCGCGCGCGCGCGACATCCATCGCAAGCAGCGCTCGGCTCGTCGCATTGCCGAGGATTAGCAGCCGCTTAGGCGCAACCAAAGCGACATGATGGCGTGCGATCTCGGCGAGCCGTTCCTCGACTTCGGGCGCGATCCGCCCCGCCAGCGGCCGCACGGTACAGAGCGTCGCGAGATACACCGTGTCGCGATTGTGCCCGATCGCGGCGAGCATCCGGTCGAACAAGCGCCCGGCCGCGCCGTCGAGAAGACGATCGACATCGTCGCGTTCGGGCGTATCGACCAACACCATCAATTCGGCGCCCGGCGATCCCTGCGCGGCGATCGGGGTGCCACCGGTCCATCCCGCCTCCGGGGCATCCGGCCCGGTTCGCCACGCTAGGAAGGCGTCGAGCGTGGTGGGGAGCGGAACAACGACCGGCGCGACGGGTTGATCGGCGACGACGCGTTTGACGGCGGGCGGCGGCGCGGGCGCGGCGAACCAGTCGCGCGGGCTCTCGTCGGCGAGTGCCCCGATGCCGGCGTCTTGCCACCATTCCAGCGCGCTCGCGACCGCGTCCTGCCACATGATATTTTGGTCGGCCCCCATACCGCCTTAGACTAGCATGTTGACGTAAAGGTCAATTCGCTGGCACGCGCAAATGGATAAGGCGTTGCGGCGGCGCGACGAGCACGCCGGAACGGCGCCACGTGAGGGAGATGATGATGAGCGAACGGGAGTCGATGCCATATGACGTGGTGATCGTCGGCGCGGGGCCGTCCGGCCTGTCGGCCGCGATCCGGCTGAAGCAACGCGCCGCCGAACAGGGTGCCGAGCTGTCGGTCTGCGTGCTCGAAAAAGGCTCGGAGGTCGGCGCGCACATCCTCTCGGGCGCGGTGATCGATCCGCGCGCGCTCGACGAGCTGATCCCCGACTGGAAGGAGAAGGGCTGCCCGCTCGCCGAGGTGCCCGTCACCGACAATCAGCACTGGATCCTGTCGAAGACCGGCAAGTTCGCGGTGCCGCACGTCATCACCCCCGGCTTCATGCACAACAAGGGCACCTATACCGGCAGCCTCGGCAATCTGTGCCGCTGGCTGGCAGCGCAGGCGGAGGAGCTCGGCGTCGAGATCTTCCCCGGCTTCGCGGCGGCGGAAATCCTGTTCGACGAGAGCGGCGCGGTGAAGGGCGTCGCGACCGGCGACATGGGCGTCGCGCGCGACGGCACGCACAAGCCCGATTATACGCCGGGCCTCGAACTCCACGCCAAATACACCTTCTTCTCCGAAGGCGTGCGCGGGCATCTCAGCAAGGAGATCATCCGCATCTTCGATCTCGCGAAGGACGCGCAGCCGCAGGTGTACGGCCTCGGCATCAAGGAATTGTGGGATATTCCGGCGGAGCAGCATGTGCCCGGCCGTGTCATCCATACGCAGGGTTGGCCGCTCAAGGAAACGCCGGGGTCGAACGGCGGCGGTTTCCTGTACCATCAGGCGGGCGGACAGGTCGCGCTCGGCTTCGTGACGTGGCTGAGCTACACCAACCCCTATCTTTCGCCCTTCCAGGAAATGCAGCGGTGGAAGACGCATCCCGAGATCGCGGCGATCCTGAAGGGCGGCAAGCGCGTCTCCTATGGCGCGCGTGCGATCAGCGATGGCGGGTTGCAGTCGCTGCCCAAGCTGACCTTCCCCGGCGGTGTGCTGGTCGGCGACAGCGCCGGCTTCCTCAATGTGCCGCGCATCAAGGGCACGCATACCGCGATGAAATCGGGCATGATGGCCGCCGAGGCGGCGGTCGATGCGATCCTGTCGCAGCGACAGCATGACGAGTTGACCGCCTATCCGGCCGCGTTTGATGCGAGTTGGGTCAAGGCCGAGCTTTCGATGGTCCGCAACGTCGTGCCGCTGGTCGAGAAGTTTGGCGAGACGCTGGGCGCGGGCCTAGCCAACGTGACGATGTGGCTGGAAAGCTGGGGCATCAGGATGCCCTTCACAATGAAGCATCATCCCAACCACAAGAGCCTGTGGCGCAAGGATCAGGTCAAGCCGATCGACTATCCCAAGCCCGACGGCGTGCTGACGTTCGACCGGCTTTCCTCGGTGTTCCTGTCGAATACCAATCATGAGGAGGATCAGCCGGTCCATCTGACGCTCAAGGATCCGAACGTGCCGGTCGAGTACGATCTGCCGATGTATGACGAGCCGGCGCAGCGCTACTGCCCGGCGGGCGTGTATGAGATCGTCGGCGTCGAGGTGGGCGACCCCAAATTCGTCATCAACGCCCAGAATTGCGTCCACTGCAAGACGTGCGACATCAAGGATCCGACACAGAACATCAACTGGGTGGTGCCGGAGGGGGGCGGCGGCCCGAACTATCCGAATATGTGACGCGCCGGGCGAGGCGCAGCGCCGCTGCGCCGCGCCGTAAGGTGCGTCCGGCCGGCGGCGCTCCAGCGCCGACCGACGGCGTGGCTTCGCCACGCCGCGCGCTTCGTCACCGCCGGACTTGCTCCAAAGACCACTGTCCCGCAAAAGCCGCAGCATGACCCAGACGATCGTCGAAACGGCCCCCGCGAAGATCAACCTCGCGCTCCACGTCCGCGCGCGCCGGGCGGACGGCTATCATGAATTGGAAACGCTGTTCGCCTTCCTTCAGGACGGCGATGAACTCCGCTTCACCCCCGGGCCGAGCACCTTCGAAGTCGAGGGACCATTCGCCGCCGCGCTGAGCGGGGAAGGCGACAATCTCGTCCTGCGCGCCGCGCGCGGTTTCGCCGGGGCGTTCGGCGTGCCGGCGGAAGGCGCGTGGGTATTGGAGAAGAACCTGCCGGTCGCCTCCGGCATCGGCGGCGGATCGGCGGATGCCGCCGCCGCGCTGCGGCTGCTCGCGCGCGTCCACGGCGTCGCGCGCGACGATCCCCGCCTGTTCGCCGTGGCCGACTCGCTCGGCTCGGACGTGCCGGCGTGTCTGCTCGGGCGCCCGGCGCTTGGTACCGGGCGCGGCGAGAAGCTCGAGCCGCTGGAGGATCTCGGCGCGGTTCCGGTGTTGCTGGTCAATCCCGGCATCGCTGTTTCGACCGGGCCGGTCTTCAAGGCGTGGGACGGCGTGGATCGCGGCGCGATCCCGCCGGGCGGGACGATGGCGCGCGCGCGCGCCGGGCGCAACGATCTCGAAGCGCCCGCGCGTGCGATCGCGCCCGGAATCGGCGAGGTGATCGATCTGCTCGCCACGACCGGGCCGATGCTCGCGCGCATGTCGGGGTCGGGCGCGACCTGCTTCGCGCTCTACGAGGCTGAGCAGGCACGCGCAGCGGCGGCCGCCACTGTCCGGGCGGCGCAGCCCGGCTGGTGGTGTCTCGAATCGCGACTGTCGTGACACTTTTCCGTCCCGCGACGGTACGCCCTCGGTTCAACACCGGAGCGGATTAACGCGAATCCGCCACTGGCATCGGACTTGCTACGCTGACGCCGACCGGGTCCGCCGCCTACGCGCGGCGCGCCCGCCGATGGTCCTCGGCCCGTCCGCGCGCCATTGCTGGGAGGCGGCGGACATGGTTCCGCCGCCTCTTGGCGCCCCGCTTTTCACGCGGACCGCGCAACAGACTTGCGTCGAAGGCCCTTCCCGCGACATAGGGCGCGCATCATGAGCAATGTTTTCGACAAATCCCGTCTGCCGAGTCGCCACGTCTCGGTCGGTCCCGAACGCGCGCCGCACCGCAGCTATTATTATGCGATGGGCATCCCCGAGGAGGATATCGCCAAGCCGTTCGTCGCGCTGGCGAGCGCCGGCAACAACAGCGCGCCCTGCAACACCACGCTCGATGCGCAAGCGGACGCGGCCCAGCGCGGGGTGATCGCGGGCGGCGGACTGCCACGCCGGTTCAACACCATCACCGTCACCGACGGGATCGCGATGGGCCATCAGGGCATGAAGTCTTCGCTGGTCAGCCGCGAGGTGATCGCCGATTCGGTCGAACTCTCGGTGCGCGGCCATTGCTATGACGCGCTCGTGGGATTTGCGGGTTGCGACAAATCGCTGCCCGGCATGATGATGTCGATGCTGCGGCTCAACGTCCCGTCGATTTTCGTCTATGGCGGCTCGATCCTGCCGGGCCGCTTCCATGATCGCGACGTGACCGTGGTCGACGTGTTCGAAGTCGTCGGCAAATATGCCGCCGGCGCGTGTCCGCTCAGCGAAGTCCATGAGCTCGAAAAGGTTGCGTGCCCCGGCCACGGCGCCTGCGGTGGCCAGTTCACCGCCAACACCATGGCGTGCGTCGGTGAGGCGATCGGTTTGTCCTTGCCGAACAGCAACATGACGCCCGCACCTTACAGCACGCGCGAACAGATCGCGGTCGCCGCCGGCGCGCAGGTGATGGAGCTGATCGCCCGCAACCTGCGCCCGCGCGACATCTGCACGCGGGAAGCGTTCATCAACGCCGCGCGCGTCGTCGCCGCGACCGGCGGCTCGACCAACGCCGCGCTCCACCTGCCGGCGATGGCCAATGAAGCGGGCATCGATTTCGACCTGTTCGACGTCGCCGAGGCTTTCAAAACAACACCTTACATCGCCGATCTCAAGCCGGGCGGTAAGTACGTCGCCAAGGATATGTACGAGGCAGGCGGCGTGTACATGCTGATGAAGACGATGCTTTCGGGCGGGTTCCTCGACGGCAATTGCATCACCGTCACCGGCAAGACACTGGGCGAGAACATCGACGAGGTGACGTGGAACCCCGACCAGAAGGTCATCTACGACATCACCACGCCGATCACCCCGACCGGCGGCGTGGTCGGCCTGCGCGGCAGCCTCGCCCCCGACGGTGCGATCGTGAAGGTCGCGGGCATGCACCGGCTCGTGTTCGAAGGCCCGGCGCGCTGTTTCGATTGTGAGGAGGATGCCTTCGCCGCCGTCGAGGCACGCGAGATCAACGAGGGCGAGGTGATCGTCATCCGCTACGAAGGCCCCAAGGGCGGCCCCGGCATGCGCGAGATGCTCTCGACCACCGCTGCACTATACGGACTCGGCATGGGCGAGAAGGTCGCGCTCATCACCGACGGGCGGTTCTCGGGCGGCACGCGCGGCTTCTGCATCGGCCATGTCGGCCCCGAGGCCGCCGAGGGTGGCCCGATCGCGCTGGTCGAGGATGGCGACGCGATCCGCATCGACGCCGAGGCGGGCACGATCGACCTGCTCGTCGCCGAGGATGTGCTCGCGGCGCGCAAGGCGGCGTGGCGGCCGCGCACCAATGATTATCAGGCGGGCGTGCTGTGGCGCTATGCGCGCAACGTCGGCCCGGCCTATAAGGGCGCGGTGACGCATCCGGGGGCCAGGGCCGAAACGCATGTCTATGCGGACATCTAGCGCGATATTGCTGCCGCTCGCGCTCGCCGCCTGCGGTGAGCGCACCGCCGACACGGACACGCTCGCCACGGTCGAGGCGCAGCAGCGCGCCGCCGCCGATGACGACGGTTTGATCGAGTGCGCGCCGAAGGGCGCCGGCAGCTTCACGCGCGCTTGCACGGTCGATCGCACCGAGAGCGATCAGGGGCTGGTGCTGACGGTGCGCCACGCGAGCGGCGCGTTCCACCGTCTGCTCGTCACGAAGGACGGGCGCGGCGTGGTCGCCGCCGACGGCGCCGAGCCGGCGGTGGTGACGATCCTCGGCCCCGGCCGGATCGAGGTCGCGCTGAGCGGCGACCGCTACCGCCTGCCCGCGACCGTGAAGGGCGCGGCGAAGCCGTCATGATCCGACCCGAAGGCCAGCCGATCCTCACCGCCGCCGCGATGCGCGCGGCGGAGGAGCGCGCGATCGCCGCCGGCTCCAGCGTTACCGCGCTGATGGAGCGCGCCGGCGCCGGCGTCGCCGAGGCGGTGCGCCGGCTCGCGGGCGGTGCGCCGGTGCTGGTTCTGTGCGGGCCGGGCAACAATGGCGGCGACGGCTATGTCGCGGCGCGCGTGCTCAAGGCGAGCGGTGCGGAGGTGCGGGTCGCCGCCCTCACCGATCCCAGAACCGAGGCGGCGAGCGCCGCGCGTGCCGCCTGGGGCGGCTCGGTCGCGCCGCTCGCCGAGGCGGGCGACGCGCCGATCCTCGTCGACGCGCTGTTCGGAACCGGGCTGACCCGCCCGCTCGACGATGCCGTGGCGGGTGTGCTCGCCCGATCGGCGCGCGCCTCGCGCCTCGCGGTCACGGTCGATCTGCCGAGCGGCGTCGCCACCGACACGGGGATCGAACTCAGCCCGTCCCCCGATTTCGCGCTGACGCTCGCGCTCGGTGCGCTCAAGCCCGCGCATCTGTTGCAGCCCGCCGCCGCGCGGTGCGGCGCGGTGCGGATCGTCGACCTGGGGCTCGCCCCGTCGAGCCGCGACGGCGTGCTGGCCAAGCCCGTGATCGCCGCGCCGACCGCCGCCGATCACAAATATTCGCGCGGGCTTGTCGTCGTGATCGGCGGCGAGATGCCCGGTGCCGCCGCGCTTGCGGCCGAAGCGGCGATGCACGCCGGCGCAGGCTATGCGATGCTGTTCGGGGATCACGCGGCATCGGCGCCGCACGCGCTGGTTCGGCGCGCATGGTCGGCGGATGCCTTCGCCAAGGCGCTCGAGGGCAAGCGCGCGGACAAGACCGCGATCGTCGTCGGGCCGGGGCTGGGCAGGGGCGACACGGCCGCCGCGCGGCTCGCCGCCGCGCTCGCCAGCGCATACAAGCTCGTCATCGACGGCGACGCGCTGCACCTGCTCGACGATGCGGCGTTCGCGCGTATCAAGGCGCGCGCGTGCCCGGTCGTGCTCACGCCGCACGCGGGCGAGTTCGCGGCGCTGTTCGGCGCTTTCGCCGGCAGCAAGATCGACGCCGCGCGCGACGCCGCCGCGCGTTCGGGCGCGATCGTCGTGTTCAAGGGGCCGGACACCGTGGTCGCACACCCCGATGGGCGCACCAGCGTCGGCCTCGGCGCGAGTCCGTGGTTGTCGACCGCCGGCACCGGGGACGTGCTCGCCGGCACGATCGCGGCGATGCTGGCGGCGAACACGCCCGCGCCCGCCGAGGCGGGCGTGTGGATGCACGGCGAGGCCGCGCGCCGGCTTGGCGCCGCGTTCATCGCCGACGAACTCGCGCGTGAACTTTCGGCGGTAAGGGCATCGCTATGAGCGAGCCGATCGTGCGCGTCGCGGCGCGCGGCGAGGGCGTGACGGCAGACGGCCGCCACGCCGCCTTCGCCGCACCCGGCGACACGCTGACCGACACGGGCGAGATCGTTCCCGGCCCGCACCATCAGACCCCGCCGTGCCGCCACTTCCCCGCGTGCGGCGGCTGCCAGCTCCAGCATCTCGACGATACCGCCTATGCGCGGTTCATCGTCGATCGCATCGCGGGTGCGCTCGCCGCGCAGGGGTTGGAAGCGCCGATCCGCGCGCCGTCGCTATCGCCGCCGCGCAGCCGCCGCCGCGCCGCGCTGCAGGCGGAGGCGCGCGAGGGGCGGGTGCGGATCGGCTTCAGCGAAAATGCCAGCCACGCGATCGTCGATCTCCAGGAATGTCATATCCTGTTGCCGGAAGTGTTCGCGATTCTCGCGCCTTTGCGAAAACTGCTCGCACCTTGGCTGAAGAAGGGGCGCCGCGCGCGCCTGCATCTCACCGAGGCCGATCAGGGTATCGACCTGCTCATCGAGGGCGTCGAGGCCGAGGGGCTGGCGGCCGCCGAGGCGATCACCGCCTTCGCGCAGGCGAATGGCGTCGCGCGGCTCTCGATCGATTCGGGGCTGGGGCCGGAGACGCGGTGGGAGCCCGAGCCGCTCACCATCACACTCGGCGGCGCGCCGGTGCCGATGCCGGCCGCCGCCTTCCTGCAAGCCACGCGCGAGGGCGAGGCTGCGCTGGTCGCGGCGGTGCGTGAGGGTGTCGGCGAAGCGCGCACGATCGCCGATCTGTTCGCGGGGCTCGGCACCTTCGCTCTGTCGCTGCCGGGCAAGGTCTATGCGGGTGAGGCCGCGCGCGACGCGATCCTGGCGTTGAAGGCCGCTGCGGCGCGGGCGGGGCGCACCGTCTTCGCCGATCATCGCGACCTGTTCCGCCGTCCGCTCACCAGCGCCGAGTGCGACCGGTTCGACAGCGTCGTGCTCGATCCGCCGCGCGCGGGCGCGCGCGAGCAGGTGGCGCAACTGGCCGCGTCTCGCGTGCCGGTGATTGTCTATGTTTCCTGCAATCCCAGCAGCTTCGCGCGCGATGCCGAGATTTTGTGTCAGGCGGGATATCGGATCGATTGGGTGCAGCCGGTCGGCCAGTTTCGCTGGTCGCCGCATGTCGAACTGGCCGCCCGGCTGAGCCGATAACTTCGTCCCGGCGGGGGGCTGGCGATGGTCAATAATCCGCGCGCAGGAAGTACAGTCCGTCCGATGGCGCGTTGAATCCCAGTGCGGTGCGGTCGCGGGCTTCCAACGCGGCGGTGATGTCGTCGGCGGTCCATTTGCCTTGCCCGACCAGCGCGAGACAGCCGACCATCGAGCGTACCTGATGGTGCAGGAACGACCGTGCCGATGCAGAGACCATGATCCGGTCGCCGCTCGCGCTCACGTCGAGCCGGTCGAGCGTCCGCAGCGGGCTGTCCGCCTGGCAATGCGCCGAGCGGAAGGTGGTGAAATCATGCCGCCCGATCAGCCGGCGCGCGCCATCCGCCATCGCGGCGGTGTCGAGCGGCTGCGGGATGCGCCAGGCCAGCCCGGTCTCGAACGTCAGCGGCGCGCGGCGGGTGACGATCCGATAAGCGTAATGGCGCGCCACGCAGGAGAAGCGCGCGTGCCAGTCATCCGAGACCACCTCACAGGCCAGGATCGCGACCGGATGCGGGCGCAGCTTGGCGTTGAGCGCCTCCATCAGCCGGAATGGCGCGATCTCGCGCGTGATATCGAGGTGCGCGCGCATCCCCGTCGCATGAACGCCGGCGTCGGTCCGTCCGGCGGCATGCACCGCGACCGTCTCCCCGGTGATGGCGTGCGCGGCGGTCTCGATCGCCTCCTGAACGCTCGGTCCATGCGCCTGGCGCTGCCAGCCCATGAACGGGCGCCCGTCATATTCGACGGTGATCGCGAAGCGCGTCATGCCGTGTCGCCCCGACGTGGGCCGGATAGGAGGCGATCGGCTCGTGAAACCATGCAGCGGCCCCGGCCTGCGCCGGGGCGACGGATATGGATCATAAGTGTGTGCCCGCCGGAATCGGGAAGCCGCGCAGCAATTCGTCCGCCGTCACCACGCCCCGCCCCGCGCGCTGGAGCAGGGTAGGGCGAATCGCACCCGACCCGCAGGCGATGGTGAGCGCGGCATCCAGCACAACCCCGTCGCCCCGGCGGAGGCCGGGGCCGCTCGCGTCTGCCGGCGCGCTATTCTCGAGGTGTTCCCGGCCTTCGCCGGGGCGAAGAACCTGGCAAGCCAACACCTTCACCCGCTCGCCCGCCATCTCGAACCACGCCCCCGGCACCGGATTGAACGCACGCACCTGGCGCTCGACCTGTTCGGCGCTTTGTGACCAGTCGATTCGCGTCTCGGCCTTGTCGATCTTGGCGGCATAGGTGACGCCCTGCTCGGGCTGGGGCACCGCCGGATAGGCGTTTATATCCGCCAGCACCGTCACCATCAGCCGCGCGCCCATCGCGCTCAGTTCATCGGTCAGCACGCCCGCCGTCTTGTCCGCGATCGGCGTGCGATCTTCCAGCCGCACCGGGCCAGTGTCGAGGCCGGCCTCCATCTGCATGATGCACACGCCGGTCTCGGCGTCGCCGGCGAGGATCGCGCGCTGGATCGGCGCGGCGCCGCGCCAGCGCGGCAGCAGCGACGCATGGACGTTGAGGCAGCCGCCGCGCGGCGCATCCAGCACCGCGCGCGGCAGGATCAGCCCATAGGCGGCGACCACCGCGACATCGGCATCCAGTGCGGCGAACGCGGTCTGCGCCTCGGCGTCGCGCAGGCTCACCGGTGTCCGCACCGCGATCCCCAACGTTTCCGCCGCGCGCGCGACCGGGGTCGGCGTCAGCGCCTTGCCGCGCCCGGCACGGCGCGGCGGCTGGCTATACACCGCCACCACCTGATGCCCTGCATCCACGATCGCGCGTAGCACCGGCACCGAGAAATCCGGGGTTCCCATGAAAATGATCCGCATGGGCGACGCTGTGGCCGCTTGTCGGGGGGCACTGCAACCCCCTATCTGTTCCGCGATGGCCTCTCCCGAAATCGACGCGCTCACCCAGGCGCTTTCCCGCCTGCCGGGGCTCGGCCCGCGCTCGGCGCGGCGCGCGGTGCTGCATCTGCTCAAGAAGCGCGAGGGCGCGCTCGGCCCGCTGCTCGCCGCTTTGACGGCGGTCGAGGCGCGGCTCACCGATTGTCACATCTGCGGCAATGTCGATACCACCGATCCATGCGGCATCTGCGCCGACCCGCGTCGTGACGCGCGCGCGTTATGCGTGGTGGAGGAGGTGGCGGATCTGTGGGCGCTCGATCGGTCCCGGCTCTTCCCCGGGCGGTATCATGTGCTCGGCGGTCGGCTCTCGGCGCTCGAAGGCGTCCGCCCCGAGGATCTCGCGATCGACAGCCTCGTCCGCCGGATCGAGGCGGGCGGCATCGACGAAGTCGTGCTCGCGATGAACGCGACGTTGGAGGGGCAGACGACCGCGCATTACATCGCCGAGCGGATCGAACGGTTCGCGGTGCGCGTCACGCAATTGGCGCACGGCCTGCCCGTCGGCGGCGAGCTCGATTATCTCGATGAGGGAACCTTGGCGCAGGCGCTGCGCGCGCGGCGGCCGGTGGCATAGCGGTAAAACGAAAGGGGGCGAGCTTTCGCCCGCCCCGAAACGCATCAGCAGCCGTTGCGGCGGTTCTGCGCCGCGTCATGCTTCTTGTCGAGGTGGCGGCCGAGCAGCGCACCGCCCACGCCGCCGGCAACCGTGCCGAGCACGCCGCCGCCGAGCACGTTGCCCAGCACCGCGCCGCCCGCGCCGCCCGCGATCGCGCCGGTCGTACCCGACGAGCGGCGGCAGTCCTGGTAATAGGTACGGTGATGCCGCTTGTACCGGCGCGCATCGGCGGCCGACGGCATCGCGATGCCCGAGGCGACCAGCGACACGGCGCTCAGCGACATGAGGATTTTACGCATTTAACACTCCCATCTGACCTTGGTACGGCTACGAAACGTCCGCAGCCGACCAAGGTTTCATGAAGTAGCGTAGATTAATCGGAGCTGGCGCGTCCGTTAATCGAAGCTCGCGCCCCAGCGGCGCTTGGTGCGGGTCTTCCACAGGCCGCGATGATAGGCGTCGGACGCCAGCAGCGGCATCACCGAGCCGGCTTCGGCGAACACCATCTGTTCGATGCCCGTGTTGACCTTGCCCCAGCTCGCCGCTTCCTGCAGCGTCGAGGACGAGCAGGCGCCGTCGCGCACGTCCGCCACGGTGATCTGCACCGCGTATTTGTGGACCTGCACGTCGTCGTGACCGAGGATTTCGGCGCAGACCACGGTATCCTGGATGAAGTTCTTCGGCACGCCGCCGCCGATCATCAGCAGGCCGGTGGTGCCAGCCTTGATCTTGATGTCGGTCAGCTCGCGGAAGTCGGCGATCGCGTCGAGCACCATGTACGGCTTGCCTTCCTTGGCGCGATCGACCTGATGCTTGACCAGACCGAACCCCGCCGACGAATCGACGAACGCCGGGCAGAAGATCGGCACGTCATGCTCATAGGCGAGCTTGACGAGGCTGTTCTCCTTCTTGCCGTTTTCGACGAGATACTTGCCCATCTCGCGGATGAACTCGCGGCTCGAATAGGGGCGCGGCTCGAGGCTGTTGGCGATCTCGTAGATCGTGTGGTCGCAGTCCTGAAGCTGCTCCTCGTCGATATAGGTGTCGTAGATCCGGTCGATCAGCAGCGAGCGCAGCGTGTCGTCGTCCGGCACTTCGAGCGCCTGATAATGCTTGTGGCCAAGCCCTTCGAAGAAATCCATGTCGACGATAGACGCGCCGGTCGCGACCACGCCGTCGATCATGTTGTTGCGCAGCAGCTCTGCATAGAGGTCCATGCAGCCGCCCGCCGAGGTCGACCCGGCGATGACGAGGAAGATCGAGCAATCGGGATCGGCGAGCATCTGGTTGTAGATGTCGGTCGCGCGACCGAGATCGCGGCTGGTGAAGCTCATCTTCTTCATCGCGTCGACGATCGGGCGGGCGTCGAACTTGGTGATGTCGATATGCTCGACGGTGGTGGAGAGCAGCTCCGCCTTGCGGTTGGTGTTGAGTGGTTCGGTCATGGGAACTCCCAATCGTCTCATGAACCGCCGTCGTTGAAGGGGACGCGGAAACCCATGCGGAGGCGGCACACCGAAGCGTGCCGCCCCTAACCGGTTAAATCTATGAAAAGCCTGTTACAGCTTGACGACGTTCGACGCGACCTGTGCGGGCGCCTGATCGTAGAGCGAGACCATCGGCTCGTCCGCCACGATCACCGTCTCGTCCGATCCGAACCCGTTGAAGGCGGTCCGCATCGCCGAACCATAGGCGCCGAGCATGCCGATCTCGAAATAGTCACCGGCCTTGATGTCGGCGGGAAGATAGAACGGTCCCGCCATGTAATCCATGTCGTCGCAGGTCGGGCCATAGAAGCTGAACGGCATCAGCTTGGCATGGCTGTCGGGCTCGCGCAGCAACTGGGTCGGGAAACGCCAGTCGATATGCGCCGCGTCGAACAGCGCGCCATAGGCACCGTCGTTGATGTACAGCTCATCGCCACGACGCTTTTC
This sequence comes from Sphingomonas pollutisoli, assembly GCF_029167165.1. Lineage (NCBI taxonomy): Bacteria > Pseudomonadati > Pseudomonadota > Alphaproteobacteria > Sphingomonadales > Sphingomonadaceae > Sphingomonas > Sphingomonas pollutisoli. The sequence continues at coordinate 329,745 of NZ_JARFNJ010000006.1, forward strand.
GACGCGCACCAGGATCGAGCTGTATTCCGCGCACAAGGCCCGGCCCGGTTCGGCCCACAGTTCGGCCGAATAGCTGACCGGCAGCGATTCGAACGCACGGTGGATCGTCTCGAAATAGCGCTCGAGCGGCGGTGGCTCCATGCCCGGATAAGACGAGGGGAACCCGCCGCCGACGTCGATCACGTCCACGGTGACCGCCGCTTCCACGATCGCCGCACGAACGCGCTCCATCGCGTTCGCATAGGCTTCCGGGGTCATCGCCTGAGACCCGACGTGGAAGCAGATGCCCAGCGCATCGGCGACCTGACGGGTGCGGAACAGCAGTTCCTTGCTCTCGCTCGGGCCGACGCCGAACTTCGAGGCGAGGCTCAGCTTCGAATGTTCGGACGAGACGCGGATGCGTACGCACAACGTGAGGTCTTCCGCTCCTCGTGTCGCGCGGACGATCTTGTCCAGTTCCTCGATCGAATCGAGCGAGAAGGTGCGGACGCCGTGCGTGAAATACGCCTCGGCGATCGCTTCCTCGGCCTTGACCGGGTGCATGAAGCACAGGGTCGCGCCCGGCAGCGTGCGCGCGACGAGCCGCACCTCGGCGATCGAGGCGACGTCGTACTGCGTGATGCCGCTATCCCACAGAATCTGCAGGAGTTCGGGCGAAGGGTTCGCCTTCACGGCATACATCGAGCGGCCCGGAAACTTCTCGACGAAGAAGCGGGCTGCACGCGATGCGGCGTGCGGACGAACGAGCGTGACCGGCTGGACCGGCCCGTGCTTAGCGATATCGACTCCGGTGACGGTGGTCGAGTTGGTGGTCGCTAACCCCAGCGCGCGATGATGCTTGTGCAACTCAAGGGACCTCCAATGTCGTGAGACAAGACGAAAAAAGCTGCCTTGCGGTTGGAAGTCCCATGGGGCAGCGGAAGCGCGAGATAGGGTCGGCGTTTTGGGATGTAAAGCGGTTTTAGACGCTCGGAGATAATATGTGACGATTTTACGACAGCCGACCCGCGCCGGGGTGCGCGACGCCGCCGCCAAAGTGGCCACGGTGGTACCGCCAACGCCGTTGTTTGTGACCGAAGTTCAAGGAGTTGCGGTGGCTTTCAAGGCCGAATCGCTGCAGCCGATGGGTGCGTTCAAACTGCGCGGCGCATGGCACCGGCTGACCGCGATCGACGCCGAATCGCGCGCGCGCGGGGTGGTCGCCTTCTCGTCGGGCAATCATGCGCAGGGGGTCGCATGGGCGGCGAAGCGGCTGGGCATGCCGGCGCTGATCGTGATGCCGGCGGATGCGCCGCGCTCCAAGCGCGAGGGCACGCTCGCGCTCGGCGCGGAGATCGTCTCCTATGACCGCGCCACCGAAAGCCGCGAGGCGATCGCCGCGCGACTCGCCGAGGCGCGCGGTGCCGCGCTGGTGCCGAGCTTCGATGATCCGTGGATCATCGAGGGGCAGGGCAGCGCCGGCATCGAGGCGGCGCAGCAGATGGCCGAGCGTGGGCTGGGGCCGGTGACGCAAGCGCTGGTGCCATGCGGCGGTGGCGGACTGGCGGCGGGTATTACGCTCGCGCTGCCCGGCGCGAAGATCACCGTGGTCGAGCCCGAGGGCTGGGACGATATGCGCCGCAGCCTGGAGGCGGGCTGGATCGAACCGGTGGGCGAGGGCGCACCGCCGACGGCGTGCGATGCGCTCCAGACGTTGCGTGTCTCTCCGCTGACCTTCGATGTGCTGTCACGGCGCGGCGTGGAAGGCGTGGCGGTCAGCGAGGCGGAGATCCGCACCGCGCAACGCTGGGCGGCGGAACGGCTGCGGCTGGTGGTCGAGCCCGGCGGCGCAGTCGGACTGGCCGCGCTGCTCGGTGGCAAGGTCGCCCCGGTGCCGGGGATGCTCGTGGTGCTGTCGGGTGGCAACGTCGATCTGGCCGCCTATGGGCGGGTGCTCGCGGGGTTGGATTAGGCAAGAGCCGCAGCGTCGTCTTCTCCCGACGTCGCCCCGGCGCAGGCCGGGGCCGCTGAGTCATGGCGGGTGCGGGCAGTCACGTAGCGGGCCCGGCCTACGCCGGGGCGACGGGTTTGATCGTATGCCGGGACAAGGCTCATGCGGTGTCCCGGTTTTTCGACAGGTAGCAAATCGGCTGTTCCGATCCACTACCGCGCCTCACCGGATCGGCGAGTTCGGGTCGAGCCGCATGTCCAGATACTTGTCCACCGATCCCATCAACTCCGGCATCTCATGCTCGAAGAAGTGGTTCGCCTTGGGGATGGTGTCGTGGTGGATGGTGATGTGCTTCTGCGTGCGCAGCTTGTCGACCAGCTTCTGCGTCGCGGCCGGCGGCGAGACCTCGTCATTCTCGCCCTGGATGATGATGCCGCTCGCCGGGCAGGGCGCGAGGAAGGTGAAGTCGTACATGTTCGCCGGCGGCGCAACCGAGATGAAGCCGCGGATCTCGGGGCGGCGCATCAGCAACTGCATGCCGATCCACGCGCCGAAGCTGAAGCCGGCGATCCAGGTGGTCGAGGCTTCGGGATGGAAGCTCTGTACCCAGTCAAGCGCGCTCGCCGCGTCCGAAAGCTCGCCGACACCATTGTCGAACGTGCCCTGGCTCTTGCCGACGCCTCGGAAGTTGAACCGCAACGTCGCGAAGCCGCGTCGCTGGAAGGTCTTGTAGAGTTCCTGCACGATGCGGTTGTTCATCGTGCCGCCCGCCGTCGGGTGCGGATGCAGGATCATCGCGACCGGCGCGCGCGGGCGCGGAGCGGGGGAGAAACGGCCTTCGAGGCGGCCGTCGGGGCCGGGGAAAATGACTTCGGGCATCGAACCTGCTGACAAAAAATCGGGGCGCGTGCGGACACGCGGAAGTTGTGCGCTATATAGGCACGACGCGCCAAGGCGCAATCATTGTGAACCGGAGCTCGACTTGGCCGACCGCCTCTATCTCGATCACGCCGCGACGACGCCGATGCCGGAGGCGGCGCGCGCGGCGGTGGTCGAGGGGATGGCAGGCTGGGCCAATCCCTCGTCGCCGCACGCCGAGGGCCGTGCCGCGCGCGCCGCACTGGAACGTGCGCGCGGCCAGATCGCGGCTGCCTATGGCTGGCGCGGCGAGACGCTGCTGACCAGCGGCGCGAGCGAAGCGCTGGCGATCGCGCTCGGGCGGTCGGCGCCGGCGCGCCGGCTGATCGGCGCGACCGAGCATGACGCGGCGATCCGCGCCGCCCCCGGCGCGACGACGATCCCGGTGACGGCGGACGGGCTGGTCGACCATGCCGCGCTGACGGCGCTGTTGACGTCGCCCGCGCTGGTCGCGGTGCAATGGGCGAACAGCGAGACCGGCGTGCGCCAGCCGATCGCGGAGATCGCCGCGATCGTCCACGCGGCTGGCGGGTTGCTGCTGGTCGATGCCGCGCAGATGCCGGGCGGGGCCGACCCCGAGCTTGCCGAGCACGCCGATTTCATCGCGATCTCGGCGCACAAGCGCGGCGGCCCGCCCGGCACCGGCGCGCTGCTGGTGCGCAATCTCGCGACGCTGACGCCGGTCGGCGGGCAGGAGCGCGGCTATCGCGCCGGCACCGAGAATCTGCCCGGCGCGCTCGGTCACGCCGCCGCGCTCGCCGTGCCGGAGCCGGTCTCGCACTATGCGGCCCTGCGCGAGAGGCTGGACGATGCGATCACGCGCTCGGGCGGCGATGTCGTCGCGAGCGCCGCGCCGCGCCATCCCGCGATTGGATCATATCGGATGCGCGGTCTCGCGGCGGCGACCCAATTGGTGCGCTTCGACATGGCGGGCATCGCTGTCTCGGCGGGCAGCGCCTGTTCGTCGGGCAGCATGAAGCCGAGCCATGTGCTGACCGCGATGGGCTGGACCGGCGAGGCAACGCGCGAGGTGATCCGCGTTAGTTTCGGGCGCGCCACCACGGCGGAGGACGTCGACCGGTTCGTCGCCGCCTGGCGCGACATCGCGCGCGGCGTACGCGCGTTCGCGGCGTGATCTACCTCGATTATCAGGCGACCACGCCGCTCGCGCCGGAGGCGTTCGACGCGATGCTGCCGTGGCTGCGCGAGGATTTCGCCAACCCGCATTCCGCGCACGCCGCCGGCCGCAAGGCGCGGGCGGCGGTGGAGGCCGCGCGTGCCGAGGTCGCCGCGCTGCTGCCGCCCGGCGGCGGCGTCAGCTTCACCAGCGGCGCGACCGAGGCGCTCAATTGGGCGATCAAGGGCACCGCCGGCGACATCGTCACGCTCGCCACCGAACATGCGGCGGTGCTCGATACCGTCGCCTACGCGCGGTCGCAGGGGCGCAAGGTCACCGTGCTCCCGGTCGGCGGCGACGGTCTGGTCGATCTCGATCGCGCCGCCGAGGCGATCATGCCGGGCACCGGCCTCGTCGCGGCGATGCTCGTCAACAACGAGATCGGCGTGATCCAGCCGGTCGCGGCGCTCGCCGATCTCGCTCACGCGGCCGGCGCGGTGATGCTGTGCGACGCGGTGCAGGGCTATGGCCGGGTGCCGATCCCCGCGCATTGCGATCTCCTCGCCGTGTCCGCGCACAAGATTCACGGGCCGAAGGGGATCGGCGCGCTGTGGATGCGCGACGGCATCGCGCTGGCGCCGCTGCTGCACGGTGGCGGGCAGGAGGCGGGTGGACGATCAGGCACGCTGTCCCCCGCCTTGTGCGCGGGCTTCGGCGTCGCGGCGCGGCTGGCGCGTACCGGTGGAGCGGAAGACGCCGCGCACGTGGCGCGGCTGTCCGCCGCCGCGCTGGCGCGGTTCGATGCGGCGGGGTGGGCGCTCAACGGCAGCGCCGACCAGCGTTACAAGGGCAATCTCAACATGCGGCGCGATGGGGTGGATGTCGCGCGGCTGATGTCGGAGTTGCGCGACATCGCGTTCTCCGCCGGCTCCGCGTGCGCCAGCGGTTCGGGGCGGTCGAGCCATGTTCTGCGCGCGATCGGGCTGAGCGAGGCGCAGGCGCGCTCGAGCATCCGCCTCGGTTTCGGCCGGTATACGCGGGAGAACGATCTGATCTTGGGCGTGGATCGCATCATCGCCGCCGCGCGGGCGCAGTGGGGCGCGGCATGATCGCGGTCACCTTCATCGGCGCCGATGGCGCGCGCGTCACCGCGCAAGCCGCGCCCGGTGATCGGCTGCTCGAAGTCGCGCAGAATGCCGGCCAGCCGCTCGAAGGCACGTGCGAGGGGCAAATGGCGTGCTCGACCTGCCACGTCATCGTCGATGCCGCCGATTTCGCGCTCTTGCCGCCCGCCAGCGAGGAGGAGGAAGACCTGCTCGATCTCGCGAGCGGGGCGACGCGCCACAGCCGGCTCGCCTGCCAGATCACGCTCGAACGGCCGATCACGGTCACCATTCCGGGGGAATCGCGGAACATGCAGGGCCGCTGATCATTTCGCTCCCGTGCCCTCAAGGCATAAAGGAGCGAATGCCATGAAGTTGAAGCTGATTCTGTCGGCGTGCCTCGCCGTCGCCACGCTCGCGCCGGTCGCGGCCACCGCGCAGACCCATGAACGCGTCGTCCGCGAGCGCACCGTCGTCCGGCATAACGTGCGTCACAACGATCGCCGTCCCGGCTGGCGCCACCACACCCGCCGCGTCTGCCGGATGGAGTGGCGCCACCATCGCAAGGTCCGCATCTGCCGCACGGCGCGCTGGTAAGCCCCCCGCCACCACGGGCGCGCCGCGTGAGGCGGCGCGCCCGATCCGGCGATCCGCACTTGATCCCGGCGCGTTACCCCGCCATATGCGCGGCGGGAGTCGGGCGGACGTGGTCGTCGCCAACTTGGTCAGGGCCGGAAGGCAGCAGCCACAACGATTTCGCCACGGGTCGTCCGGCTCCTACCACATCTCTCTCCAAACGGTTGAACAGCGCTCTTCCGGGTGCGGCGCGGCGGGCCTATGGCCGGCCAGCATCTTTCCCGAAGGACCAGCCGTGGCGATCACCCCATCCACTTTGACCAGCGCCCTGGCGGAGCGTTTTTTCCTACACCTCTCCGCTCCGGACGCGCTCGCCCTGCTGGATCGTCCGTCCTCCGAATGGACGGCTTTCGCGACATCCTGGGATCGTCTCGGCCCCGATCGCTACATGGCCGACGGCGGCCGCTACCGCCGCCGCCGCCACGCGACGTTCGAGGTCCGCGCCGGCGCGCTCCGCCGCAAGCCGCACCAGCCGCACTTCCAAAGCCGCGATTACAACCCGCTCAACGGCGACGTGCAGCGCTGGTTCGATCCGATCGAGCCCGCCATCGCCGACAGCGCGATCCTGCGCGCGATCTTCGAGCGCTTCACGCCGGTGTTCGACACGCTCGACGAGCGTGGCGCGGGCGCGGCATGGCACAGCGAAGTCCACCAGTTCCGCATCGAAACTTCGCCCGCCGAACTCGGCCGGCCGACGCCCGAGGGGCTGCACCGCGACGGCGTCGACTGGGTCTTCGTCATGCTGATCGCGCGCGAGAACGTCGCCGAGGGCGTCACCGAAATCGGCGATAATGAAGGCAATCCGCTCGGCCGCTTCACACTCGGCGCACCCGGCGAGTCGGTCGTGCTCGACGATCGCCGCATCCGCCACGGCGTCACCCCGATCGTCGCGCGCGACGGCACGCCCGCCCACCGCGACGCGCTGGTCGTCACCTGGCGCGCCGACTGACACGAAGCGGCAGGAACGGAGCCGGCGCCCGGCGGTTGTGACGATGCCCCTCGCGACGGGCGGCGCACAAATGGGGCAAAGGTGGACAGACAAGGGCGCGATGCCGTCAATCCGTGGCATATGCCGTTCGCGGCCTGGCGCGCCGTCGCGCAGCGGACCTGGGGCGAAGCGGGATCGGACAATATCGGCCTGATCGCCGCCGGTGTCGCCTTCTACGGGTTCCTCGCGCTGGTCCCGCTGCTCGGCGCGACCGTGCTCGTGTACGGCATCGCCGCCGATCCGCCGGCGGTGACGCACGACATTACGAAGCTGGCCTCGGTGATGCCGGCGGACATCGCCAGGCTGATCGGCGAGCAGTTGATGAACGTCGTCGAGACCTCCGACGGCAAGAAGGGGCTCGGCCTGCTCATCGCACTCGCGCTCGCGTTGTTCGGTGCGCGCAATGGCGCGGGCGCGATCATCACCGCGCTCAATATCGTGTATGAAGAGAAGGAGACGCGCAACTTCATCCACGTCAACCTGCTGGCGCTGATGATGACGACGTTGGCGGTCATCATCGCGATCCTGGCGCTGGCAGCTATTGCGACCCTCGGCTACCTTGAGGCGTTCATCCCCGACGCGCCCGGTCTTCTGGTCGTTGCCGGCAAGATCGTCGTCTATGGCCTCCTCATGCTGGTCGGGGCAGCCCTCGCGGCGAGCTTGTATCGTTACGGCCCGGCACGGCGTCGCGCGCGGTGGATATGGCTTACGCCGGGGTCGCTTCTCGCCGCCTTGATGTGGTTGGCGCTCACGATGGGCTTCGGCATCTACGTCGCCAACTTCGGCAACTACAATGCGACCTACGGATCGCTCGGCGCGGTCGTGGTCACGCTGACCTGGCTGTACGGGTCGAGCTATATTCTGCTGTTTGGAGCGGAACTCAACGCCGAACTCGAACATCAAACCGCACGCGATACGACCGGCGCCGGCGCGCCGATCGGCGAGCGCGGCGCGTGGGTGGCGGATCACGTCGCCGACGACGGGTGTACGGGCGATGATACGACCGAGGCCCGCATGGTGGGCATTGTCACGCGGGAGCCGTCGTGGAACCCATCGTCGGTGCCGAGCGCTATCGTCGTCAGCCGGATCGCCGCGCGGGCGGGCGGCTTTTCCTGGTTGCCGAACGGCAGCCTTGCCACGACGGTAGCTGCGACCGTCGGCCTGTCCCTGCTGCGCAAAGGAAAGGCGTGGCCGAGTATGGCGCTGCTCGGCGGCACCGCCGCGCTCGTCTGGCTGCGCCGCCACCGACCAAGGACCATGTGATGATCAAGGCGATCTTCTTCGATGTCGACGGTACGCTCGTCGATAGCAACGAGCAGCACGTCACCGCATGGCATGATGCGTTCGCGGAACAGGGGCTTCGGATCGCGCGCGACGCGATCCGTGGACAGATCGGCAAAGGCGGCGATCTGTTGGTCCCCGCGCTAGTGCCGGACGCCAGCGACGCGTTGCGACAGACGCTCTCGGAGCGCCACGGCGCACTGTTCAAACGCGCGCACCTCGATGACGTAAAGCCGTTTCCGGCCGCCGCGGCGTTGGTCCGGCACGTCCACGAAAGTGGCCGGCAAGTCGTGCTCGCATCCTCCGCCGACGCGAAGGAGGTCGCGCATTACGTCGAACAGCTCGGCATCGGGAGCGCGCTGCACGCCACGACCACGATCGACGACGCCGAAACATCGAAGCCGGCTGGCGACATCTTCGCGGCTGCATTGGAGAAGGTGAAGCCGCTGACGCCGGACGAGGTGATCGTCGTCGGCGATACGCCCTATGATGTCGAAGCGGCGGCCAAATGCGGGATTCGAACGGTCGCGGTGCGATCGGGTGGCTTCCCGGATGCTGCGTTGCGGGAAGCGGGCGCGATCGCGCTGTATGACGATGTCGCCGAATTGCTCGCGCGCTTCGACGAGTCACCGCTGAACCGGTGAAGACGGGCCGCCGATCGACCACTCGATTGTCGATCCGGAGCCGGCTAGGGGCTCCGTGGGGAAATCGGGGAGATCAGGGTGTCTGACGCGCGGTGTATCGGTCGCAAATGTTTCGAAATGGCGGACCAGGAAACGTTCGCGTGGCTTTCGGGGGATCGCAATCCGCTCCACCTCGATCCGCTCGCGGCGCGACGTACGCAGGCCGGTGTCGTGGTGGTGCATGGCGTCCACGCGATGCTCTGGGCGCTCGATTGCTGGTTGGAAGCTGTTCCCTCCGCCTCCGTGGCCGCGATCGGCGCGCGCTTCGACAAATTCGTGGAAGTCGGCGCTCGGATCGAAGCGCGCGCGAGCACGACTCGCAACGGCACGCGCCTGGAGATATATTCGGGCCGGTCGCGGCTTGCCGTCTTCAACGTCCGGCACCAAGCGCCGGAGAGCTCAATCCGGGAGGACGAGAGTGCGTTCTCCTCGCCGAACGTGATCGACATTCCGGCGGAGCCGAGACCACTCGATTTCGACGATGCCGCGCGGGCGGCGGGCGTAATGCCGGTGCGGCACATCGCCCCGCATTTCGCCGCCTTGCGCCGCACGATCGGCGGTGCCGCCGTCGATGGCTTAGCGGGCTTGTCCACGCTTGTCGGGATGATAGCGCCCGGATTGCACTCGATCCTCGCCGGCCTCGATATCACGTTCGATGAACGCGTGATGTCCGCCGGGGGCATCGCCTTTCAGGTGGAACGCGCCAGACCCGAAGTCAGGCTACTCGACATCGCCGTGCGGGGCCGCGGGCTTGCTGGCACGGTGAGAACGTTCGTGCGGTCGCCACCGGTCACGCAACCCACGATGCGGGACATGCGCGCGATGATCGGCGCCGAGGATTTCGCGGGCCGCACCGTGCTCGTCATCGGCGGATCGCGCGGACTTGGCGAGTTGGCCGCCAAAGCCCTCGCGGCGGGCGGCGCCACGGTGACGATTAGCTATCTCGTCGGCCGAGCCGAGGCGGAGGCGGTGCGGGCCGATATCGTCGCGAGCGGTGGCCGATGCGAAGTCCTGCGCTACGACGCGCTGCAGGATCCGTCGCTCCAGCTCGAAGGTGTGATCGGCGATGTGGAGCAGCTCTATTATTTCGCGACCACCAAGATTTTCGTTCGTACCGAAGACGCCTTCGATGCCGAGATCTTCCAGCGCTTCTGCCAGGTCTATGTAGAGGGCTTTTCGCGCATCTGCGCCTACTTGTCCAAGCGGGGCCGGAGCGTGCGCGTCTTCTATCCATCATCGGTCGCGGTAACCGATCGCCCACAGGCGATGACCGAATATGCGATGGCCAAAGCCGCCGGCGAAATCCTGTGTGCCGACATCGGCCGGTTCGTCCCGCACGTCGATACGATGGTGCGGCGTCTTCCTCGCCTCCTCACCGATCAAACCGCGGGCACGCCCTGGATCGAGACCCCCTCGGGTGTCGACGTGATACTCGATGTCGTCCGCGAGATGAGCCGTTAGCGCATCACTGCCGCGCGACGCTCCAGCGATCAACGGTGAGATGGCCGACACCCTTGACGGGTTCGACGCCGAGCGAGATTCCCCAAAGCCACTCGTCGCCCGTGATCGTCTTGTTGGCGCGTAGCCAGGCGAGCGCCGCCAGCATGTCGAGCGTGCCGGTGCGGATGTCTTGCGCGCGTTCGGGGCCGAACATGCAGAATTTGTCCTCGATCCGCACCGCCCAACGCATCCCGTTGGGATCGACGAACACCCCCACCGGGCGCGCGTTCTCGAACCAGGTGCGCGATGACTGGGGCATATGCAGGAACCAGCCGATCTCGAGCACCTTCGCGTCGGGGTCCGTGTCGCTCGATCGCAGATACACTTCCGACAGCACGTTGCCGTCGCCATTGCCGTTGGCGATCGTCCACGCGAACGTCTGACGGAATTCGCGCACGTCGCGAACGCGCTTGGGCGGCACCGCCACATCGGGTTCGCCGCCGTCGTAATTGCCGTGCATCACCGCGCTATACGCCCATACGCCGGGTCCGTTGGTCGGGCCGAACGGGGGCCAGCGCCAATAGAATTGCGTGTCGCTGGGGAATTTCTTCAGGTTGACGACGATATGATCGGCTCGCGGCGCCCAAAGCTTGGTCAATGCGGTCATTTCGCCGCCCCACGGCTGCGAATAGGCGAAATAGGGCCCGCTCGTGAACGGCGTCTTGGCCGGCACCCGGACATGCCCGTCGGGCGCGGATGGAACGGTTGCCCACACGATCGCGGCGACACTCGCCACGAGGACCACCACGACGCCCAGCGCGATCCGCAGCAGCGCCCCTATGTTGACCTTACGCATCTGTGGACCCCGTTCTAGTCTGGCGAGCCGTTCGACCCGTATCGTCTGCGAAACCGTAGGTCACCCACTTTATCAATGTCATGAGCCGGCGCCGAAGCCGCGAGCGCTTGCTTTGCCGGCGGCGACGGATAAAGCGCCGGGGATACGGCATGTGAACCGAACGCGAGGCGCTGAACCAGAATGCGGACACGGCTCGACTGGCTGCTGACCAGCGCGGACATTCCCTATCTGACGTCGGACGAGTCCCTGCCCGATAGCGCGCTCGCCGAGCAGGTCCGGCAGTTGGCCCAGTATGAACTCGGCTTCTCCCAGATCTTCAAACTCGACCGCCGGTTGCGCAAGATCGCTGATCCCGCCCGCTATGCCGGTGTCTTGGCGCCGCTTCGGCTCGCGGTGCTCGGCGCCTCGACGCTCGATCATCTGCTGCCGGCGCTGCGCGCGGTGGGTGCGCGCCACGGGTTCCTGATCGACTGTTATCTCGCGCCATATGGTCAATATCTTCGCGAGATCGCGGATCCGGCTTCGGCTCTGCACGCCTTCGCGCCGGAGGTCGTGCTGTTCGCGCTCGATGCCACCCACCTCGTCGGCGAGCAGATCAGCGATGCGCCAGACGCCGCGCTCGATGCGACGATGGAGCGTCTTCGCGCAGCGTGGCGTGGCGTGATCGCGGGGTTCGGGGCGCAGGTGATCCAGCAAACCGTTCTGCCGCGGATGTTGCCGCTGATGGGCTCGAACGAGCACGCGCTCCCCGGATCGCCGGCGCGGATGGCCGCTGCGCTGAACGCGCGTCTGCGCACGGCCGCCACCGAGGAAGGCATCGACCTGCTGGCGATCGACGATGCTGCCGTGCATGACGGCCTCGCCGCGTGGCATGATCCGGTGTTGTGGCTGAAGGGCAAGCAGGAAATCTCGCCGGCGGCGGCCCAGCATTATGCGGACCTGGCGTTGCGGCCGGTCTTGGCGCGGCGCGGGCGTTCCGCCAAATGTCTGGTGTTAGATCTCGACAATACGCTGTGGGGCGGTGTCATCGGCGACGACGGGTTGGGCGGAATCGTGCTCGGGCAGGGCAGCGCGGAAGGCGAGGCATACCTGTCGTTGCAACGCTACGCGCTCGATCTGATGAAACGCGGCGTGCTGCTCGCGGTCTGCTCGAAAAACGACGACGCCGTCGCGCGCGCGGCGTTCGAACAGCACCCCGAGATGCTTCTGCGTCTCGACCATATCACCAGCTTCGTCGCCAATTGGGAGGACAAGCCGACGAACCTGCGCCGCATCGCCGATGAGATCGGCATCGGCCTGGATTCGCTCGTGTTCGTCGATGACAACCCGTTCGAGCGCAATCTCGTCCGCAGCGCGCTGCCGATGGTGCGCGTGCCTGAACTGCCCGAGGATGCGGCGCTCTACGCCGGAACGCTGGCGCGCGCCGGCTATTTCGAGGCGCTGGCGCTCACGCGGGAGGATCGCGAGCGTACCGCTTTGTACGCCGCCAATGCCGCCCGCGAGAAGACCCGTGCGAGCGGTCTCGACATCACGAGCTACTTGGAAAGCCTCGACATGGTGCTGGAATGGCAGCGCTTCGACGCGGCCGGCCAGCAGCGGATCGTGCAACTGGTCAACAAGACCAACCAGTTCAACCTCACCACGCGCCGCTACACCGACGCGGAGATTGCCGCGCTCATCGCCGATCCGAACGCGCTGGCGTTGCAGTTCCGGCTCCGCGACACCTTTGGCGACAATGGTGTCATCGCGATCGTGATCGGGCATCTCACGCCCGGCGGCGAGCTCGATCTCGAAACCTGGCTGATGAGCTGCCGCGTGCTCGGGCGTGGTGTCGAGACCGCGTGCCTGGGAGTCGTCGCTGGCGAGGCGAAGCGTCTGGGTGCGACGGCACTGCTCGGGCGTTACGTGCCGACCGAGCGTAACGACATGGTCCGCGAGCATTACCCGAGATTGGGTTTCGTGGCGGACGGCGCGGATCACGGCGAGACGCGTTGGCGCTTCGATCTTGACCGTCCGCTGCCCGACGCGCTTAATATCAGCGTGATCGACATTCGGGGGAGCGCGACGTGAGCGATCGGCGGACGCGCGGATGAAGGCGGCGGCAAAGCAGTTCGTACTCCTGCTCAATCTCGTCCGGCTCTGGCCCACGCTTTTGCTCGTCGCGTTCAGCAGGGCCGGCGCGCCGATCCGCGCCGACATCCGCCGCTGGTGCACTATCCTGTTTCACGAGGAGCCGACGGGTTTCGCCTTACTCCATCGGCACATGTATTTGATGGTGTTCTTCAGGGAGTATCGCAACCTCGCCTATCTGCGGTTGCCGGGTTCGCGCGCCTATCGCTGGATGATGCCGCCGCTCGCCAGCCTCTATCTGGACATCCCCGATCTCGGCCCTGGGTGCTTCATTCAGCACGGCTTCTCGACGATGGTCGCGGCGGAGCGGATCGGTGCGAATTTCTGGCTCAACCAGCAGGTAAGCATCGGCTATTCCAATGACGACGATTGCCCGACGATCGGAAACGATGTCACCGTGCGGCCTGGCGCGAAGATCGTCGGCAAGGTGAGGATCGGCGACGGCGCCACAATCGGCCTCAACACGGTGGTGACCGGGAACGTGCCGGCTGGCGCCACCGTGTTCGGTGTTCCCGGACGCGTCATCTGGCGTAACCGTGCCGATGGCTGACACTCTTTCCAACGGTATCGAAAAGGACGAAGCGATGCAGCACGACGAGATTGTCGAGGAACTCACCGGCATCTTTCGGGACATTTTCGACGACGACGATCTGGTCTTGCGCGACGACATGACCGCCGCCGATGTCGCGCGGTGGACCTCGCTCAGCCATATCAATCTGATCCTCGCCGTCGAAGACGCCTTCGACATCAAGATCGGTTCGGGCGATATCGAGAAGCTGACCAACGTCAGGGCGCTGCTCACACTGATCGAGCGCAAGGCCGCGCGCTGACGTTCACGATGGGGTGGTCGTATTCGGCACGGTCACGACGGGATAGGGGCATCTCATGCTGATCACGAACCTGGCCACGATCTCCGATCTTCTCGCCTGCCCGGCGTGCGGCGCCCGGCTCGACGTGCCCGCCGACGACGGACCCGTGACGTGTGCGGCGGTCGATTGCCCCACGGCATCGTTCGATCAGGTCGGCGGTCAGGATGTGCTGATCGAATTCAGCGGCAGCGTGCTCGACCGCGAAACCATGCTGGCGACCGGCGGTGCAAGCGTCTGGAAGCGTGATCGGTTGCGCTGGTGGTTCGGGCGGATCGTCTACGGGATCAACCCGATCGCGCGCCATTTCGCGCGCACCGTCATCGCCGAGCTCGAACGATCGCCGCGCGAACGGCCGCTTGTCCTCGTCATCGGCGGCGGCGCGATCGGCAGCCGCGCCGAGCCGCTCTACGAATCCGACAAGGTCGGGGTGGTGGCGTTCGACATCTATGCCTCGCCCAACATCACCTTTCTGGCCGACGCACACCGCATTCCGCTCAAGGACACCAGCGTCGACGCGGTCTGGATTCAGGCGGTGCTCGAACTGACAGTCGATCCGATCCAGGTCGTCAGCGAAATCCGCCGCGTGCTGCGCCCGGGCGGACAGGTATTCGCGACGACGGCCTATCTGTGGTCGGTGTGCGAGGGCGCCTATGATTATTCTCGCTGGACCCCGAGCGGCCTCCGCTGGATGTTCCGGCATTTCGACGTACTAGCGCTTGGCAGCGCATCGGGACTGGGCACCGGCGTGCTGCTCGCGCTGCGGGCACTCGCGCAGTCCTTGCTACGCAGCAAGAAAGCCGGGCACGTCGCGACCTTGCCGTTCTTCTGGCTGCGCTTCCTCGATCGCTTCACCGGCACCCGCGTCGCGCTCGACGCGGCACCGGCGCTGTTTTTTCACGGGCGCCTGGCGGATCAGCCGATCGACGTCCCCGAGTTGGTGCGGTTCTACGATGACCAGATCGCGCTGGAGCGTGAGGGCCGGCGCGTCAGGGAAGGGTGACCCTGGCAAGCGCCGCCGGTCAGGCGAACAGATCGGGCCTGCGCACCCGCAGCGCAAGCAGCAACGTGACCAGCTTGCCATCGGGAAGACGACTATCCTCGTACCTTGCCCAAAGTTCGGCCAACGGGATCTCGTGAACGGTGATGTTTTCGTGTTCTTCCGCAAGCCCGCCGCCTGACGCGATCCGGTCGGTATCGGCATATGGGGCAAGGAAATAGTCCAGCCGTTCGGTCGCGTTGCTTGGCATCGGCCAGATGCAGCCGACGTGATCGAGCGCGTCGAGGCGCACGCCGGCTTCCTCCATCGCCTCGCGGCGCGCGCATTCCTCGGGATCGTCGCTGTCGAGCTTGCCGGCGATCGCCTCCAGCATGTTGGGGAAACCGAGGAGGGTGACCGGCGCGCGCGGCATCGAGACGGTTAACGCCATGCCGGTCGCGGGGTTGTAGGGGAGTACTACGACGGCCTTGCCAAGTTCGATGACGTGCCGGTCGAACGTCACGCCATCGGGCGTGCGCAATCTCACCATCACGAGGTTGAGCCAACCTTGATAGATGGAACGGACGGAGTCGATCGCGAACATGGCGCGGCCTATGCCATCGCGCCATGCGCTACGCCACAATAAGCTCGGCCGCAGATCGTCAGGCTATCGGAGGAGCGGGCGCACCTTGGGTACGCGCGCGCGATCGATGGCAGGGACAACGGCGGGCCGAGGGTCGCTCGGCCCGCCGTGTGTCCGCAATCGTGAGCTTATTGCGGCGAGGTGCCGCCGCCCGTGCCGCCAGTGCTGCCCATCGGGCTGGTGGTGGTGCCACCGGCCGTGCCGCCCATCGAACCGGCAGTGCCGCTCGTCGAACCGGTGGTACCGCCCATCGAACCGGTGGTATCGCCGGTGGAACCCGTCGTGCCGCTCATGCCACCCATTCCATTTTGACCGGTCGACGACGAACCGGTCGATCCCGAGCCGTGACGGCCGCGGTGCGATGAGCCGCTTTTCTTTGAAGATGAGCTTCCCGTCGTCTGATCGGTCCCCGACTGCATCGATTGACCCGAGGTAGACCCCGGCGATGATTGCGTTCCGCCCATGGTGCCCGACCCGCTGGTCGATTGACCCGTTGAGCCAGTGGTCGATTGTGCCAGAGCGGCGGCGGGAAGTAACGCGGCGATAGCGGTGGCGAGAAGTACATTGCGCATCTTGGGAAATCCTCTTCCGTGTGATGGCATGAACCGGCAAGCCAGTGTGATCGTTCCGATTTTTCTTACTGTCTTAAGTTAAGAGTAGCTGCGGCAAGGTCGCGGTGTCACGGCTCGCGTTCAGGCGCGGCGCTGTCGCTGCGTCGCCCGATCCTTATCGGGCGACGCTTTCCGCTCACGCGGTCTCGTCGGCTTTGCGGCGGGTGCGCTTGGCGGATGCCGCGTCAGGTTCGCCCGTGGCCGATGCCTCCTCGGGAGCATGTGCCGCGCCGCGGCCCTTGCGGCCGAGGCCGATCCGCTGCGCCATCGCCCGCCGCGCGAGCGAGTAATTCTCGGAAACCATCGGATAATCCGGCCGCAGGTTGTAGCGTTCGCGATACTGCACATCCGTAAGGCCGTGGGTCGAAAGATGGCGGCGCAGTGTCTTGTACGGTTTGCCGTCTATCATCGAGATGATGTAATCTTTCGAGGCGAGCGATTTGCGAACCGATACGGCGGGCGTGAACGCATCGGCGGCCGGAGTTTCTTCGCCTGTGGTCTCCGTCGCGCTCGATCCCGAATCGAGTTCGAGGAGGGTGCCGTGCATCGTGCGCAGGAACGCCGGCACATCTTCCGCCGACACGCGGTTGTTCTGATTTCCAAGCCATGCGATCGTCAGTTCGGTCGCGAGTTCGATGGGGTTCAAGGTTTCTTCAGCCATGACACTGTGTCCATATGATCGAGCGGCGATGGACGCGCGCTGCGGGCGAGGGGTTGATTTGTAACCTGTCTCTTATGTCCAACGTCTCACGACAATGCAAATGGTTGCTCGCGGTTTATCTTGGAGGAGTATGCCACGCGAGTGTCTTGTAGGCGTATGAGCGCTACCTGAACTTGTCCTGAAAGAGTTTGATCGCGTTCCTTGGAGCATAAAGGCCTAGGCGGAAATCGGTGTGACCGACTTCATCTTTAGCACGCCGTCGGCGAGCGGTCGGAGCGCTTCTGCCAAATCAACATATATTCCAGCGGTTTGCATTATGCCCTGCGCGCGAGGAGGCTGGACCTTTCGCCTGCCGCCATGAGACGATCGTGCGGATATTGTTTTCGGTAGCGCTAACAGTTTCGCTGAGCCGCTGCTAAGCGGAGGGGCCGGCAAACGGCCACGGATTCGGCGTGCGAACGGGAGGATAGCGGAATGAAGAGAGTTTTGGGTACGGCGCTAGCACTGGCTGCGGTGCTCCCCGGCTTCGCGGCACAAGCGCAGGGCGATCCGCTCGCGCCGACCGGCCGCTGGTCCGCCTATACGTCTGGCCACGCGCAGACCCCGCCGATGGGCTGGAGCAGTTGGAACGCCTTCGCCACCGACATCGACGAGGCCAAGATCATCGGCTCCGCGCAGGCGCTGGTCGACAGCGGGCTCGCCGGCAAGGGGTATCGCTACGTCAATATCGACGACGGCTGGTGGGCGAAGCGCCGCCTCACCGATGGCAATCTCGTCATCCGCACGGCGCGCTTCCCCTCCGCCGTCGCGGGCACCGACCTTCCGACCTTCCGGCCCTTCACGGACCGGGTCCATGCGATGGGGCTCAAGGTCGGCATCTATTCCGATCTCGGCCGCAACACCTGTTCGCAAGCCTATTCGCCTGACGACACCGATCTTCCCAAAGGCACCGTGCAGGAGCGCGAAGTCGGGCTGTACGGGCATATCGACCAGGACATCGCGCTGTTCTTCTCGAGCTGGGGTTTCGACTTCATCAAGGTCGATGGTTGCGGGCTGCGCGCCTATGGTGTCGATAGCGAGAAGGTGAAGTCCGGCGCCTATCGCGCGCTGAAGCCGCTGCTCGACATGGACTCGGTCGCGCGCTCGGACATTCCCGCCGTCCAGGCGCTGTTCCGCCAGATCAACGCGGCCTTGGTCCGCAACAATCCCGATGGCGACTTCCTGCTATCGTTGTGCATCTGGGGCGCGGGGAACGTGCGCGCCTGGGGCAAGGATTTCGGCAGCCTCTCGCGCACCAGCGATGACATCAACCCGACGTGGGGCCGCATGCTCACCAATTTCGACAGCGCCGCCAAGCGTGCGTTTTACGCGCATCCGGGTTCCTGGAACGATCCCGACATGCTGTACATCGGCAAGGGCGATTTCGACGCCAACCATGTAACCGAAGCCCGCTCGCATCTGTCGATGTGGGCGATGATCGACGCGCCGCTGATGATCGGGATGGATCTGCGCAGCGCGCCGAAGGCGCTGCTCGACGTGTTCGGCAACGCCGATGTGATCGCGGTCAACCAGGACGTGGGTGGTCATCAGGCGGTGGTCGCGTTCGACAGCGACGAGGTACAGACCTTCGTCAAGACGCTCAGCACCGGTGACAAGGCGGTGGCGATCTTTAACCGCAGCGCCGCACCGATCGACGTCGATCTCACCGCCGCGCAGATGAAGTTCCGCGCCGACGCCGACATCGCGCTCACCGATCTGTGGAGCGGTGCGCGCAAGACTTTCCGCGGCATGGCCAAGCTGCACCTCGAGCCGCACCAGACGCTGATGTTCAAGGCGAAGGGCGCGCGGATCCTCGCCGATGGCCTGTACCTTTCCGAACAGCCCGGCAACGTCAATCCGGCGGTCGACGGCGTCGTCGCGCCCGCCCCCGATCCGACCATCCACCGCTCCGCCACCGGCTGGCAGGGCACGAAAGGCAGCGGCGAGCGTCCGATCTATGCCGGCTGGGGCGGCGCCCAGGCCGACAGCGCACCCTATGGCGAGGCGCTCCGCATCGCCGGCAAGACCTTCGACACCGGCGTGGGCGTGCTCGCCAACTCGCGGCTCGAGGTCCGCAACCAGAACTATCGGCGCTTCGTCGCAACCGTCGGGGTCAATGATTCCGCGCGCAACCGGGCGGCGGTGACCTTCACCGTCTATGGCGACGGCAAGCCGCTCGCGACCAGCAAGCCGCTGGCATGGGGCGATGCCGGGCAGCAGCTCACCGCGGACGTGTCCGGCGTCAAGATCGTCGAACTCGTCGCCCGATCGGCGGTAGCCGATCCGGCCACGCTGCCGGTGACCTGGGGTGAGGCGGCGCTGCTCTCGCGCTAGGCGCTGCGCTTGTTGGCGAAGGCGACCAGTTCGTCCTGGAGGCGAAGCATCGGGGCGGGGTCGCCGAGCGCACGGTCGGCGGCGCGGCGCAGCGACGCGCGCTGACGCGCCCACGCCGCCTCGTCGCGCACCGCCGCCGCCCAGCCGATCGCACGGTCGACATAGGCATCTGGCGTGTCGGTGATGCCATCTTCGGCGCCGATATCGCGCAGCAGACCCGCCGCCATCCGCTGCCGCAGGAACCGGCCTTCGAGCGTCACGATCGGTAGCCCGCGCTGCACCGCCTGCAGCGCCGTCGTGAAGCCCGAGAAGGCCGGGCAATCCAGATACACGTCCATCGCGTCCAGATAGCCGTTGAACGCGCGCGCGGTCATCCAGGGCGCGACCTTGATGTAGCGATCGGGATCGAGGCCGGCGCGCGCGAACGCCCCTCGCAGACGCGCGACGAGGTGTTCGCCGGCCCAGCGTTGCCGGTTTGGCATGACCAGCCAGAATTCGCACGCGCCGCTGCCCGCGGCGATACGGGTCAGCAGCGAATCGTCGGCGGGATCGAATTTGATCGGCTGCTGGCACACGGCGAACCGGACCACGCCGGGCGTGCGCTCAGGCCCCGGCCAAGGCGCGCTCTGGTCGGCGCGCCACGCGATGCTCACCCCGGTGCGTGGCAAGCGCACCAGCCGCTCGCGATAGTGGCGATCGGCGTCCGGCCCCTCCAGCGCCGCACCGCTGAAGAACAGGTCGATCGTCGGCAGCCCGGTGGTGATCGGATGCCCCCAGGCGGCGGCCTGCACGTCGGCCAGACGCTGGCTCGCCAGCGCCCCGGTTACCGGGTCCATGCCGACTTCCGGGTACAGGATGATGTCCGGGCGATGCGCCGCGATGCGCGCGCGCCACGCCGCGACGCTCCGCTCTCCGCCGACGAACGTATCGACATTGGCCGCCGCCCACGCGGTGTGTTCGTCGGTGCGCGCGCCGGTGTGGAACACCGCGACATCGAAGCGCGCCCGGTCGAGGTGGATCAGCAAACCTTGCAGGATGACGCGCCAGACCGGATGGTCGCGCACATGCGCGCTGACGATCAACAGGCGGAGCCGCTCGCGCGGCATCCGTCGATCGCGTGGGGGCTGCGGCGCGGCGACGAGATCGCCGTAGCGGCGCAGCGTATCGGTCAGATCCGCCGGACGATAGGCGAGGTAGAACGGCTGGCTCCGCCCGGCCGCGTCGCGCACGCCTTGGGGATCCGCCGCCGCCCAGCCCGCCAGGTCTTCCAGCGCCGCCGCGAACGCGCTGGGTGCCTCGGCTGCCGCCGCCAGCGTGGCCGGCATGATCGGGATTGCGCTCATCGCCAGCGCCAGTCGCGCGGCGCCGCGATCCGGCTGGAGCGCCAGCGCCTGCCGGTATGCCTCCGCCGCGGCCTCGGATTGCCCGGTATCCTGAAGCGCGTTGCCGAGGTTGACATAGGCGTCGGTATAATCGGGCTTGAGCGCGACGGCGCGCCGGTAGTGTCCCAGCGCGGCCTCGACCTCCTCGCGCGCCACCAGCGCCAGTCCGAGGTTGTTGTGCGCGGCCGCCAGCGTTGGGTCGAGTTCGATCGCCCGCTGATATGCGGCAATCGCAGCTTCGCCCTGGTCGAGGGCGCGCAGGATGTTGCCCCGATTGACGTGCTTGCCGGCGTCGGCCGGCCGCAGCGCGAGCGCGCGGTCGATCGCGGTGAGCGCCGCGTGCGCCTCCCCCTGCTGCGACAGCAGCGCGGCCAGGCTCGCGTGCGCCTCGACGTGATTGGGTTGGAGCCGGACCGCTTCACGATAGGCGGCGATCGCATCGGCATGCCTGCCGAGCCGGCCAAGCACGTTGCCGTGGTTGTTGTGAAACGCGGCGACACCCGCGTTCTGACCGATCGCACGCCCGATCAGATCACGCGCGGCGTCATCATGACCGCGCTGGTACGCGACGACGCCGAGCAGATGCAGCGCGTCGGCGTTGCGCGGCTCAAGCGCGAGCGCCGCGCGATAGCCTTGCTCGGCCTGCACCAACTGGCCAGTTTGGTGATGCCGCATCGCCGCCGTGAGCAGGTGTCGTGCTTGCGTCATCGCCTCGCCCGGACAGCCGTGCGGTGCGCGCGCGCGCGGCCTGCCCACACTCGTCTCGCGTGGTTCGTTCCTACCATTCGGGCGTGATACCGCGCCGACCGCACGCGGTCACTTGCTCTTGAGATGCTGGCTGAAGAACGGCAGCACGAACTCCTGCACGCGCGTGGCGACATTGCTGGTATGCGTGCCCGAATAGATCGTGAAGCTGTTCGCCACGCCGTAATCGTCGAGGATCTGGTGGAGCTTGGCGGCATCGACCTTGAGTCCATCCTGATCGCCCACATCGATCGCGATCGCGCTGTACCGCTTCAAATTGCCGATATATTGATCGACGAAGGCAAGCGGCGCGTTCGCGGCCCATTTCGCCAGTACGTCAGGCTGCGCGACACCGTTCTTGGTGGGCAGATCGAGATACAGCGGCGGCGCTTTGGGGTTGGGCGACCATGCGGCCGCAGCGGCAAGCTGGGCGCGCAGCATGAACGGCAGGTTTGCCGATTCCGCTGGCGACTTGAGCGCTTCAAGGGTGGCGGCCGCCTGTGGGTCGGTCGGACCGGCGGCGCGGGCCGAGAGGCAGCATGGGCTCATCATGTAGATCGCGCCGAACATATCGGGATGCTTCATGCCGATCCGCGCGGTGCCATAGCCGCCCATCGAATGCCCGGCGAGGCCACGGCTCTGCCGGTCGGCGATCGTCCGGTAATGCCCGTCGATATAGGTGATCAGGTCGCGCGATATGAACGTCTCAAAGTCGCCGGTGGTGACCGACCGCGAATACATCGAGCCGTTATGCACGGTCTTCGAATCGGGCAGGACGAGGATCATCTCCTTGGCACCCTTGGCGAACGCGCCGGCGCTCGCATCGACGAGGTGGATTTCCTTGCTCCACTGCTCGGCCCCGATCGAATAGCCGTGCAGCGCATAGACCACCGGATAGCGGCGCTTGGACGCCTTGGCATAGCTTGGCGGCAGCACCACGAGCACGTCGCGATCCGCCGATTCCCCCTCCAGATTGCCTTCGATCGTCGGGGCATGGACTTTGATGTGTTCGATCGTGACCGGGGGTGCGTTCGGCACGGCAGGGGGCGGATTGGTCGTGACCTGCGCGAACGCGATCGAAGGCGCACAGGTGGCGAGCGCCAGTGCGAGATGCCAGGCTTTGGGCCGGAAACGGGTCGACGTGTGCATCGGATTGGCTCCTAACGGCGATGGAAGGGCAGGGTGGAGATCACGGCGCCTTGAAGGTCCAGCGGCCGGCGTCGCTCGCCGGGTCGAAGGTCGTGAGCGTCGGCGTGCTTGCCCCGATCGCGACCAGCGCGACATCCGGACGGCTCGCGGATTTGATCTTCGGTGTGATCCGGTACGATCCGTCGGTGAGTTGGTCGATCCGCCACAATTGTTCGGGTGCGCCGGTGAAGGTCGGGGTGGTCACCACCTCGTCGTTGGGCGTCGCCGCGAGCGCGCGTTCGGTGCCGGCGATGACGATCTTGTAATAGGGCGATCCGAAATAGCCGCCCGCATTCGGGGCCGGGGTGATCGTCCACTGCTGATGCGGGCGGATCATATATTCGCCGAGATCGACCGCGATCTTGTCCTTGGGCCATGTCGCCTGATCCTCGGCGAGCGTTTGGTCGGGCAGCGAGACGATCGGCGTGTCGGGCTTCGCGAAGAATGATTTGCGCGGATCGAACGCGATGCGGACGAAGTCCACGTTCACTTGCAGCGCGTTGCCGCTGCGCTCGGATGCGATCTCGTACGTGCCCGGCTTGAGGTTTTCGCCCGCGACCGGCCAGCCGTCACGCCAGAGCAGCGGCTGGATCGCCAGCACGCTGCGCCCGCTGCGGTCCATATCCGCCTCATAGTGCATCGAGAATTTCTGCACGCCGCCGCCGAGGTCGATCAGTCCGAAATGGCCCGGCCCGAAGGTCCGGCCGCGTCCGTCCACCACCAGCTTGCCGCCGCCCTTGAGCAGCGGCACGCCCATATTGTCGAGATACGGCCCCGTCACGCTCTTCGCGCGACCGACGCGGATATTGTACGAGGAATTCGGCCCGTCGCAGCAGGTGCCGTGCGTGCCGAGCAGGTAATACCAGCCGTCGCGGTACATCAGCGCGGTCGCTTCCATGTCGATCGCGATATCGACGGGCTGGTTGCCTGCCAGCCGCGCGCCCGTCCTCGGATCGAGTTCGACGAGGCGGATGAAGCCGTAATAGGTGCCGTAGCTCAGCCAGAGCCGACCATCGACGTAAAGAAACGCGGGGTCGATCGCGTCGGCGTTTTCCACGCCGTCGGTGGAGGCAACGACGCCGACGTCGTGAAAGCCGAAATCGGGCGATTTCGGATCGAGCGACTTGGTCCACATCATCTTGATATTGCTGGCGTGGCCGCCGTTCATCCCGCCGCCACCGACCGCATAGGCGACATAATAGCGGTCGCCGATCTTGATGACATCGGGGGCGAGCCCGCCGCCGGGGCGCTCGCCGCCGCTGTGCCAGGTCCAGCCATCCTCGGAGACGAGCCCGCCGCCGCGCGTGCCGAACGTGTAATATTTGCCGTCGGATTCGGTGATGGTCGAGGGATCGTGGATGAACGGCTCGCCCGCGAGTTGCGCGCTTGCGGTGGCGGGCAGCGTCAGCGCGGCGACGAGGCCGGCCGCGGCGGTGGCGAAATGCCGCATGGTCTCTCCGGCCATCATTTCACGTCCACGCTGATGTCGCGGATCGGCTTGCCCGCTTCATCGACGAAGCGCACGCAGAAGTCGCTGAGTCCGGGCCCGTTGATGACCGCGCCGCGCAGCACGTTCCGCCCCTTGGTCAGCGTCAGCCGCGGCGAGAGCATGTCGTCCATCACCATCCGGCGGTCGCCGTACAGCGTCACCGCTTCCTTGCCGTTGAGCCACCACATCGAGGCCGCGTTCGACCCGACCGCGAGCCGCACGTTCTTGATCTCACGCGGGCTGTGTACCACCGTCACCGCCTGGAAGATCACGCCATAGGTCGGCTTGCCGAGCGCGGCGGCGAAGGTGAACAGCTTCACGTCGAACGGCACCGCATCGAACGCATGCCAGCGCAGCGGCGCCCCCGCCGTCACCGTTTCGCCGTCTTTCGGCAGCGCGGTGAACTGGCCGGGGAAATATTGTGTGGTCAGCGCGGTGCGGACGTAGCTGTTGGTGAAGCCCGAATTGCTGCGGTTGGGCTTGACGATCGGCTCGAGCAGCAACCAGCGTTGTAGAAAGCCATCCGCGTCGGGCGCCTTCGCTGCGCCTGCCACCGGTTGGAAATACGGCGCGAGGCTGGGCGGGGCGGGGGAGTCGGCGGCGGCCGCGCCCGCCAAGCCCAGCCACGCCAACGCCACGGCGATCGGCACTGCTTTGGTCATCTTCCGCATCCTTCCGGTGTTCACCGCCGCGCGAGCAGTCCGTTGCTGTCGAGCCACTGCATCATCGCCTCGAACCAGCCGGTGCTGGTGGTGCCGCGTTTGCCGAGGCCGAAGCCGTGGCCGCCATGTTCGTAGAGATGGAACTCGACCGGGCGGTTGGCCTTCTGCCACGCGTCGATCAAGCCGAAGCCCTTGTGCGCGAACAGCGGATCGTCGCTGGCCAGCGCGGCGAACATCGGCGGGGCGTCGGCGGGCACCGGCACGGCTTCCATCGACCCATAGATCGGCGCGATGAAGGCCGGCTTGGTGTCGGGGGCGGCGAGCGCCACCGCCATCGTCGTCATCGCGCCGGCCGAAAAGCCGATCATGCCGACTCGCGTCGGATCGACTCGCCATGCGACGGCGCGGCTCCGCACCAGCGCGAAGGCGGCGCGCGCATCGGAGATCTGGTCGGTGAGACCGGCGATGGCATCCTCGGGCTTGAGCCGCGAGTCCGGCCGGCCCGCGCTCGCGAACATCGCCCCCACCGCCTGTTCGAACTGCGGCATCCCCGCCGGGGTCGGCTTGAGCCGGTATTTGAGCACGAACGCGGCGATCCCGCGCGCGGCGAACGCCTTGGCGACGCGCCAGCCTTCATTCTCCATCGACAGCATCAGGAAGCCGCCGCCCGGCGCGACGATCACCGCGGCGCCCGTCGCCTTGGCCGGATCGGGCAGGAACGGAGTGAGGGTGGCGGTGCTGACGTTGCGCGTCATCGCCACGCCATATTGGCTGAACCATGCCTCGGGCGCGGTCGAACCGGTGACGCCGCCGGTGTTGAGCGCGATCGCGCCCGGCTCGGCGGGCGCGGCCATCGGCGTCATCCGCGCGTCTTGCGCGACCGCCGGCACCGTAACGGCAAACAGCCCGGCCGCCAGCACGCCATTGCGAAAACCTCTCATCCTTCGTCCCCTTCGTCTGTCTCAGTCCAGCAGGACACGGCGCGGCGTGCCTTCGGGATCATCGACCATCCGGCACTGGCTATCGAACACCATCGTCTGGCAGCGCGTCGGGTCGGTCGGTGCCCAGGCGAGGCCGGGTTGGCTGGGGTTGCCGGTCCGCGCGAAGTTCGCCCAGGCGGTCGCCATCGTCCGCGCCAGCCCCTGCGCGTCGGGCGTGTTGCCGGTGCCCTGATCGCAGCGCGCCGTATTGTCGAAGCAGAATGCGAGCTCGGCGGTGTGCCACGCGCCCGCAACCCCATCGAGCTGCGGCGACTGCCACTGGAACAGATATTGATACACCGGCGCGGCGCGCTGCGCATATTTGAGCGCGACCATGCTCTGCACCCGGTTGCGGGCCGACAGCCCCTGCACGCCGTAGGACAAGGTGCGAATGGCCTTTTCGGGATGCGCCTGTTTCATCGCCGCGATCAGCGCATCGGCTTTGGCCGCGCCCATCTGCTTGGTCAGGTCAGCGCGCCACTCGGCTTCGCTCGGGTTCGACCCGAAGCGCATCCCTTCCTCGCTGACGTTGCCGATGATGACCGGGATGTCGCGCGAAACCTCCGGCGCGACCTCGGAGAAGGAGCGCACGTCGATGACCTTGCCGTCGAGCGTAGGCCCCCAACCGACCCTAGGCGTCGCCGAGGGGCCGGGCGGGCCGCGCATCGGGCCGTTGATGTCGGTGGCGACCTTGTTGCCCGTATCGTAGAGCGTCTTCCAATCCGCTTTCTGCAACGCGCTCATGTCCCTGGCGCCAAGTTCACGGATCAGCCGACGTGAGAATTCGCGCGATTGTTCGGCGCTTGGAATCGCGCCGCCCCCGCCCGACTGGACCGCCGCCCGGTGGATCAGGCCCTTGCCGCTGCGCATGCCGAGCAACGTCGTGACCTTGGACCCGCCGCCCGACTGGCCGTAGATCATCACCTTATCGGGGTCGCCGCCGAACGCGGCGATATTCTCCTGAACCCAACGCAAAGCGGCGACGCAGTCGGTCATGCTGACGTTGACCGACTCCTCATAGGCGCTGCCGCCGACGTCGGTGAGATCGAGGAAGCCAAGCACGTTGAGCCGATGGTTGATCGACACCTGCACCACATCATGGTGCCGCGCCATCTGCGCGCCGTCGTGCGAGGCGAGTTCGTAGGACGAGCCGAAACTGTATCCGCCGCCGTGGAAATACACCATTACCGGGCGGTTTCCGCCCAGCGACGGCGTCCAGATGTTGAGCTTGAGCATGTCCTCGCCGAGGAAGCCGTCGTCCCATTGTTGTAGGAACGTGTGCTCGACCGCGCGGAAGCTGTGCAGCGTCTGCGGGCAGTTCGCGCCATACGCGAGCGCGGGATAGTCCTCGGTCCAGCGCTTGGGTGGTTTGGCCGGGAGCCAGCGGTTCTCGCCCGAGGTATCATCGCCGTACGGGATGCCCTTGAAGGTGAAAACGCCCCCCGAGACATAGCCGCGCACCGGGCCATATTGCGTCTTGGCGATCGCACTGTGCGGCGTGGAACAGCTTCCCGCCGCCGCCGCCGCCGGTGGCGCGGCGCGCCCCGCCGATGCCGCTATCGGCGCTGCGGCCAGTCCGGCGCCCGCTAGCGCCGAGCCCAACAGCGCCTCGCGGCGGCCCAACAGCATGTCTGTCCGGATCATGCATCCCTCTCCCCATGTCGGCCGCTCGGTGGATGGCGGCTTGTCGTTGTCGTTTGGAACTGGTGGCCGCTCATCCGCCCCAAAAGGTTGGGGTGCCAACGTGGCACCCCTTAGGTGGGGGAAGAACAGAAACGGCAAAACGGATCGAGGCGACGCGGGCGCGAGGATGCAAGGTTCGGATGCCGGTACGGCGAAGCAATGTGTTCATACTCCTCCCCGAACGCGGCACCTATTCTGGCTTCGTTACGCGCGTGACACAGGACTTGCGTCGCCCTGTTGATGATGATGGTATCGCTATCAAATTTCGTCCGCAAGCGCTTTCTCAAGATGATTTTTTCCGGCGATCAGAAACGATGATAGCGGTCTCGCGAAAGAACTCCGGCCGTGCGTCAGACCACGTAGCTGAGCGCGAACACGCCGGCGAGGCCCGCGACCGAGATCACCGTCTCGACCATCGACCAGGTGCGGAACGTATCGGGAGTCGACGTGCCGACATAGCTCTTCACCAGCCAGAAGCCCGGATCGTTGACATGGCTGAAGAACACCGATCCGGCGCCGATCGCCAGCACCGTCAGTTCGGGCGACACGCCCGAGGCGGCGACCACGCCCGGCATGATGCCCACGGCGGTGATCGTCGCGACCGTCGCCGATCCGGCCGCAAGCCGTATCGCGACCGCCACCAGCCAGCCGAGCAGCAGCGGCGACACCGGATACGCGAGCACCAGACGCGCGAGCAGATCGGACAGCCCCGCCGAGACCAACACCTGCTTGAGCGCACCGCCCGCGCCGATCGCGAGCAGAATCGCACCCGCGCCGCCCATCGTCTCGTGCCACACCGCGTCCTGCACGACCGCTTCGGCCAGCCGGCGGCCAAACAACAGCGGCAGGGCAAGCAAGTTGGTGACGAGCAGTACCAGCACAGGATTGCGCGCCGCCCCCAGCAGGGCCGAGCCTGCCACGGCGGGGACGAGCTGCCCGAGCTCGCCGATCCCGATCAGCAACACCGGCAGCAGCACGATCAGCAGCGAGACCGCGCGTGGCGGCGGCGTCAGGTCCAGGGTGTGATCGCTCAATACGCTCGGCGTGAGCCGGACGCCGGGCGCGACGATTCGTGCTAGCAACGGCCCGGCCAGCACCGCCACGGGAACGGCGAGGAGGATGCCGTACACCATCGTCAGGCCTAGGCTCGCATGCAGCGCCTCGACCGCCAGCAGCGGCCCCGGATGCGGCGGCACGAGCGCGTGAACCACGCCGAGCCCGGCCAGTGCCGGCATGATGAGCCGCAGCTTGGCGGCGTCATTGTCCTTTTCGTGCGGCATCGCCTCGGCGGCGGCGACCACGATCGGCAGCAGCAGCACCAGCCCGGTTTCGAAGAACAAGGGCAAGCCGATGATGATCGCGACGCCGAGCGTCGCCCACGGTGCGGCGCGAACGCCGGTCATGCGGAGGGCACTGGCCGCCAACGACGCCGCTGCGCCCGACAGATGGAGCATCGCACCCAGCGACAGCCCGAGCGCGACCACCAGACCGGTGCCGCCGATGATATCGCCGACGCCTTTCTGCACGGCCTTGCCGGTGTCGGCGAGCGGCAGCCCCGCGAACAGCCCCACCGCGAACGCGCCGCACAACAGGCCGATGAAAGGGTGCAACCGCACCCGCACGATCAACATCACGGACAGAACGATGCCCGCGACCGCCGCGATCACCAGCCGCCAGTCTTCACCGCTCATACGAAGCTACGCCGCCGGGCACATCGAATCGCCATCCATCCCCTCCATCCGTCGCGCGAGCTATATCGCCGCCCGGGCCATGTTTCGCGCCATGATTGCGCATTTACGACCATATGTTATGTTTACGTTAACATCCCTCGCTGCTACGGGGAAGTGGTTCGATCGACTGTGAAATCCGCAGCGCATCGCTGGTGCCGTTCGGCCCGCGCATCCGCGTGGCGCGGCGATTTGGGAGGATGACGATGAAGGCAGCGTTTCTGGTCGGCACGATGCTGGCCGCAATGACGCCGGCGGTTGCGGCGGCGCGTTCCACCTCGGTGTACCAGTCGCTTCCCGCCGATCCGCGCGCGGTGATCGTCAAGGGCGTGGGCGACGGGCGCGCGGACGATACCGCCGCGCTGCAACAGGCGATCGACGCCGCCGCCGCGCCGAACGCCGGCGGCCTGGTCTTCGTCCCGTCCGGACGCTACCGGATCAGTCGTAGCATTCTGCTGCGCTCGGGCGTGCGCGTATTCGGTGTGGGCAAGACGCGGCCCGTCATCGTGCTCGGGGACAACACGCCCGGTTTCGCCAGCGGCATCGGTGCGATGGTCGCGTTCACCGGTGAAGACCAGTTCCGTTCGGGCAAGCCGGCGGTGCCGCCGCGGACGACCGTTCCGTTCGATCCGACGATCTTCGATGCGACGCAGACGACCTTCTATTCCGCGCTCTCCAACGTCGATTTCGAGATCGGCGACGGCAATGCCGGAGCGGTCGCGGTTCGCTTCCGTGTCGCGCAGCACGCCTATCTGCGCCACATCGACTTTCATCTCGGATCTGGGTTCGCGGGCGTCTATCAGGTTGGCAACGCCTGCGAGGATCTGCATTTCTACGGCGGGCGCTACGGCATCGTCACCGAGAAGACCGCGCCGATGTGGCCGTTCACTCTGCTCGATTCGACGTTCGAAGGGCAGCGCGACGCTGCGATCCGCGAGCATGAGGTCGGGCTGACCTTGGTCAATGTCGAGATCCGCGACACGCCGGTCGGGATCGAGATCGACCGGGGCTATTCGGACTTCCTGTGGGGCAAGGACGTCCGCTTCGAGAATATCGCCAAGGCGGGCGTGTTGATCTCGAACGAGAAGGACGTCCACACCAAGATCGGCTTCGACAACGCCGTCGCGCAGAACGTGCCGGTGTTCGCGCGGATGCGGGAGAGCGGTACTGTGGTGGCGGGTGCGGGCGCCCGCTACCGCGTGCGCGATTTCTCCTACGGGCTGAAGCTCGCCGGCCTCGGGCAGATGGGGGAATATGCCACCGACGCCGATATCGTCCCGCTCACGCGCATGCCCACCGCGCCCGCGCCGGCGATCCGGGCGATGCCGCCGGTTTCCGCCTGGGCGAACGCGCATGATCTCGGCGCGAAGGGCGATGGTGA
Source organism: Sphingomonas pollutisoli (assembly GCF_029167165.1). Classification (NCBI taxonomy): domain Bacteria; kingdom Pseudomonadati; phylum Pseudomonadota; class Alphaproteobacteria; order Sphingomonadales; family Sphingomonadaceae; genus Sphingomonas; species Sphingomonas pollutisoli. Next base: position 360,196 of record NZ_JARFNJ010000006.1, read on the forward strand.
GGCCGACGATACCGCAGCGCTCCAGCGCGCGATCGACACGCACCGCGTGCTCTATTTGCCGGTCGGGCGTTACCGCCTCACCGACACGCTCAAGCTGCGGCCGGATAGCGTGCTGATCGCGCTCCACCCGGCACGCACGCGGCTGTTCCTGCGCGACGATACCCCCGCCTTCGCCGGTGTCGGCAGTCCCAAAGCGCTGCTGGAAAGCGCGAAGGGCGGCGATGCGATCGTCTCCGGGCTGGGGTTGTGGGCCGGTAGCATCAATCCCCGCGCATCTGCATTGGTGTGGAAGGCGGGTGCCGCCTCGATGGTCAACGACGTGCGGATCGAAGGCCCCGTGCTTCGCGACGGCACGATGCAGGCGCGCCCCGGCGATCCGCGCGTGCGCCAGGACGGGCAACCGGCGAGCATCTGGGTGACCGACGGCGGTGGTGGCACGTTCGCGGCGATCTGGTCGCCCAACACGCTCGCGTCGGCGGGTTTTCGCGTCTCGGACACCACCACCCCGGGCCATGTCTACGAACTCTCCGCCGAGCACCACTATCGGCATGAAATCGTGCTCGAGAATGTCGCGAACTGGGAGTTCCTCGGCCCGCAGACCGAGCAGGAGGTCCGCGACGGCGTCAACGCGGTCTCGACCGAGTTTCACGACACGCGCAACATCCTGTTCGCCAACTACCATTCCTACCGCGTGACGCGCACCGCCAAGCCGATGGACACGGCGATCCGGCTGTTCAACTCAGGCGACATCCGCTTTCGCAACGTGCAGGTGAACGCCGAAAGCGGTTTCGCGAGCTGCGACACCAAGGGCTGCGGCACGTTCGCACGGGCGAGCAAATATCCGTTCGACAACGCGATCACCGACATGACGCGCCAGCAGCAGGTGCGTGAACGCGATTTCGCCAAGCTCGACGTGCCGGCCGCGCCCGGTGCCGCTGCGACGGCAAGCGCCGTGCCGGTCACTCAAGGTGTCGAGAAGCTCGCTGACGGCTTCTACTCGATCGCCGGCGCAGCGACCGATGCGAAGGGCAAGCTGTACTTCATCGACCGCTTCTTCAACCGTATCCACGGCTGGTCGCGCGCGGGCGGGCTGGAGACGATCGCCGATCTGCCGCTCGATCCGGTCAGCCTCGCGGTCGATCGCTCGGGCGACCTGATGGTGCTGTCCTCCGCCGGACGCGATGGGACGGTGTACAGCATCGATCCCGCCAAGCCGGCGGCGGTGCGGGTGATCGCGCCCACGCCGGTCCGGCCGCATCCGTCGGCCACCACGCTGCTGCCGGGCAACGTCTGGGCGAACGGCGAGTTCGACGATCGGATCGATCCGAAAACCTACACCTATCCGACGCTCGCCGACTTCTTCACCACCAAGATGGGCGAGGCCAAGCCGCAGGAATATGTCTCGCCCGACGGCTCACTGGTGCTGCCGGCGTTTCGCGTGTGGAACCAGGGGCCGGACGACCAGCAAGGCTGGCGCTGGTCCGATCCGCTCGATGCCTACGGCCTCGTCGGCGCAGCGCCGGGGGCGCGCGTGACGCTGACCAACGCCTCGGAGAACCGCACCTACAGCGGTCTGGTCGGGGCGGGCGGCAGCGTCACTGACCTCAAGATCGTCGCGGATCGGGGCGGCGAGAGTGTCGCGCGGGGCGCGGACGGAACGCTGTATGTCGCGAACGGGCAGGTGTTCGTCTATGCGCCCGATGGCGCGCTGCTCCGCCGTATCGATGTGCCCGAGCGGCCGCTGCAACTGGTGCTGGGCGGCGGCGACGGCCGCACGCTGTTCATTCTAACCCACCACGCGCTGTTCGCGACCGAGGTGTGACGGAGAAGCGGGCGGCGGTGGAGCGCCGCCGCCCGCGCTCACCGCAGCGGCAGTTCGTAAATCGCCGCAGAGGTGGCGGGCACGACCAGTCCGTGCGCAGCACCGCTAACGCTGGTTTCGCGGATCGTCACGCCCGCAGGCGCGCCCACCTTGTTCTCGGCGGTGAGCGCTTTGCCGGCGAGCAGCCAGCGCGCCCCGCCACCGCGCAGCGTCGCGCCCGCGAGGGACAGAGCCAGCCGCTGCGGCTGATAGGTCGCGTTGACCACGCCGACGCGCAGCGTCTTGCCGTCGGGGGAGAGCCCCGCGATGACGTCGAGCGGGTAGGTCGGGCTGCCCGCCACAACCTTGGGATGGGCATAGCCGACCGGGTATTTCGGCTCGGGCTGCGGTGATGATCCGTCAACCGCGACCGGAATCGTGCCCGCGCCGAAATGCTCGCCGAACAGTTTGAACACCATGCCGGTCGCGTTGAGCGTCGCGTCGGTGGGGGTGATATCCATCGTCGAAACGCCGGTGGTGAACGCCGCCATCTTGAGGAAATCGGTGTGCCGCAGCATCTCCTGCAACACCGTCGCATAGGCGAGCGACGACTTCAGGGTCGGCGGCCCGGCCATATAGGCATATTCGTCGATCGACAGGAACACGCCCGAATCGCGCAGCTTGGGGAAGCGTTGCTGGTAGATGCCCCATTCGAGCGCCTCCATGCGGACATGGTTTGACGGCGAGCGCACGAACTCCATCAACTCGTCGTCGCGCGGCGCGTTGGGGCGCGCTTCGGCGCGATCGTACCAATGTTCGGTGATGCCCTGGAAGGTACCCCAGGATTTCGCGAACAGGCCGCCCGTCCAGTCTTCCTCCGTGCCGAACTTGGGCTGGATGCTCTCCAGCGAGGAATTCTGCTGCACGCCCTTGGGGTGAAGCTGGTCGGGCATGGCGCCCGAGGCGATCAGCACGATCGACGGGTCACGCGCGCGCATCTTGGCGGCGAAGTCATTGTGCTTGATCGTATAATAATCGAGCGAGGTCTTGCCGATCTGCCACCAGCCGAACGGCTCGTTCCCGATGTTCCACCATTTCACGCCGTATGGCTCGGCATGGCCGTTGGCGGCGCGCTTGGCGCCCCAATCGGTGGTCGCCGCGCCGTTGAGATACTCGACCTCCTCGGCGGCGGAATTGGCGTCGCCCAGCCCGGCGTTGACGGTGACATAGGGTTCGACGCCGATGATGCGGCACAAATCCATCCACTCGTCCATGCCGAGATCGTTGGTCTGCATCGCGCTCCACGCATGGTCGAACATCGGCGCGCGCTTGTCACGCGGGCCGAGCGCCTCGTGCCAATCCCAATCGGACAGGAAATTGCCGCCCGGCAGCCGCCAAAAGCCCGAGTTGAGCGACTTGGCGATCGCGGTGGTGTCGGCGCGCCAACCGTTGATATTGTCCGCCGGCATCAGCGAGACCGCGCCGATCCGGAAACGCCCGGTGCCGGTACCGGTGATCTCCAGCCGTGCGTCCTTGCTGTCGGCGGTGGGGGTGAAGGCGAAATCGGCCTGATGCCAGTCGCCAGCGGCGGAGGGCAGGGCGATGCTCTGCCGATCCTCCGGTCGCGAACCCCAGACGAGCGCCACCGTCACCGCGGCGCCGCCATCGCCGCTGATCCACAGATGCCCCGTATAGCGCTTGCCCCGAGCCACGCCGATGCCGTCCTGGCTCAGCCCGCGCGGGGTTGCGCCTCCGACGGCCACGCTCGCGCTCTGGGTGCCGACATAGGGTGCGGTCGTGTCCATCGTCACCGCATCATCGCCGCCGATCGGCCGCCATTTGCGATAGGTCACGCCGGGGCGGCCCTCGGCGTTGAGCGGCGGTGGCGTGTCGCGCGAGGCGGGAACGACGGGATAATAGAATTTGCGGTCGTCGAGCAGTTCGGCCCACAGCGTGCGATTGACCAGCCCGCCGATCGGCTCGATGAACATGCCATATTCGTGCGGGCTGACCGGCGTCGCGCGCCGCGCCGTGTCGATCCGAACCACCACCGGCTTTGGTGCCGCCGGCGCTGCGGCGACGGGGGCGCCCGTCATCAGAGCGGCGATCGAGGCGGTCGCAAGCATTGCTTTCATGGTCGTCATCCCATCAAGACAAAAAAAGGGGCGCGGCGGAAAGCCGCGCCCCATCAGAGGGGGGAGGTTACATCTTGAAGCGGACGCCCAGACGGAAGGTGCGGCCGAGCTGATCGTACAGCGACGGGTTGTTGAAGATCGTCGACGGTGCCGGATCGACATCGAACATATTGTCGATCTTGAAGTAGGCGGTGAAGTCCTTGGTGATATTGTAGCTGCCGCCCACGTCCATGTAGAAGCGGCCCGGATAGAAGTTGTTGTCGATCGTCGGGTGGTTGTTGTTTGAAACCGGGCAGGAACCGGCTTGGCAGACGATGTACTTGTTGCCGTAGGTGCCGTTGCTGAACCAGCGCTCCTGAAGCAGGAACGAGAACGAGTCGGTGTCGTAGCTCTGGACCGCCAACCACTTCCAGTTCGGCGTGTTGCCGGTGTTGTCGCCGGCCGAGTCGATCGTAATGGTGCCGGGCAAGCCGGTGTCGGTGACGAACTTCATCACGTGCGTGGCGAGCGCGCGCACCGTGAAATTGCCCGGCAGACCGAGCGGACGCTGCCAGCGATAGCTGGCTTCGATGTCGAAGCCCTCGGTGTCGATCGAAGCGAGGTTGAACGACTGCACATTGATGAAGGTCTGGCCGTTGGCGGGGTTCAGGTTGAACGCGCTGCAGGTCGAGGTGAGGATGTTCTGGAAGCAGAAATTGACGATGTCGTTCGCGCTCAGGCCCGAGATGACGCCATCGATCTTGATCTTGTACCAGTCGAACGACAGGTTCAGGCCCGGTAGCCATTTCGGATTGGCCAGGGTGATGCCAGCGGTCGTGTTGCGGGCGATTTCCGGCTTCAGCGCGGTGTTGCCGATCTGGTTCTGAACGACCAGCACGTTGGTCTTCGTGTACGGATCGAAGAAGTTCGGCAGCGTCTGCGTGACGGGTGCCGCGAACAGTTCGGACAGGTTGGGCGCACGCACGTCGCGCGAGGTGACGGCACGGATACGCAATCCGTCGATCGGCAGTGCCCAGGTGCCGCCGATCTTCCATGCCCACACCGTACCCGAGGTGCTGTAATCGGTGATGCGCACCGCACCGTTCAGGTTCGCCTTGCCGAGCGCTTCCGAGTCGGCGAGCGGCACGTTCGTCTCGATGAAGCCTTCCTTGACGCTGTAAGCGCCGTGGCCGTTCTTGTACGTGCCGGCATACCAGTTGCCATTGCCGCTGGCATTCAGGATGGGATCGGCCGGATAGTCGCTGTTGGCCGGCGTGTTGGCGAAGCCCGCGCCGTACGGATCGGCGGTGACCTTGTAGAATTCATGCCGGAACTCGCCGCCGAACGCGATCGAGAGCGGCCCTGCCCAGGTGCTGAACGGCGAGCCCGAGAAGTTGAGGCTCAGCACGTCCTGCGTCTGGCGGGTGCGCTGGTACGGGCCGTTATCCGGCATGATGTACTTCAGGGACTGGGCGGACGGGTTGCCGCCGAAGACGTTGAGCGGCTGGCAGCCGTTCGCGCGCGCGACGGGGTCGCGGCACACGATCGCACCGCCCAGCGAGATCGCATCGATCGCCTTGTTGAAGCGCGGGGTGAGCAGGATGTTGTTGACGTCAACGTTGGTATAGTTCGTGCCGTGCTCGCCGTAGATGTCGTACGACCATTCGCTGCCCGCGACCGCCACGCGGCCTTTCGCGCCGCCGACGAAGCGATACTGACGGCGATTGGTATAGACGCGCGTGTTACCAAGGGCGGCATTGCTGGTGCCGAACTGGAAGTTGGTGATGTTCGCGGTCCGGCACGCATCCGAAATCGCGGTGGGCAGGAACGCATTGTCGCACTGAATGGTGAGACCCGGCCTATTCATGCCGTTGACAGGCTGGTTGTTGGTCTTGACCTGGCCGACGTTGACGGTCGCGTACAGTTCGTTGTCAGGCGCGATATCGAACCCGACGCGGGTGTAGCCGCCTACGCGCTGGAGCGCCGACTGAAGCGAACGGCCCACATCGACGTTGCCCGACAGATCGCCGCCGAGGCAGAATCCGCCATAGCAACCGTTCACGCCGCCCGCCGGCAAGCGCGTCGGCACGCCGTTCGAGCCATACTGGAACTGGAACGGTCGGCCAGACTGGTCGAACGCGATGCCCTGGAGCGGGCCGCCGGTGATGAGGCCGTATTTGGCGAAGCTGTTCGACTGAACGTTGTTGCGGATGATGAACTGCGGCGATCCGTCGTTGAGCACGCCGCGATCGATCATCGAGGTCTGGTCGAACCACTTGCGACCGCCCGCCATTTTCAGGCCGAAGTCGCCGCCATCGACGCCTTGGTCATGGGCATATTCGCCGCTGGCGACGACATGCAGACGGCCATCGAGGAAGCTGTGGCCGACCGCCAACTGCGCCAGGATCTGCTTGTTGTCGCCATAGGTGGTGATACCGCCCTGGAGATTGCCCTTGATGCCGGTGAAGCGCGTGTCGGTGATGAAGTTGACCACGCCGCCGACCGCGTCCGAGCCGTAGGAGGCCGAGGCGCCGCCGTTGACGACATCGACGCGCTGGACCAGCAATTGCGGGAACAGGCTGACGTCGGGCACGCCGGTCACGTTCGCGCCGACGACGCGCTGGCCGTCAAGCAGCGTCAGCGTGCGGATCGCGCCCACACCGCGCAGCGAGAACGAGCTGAGGCCCTGCTGGCCGCTCGACGTGCTGAACGTGTTGACCTGCGTGCCGGTCGAGCCTTGCAGCGACGGCAACTGCGCGATCGTGTTGAAGATGTTCGGCTGCGCGTTCTGCGCGATGTCCTGCGCGCTGATCACCGTCGTCGGTGTGGGCGCGGTGAAGCCGCGCGTCGCGATGCGCGAGCCGGTTACGACGATGTCGCGTGCGGCGGAGTCGGACTGGGCGGGCGTCTGCGCGTCGAGCGTCGCGGGCGCTTCCGCAGCGGGTTCCGGGGCCGATTGCGCCGGTGCTTGCGCGAACGCCGGCAAGGGCAGACAGGCGATGACCGCCGCCAACGATGCGCCACGCAATAGGGATGAGCGGCAATCCAAAGCTTTCAACGACATGTATATCTCCCCTGGCCTGTAAGGCGTGTTTCTTGCTTCTTCCGGACGCGAAACCGAGGACCGGAGCGGTTGGTGATTCTGCACCGCGCGGACGTCAGCCGCGCGCCTGCGCTTGCATCTTCGCCGATTCGCCGTGAGGCGATCGCGGTCACTTGATCGGGCGTGACAGCGTAGCGTGATGCTGCAATGCTGAAGGAATGTGTTTCAGGTATTTTCTCCCCTTTTCGTAGCCATTACTAGTCCCATGTGCCGTTGGACCGAGCATCATGGCGTCAACGGCGGCTTTGCTTTTGTGCGCCGCACAATGTTTACGTTAACATCTTCGAATTAGTCCTACTAGCGATGCTTGTCAAGGCGATGTGACCTCGGCTAGTGCAAGCGTCAGGAGGGCGTTACGCCAGAAACGGTCGTCAGGATCGTTTTCGGAGCCGCCGCCGCCTTGTGCCGCATGTCCATCAGGGCGCGGCGATGTTTACGTTAACGGAGTTGCCCCTTTGCGTTCCGCCCGCATTCCAAAGCTGCGCTGGACGATCATCGCGTTGTTCGTCGGCGCGATGATCCTCAATTACCTCGCGCGCTCCGTGCTCGGCGTCGCCGCGCCGGTGATCCTCGCGGAACAGCACATCAGCACCCAGCAATATAGCTGGATCACCGGCGCGTTTCAGGTCGGGGTCATGCTTCAGCCGCTGGCGGGATATTTGCTCGATGGCGCCGGGCTGCGAATCGGCTTCTTCCTGTGCGCGATGGTTTGGTCGCTGGTCACGATGGCGCATGTCTTCGCGGCCGGCTGGCTGAGTTTCGCCGGCCTGCGCGGGTTGCTCGGCCTCGCCGAGGGCTCGGCGCAACCGGCGGGGCAGAAGCTGGTGGCGGAATGGTTCCCGGCGCGCGAGCGCGGTGCAGCCGGCGGCATCTACAATATCGGCGCGTCGTTCGGCGCGGTATTGGCGCCGCCGCTGGTCGCCTGGGCGGTGATGATGCAGAGTTGGCGGCTCGCCTTCGTCGTCGCGGGCGGGCTCGGCGTCGTCTGGTGTCTGGCGTGGCTCGCCTGGTACAACACGCCGCAGCGGCATCGCCACTTGAGCGAGGCGGAGCGGGAGCATATCGCCGCCGGGCAGGAGACGCGCCTCGCGGCCGACTCGGCGCGTCCTTCCATTCTGTCGCTGCTGCGTCGCCGCGATCTGTGGGGTATCGCGCTGCCGCGGCTGCTGGCCGATCCGGTCTGGGGCATGCTGTCGTTCTGGATGCCCTTGTATCTGGTGCGGGTGCGTGGGTTCGATCTCACCCAGATTGCGCTCTTCGCGTGGCTGCCGTTTCTCGCGGCCGATCTCGGCTGCCTCTTCGGCCCGGCGGTCGCCGCGTTCCTTCAGCGGCGCGGCGTGTCCCTGATCAATGCGCGGCGCGGCGCATTCACGCTCGGCGCGGTGATGATGACCGGAATGGCGCTGGTCGGCACCGTCGTCAGCCCCTACGCGGCGATCGCCTTGCTGTGCCTGGGCGGCTTCGCGCACCAGACCCTCTCTGTTACCGTTATCACGATGGCCTCCGATCTGTTCCGCCGCAACGAAGTGGCGACCGCCGCGGGGCTGGCCGGGCTGGCCGGCAACCTCGGCGTGCTGGTCTTCTCGCTGGTGCTCGGCGGGATGGTCGATCTGGTCGGTTACGAGCCGTTCTTCATCCTGCTCGGCCTTATGGATCTTATAGGAGCGATATTGTTGTGGACCTTGGTGCGTAAGCCCGCATGACCCGCCTTCAGAACCCCATCCTTCGCGGCTTCAACCCCGACCCTTCGATCGTGCGCGTGGGGGGCGACATCTACATCGCCACCTCGACGTTCGAATGGTATCCGGGCGTGCAGATCCATCACAGCCGCGATCTGGTGCACTGGCGCCTCGCCGCGCGCCCGCTGCGCCGCGCCGCCCAACTCGATATGCGCGGCGACCCCGATTCCTGCGGCGTCTGGGCACCCGACCTCAGCTACGCCGACGGGAAATTCTGGCTCATTTACAGCGATGTAAAGCGCTATGGTCAAACCACGGTGAACGGCGCGTCCGGCGCGTCTCTGCGCGACTTTCACAATTATGCGGTGACGTGCGACCGGATCGACGGCGACTGGTCCGATCCGATCTACCTCAACAGCAGCGGCTTCGATCCGGCGCTGTTCCACGATGACGACGGCCGGAGCTGGCTGCTCAACATGTTGTGGGATCACCGGCCAAACCGGGGCCGCTTCGCCGGCATCGTGATCCAGGAGTTCGATCGCGCCGCGCTGCGGCTCATCGGCGAGGCGAAGCTGATCTTCACCGGCACCGAACGCGGCTTCACCGAAGGGCCGCATCTCTACAAGCGGGACGGCTGGTATCATCTGATGGTGGCGGAGGGCGGTACGGGCTGGGACCATGCGGTCGTGATGGCGCGATCGCGTTCGATCTTCGGGCCGTACGAAGTGCATCCCGATGGCGCGGTGTTGACGGCGCGCGGACGACGCGATGCGCCGATCGCGCGCGCCGGGCACGGCGATCTCGTCGACCTCGCCGACGGCACGACCTGGCTGACCTATCTCTGCGGGCGTCCGCTACCGGGGCGCGAGCGCTGTGTGTTCGGTCGGGAAACGGCGATCCAGCCTGTGCGCTGGGGCGAAGACGGCTGGCTGCGCACGATCAACGGCGATGCCGAGCCCGAGTTGGCGCCACAAGCGCCGGATCTGGCGCCTGTGCCCTGGCCGCAACGCGTATGGGACGGTCGCTTCGATCAGCCCGATCTGCCTGAAGAGTTTCAGTGGCTGCGCACGCCCGATCCAGACGACCTGTTCAGCCTTACGGCCCGTCCCGGCCGCCTCCGCCTGTTCGGGCGCGAGACGGTCGGGAGCCACTTTCGGCAAGCGCTGGTCGCGCGTCGGCAGGAGCATTTCGACTATACGGTGACGACGCGTATGGAGTTCGCACCGACTCACTTCCAGCAGGCCGCCGGCCTGATCTGCTATTACAACTCCACCAAATTCCATTATCTGAACGTGACGGTGGACGCTGGTGTGCGCCAGCTTCAGGTGATGTCGGCCCATCCTGAAATCGGATGCGAGACCAGTGTCGTCGTGCCCGCCTTGCCCGACGGCGCGATAGAGTTGCGCGTTACGGTCGCCCTGGATGTGCTGCACTTCGCCTGGCGGATGGATGGTTCGGATGAATGGGACGTCGTGCCGACGGCCTTCGACGCAAGCATCCTTTCCGACGAGGTAACGGCGCCTGGTATGCCGAACTTCACCGGCACCTTCGTCGGCATGGCGTGCCAGGATCTGTCCGGCACGGCGATGCCCGCCGACTTCGAATGGTTCCGCTATGCGGGAAAGGATTCGACCTCCGCTTAAGCGGGCCGAGCGGTGGACGCGCGCTTGACGATGCTATGGTCGAGCACGCGTTCGCGGCGTCGGCGCGCTTTCCGGTTGCTGCCGGTTGCTTCGGACGCGACCACGGCCAGCGCCTCGGCGGCGAGCTGGTGGAGTGGCTGGCGGATCGTGGTGAGCGGAGGCCAGAGCGTAACTGCGGCGGTGGTGTCGTCGAACCCGACGACCGTGAGTTCGCGCGGCACGTCAAGTTGCCGCCGATGCGCGACCGATACGATCGCCGCCGCCATATCGTCGTTGCTCGCGAAGATCGCGGTTGGGGGCGAGGGACCGTCGAGTAATTGTTCGCCCGCGATCAGGCCGGAACCGTAGCTGAAGTCCCCCTGTGCCACTTTCACCTCGACGTTGGTCGCGTCGCGCACGGCATCGTAGAAGCCGGCCATGCGCTCGGCACTCGCGGCTTGATCGGGGTTGCCAAGCACGAAGCCGAGCCGTCGATGGCCCAGTTCGAGCAGATATTGCGTCATCTCGCATGCTGCACGGCGGTCGTCGATGCGGACGCAGGTCGCGTCGGGCACATCATACGCCCCCACCGCGGCGAGCGGCCGCCCCAGGCCGCGCAGCACGTTCAACACGATCGGCGCCTCGCCGAGCGGCGGGGCGAGGATGATGCCGGACAGCCCCGACTCGGCGAGCTTCTCCAGCGCGGGCCGGGGCGGCGGTGCGCCACCTTCGCCTTTCAGCAGGATCAGGCGGGCGCCGCGCGTGGAGGCTTCCTCGAAGATGCCGGTGAGGAACTCGCTCATGAACGCGGCGCTTGGATTGGAATAGACCACGCCCACGCGCAATTCGGCCGCGGTGACGAGGCTGCGTGCGGCGGCGTTGGGGGTATAGGACAGCGCCTCAATCGCGCTTTCGACCGCTTCACGCGTTTCGGGACGGACTCCGTCCCGGCCGTTGATGACGCGCGACACCGTCATCGCGGAAACGCCCGCGCGCGCCGCCACGTCGATGATCGTGGCGCTGCGCACCGGACGATCGGGTTTCTCCACGCGGCCTCCCGGAGTTGATCTTGTATGTTCGTACGACATCGCGGAAATTTGGCAAGATGCGCGCCCTGTGACCCGGGGCGATCGCCGGCGTCAGCGTGCGGGAGGCCGGGATCTTTTCGCCGCCGTGCGTTCGAGCGCGCCGGCTTGTTCCAACCGCTCCATCGCCTCATGTTCGATCTGGCGCAACTCGCGGATCGTATCGACCAGCGCGACCTGCTGCTTTTCGAGATCGCTCAGCCGCTCGCGGACGCGTTCGGCGAGCCGCGCCATCTGCTCGACGTGCGCGGGATCGGCGTCGTACAGATCGAGAAATTCCACGATCTCTCGGATCGAGAAGCCGAGGCGCTTGCCGCGCAGGATGAGTTGCATCCGGCCGATGTCTCGCCGCGTGTAGACACGTGTGCTGCCGACGCGTTCGGGCTCGATCAAGCCTTTCCCCTCGTAGAAACGCAGTGTCCGCTGCGTGACCCCGAGCTGTTCGGCAACTTCTTGGATGCCTTTTCTTACACCGTCAGCAGGGGCTTTGCGGACCAATGCCCTGACACTTTCCAGATTTTCCGACGTATTCACCTGTCGCTCCACCCACACGGCATACTGCGCTGACGAACAGGAAGGCGCATTTGGGTCAAGATGTTTTCTCGTGCGACGCACGATTGGCCCTGTCTTCCGCGATCAGCTCTTTCTTGGAAAGTTTGCCGATCAGGGTCTTGGGGAGGCTGTCGCGGAACTCATACTCCTTGGGCATCTCGATCTTGTTGATCCGCGCCTCAAGGAACTGGCGGAGTTCCGCGACGTCGAGATGCTGACCCTCGTGAAGCGCGACGAACAGCTTTGGCGACTGGCCGCGATACGCGTCCGGGATGGCGATGGCGATCGCCTCCTTCACGGCTGGATGCTGGTACGTGGCATCCTCGATCGTGCGTGGATAGACATTGTAGCCGCCGCACAGGATGACATCCTTGATCCGATCGACCAGGAACAAATATCCGTCCGCATCGAGATAACCGATGTCCCCGGTGCGCAGTGCGCCATCGACAAAGACTGCGTCGGTGTCGGCCGGCTTTCCCCAATAGCCTTTCATGATCTGTGGCCCGCGTGCGCAGACCTCGCCACGTTCACCCGTCGGCATGAGCCGTTCGGGCGCCGCCGGGTCGCGAATCTCGAGGATCGTCGCCGGGAACTGCGGGCCGCAGCTATCCGGTTTGAGAAGCCCTTCGAGGGGATTGCAAGCGATGATGGGCGAGGCTTCGGACAGGCCGTAGCCTTCGACCACGCGGGCGCCGGTGCGGCGCTCGAAGGTCTCGCGGACTTCGTGGGGAAGCGGGGCGCCGCCTGAGATGCACGCGCGTACCCTCGAAAGATCGGGTATCTGCGCTTCCGGCAGTGCGTTGACAGCCGCGTAGATGGTCGGGACGCCGAAAAATTGCGTCGGCGGCTTGCGCTTCAGCGTGCGCAGCATCTGCGTCATGTTGAAGCGCGGCAACAACACCATCTCCGCGCCGATCTCGATCGAGAAGTTGAGTACGGTGGTGAGTGCGAAGACGTGGAACATCGGCAGTACGCCGAGTGTGCGTTCCTGAAGCGGACGGAGCCCGCCGACGTGCGCCAGCATCTGCGCGCTGTTGGCCGTGAGATTGGCGTGAGTGAGCATCGCGCCTTTCGGTACGCCCGTGGTGCCGCCGGTATATTGGAGCACCGCCACGTCGTCCGGGCGCACCGGGACGGACGTGGGCGCGGTTCTGTTGGCGAGCAGGGCACGCAGCGGCAGGTTTAGCTGCCGGTCGGCGATATGCGCGTGATCCTTGCGCTTTAGGAAGGTGAAGCCGAGTGCCTGTATTGTCGGCAGCATGTCCGCCATGCCGCACACCACGATCCGCTCGATCGTAGTGCCCTTTGCGACGGTTTCCACCTTGTCGTGGATCGCGCCGATATCGGGCACCGCGATCATGCGCGTGCCCGAATCGCGGATCTGATGATCGAGTTCCTGCTCGGTGTAGAGCGGGTTGAACTGCACCACGATTGCCCCGACCCGGAGCGCGGCGAAATACAGCACGACGAAATACGGGCAATTTGGCAAGCAGAGGCCGAAGCGGTCGCCCGGCTTCAGCCCCTGATCCTGCAACCCGCGCGCGGCATGCGCGACGAGCGCGCCGAGCGCCCCGTACGTCCACGTTCGACCGAGGAAATCGATCGCGATCCGCTCCGGCCAGGTCGCCACCGCATGATCGAGCAGATCGGTGAGGAGGCGCGGGTGGATCGCGAACGGTTCGTTCACGGTGTCGGCGGGCGACGAGGCGAGGGCGGGCATCCTATTGTCTCCGTCAGAACCGCAGCCGGCCGCCGAGCGACAGCACGACCGCATGCGCGTTGGTCAGCGCGCCGTTGACCACGACCGGCGTTTGCGCGGGCGTGCCGACATAGGCTGCGGTAAGACGATCAATTTTCGCGTCCTTGAAGGTGATGTACGACGCCGCCGCATCGACCGTGAAGGACTTGCTCATCGCGTAGCTCGCGCCGCCCGCGAAGTTCCAGCGGTCGCTGTCGGGCACGCGCGCATCGCGGTTGCCGTCGCTTGTCGGACTTTCGTCGCGCTGCACGCCGGCGCGCAGCGTCAGCTTGGGCGAGACGGTGAGATCGACGCCGCCTGCATAGCTCCAGGTGTCGTGGTAATTTTCCGGCAGCGCGGTGTTGAGCGGACCGCCGAGCCGGATCGCGTCGAACTCGGACCAGCCGGTGCGGACCGCCTGCGCGTTGAGCGTGATCGCCGGCGTCACTGCCAGGCGTGCGCCGACCATCGCCTGCCAGGGCGTGCTGAACCGGGCAGTGGTGCGGATCGTGCGGTTCTGCAGGGCGAGCGGGCCGACAAGTCCGGTAATCGCCACCGATCCATCGAGGCGGTGCTTGATCGCCGACTTGTAGCTGCCGCCGATCGAGAAGGGTCCGACGTGATATTGCGCGCCGACGGTGTAGCCGAAGTCGATCCCGTTGCCCGACAGACGCTGTTCGCCGTCCGGGAGCAGCGGCGACAGATTGGGCAGCGCGTTCGAAAGCGTGGCGTCGGAATATTCGATGTTCATCGATGCGCCGATCGCGAGATTGTCGGTGACGGCAAAGGCGACTGTCGGCGCGATGTCATAGGTGCGCAGCTTGGTCCGGTCGGCGCTGTAGCGCGCCCAACTGGTCGCGGGGTAATCGGTGGTGAAGCTGTACGGCGCGTTGATCGAGATGCCGACCGACAGGCGCGGCGCCACGCCGCACGCGAACGATCCGGCCGGGAGCACGCCATTGCGGATCGGGTTGCGCGTACGGGCGTCTCCACCCACGGCGGCGGGGGCCTGGCCGGGGCGAACGATCACCGTGCCCCGATCGACGACATTGCCGCGCGGCAGGATGGCGCTGACGCCGAGCGCGCCGGCGCAACCATCCTGCCAGCCGATCGCCGCCGGGTTCCACCAGATCGATTCCGGTCCCTGGTCCGCGACTTCGCCGGAAAAGGCGCGACCGGCACCCTTGACCGACTGTTCCTGCAAGTAAAAAGCGCTCGCATGCGCGACGCCACTGAAGGCCAGGAACATCACCGGCATCGTCGCCAGCGCGGAAGTCCTGCGGAATGTGTTCATGTACCTCTCCATCCTCTCGTCTTTTTTAGTGAACCGGCGATCAGGTGATCACCGAATACGCGTCCACACCTGTGTCTTGCACAGCGGCCAGACGATACAGCCCTTGAGCTTGATCTGGTCGGCGCTGGTGGGGGTGAGCGTGGCGTTGTAAGTGCCGCCGTCTTCGGCGTTGTAGATCGTGCCGCCGCTCCAGGCGCTTGGCTTCCAGGTGAAGCCCTTGAGGATCGTCAGCCCTTTTAGCGCGCGGGTGCGCAGGCTAGCGTCTTTGTTATGGATGTCCTTCAGGTGCGGGTCGGCGCGCAGGCCGTCCGATTCGATCAGGGACCCGCAGATCGACGTGCCGCATCGCGTGATTTCCACCACACCGTGCCGGGTAGGGGTTTGCCAACGACCGACCACGATGTCCGGGGCGGTCGCGGCAGCGGCGGCCGCTGCCAACAGTAACATCATCCTCTCTCTCCCAACCATTGCGTCCTGCCGGTTGTCCGGCGTGCTGGTCTCGGCGCTACGATTGCAACGCGAATCACTCTTTGCCGCAAAAATCAGTTGACGTATAGGTCAATTATCGCACCATTAGGGAATGACGCTCGGAAACACCGAGTCCCTACAACGATGGAGAGGCATGTTTGATGCGCGACGTGGTTATTGCGGGATATGCCCGCTCGCCCTTTCACCTCGCGGGCAAGGGCGCTTTGGCGCGCGTTCGACCCGATGATCTCGCGGCAACGGTGATTCGCGGGCTGATCGAGCGGACAGGCGTTAAGGCGGAGGATATCGAGGACATCGTGCTTGGCTGCGCCTTTCCGGAAGGCGAGCAGGGTTTCAATATGGCGCGGCTGGTAGGTTTGCTGGCGGATTTGCCGCTCTCGGTTGGCGGCATGACGGTGAACCGCTTCTGCGGCTCTTCGATGAGCGCGATCCACATCGCCGCGGGGCAGATTCAACTGGGCGCAGGTGAGGCTTTCATCTGCGCGGGCGTCGAGTCGATGAGCCGGGTGCCGATGATGGGCTTCAACCCGCTCCCTAACCCGGTACTGGCGAAGAAGAGCGCTGCGTACATGGGCATGGGCGACACTGCCGAGAACGTCGCCAACAAATATCAGATCACCCGCGCCCAGCAGGAGGCGTTCGCTGTGGCGAGTCAGGACAAGGCGGCGGCGGCGATGGCGTCGGGCAAGCTCGACGCCGAAATCGTACCGATCCCCACCAAGGCGGGCGTTGTCGCCAAGGACGGCACGCCGCGCCCCGGCACCACCGCCGAGGCTTTGGCTGGGCTGAAGCCGGCGTTCAGCCAGGAGGGCACGGTGACGGCGGGCACGTCGTCGCCGCTGACCGACGGTGCGAGCGCGGTACTGGTGACGAGCGAGGAGTATGCGCGCGCCAACGGCCTGACGATCCTCGCGCGGATCAAGTCGGTCGCCGTATCGGGGTGTCAGCCGGAGATCATGGGAATTGGTCCGGTCGAGGCGTCGCACAAGGCGCTCAAGCGCGCCGGTCTTGATGCCGGCCAGATTGATGTGGTCGAACTCAACGAAGCCTTCGCCAGCCAGGCGCTCGCCTGCATCGGCGATCTTGGTCTGGATACGGCCAAGGTGAACCTCGATGGCGGCGCGATCGCGATCGGCCATCCGCTTGGCGCGACCGGTGCGCGCATCGTCGGGAAGGCGGCAGCTTTGCTCCAGCGCGAGGGCGGCAAATATGCGCTCGCCACGCAGTGCATCGGCGGCGGACAGGGCATCGCCACCGTGCTGGAGGCGGTGGAATGAGCGACGCCATCAAAAAAGTTTGCGTGATCGGCGCGGGCACCATGGGCGCGGGCATCGCCGCGCAGGTCGCCAATGCCGGCATTCCGGTGCTGCTGCTCGACATCGTGCGCGACCCCGCCGACCGCAACGCAGTCGCGGCGGGCGCGGTCGCCAAGATGCTCAAGACCGAGCCCGCGCCGTTCATGTCGAAGGCCGCCGCGAAGCTGGTCGAAGTGGGCAATATCGAGGACGATCTCGCCCGCGTCGCGGAATGCGATTGGATCGTCGAGGCGATCGTCGAGCGGCTTGATCTCAAACAGCAGCTTTACACCAAGCTCGAAGCGGTGCGGCGGCCTGGAACGGCAGTATCATCGAACACCTCGACGATCCCGCTCGGCCATCTCACCGAAGGACGCTCGGAGGCGTTCGCCCGCGACTTCCTCATCACCCACTTCTTCAATCCGCCGCGCTACATGCGCCTGCTCGAAATCGTGTCCGGCCCGGCGAGCGACGCGGAGTTGGTCGCGCGCGTGTCTGATTTTGCCGATCGCACGCTCGGCAAGACGATCGTGGTCGCTAAGGATACGCCCGGCTTCATCGCCAACCGCGTCGGCACGTTCTGGATTCAGGCCGCGCTCAATGCCGCCTTCGAACTCGGGCTGACCGTGGAAGAAGCCGACGCGATCGCGGGCAAGCCGATGGGTGTGCCCAAGACGGGTGTGTTCGGATTGGTCGATCTGGTCGGCATCGATCTGATGCCGCATCTCCAGAAGAGCCTCACCGAGACGCTGCCCAAGGATGACCCCTATCAGGCGATTTCGAAGATCCCGCCCCTGATCGGCACGATGATCGCGGACGGCTATACCGGCCGCAAGGGGAAGGGCGGTTTCTACCGGCTCAACCGCGAGGCGGGCAAACGCAAGGAAGCGATCGACCTCACGACCGGCGCATATCGCCCGGTCATCACGCCACAATCGCTGCCCGGCGCGGCGGCGAAGGGTGATCTCGGCGCGCTGCTCGCGGTGCCGGGCACGACTGGCGCCTATGCTTGGGCGATCCTCGGCCAGACGCTCAGCTATGCCGCCGGGCTGGTGCCGGAGGCCGCCGACGACATCGTCTCGATCGATACCGCAATGAAGCTCGGCTACAATTGGAACTTCGGCCCGTTTGAACTGATCGACAAGATCGGTGCGGCGACGCTGGCGAAACGGCTGGCGGACGAGGGCAAGCCCGTGCCGGCGATCCTGACGCTGGCGGGTGAGCGCAGCTTCTACCGGGTCGAGAATGGCGTGCGCCAGCATCTCGGCCTCGACGGCGACTATCACGATGTCGTGCGACCCGAGGGGGTGCTGCTGCTCGCCGACATCAAGCTGATCTCCAAGCCGCTCGTCAAGACCGCGTCGGCGGCGCTGTGGGACATCGGCGACGGCGTCGCGGCGCTCGAATTCACCGGCAAGATGAACGCGCTCGACGGCGAGGTGATGGCGCTGATCGGCAAGGCGATCCCGATCGTCACCGGAAAGTTCAAGGCGCTGGTGGTCTATAACGAGGGCAAGAACTTCTCGGCCGGCGCCAATCTTGGTCTCGCCCTGTTCGCGCTGAACATCGCCGCATGGGGCGAGATCGAAAAACTCGTCGCAGGCGGGCAGGAGGCGTACAAGGCGCTCAAATACGCGCCGTTCCCGGTGGTGAGCGCGCCGTTCGGCATGGCGCTCGGCGGCGGGTGCGAAATCCTGCTCAACAGCGATGCGGTGCAGGCGCATGCGGAAAGCTATATCGGCCTCGTCGAATGCGGTGTCGGGCTGATCCCCGGCTGGGGCGGGTGCGGCGAAATGCTCGACCGTTGGCGCAGCAACCCGGCGATGCCCAAGGGGCCGATGCCCGTGGTCGCCAAAGTGTTCGAGACGGTCTCGACCGCGACCGTCTCCAAGTCTGCGGCGGAAGCGAAGGAACTCGGTTTCCTGCGCCCAAGCGACGGCATCACCATGAACCGTGACCGGCTGCTCGCCGACGCCAAGGCCAAGGCGCTCGCGCTCGCCGAAGGCTATCAGCCGCCCGAGCCGCCCGTCTTCCGCCTGCCCGGTGCGAGCGGGCGCGTCGCGCTCGACATGGCGGTGAAGGGCTTCCAGGCCCGCGGCCTCGCCACCGACTATGATGGCGTGGTGTCGGGCTTCCTCGCCGATGTGCTGACCGGCGGCGAGGCCGATCTGGTCGATACCGTCACCGAGGCGGACCTGCTCGCGCTCGAACGCAAGGGCTTCGCCAAGCTGGTGCGCGATGGTCGCACGCAGGCGCGTATCGAAGCCATCCTCGAAACCGGCAAACCGCTGCGCAATTGAGAGACTGAACCCATGCAAGTCTATGACGCACCGCTGCGCGACATGCGCTTCGTTCTCAACGAGTTGCACCAGGATGACGGCTTCGGCGGCATCCCGGCGCTCGAGGAGTTCACCCCCGACCTCACCGATGCGGTATTGGAGGAAGCCGCGCGCTTCTCCCGCGAGGTGCTCGCGCCGATCAACCGTTCGGGCGACGAGGAAGGCTGCCAGTTTGAAAATGGCGTGGTCCGCACGCCGGAAGGGTTCAAGGAAGCTTACAAGCAGTTCGCCGAAGGCGGCTGGACGTCACTCGCCTCCGATCCCGAATGGGGCGGGCAGGGCCTGCCAGAAGCGGTGAGCAAGCTCGTCGAGGAGATGAGCTGCTCCGCCAACCTCTCGTTCGGCCTATATCCCGGCCTCAGCCACGGTGCGGCGGTCGCGATCGAGGGCCATGCGAGCGAGGATCTCAAGCGGGCCTATCTCCCCAAACTGGTGAGCGGCGAATGGTCGGGGACGATGTGCCTGACTGAGTCGCATTGCGGCACCGATCTCGGCCTGCTGCGCACCCGCGCGGTGCCGCAGGAGGACGGCAGCTACCGCGTCACAGGCTCGAAGATCTTCATCTCGGCCGGCGAGCACGACCTGACCGAGAATATCATCCACCTCGTGCTCGCGCGCCTGCCCGATGCGCCGAAGGGGGTGAAGGGGATCAGCCTGTTCCTCGTGCCCAAATATCTGCCCAAGGATGATGGCAGCATCGGGCCGTCCAACGGTGTCGCGTGCGGCGCGATCGAGCACAAGATGGGGCTCAAGGCGTCCGCCACCTGCCAGATGAACTTCGACGACTCAGTCGGCTGGTTGGTCGGCGAGCCCAACAAGGGCATGGCCGCGATGTTCACGATGATGAACGCCGAGCGCGTCTCGGTCGGCATCCAGGGGCTCGGCGTCGGCGAGGCCGCCTATCAGGCGGCGGTGTACTACGCTAAGGATCGCTTGCAGGGTCGATCCTTGTCGGGCGTCAAGAACGCTGACGGTCCCGCCGATCCGATCATCGTGCATCCCGACGTGCGCCGCATGCTGATGACGATGCGTGCGTATAATGAGGGGTGCCGCGCGATCGCGGGGTGGGTCTCGCGGGCGCTCGATGCCGAGAAGCATTCGTCCGATCCCGAGGTCCGGCAGCGCGCCGCCGATTTCACCGCGCTGATGACGCCGGTGGTGAAGGCGCTGTTCACCGATCTCGGCCACGAGAGCGCGCATCTCGCGGTGCAATGCTACGGCGGTCACGGCTACATCCGCGAAAGCGGCGTCGAGCAATATGCCCGTGATGCCCGGATCGCGATGATCTATGAGGGTACCAACGGCATCCAGGCGCTCGATCTGGTCGGGCGCAAGATCGGCGCGCACACCGGGCGCTACCTGCGCAGCTTCTTCCACCCCGTCTCCGCCTTTATCGAGGAAAATAGCGGCGAGGGGCCGATGAAGCCGATGATCGACGGCCTCGCCCGTGCCTTCGGCGCGCTCCAGCTTTCCACCGCGACGATCGCGCAGCGTGGTCTCGCCGATCCCGAGGAAGCCGGTGCTGCGGCCAGCGATTACCTGCGGCTACTCGGCCTCGTCGCGATGGCGTATTGCTATGCGCGCGCCACCAAAATCGCCGGGTTGAAGCTGCTGTTCGGCACCGAGGAGAAGGCGTTCTACGATGCCAAGATCAAGACCGCGACCTTCTTCTACGAGCGGATTCTGCCGCAGACGGCATCGTTGTTCCTCCAGATCAAGGCGGGCAAGAAGTCGATGATGGCGCTCGATCAGGACGCGTTTTGACGCTCCCGGCGGCCCTTTCGTCGCGACTAGCGATCCCGGCGATCGTCGCGCCGATGTTCCTCGTGTCGGGGCCGGACCTAGTCGTTGCCTGCTGCACGGCCGGGCTTCTCGGGACGTTCCCCGCGCTCAACCAACGCACGACGGAGGGTTTCGAGCAATGGCTTGAAGAAATCGCGGCACGGCTGACCGCCGTGCCCCGTGCGGCACCCTTCGGTGTCAATCTGATCGTCCACAAAAGCAACACTCGGCTCGACGCCGATCTTGCGCGCATCGTTGCGCACAAGGTGCCGCTGGTCATCACCTCGCTAGGCGCCGTATCGGAGGTGGTGCGCGCTGTGCAGAGCTATGGCGGGCTGGTGTTGCACGATGTCATCAGCACGCGCCACGCCGAGAAGGCGGTCTCGGCCGGGGTCGACGGGCTGATCGCGGTGTGCGCCGGCGCGGGTGGCCATGCTGGTACGCTTAGCCCGTTCGCGCTCGTCTCCGAGATACGGACGTTCTTCGACGGACCGCTGGCCCTTGCTGGCGCGATCACCCAGGGGCGTCACATCGCGGCAGCGCGCGTGATGGGGGCTGATCTCGGCTATATCGGCTCGCACTTCATCGTCGCCGAGGAAAGCCTCGCGAGCGACGCGCAGAAGGCGATGATGCTGGACGCGCGCGCCGCCGACGTCGTCTATACGGACAGGGTCACCGGTGTGAACGCCAATTTCCTCGCGCCCAGCCTCGCCGCCGCGACGCTGCCCGACATGCATGGTGCCCTGTCGATTGCCGAAGAGGCGCGTGCTTGGAAATCGATCTGGTCGGCGGGGCAGGGCGTAGGCACCGCGTGTGCCGTGCGGCCCGCCGCCGAAATCTGTGCGGCGCTGGTGTCGGAGTATCAGGCGGCCAAAGGGATCGTCCTGTGACCGGCCTTGATGAAATTCGTGCGATGATCAGCGAGGGAAGACGCCCGCCGATGATGGAGTTGCTCGGCATCGACCTCGTGGAAATCGACAAAGGCCATGTCGTATTCGAGGCAACGCCGGGCGCGCTGCATTACAATCCGCTCGGGATCGTACACGGTGGCTTCGCGGCGACGATGCTCGATTCGGCGTGCGGCCTCGCGGCGAGCAGCGCGACCGAGGTGCCGATGACCTGTGTCACGCTCGAGATAAAGATCAGCTATCAATCCGCGTTGAGCGCGCGGACGGGCCGCGTTCGCGCGATGGGCCGATTGATCTCGCTGGGACGGCGTGTCGCCTTCACCGAAGCCCGTCTGGTCGATGAGGCCGAACGCCTTTGCGCGACGGCTACGTCAACCTTGCTGGTCTCCGAGCGTCACCGGAGTTCCTGAAGCTGGCGAGGCCCGGGCGCGTCCTCGTGGCTCGCAGATGGCCTTGGCAGCCCACGGCCTCCAAAAACCGCATCTATATACCCTATCGCAGCGACGTCTCGCGCTGAGCTGTATATGGTCATGCAGCTTTCGATTCGGGAGCGGCATTATAGGCGGGCAAGCTCTTGGGGAAACATGCGGAGAAAAGGGCGGCGGCCCTTGCTATGGATCGAGACGCGAAATCTTCACGCCCGGCGTTTTTGTCGTCGGCTCGGGAGCCCGATGATCGCATGTTCGGGGGGGTGTCATGAACGATGCCACATCGATCGAGGCGCTCTTTGTCGAGAGCTTCAACCGTGATCTTGCCGCACTCGACTGTCCAGCGCGTGTCTCGACTCCGCTTGGCGATAACCCGGATCGGGTTCTGGAACTTCATGATCCGGAGGGGCGCTTTTTGTGTTTCGTCCCTGAAAGCAGCTCGCCGGAAATGGTGAAGATCGCGTATCGCCTGTACCTGCAAGGTCTCCACATCGGTGAGCAACTCGCTTGGGCAAAGCTGCAAAGGATGGTTGGTACCACCTTCGATTTGGCCAATTGATTCAGCCGTATAGCCGATAACGGCCTCCGCTTGCTCCCGCCATGCTCTCGGGCGTGCCGATCACATCGGAGCGGATTAGCGGCTTCCTCCGGCGATGGTTGCGCCGAACCGCGCGCGATTGTTCGTAGTCGAGATTTCGGCGGGCGTCCCATCGAGCGTGAGCGTGACGGAAAGTGTTTCCGGCGTGGCGCCGCGCGGGAGGGCGAAGCGGACACTCGTCGTTTTCGGAAGCAGATCGGAAGGCGCGTCCAAGGCCGGGAACCGTGCCGTCGCGATCGCCCGGCCCGCTTGGTCGGTCAATGTCGCGGTGCCGGCCGGCGTGGGTTTCGCCCCAAGGCTATGGATGGTCGCGATCAGGCCCGCGCCTCTCACCGCGAGATCGTCCGCGGACAGGCCGATGTCGGTGCGGGTGCGCGGTTCCTCACCCGCCGCCGCCAGTGTGAATTCGAACACGCTGGTTTGCCGAGGCGGCAGCGCGAGCGCGACGGAAGCGCCCTGTTCCAGACCGATCGGCGTCGCCGCGGATGGCACATCGGCGTGGTCGTCGTCATTGGCGTCGATTCCGCCCGTCATAGACCAACGGCCCGCGGCTACACCGTCGCCGATCATGGTCGCGGTGATCGGGCGATCGGTCAGATTATAGGCGATGACCTTGAAGTGGCGCGGGTCGCCGGCCGGGATCAGGAGCGCGACGTCTTCGGCGGTTGCGGCGAGGCCGAATTGCCAGCGGACGAGATTGCCGGGCGCATAGGCGTTGCGGCGGTGGGCGACGCCGCCGAGGCGGGTGCGCTGAAGCAGCTCGATCGGCACGCTGACGCGATCCGACCAGAAATGCCCCTCGGTCAGCAGGTGCATGCGCTGGCTGTCCGACTCGATTTCGGCGCCGAACAGATCGGCGAGGATCGTCTTGTCGCCGGTGCTTTGCCAGCGGACGAAGCGGGCGAAGTCGGCGTCGGTGCTGCCGCCAAGATTGCGATCGTTGTCCACGCCGGCCGCGGTGACGGTGCCCGCGGCGATCTGTTGGACGAGGGCCGGTCCGCCGGGGAGGCGGGTCAGGAGATCGGGGTTGAGGCGGGAGAGGGCGGCGAGGTTGTGATGGGTCAGGTCCGCCGTGATCGGGCGAAGGTAGCGATCGTCGTGGGTCCAGGTCCAGGCGGCCCAGAAGACGTTGGCGGCGCTGACCACGCCGGTGCCGCGGGTCGCGTCGGTGGCCCATTCGATCTCGGACGGATAGGTCCAGCTTCCGTCGGGCGCCTGCTTGCCGTGGGCGAGCCAATCGTCGAGCAGCGGCAGCAGCGCCGCCTTCACCGCGGGCGCACCGTTGTAATCGGCGAGCAGCAGGCCGGGGTGGGTGATGAGCAGGCTGTAGGGACGCTGCCAGCCCCACACGCCTTCGCGCACGATATCGGTGCCGCTGTAATAGCTCGACACGATATGATGATGCCCGGCGGGGTTGGCCGCGATCAGGCGCGGATAGTTGCGCGCCACCGCCATCGCGCGTTCGATCGCGGTGGGATCGCCGGGGCTGAGCTGGAGCGACTGCGCGACCGAATTGATCCCCTCTTCGTAGCTGTGCAGTTCGTCGGCGCGGATGCGGCTCAACCCGTCCGACCACATGCCGTTGGCATAAGTCGCGTCGAGCACGCGGCGCTGCGAGGCGGCGAGGCGGGCGGGTTCGACGCCCATCAGCGCGAGCGGCACCCATTGGTTGACGAGATCGGTGTCGTCGGAAAGGCCGCCGCCGAACTCGCCGTCGGCGATCTGGCGGTTGTCGATCCACCAATCGACGAAGCGGCGGTAGAGCTTGAGATCCTCGCTCTGGCGGAACGCCCAGAGCGGCACGCCGGCGGGCGGCGTCGCCTGGGTGAAGGGCGCGTAGGGCTGATTGGGGTTCTTCTCGACCCAATAGGCGCGCGCGACCGCATTGTCGGGATCGACGCGCAGCACGTCCGATATGTCGCGCTCGAAGCGATCCCAGACCGGATAGGCGCGCGTGTTGGGCTGTTCCTCGACCAGAAAGGCGAGGTTGTCGCGCGCCTGCTCGAAGCGATCGGCGACATGCTCGGGCTTGGCGGCAACGGTGGGCTTGTAGAGCAGGCGGACACGCGTGCCGTCGAGCTTGGCGGCATCGAAGCCGCCACCGGCGGCGGCGATCGTGACGTAGAGGCTCGCGCCGGGCGGCAGGATGCGGTCGCGCGTGTCGAGCCAGAGCGTGCGCGCCTCGTGCGGCTTCACCGAGACGTTGATGTCGAGCAGATCGCGGTCGGGCCAGGTCGGGTCTTTGACGCGGATGTTGAGCGGCAGCAGCCCGCCGTGAGTCGGCTGCACGTCGAGCGCGGGCAGGTCGATCGCGAGGCCGTCGAGGCCGACATCCATATTCTCGGTGCCATAAGCGAAGCGCGAGATCGCGCCGCCGGGCCGGCTGTCGCGGAAATCACCGGGGATGAGGATGTGGACAAGTGGCAAGCCGCGCGGCGCCGGTGCGGCGGCGGGCTTGCGCGGCGCGCCGGCGGGGAGCGCGACGATGGTCGCGCGTTCGTCGGCGGTGTAGCGTCCGGCGATCGTCCGGCGCAGTGTATCGAGCGCGGGGTAGCTGGCGGGATCGGCCTTGGCATTGAGCGTGTAGCTCATCACCACGGGATCGTCGGGGACGCTGCCGGCGGTGACGTCATAGGCGCCGATCTCCTCAATCGGGGTTTCCTGCGCGATGTTTTCGAAGCGCAGCGTGCCACCGCGACGTTCCCTGGCGAGCGCGGTCGAGGTCCGCTCCAGCCCGGCTGGGCGCGTGAGCAGCGTGCCGCCCAAGTCGCTGAGCGTGCCATAGGCCGGGCCGTTGATCTCGATCCGGTTCCACGGCTCGTCGGGCAGGGTGAGCGTGTAGGTCTTGCCGCCGGTCGAATAGACGTTCCAGTCGGGCAGTTCGAAATAGTCGTGCCGACCCGGCAGGCGCGAGCGGTTATAGACACCCGGCCATGTCGTCTCGCGGATGCCGTCGGCGCCACGGAACATCCGCTCCTTCTGGTCGCGCGTGTCGACGAATTCGACCTTGCGGATTCGCGTTTCCGGGCTGGCGAGATAGTCGGGCGCGGTGCGGGTCCAGCCGTAGCGCAGCCACCATTCGTCGCGGGTCGTGGCATCGGCGAGCGAGCGGGGCGGGGCGGCGGGCACCGCCGGCGCCTGCGCGGCGGCGAGCGCGGCGACCTGCGCATCGTCTAGCCGGTGATCGTAGATGCGAATCTCGTCCATGTCGCCGGAACGGATGTAATTATACTGGCTCTGCACCTGATACGGCGAAACGATGCGCTGGAACGGACCGAAGCCGAACAGACCGCCATCATAGACCGCCTTGCGATTGGCCTGCGCGACCGGTTTGCCGTCGATCCACAGCTTCACGCCGGTCGTCTCGTCCCACGCGAAGGCGACGTGAATCCACGTGGTCGGCGACGGCACGGAATCGATCTTGAACGAAACGCGGGTGCGGGCGAGGCCGGTATCGGTGACGAAGGCGTCGAAGCCGTGGCCGTTCCAGTCGATCCGGCCCCAGGCCATGTCCCAGCTCGTGCCGTCGCTGTCGCCGATGCGGAACAGCGGGAAGGGGGTGGTGCCGAGCGGGGTGCGCGGGCGGAAGAAGAACGACAGGGTGCCGCGCTGCGCGATGATGTTGCCGGGGGCGGACCAGGCGAGGGCGAGCTGGTCCGCCAGTGATAGCGCTTGCCCGACGCGGCCGTCGGCGACGGTCTTGACGCCATCGGCGAAGATCGGGGTGGCGAGACCGACGGCGCGCTCGGCGGTCGCGCCCGTCTCCCCCGATAGCGCGAACAGCAGCCCCGCGTCGTCGCGCGCGGGCGCCTGCGCGAAAGCGGGCGCGGCGAGACAGGTCGTGGCTGCCAGGAAAACGCGGAAGCGGGGTGCTTTCATGCCGGAATGTCTCGCCTGCGGTTTGATGGAAAGAGGGAGGGGGTGGGGGGGGGGGGCCCTCCAGGGGGGAGATGATGTCGGGGGATGTCGGGGCGCGGTTCACCGCGTCTTTCGATCGGTTTCGATTACCCATGAGAGTCGAACGTCTCCATCGCGCCGCTCGGGGGCGCGTGGACACTGAACCCGTTCGTGCCGAGCGCAGTCGAAGCACGGTCCAGAGCGCGCCGCGCTTGGCACGCACTTCGACTGCGCTCAGTGCGAACGGGTGGGAGGTGTTCATTCTAGAACTTCACACCGGCGCCGGAATCGATCTGACGATTCGAACTCTTCTTTACCGCCGCTTTGCGCCGCGCGCGCACCAAACCCGCTCGTGCTGAGCGCAGTCGAAGCACGATCCAGGGCGCGCCGCGCTTGGTACGCACTTCGACTTCGCTCAGTGCGAACGGGTGGGGGGCGTTCATTTAGAACTTAACACCCACGCCGAAATAGATCTGGCGGCCGGTGTGGGTGTTGATGAACGGGCTGTTGCGATCCGACCCCTGATATTGATCGACCGCCGCGTCGGTGAGATTGAGCCCCTGCATCGTGATCTTGAGGTAATCGTTGACCTGATAGGACAGGTTGGCGTCGATCGTGGTGATCTTGCTCTGGCCGTTGACGTCGTTGCCGGTATTGCCGCCGGGCACGCTGACGAGGAAGCCACCGCGATAGGCGAGCGAGCCGCGGATCGAGAATTTGCCGTCGTCGAAATAGGCGGTGGCGTTGGCGGCGTTCTTCGACAGGCCGACCAATGCGGCGGTGGTGGTGAGGATCGGCACGCCGTTCGCGCTGGTCAGCACGTAATTGATCTTCGACGTGACGTGCGTGTAGTTCGCCAGCACGCCGAAGTGGTTGAGCCATTCGGGCAGGAAATTGAGCGGCAGGGCGGTCTGGCCGTTGATCTCGAACCCTTTGAGCGGCCCGCCGGGCGTGTTGAACGGGCGGCGCGACGTGAAGATGTCGGTCGGCGCGGTGGTCGAATTGGCGAGCAGCACCGGATCGAGCCCGAGCTGGTTGAACGGCAGATCTTCCTGAAGCGTCTGAATGTAGGTGCTGATCTTCTTGTAGAAATAGGCGACCGAGAGCAGTGAATCGCGCGTCGGATACCATTCGGCGGCAAGATCGAGCGTCTTGGCCTTGATCGGATCGAGATTGGGATTGCCGACCGTCACGCTGCGCGCGCCGGTGACGGTGATCGAGCCGCCGGGGGTGAGATTGCCGAGATCGGGCCGGGCGATCACCTGCGAGGCGCCGAGGCGGAAGATCAGCGTGTTGATCGGCGAATAGGCGAGGTTGAGCGAGGGCAGCCAATTGTCATAGGTGCGTTTGGCGGTGACGAGGACGGGCGCGGTGCCGACGAGCTGATAGCCGTTCGAAGCCTGCGACGTCTGGACGTAGCGCACGCCGATGTCGCCGCGCAGCGGGAAGCCGAACAGGCGTTCCCCGTCGAATTCGACCTGCCCGTAGCCGGCCTTGTCATCCTCGGTGACGCCGCGGATGTTGCCGCGCGCGCTGGTGTTTTCGACGCCGTTCTGCGCGAAGGTGCCGGTGTTCGAGAAGATGTCGAACACCTTCACGAACTTGTCGAGATCCGGCGTAACCCAGGAGGTCGGCGTCGGCGCGGGGACTTTGAAGCCTTCGCCGAAGCCGGTCAGCACGCGGGTGAGATCGGCGACGGTGGTGCCGGCGGGCAGCGCGGGCACGAGCAGCGAGTTGACCGCGCGGCCGGTGGCGGAGGATTTGAACTCGAAGCGCTTGTACGAGCCGCCGATCTTGAGATTGAGGCCATCGAGCAGCTTCATGTTGCTCTGGATGTTCGCGTTCTTGAAGGTGTTGATCGAGCTGCTGGTGCTCAGCCGGATTTCGGACGTGTTGTTGATGAAGCCGAAATTGGCGGGATTGGTGACATCGAAGCCGTAATCGAGGATCGGGTGACGGCTGTCCTGCCGATAATCCCAGCTATAGTTCTGGCTGTTGGGCCGATCGATCGTCAACGTCGTGTCGATCGGGACTTCGAGATCGGATTTGGAATATCCGATGCCGCCGGTCACCGTCCACCAGCTCGCCAGATCCTGCCGGCCGTTGAGCGTATATTGCTGGAACTTGGTGGTAAAATCGGTGTAGCGCGTCTCCGAGCGGATATCGACATTGTCGAACACGCCATAGACGAGATCGCCCGCGCCATTGACTTCCGCCTGACGCACCGCCGTCTGCGGCTTGCCGTTGTTCGAAAGCGCGCGGCTGAACGAGAAGGCTTCGATGAAGTTCTCCTCGCGCGTGGCGTGATAGTTCGAATAGAGCGCGTCGAAGGTGAGCAGGGTGTGGCTGCTCGGCTGCCACTGGATCGAGCCGGTCAGCCCGAGCCGCTTCTGATCGTGCGTGAGCCGGCCGTATCGCGGGAGGCGGGGCGCGTGGACCGCCGTGCCGCCCCCGGCGTTGACGGTGTTGTAGGCGGCGACATTCTCGGGCGTGTTGGCGGGGCGGGGCACGCCGGTCGAACAGGCGGTCGCGGTGGTGCCGTTGGCGGCGGAGAGCGGCGGGTTGGCGGGTGCGTAGCCGACCGGCGCGCAATAGCCGCCGTTGGTGTTGGTGGTATCGAACCCGACCGAGCCCGCGCCGTCCTCATATTTCCGGCTGCGCGAATAGGCCGCCGAAACGAGCACGCCGACCGTGTCGTCGAAGAATTTGGTGGTGAACAGCCCCGCGAGGCGTGGGTCCACCGCCTTGCGCAGATCGTTGTAATTGCCCTGCACCGAGGCGGCGACCGTGGTCTTCTTGTAATCGAGCGGGTGCGCGGTCTGCAGATCGACGGTGGCGCCGAGCGAGCCTTCGTCGATCTCCGCCGATTGCGTCTTGCGCACGGTGATCGCGCTGAACAGCTCCGAGGCGAAGACGTTGAAATCGAAGCCGCGCCCGCGGTTGGCGCCGCCCGAGCTGTCGGTCGAGGTGGTGGTGCTGAGCGCCTCCATGCCGTTGATGCGGATGCGCGTGAACTGCGCGCCGAGACCGCGCACGGTGATGCTGCGGCCCTCGCCGGCATCGCGCCCGATCGACACGCCGGGGACGCGCTGGATCGATTCGGCGAGGTTGTTGTCGGGGAATTTGGCGATGTCCTCGGCCTTGATGACGTCGATCGCGCCGATCGCCTCGCGCTTGGCGTTGATCGCCGAGGCGAGGCTGGCGCGGAAGCCGGTGACGATGATGTCTTCGGTCTGGGTGTCGCCGGGCTGGGCGGTGGCGGTCTGGCTGCCGGCCTCGACGCTGGCGGGCGCGGGCGCCGACGGGGTGGTGCCGGGGCCGGGATCGGCGGGCGGCGGCGTGGTCTGCGCGGCGGCGGTTCCGGCCGCGAGTGCGAGGACCGACGCGCAGAGCGCCAGCCGGGTGATGTGAGATGTCATCGCGTTTCCCCTCCTGTGGTCATGTCGCCGTCGGCCGGTGGTGCGGCGTCTGTCCGGCGTGGCGGTGATGTCGTG
The DNA here is from genome assembly GCF_029167165.1 of Sphingomonas pollutisoli. Lineage (NCBI taxonomy): Bacteria > Pseudomonadati > Pseudomonadota > Alphaproteobacteria > Sphingomonadales > Sphingomonadaceae > Sphingomonas > Sphingomonas pollutisoli. Next base: position 390,414 of record NZ_JARFNJ010000006.1, read on the forward strand.
TCGCGGTCAGTTGCTCCGGCGCCGGTGCTTTGGGCGAGCGGTGTCATCGACTCTGGCCGGGCTGCTGTCGTGCGGTGTCGTCACGATATTTTCCCTTTTCTCCGCGCGGTGACCATCGGCGGAGGCGCGGAACCGCGGCGCGCGAGCGTCGCCGCGCGATTCGAATCCTGGTGCATCCTCATCCGAACGATCGCGTCGGCGCGTCGTTTTTCCTGTTGTTGGACCTTGATTTCATATTTTGGCACCGGTGTCATCAACTTTTTTCGAGCGCCGCGGGCGCGCTGCCGCACCGGCTTCGGAACTAATTTTCTATTAAAATTCTGATTGTTGTGGCTATGTGCATACTTTGTTAACCAAAATATGATTTCTGTGATGCGCCGGAAATCTTCCAGCGGGGCATGACATGACGGATGACGTGAGCAGATTGCTTGAGCAGCTAGGGCAGCCAGATCTCGAGTATCGCGTTTTCGCGGACAAGGTCGAGACGCCAGGCTATTGGCCGATCTTTCGGCTGATCCACGCGCATCCCGCGCTCGCGCGGCTGCCGGGTGCGCAGCGGCGTTCCTACCCCGCGGAGCGGGCCGCGCCGTCGGGCGAGGGCTGGTCCGGCGCCGATCGCCGCGTTGGCGGGCCGGGCAAGCTGTTCCGCCGCTATGGCGAGGCGCAGGCGCCGGCCGCGCCCGAGCCGGAAGCACCGTCGGACGACATTCGCGGCCTGCTTCGCCGCCTTTCGGAGTAGAGCGGCTATGATCGTGCTTTTCCATTCCCCCAAGGGCGGCGTCGGCACATCGGCGGTCGCCGCCAACCTCGCGCTGGTGCTCGCCGAGCGCGGCGTGTTCGTGACGGCGGTGGACCTGACCGGGCAGGGCGCGCTCGCGCTGTGCCTGGGCGACAGCTCCGGCGTGATCGACCGCAGCCGCCAGGCCGAGGGCGACGCGGCGATGATCGTCGCCGGGGTCCGCGTGATGGCGCCCGGCGCGGACCGCACGGCGGCCGAGATCGTGGCGGCAATCCAGTCGCACGAGGACGAGGATGGCGACGGGGTCGTGATCGTCGATATCGGATCGGGCGACCGCCACGCGCTCGACCTGTTGCTGCCGCTCGCGGCGCTGCGGCTGTGCGTGCTGACGCCGGACCCGGCGGCGCTCGCGGCGCTGCCGCTGGTGTATCGCGACGTGCAGGCGACGCGCGACGACCGGACGTTCTTCCTGCTAAACCGCGTCGATGATCGACTGCGGCTCGGCCGCGACATCGCGACGATGCTGCGCGGTCTGCTCGGCGATCGGCTGCTCGGCACGATCCGGCGCGACGAGGCGGTCGGCGAGGCGCTGGCGATGCTGGAGACGCTGGCGAGCTTCGCGCCGGCGAGCGCCGCGCTCGCCGACTTCCGCGCGATCGCCGGACGGCTCGTGCCCGAACGCGCGGATACCGCCCAGCCCGAGCGCGGCATCGCATGACCGCCGTCGCCACCGCCACCGCCACCGCCACCGTCGCGGGCGCGCAGGAGGACGCCACTCCGCCCGCGATGCCGCGCGCCGTCTTGTGGCTGATCGCGATCGTCGCCGCGCCGATCGTGATCTGCGCCGTCGTGGTGCCGCTCGACCTGCGCGAGCAATGGATGTTCGCGCTCGCGATGATCGCGGCGGTGCTCGTCATCAACCGCCTGAAGGGGCGGCGCATGACGCTGGCGATCTGCCTGCTCTCGGCGCTGGTTTCGACACGTTACATCTGGTGGCGAACCACCGCGACGCTGGAGTTCGGCACGCCCGTCGAGTTCGCGCTCGGCATCCCGCTGTATGTCGCCGAACTCTACGCCTGGCTCATCCTGATCCTCGGGCTGGTCCAGACCGGCTTCCCGCTCGACCGTCCGCTGGTGCCGCTGAAAGGCGAGCCGCGCCGGTTCCCGAGCGTCGATGTCTACATCCCGACCTATAACGAGAGCCTGAGCATCGTTCGCACCACGGTGTTCGCGGCGATGGCGATGGATTATCCGCCCGACCGGTTCCGCGTGTTCATCCTCGATGACGGGCGGCGCCCCGAATTTCGCGACTTCGCGCGCGAGGCGGGCTGCGGATATCTGACCCGATCGGACAATCTGCACGCCAAGGCGGGCAATTTGAACGCCGCGATGAAGCGCACCGACGGCGACCTGATCTGCGTGTTCGACTGCGATCACGTGCCGACGCGCGCGTTCCTTCAGGTGACGGTCGGCTGGTTCCAGGAAGACCCGAAGCTCGCCGTCCTCCAGACGCCGCACCATTTCTACTCACCCGATCCGGTCCAGCGCAACGTGACCGCGGTGGGCGACATGCCGGGCGAGGGCGAATTGTTCTACGGCGCGGTGCAGAGCGGCAACGACCTGTGGAACGCGACCTTCTTCTGCGGTTCGTGCGCGATCATCCGCCGCAAGGCGCTCGAACAGACCAACGGCTTCGCGGGCGAGACCGTGACCGAGGACGCGCACACCGCGCTCAAGCTGCAACGGATGGGCTGGAACACCGCCTATATCAACGCGCGCCTGTCGGCGGGCCTCGCCACCGAGCGGCTGGTGCTGCACATCGGCCAGCGCATCCGCTGGGCGCGCGGCATGACGCAGATCTTCCGCATCGACAACCCGATGCTCGGGCCCGGGCTGACCCTGCCACAGCGGCTTTGCTACCTGAACGCGATGCTGCACTTCCAGTTTCCGCTGCCGCGCATCATCTTCCTGACCTCGCCGCTCGCCTATCTGATCGCCGGGCAGAACGTGATCCATGCTTCGGCGGCGATGATCTTCGCCTATGCGGTGCCGCACCTGTTCACCTCGACGACGTCGAGCGAGCGCCTGCAAGGCTCCGAGCGGCGGCCGTTCTGGGGTGAAATCTACGAGACGCTGCTTGCCTTCCACCTCGCCAAGCCGACGGTGCTGACGCTGTTCAACCCGCACAAGGGCAAGTTCAACGTCACCGACAAGGGCGCGACGCTGGAGAAGGGTTTCTTCGATTACCAGACGCTGCGCCCGCACTTGATCTGCGCGGGGCTGCTGATCCTCGGCATCGCGATCGGCTTCGTGAAGCTGCTGTTCCCGCTGACCTTCAACGTGCAACTGAGCACGCTGTTGCTCAATACGGCGTGGACGATGTTCAACCTGCTGATCCTCGTCTCGGCGATCTCGGTCGGGCGCGAGACGCGGCAGACGCGCGACGCGGTCCGCTTCGAGGCGGCGCTGCCGATCTCGCTCTATTTCGACGATGGCTATGTGGTCGATGCGACCACCATGAACGTGTCGATGAGCGGCCTGGCGATCCGCGCGCCGGAGCGTTTCGACGTGACCGGGCGGGCCGTGACCGATGTCGGCTTTCGGATCGGCGAGCGTGCCTTCACGGTGCCGGTCGAGACGATCAAGGTCGCGTCGGGCATCGCCCGCGTGCGCTTCCCCAAGCTGGCGATCGACGAGGAACGCCGTCTGTCGGAAGCGCTGATGGGACGCGCCGACGCCTGGCAACACACCACCCATCACAAAACCGAAACGAGCTTCCAATCGATGAGGGATATCGCCAAAATTTCCGCCTCCACGCTGGTCGCCGGTGGCGGATCGGTGCGCAATCCGCGCCAGCTCATCGGCGCGATCAGCTCGGTGATGGTCACGATGTTCCTGATCGCGCTGGCGCTCGGCATCCTGGGCGGCGTCGCCAACGCCGCGAGCATGCCCGCGCAAGCGCAAGCCGCCGCGGTCACGGCGGCGGCGGTCGAGGCGCCGGGCAGCCATGCGCTGCACTTCACGCTGAAGGATTTGCGCGTCCAGAGCCGTATCCGGTTGCAGGGCACCCAGGGCGAAGTCGGCATTCCGTTCGGCCTGCGCCATGACGAGGTGGTCTCGGCCGCGCAACTGACGCTCAACTTCGCGTATTCCCCGGCGCTGCTGGGCGATCTCAGCCAGCTCGTCGTGCTGGTGAACGGCGAGGTGGTGCGCAGCATCCCGCTGTCGTCCGACACGGCGAACGGCGTCGCGGTGACGATCCCGGTCGAGCCGGCGCTTTTCACCGCCGGGGACAATCAGATCAACCTTCGCCTCGTCGGCCATTATGCGCGCGATTGCGAAGACCCGCTCAACAGCACGCTATGGGCGAACATCAGCAACACGCGATCGGCGCTCGACCTGACCGTGCAGAAGCTGCCCATGCAGCGCGACCTGTCGGCGCTGCCCGCGCCGCTGTTCGACCGTTCGCAGACGCAGGCGCTCAAGCTGCCCTTCGTCTTCGCCGGCTCGCCGAGCAACGCCGAGCTTCAGTCCGCCGCCGCCATCGCCGGTTGGCTGGGGGCCGAGGCGAGCTATCGCAATTTCCAGTTCAAGCCGGTCGCGGGCGTGCTGCCGGTGGGCAACGCCGTGGTGTTCCTCACGCCCAACCGGAGCGTTCCGGGTATCGCCATGCCGCAGATCGACGGGCCGACGCTCGCCATCGTCGCCAACCCGCGCGACCTATTCGGATCGCTGCTGCTGGTGATGGGCCGCGACGACCGTGAGCTGAGGCTCGCCGCCAATGTCGCCGCGACCAGCGGCGGCGCGCTGAGCGGCGCCTCGGCATCGGTGAGCGGTGCGCGCGTGCCCGTGACCGACCGGTACGGCGCGCCGCGCTGGCTGAGGACCGACCGTGCGGTGCAGCTCGGCGAGATCGTGCGGCCGCACAGCCTGCAAGGGCAGGGGCTGCCGCCGGGGCCGCTCACCGCCGATTTCCGGCTCGCACCCGATCTGTTCTACTGGCCGCGCACCGGCGCCCGGCTCAACATCGGCTATACCTATCCGGTGGCGCCGTGGCTCGACCGCCAGCGCTCGCGGCTCGATCTGTCGCTCAACGGCCAGTATCTCAAGACCTTCCGGCTCGCCGAGGCGAATTGGTGGGGCCGGATGTGGGGCGCGGGCGGCACGACCTCGCGCCACGACACCGGCAATGCGATCCTGCCGGGCTATGCGCTGTTCGGGCAGAACCAGATCTCGCTCTATTACGACCTTCAGGTCGCCGACAAGAAGCGCTGCTCGGGCACGTTGCCGACCAATGTGCTGGTTGGCATCGACCCGACCAGCACGATCGACCTGACCGGCGTGCAGCACGCCGCGCTGATGCCGAACCTCGCGCTGTTCGCGGGCGCGGGCTTCCCGTTCACGCGCACGCCCGACCTTGGCGAGACCGTGGTCGTCATGCCGGCCAGCCCGACGGCGAGCGAGGTCGAGACCTTCCTCGCGCTGATGGGCCGGTTCGGCGATGCCACCGGCGTCGCGCCGACGCGGCTGACGGTGGTGCGCAGCATCGACGGCAACGATCTGACCGGCTACGACATTCTCGTCGTCGGCAGCCCGGCGCGGCTCAACGTCGGCAACCTGTTCGAAGGCGCGCCGGTGCATTGGAGCGGCGGCCGCATCGAAGTGGCGCAACGCTCGGCGATCAGCCGCGCGTGGGACTATTTCAGCCCCTATGCCGAGGCGATGCCGTCGAACGTCGACCAGTCGCTGCTCGCGACCGCCGGCTTCCAGGGCGTCACCAGCTTCCATTCGCCGTTCGATCCCGACCATAGCGTGGTGGCGGTGCTCGCGACCCAGCCCGACGCGTTGCCCGACCTCATCAACGGGCTCGCCGATCGCGACATCAACGCGCAGATGCAGGGCGATCTCGCGCTGTTCAGCGGCGACCGGATCACGAGCTTCCGTGTCGGCGGGGTATATTGGAGCGGCTCCCTGCCCTGGTGGCTGCGCAGCGGCTTCTGGCTGAGCCAGCACCCGATGCTGCTGGCGTTCTCCGGCGTGCTGGCGGCGCTGCTGCTGTCGCTGCCGCTCTACCTGTTCCTGAAGGCGCAGAAGCGCCGCCGGCTCGCCGGCGTGAAGGAGTGACCGTGATGGCTTCGCGTACCGTCCTGAAGATCGCGATGTGCGTGGCGATGGCCACGGGCGCGGCGGTGCCCGCCCAGGCCGCACCGTCCGCGATCGATACCCTGCTCAGCCAGGCGCGCTACTGGAACGCCAAGGGGCGGGCCGACCTCGCCCGCGCGGCGCTGAACCGCGTGCTGGCGATCGACCCCAACAACGCCGAGGCGCGCGCGGCGCTCGCGCGGCCGACCGCACCGAAAGCGCCGCCCAAGCCCGTCGCGAAGCCGGCCGCCGCGCCGACGGCACCCGCGCCGGCCGCGCGCGCGCCGGCGCGGGCGAAGCCGAGCGACAGCGTCGGCGACGCGCGCGCGGCCGGTTTCGCCGCGCTGAACAGCGGCAAGCTCGATGTGGCGGCGGCGCGGTTCCAGGCGGCGCTCAAGGCGCAGCCGGGGGATCGCGACGCGCTCGGCGGGCTGGGGTTGGTGCGTCTGCGCGCCAAGAAATTCGCCGAAGCGCGCGATCTGCTTACGCGTGCGTCGGCGGGCGGCAACGCCGGCAAATGGGCGACCGCGCTGGCGGCGGCGCAATTCTATGGCGACATGGACGACGCGCGCACCGCGCTGAACGCCGGGCGGCTCGACCAGGCCGAGCAGATCGCGCGGCGGCTCGCCACCTCGGACTTCAAGGACCGCGACAACGCCAACCTGCTGCTCGGCGAGATCCTCTCGCGCCAGGGGCGGACCAGCGAGGCGGCGACGGTCTATGCGCAGGCGGGCGCGGCGGGGGCGGCGAGCAGCGGCGCGCTGCGGGCGCAGGCGGCGCGCGCGCAGGCGCAGCAGCTTGCCGCGACGGGCGATCTGGCGGGCGCGGTGAAGGCGTTCCAGACCGGGGTCGCGGCCGATCCGTCCGATCCGTGGGTCCGCTATCAATATGCGATCTTCCTCGCCGATCAGGGCCATCAGGGCGATGCCGCGGCGGTCATCGCGCCGCTCGCGGCGATGAACACGCCCGAGGCGCTGTACGCGGGCGCCTTGTTCTACGATCATGTCGGTTCGCCGATGACCGCGGCGGCGCGCATGGCGCAGATTCCGGCCGAGCAGATGACGCCGGAGATGCGTCAGTTCGCGATCACGATGAAGACGGGCGAGGCGATCGACCGCATCAAGGCGATGCAGGCGCAGGGGAATATCGGCGGCGCGCTGGCCGGTGCGCGCGCGCTCGCCGCCGGGCCGCAGGTCTCGGTGCGGACGCTGGGCGCGGTCGCCGATCTGCTGATGTCGATGGGCGACGAGGCGGGCGCGCAGGCGCTGGCGCAGCGCGCGGCGGCGATGCCGCTGGCGGAGCCGGGCGACTATCAATCAGTGGTGGGGGTGCTGGCGCGGAGCGGGCAGGACATCGAGGCGAGCACCTTGATCGCCCGGTTCGGCGGCTCGGCGGACAGTGGCGCGATCGCGCGGCTCAACGCGGTGCTGGCGGCCAATCAGGCCGACCGGATGCGGCTGGCCGGGCAGAACGCGGCGGCGTTCGACGTGTTGCGCAGCGCCTATGCGAACGCGCCGCAGGACCGCGACATCCTCGGCGCGCTCGCGCGGTTGTATCAGGGCGGCGGCATGCCGGGGCAGGCGCAGCAGGTCTATGCGATGCTGATCGCGCAGAAGGCGGACGATGTCGGCGCGCTTTCGGGTTATGCCGAGGCGGCGGCGGCGGCGCGCGACTATGATAACGCCGGACAGGCGATCGAGCGCGCGCTGACGATCGCGCCGCGCAACGCCGATGTCTATCTGGCGGCGGCGCGGGTCGAGCAGGCGCGCGGGCACAAGGGCGCGGCGCTCAAATATCTCAAGCAGGCGCGGGCGCTGGCGGGCGGCGACGCCGGGCTGGCGAACGGCGCCCCCTTCGAAGGCGGCAACCCCTTCGCCAACGCGAGCGGCAACCCGTTCGCCGGCGGGGCGGCGGCGGCGCCACTCAATCCGTTCGCGCTGCCCGCGCGACCGAGCGGCGGCGGGGGCGGACGCTTCACGCCGGTCGGCGCGCCGCTTCCGCCGGTAGGCGGCGGGTTCGGCCCGGCCAATCCGTTCGGGCAATTGCCGGCCGCGCGGGCGGGTGGCGCCGCCGACCCGACGCTGGCGCGGATCGACCGGGAGATCGCCGCGCTCGCCGGCGAGGCCGGATCGACGATCGAGGCCAGCACCAGCTACCGCAACCGTTCGGGCGAGGCGGGGCTGAGCAAGCTGAACCAGATCGGCGCGACGGTGACCGCGAGCACGCATATCGGCAACGCCAAGATCAGCGCCTCGGTCTCGCCGGTCGTGCTCGACGCGGGCAGCATGTCGCGCTCCGGCCTCGCGCGGTTCGGCACCAATCCCACCGCCGAGGCGACGGGAATCGTCAACCAGGCGGTGTCGCAGTTGACGCCGGCCGACACCCAGCACGATGCCGGCGTCGCCGCCTCGGTCGCGATCACGGTGGGCGCGCTCAAGGCCGATGTCGGCGCGACGCCGATGGGCTTCCGCAAGACCAATGTGGAGGGCGGCGCGAGCTTCACCCCCAAGCTCGGCGATCATGTCACCGTCGGCATCCACGGCGAGCGCCGCGCGGTGACCGACAGCCTACTCTCCTATGCCGGCACGATCGATCCGGTGAGTGGGCTGCCCTGGGGATCGGTGATGCGCAGCGGCGGCGGCGGATCGCTCTCCTTCGACACCAACGGCAGCGGCATCTACGCGGACGGCGCCTACCATCGCTACGACGGCGTGAACGTGCGCGCCAACCGTGCGTTCGAGGGCAATATCGGCGGCTATATCAACATCTACCGCGAAGGCGGGACCAGCGTGACCGGGGGCGCGAACCTCAATTACCAGACGTTCGATAACAACCAGAACTACTTCTCATACGGGCACGGCGGCTATTTCAGCCCGCAGAGCTTCGTTGCGGTGGCGTTCCCGCTGCATTATCGTACCGAGAAGGGCAATTGGAAGGCGGGCGCGGATTTCTCGCCGGGCTTCCAGAGCTATCAGCAGGATGCGGTGCCGGTATATCCGACGCTGCCCGCCGCGCAGGCGCAACTCGATACGCTGAAGGGCAGGAACACCGACGTGCGCTCCAGTTACGACAGCCTGAGCAAGAGCGGCTTCGCCTTCGCGGGCTCCGCCTCGGGTTCGTATCGGGTCGGCGGCGCGACCGAGATCGGCGGCGAGGTGAAATATAACAGCTTCGGCGTCTACAACGAGTTTCAGACGTTGTTGAGCATTCGCCAATCGCTGAGCGGCTCCGGGAAATGAACGCATGATCGACCCTACGACCGCCCGCGCGCCCGCCAACGTGACCAGCCTTCTGCTCGAATTGCTGTTGACCGAGGTGCGCGAGACCGCGCAGCCCGACGAGGAACTGGCGTTCCTCCACTCGGTCGGCTTTCAACTGGCGGCGCGCTATCCGTTGCAGTCCTCGGGCAGTCTGGAAGCGGTCGAGGCCGAGTTGAACGACCTGTTCCAGCACCTCGGGCTGGGGACGGTGCGACTGTCGGTGACGAAGGACGGCATCCACATCCGCCATCGCCTGCTGCCGGTGGATGGGCTCGAGCAGGACGGGGCGTGGCGGGGGGCGTTGCCGCGCATTCTGCAAGGCGCCTATGACGCCTGGCTGCGCTCGCTGGGCAGCGGCCCCAAGCTGCACACGACCATCGTGTCGAGCGACGGCTTCACCTTCGAATTCCGGCACGGGGCATGACGATGTCGCAGGATCGTCGTAGCTTCATCGGCGGATTGATGCTGGCGGGGATGTTGCCCGGCGGATGCGCGGTCGCGAGCCCGCCGCCCAAGATCGGCGGGCCGTGGGCGGCCTTCTCGGCGCGGTTCCTCTCGCCCGAGGGACGGATCATCGACACCGGCAACGGCGGCATCAGCCATAGCGAGGGGCAGGGCTATGGCATGCTGCTGGCGGAGGCGGCGGGCGACCGGGCCGGGTTCGACCGGCTGTGGACGTGGACGAGCCACTTCCTCTCCCGCACCGATGCCCGGTTGTTCTCCTGGCGGTTCGATCCCGCCGCGGCCAACCCGGTCGCCGACCCGAACGACGCGAGCGACGGCGATATCCTGATCGCCTGGGCGCTGCTGCGTGCCTCCGTGCGCTGGCGGGTGGATGAATATGCGCGGCAGTCCGCCGCGATCCGGGGCGCGATCCGCAAGCATCTGATCCGCCGGATCGGCACGCGGACGGTGCTGCTGCCGGGGATACAGGGGTTTGAGACGCCGGGATTGCTGACGCTCAATCCGTCCTATTACATCTGGCCCGCGCTCGATGCGTTCCTCGCCGCCGACGGCACCGCGGCATGGGGCGCGGTGGTGAGCGATGGCGAACAGATCCTCGCCGAAGCGCGGTTCGGCGCGCACAAGCTCATCACCGACTGGATCGAGATCGATACGGCCGGCGTGCGCCCGGCGCGCGGTCGGGCGCCGCAATTCGGCTTCGACGCGGTGCGCGTTCCGCTCTACCTCGCCTGGGGGGAGCGGCGCGGCGCGCTGGCGCCGTTCCGGGATTTCTGGAGCGACTGCCTCGCCCGGCACGTCATGATACCGGCGTGGGTCGACGTCACCAGCGGCGCGCAGGCGCCCTATGCGCTGTCGGACGGGGGAATGGCGGTGGCCGATATCACGCTGGGCCGGAAGCCGCGCGCCGCGCGGGGCGGCGACTATTTCTCGACCGCGCTGGGGGCGCTGGCGGCGCTCGCGGCGGCTTGATCCGCCTGCGAGGGGAGTGTTCGATGGCACGCATCGCCTGGTGGCCCGCGCTGCTCCTGCTGGCAGGCTGCGGCGGCCCGCAACGCCCCCCGCCGGGCCGGTTGATGTTCGGCGGCTTGCCCGTGGCCGGCAGCCTCGCCGACGCGAAGCGTGCCGGCTTCATTGATTGCGTGCAAAGCGACGCGGTGAGCATGCGATGCCGCAAGCACAAGGTCATGTTCGAGGGCACCGGGCCGTACGAAGCCGCGGTCGATCTCGCCGGCGGCGATGGCGGCGGCGGCTTCGGGCTGGTGACTGTGTGGCACGACACGGATCAATATGCGGTCTATGCGATCACCGACGTGCTGGAAAAGCGCGGCTGGCAGAGTTGCAATACCGCCGCCGGCGACCACGGCGACCAGATGATCTATTCGAAGAAAGGCGCGCGTGTCGGCGTCTTCATGGATCTGAGCTATTGGGGCAAACGCCGCGTGCGCGTGATCCCCAACTGGAACAAGCGCGAGCGGCGCTGCTGAGGGCACGCAACCCGTGGCGGCGGCGATGGTTCTTGTTCGCGTATCGCACGGCTGCCCGCCGCATTGCGGACACAGGCCGGCGGCATGACCGCGAGCGATTGACAGGTGCGGAGATCGTGTTGCGTCCTTTTCCCTTGCTATGTCTCGCCGGGCTGTTCGCGCTGGCTTCGGCTCCACCGGCGCGCGCGGCGACCTCTTCGTTCGATCTGATCGGCCCGCGTCTTCACATCATGGTGACGCATGACGGCACGCAGCTTCCGCTGCAACGCGTGCCGAACCTTTCCGAAGGCGATCAGGTGTCGATCAAGCTCGACCTGCTCCCGAGCCAGACCGAACATTACCGGCTGGTGGCGGCGTTCCTGCGCGGGACGGTGGAGCGCCCCGATAGCAAATGGTTCCACGAGGCGTTGAGCTGGAAACCCAAGGACGCGGAGCTTTCGCTGACCGTCCCCAAGGGCGCGCAGCAGATGGCGCTGTTCATCGTGCCCGAGCGCGGCGGCAGCGCGGGTGCGATCAGCAGCGCGGTGCGCAAGCAGCCGGGCGCCTTCGTGCGCGCGGTGCAGGAACTCAACCAGGCCTCGCTCGACCGCGCGCGGCTCGACACGTTCCTGCACACGATGCTCAAGACCGAGCGCGCGGCCCCGCAGACGGTCGCGGCGATCTCGCCGGTGCTCGCGCGCAGCCTCGCGATCCGGCTCAAATCCGAATGCCTCGAACAACCCGCCGAGCTTCAGGCGGCGTGCCTCACCGTCGATCGCGAGACGCTGCTGCTGGCCGACACGCACAGTTCGGCGCTTGCCGACACGCTGGCGGGGACGCCGACCGACCTCGCCTTCCAACTCAGCGCGACGCCGCAGGCGGGCTATGGATCGTACAGCTCGTACATCGGCGTGGTCCGCGATCTGTTCCGGCTGGTCGGTGCGTTCCAATCGACCCAGTTGCAGTTCATCCCCGCGCTGGCGCGGATGGATGATGGCGCGGTGACGGTGCTGCTCAACACGCCGGTGTCCTTCGCCAAGCCGGCATCGGTGATCGTGCTGGCGTTGCCGGCGATCGAAGCGCCCAAGCCGCCGCCGCTGCGGCGTTCCGATCCGGCGGCGTTGTGCGCCGCGTCGGGTTTCGTCCTGCCGGTCGAGGGGGCGCCGCTGATCTACGCGACCGATTACGCGCACGACATGAAATTGCGGCTGAAGCGCGCGGACGGGACGCCGGTGGACATCCCGCTGCGCGCCGATGCGAGCGCGGGCGGGTTCGTCGCGGACGGCGCGGTGCCGGCCGGCGCGCTCGGCGCGTCCACCTCGGGCCAGGTGCATGGCGAATGGGGGTTCGCGGCGTTCGACGGCCCGAGCTTCGTGCTCTCCAGCCCCGGCGAGACCGCATGGAAGGCGCCCGATCGCGGCGCGCTGGTGGCGGGGCGTACCAATCAGCTCGATCTGACCGGGGGCGGGGCGGGGTGCGTCACCGAAGTCGAGATGCGGCGCGGGGACGGCGCGGCGCAGCCGGTGACGTGGAAGCAATCCGGGCCGAACGGCATCGTGGCGACGCTGCCGCTGGAGAAGATCGACGCCGGGGCGATGTCCATTCTCATCCACAGCAAGGGGGCCGCGGAGCCGGCGGTGGTGACGCTGCGCGTCTTCCAGGAGACGGGCAGCCTCGACGATCTCACCGTGTATGCGGGCGACAGCGAAGCCTTGCTGACGGGCACGCGGCTCGATCAGGTGCTCGGTGCGACGCTCGGCAAGCTGGCATTGCAGCCGGGCACGCTGACGCGGGTCGGCAAGCAGGACCGGCTGACGCTGCGGCTCGCCGACCCGGCCGCCGCGCCGACGCTGGTCGCGGGGAAGGCCGAGACCGCCGACGTGGTCTTCGCGAACGGGCGGCACAGGACCGTGTCGGTCACGATCGCGCCGCCGCGCCCGGCGGCGACACTGGTTCGGGTGACGGCGCAGCCGGCGGCGCGCGAGGGCGGCCGGCCGATCACGCTCGCCACACCCGATGTGTTCGCGCAGGACGCCCGCGTCGCCTTCGCCTTCCACCTCGATGGCGCGGCGACACTGTCCGGCCGGGAGACGATCGAGATCGCCACCGCCGATGGCCGCGCGAGCACGACGATCACGGCGGGGAAGGGCTATGATCTGCAGGACGAGAAGACCGGCATCGTCTCCTTCGTACCGGCGGACGCGCTCGGCCCCGCGGCATTCGGGGCGGTGCGGTTCCGCACGGTGCGTGACGGCACCGCCTCGGCCTGGGTTCCGCTCGGGACGGTCGTGCGGTTGCCCGAGATCCGCTCGGTCGCCTGCTCGGGGAAGGCGTGCCGGATCACCGGCGAGCGGCTGTTCCTCATCGCGAAAATCGGGGCGAGCGCGACCTTCGAGCCGGGGCACGACGTGCCCGACGGCTTCGTCGGCACCGAGATCCCCGCCGCCGCGGGCGCGGACGGGCGCATCTCGCTGCAATTGCGCGATGCGCCGCAAGCTGTGGCGACGGTTGGGGCGAGTTGAACGCACGCGCCGCGCACAGGATCCTTCCGGCCAGCGTCCCAGAAGCGAAAAAAGTGGAGGGGGCGCAAAAAAGGGCTTGCCGACTCGGTGCAGCCGCCCTATTTGCCCGCCTCCACACAGCGGCACCCCACACGGGATGCTTCTGACGGTCAGCAAAAGACCAGCGTTAGGCTTCCCTCGCAAGGGGGTTAGGTTGGGCGTCGGTATTTTGCGCTCTTTGACATTGTTGGTTTAGATGAAGGGACATGTGGGCGGCGGCTTGCGGGTT
>NZ_JARFNJ010000057.1:0-725 GCF_029167165.1 Sphingomonas pollutisoli
TGGCCCACAGAACGACATGGCTACGATCCGACTTGACGGACCCGAAAGACAGTGAACTATGCTTGTATAGGGTGAAGCCAGAGGAAACTCTGGTGGAGGCTCGCAGCGGTTCTGACGTGCAAATCGATCGTCAAATATGAGCATGGGGGCGAAAGACTAATCGAACTGTCTAGTAGCTGGTTACCGCCGAAGTTTCCCTCAGGATAGCAGAAGCTCGTATCAGTTTTATGAGGTAAAGCGAATGATTAGAGGTTCCGGGGTCGAAATGACCTTGACCTATTCTCAAACTTTAAATATGTAAGAAGCCCTTGTTACTTAATTGAACGTGGGCATTCGAATGTACCAACACTAGTGGGCCATTTTTGGTAAGCAGAACTGGCGATGCGGGATGAACCGAACGCGGGGTTAAGGCGCCAGAGTGTACGCTCATCAGACACCACAAAAGGCGTTAGTACATCTTGACAGCAGGACGGTGGCCATGGAAGTCGGAATCCGCTAAGGACTGTGTAACAACTCACCTGCCGAATGTACTAGCCCTGAAAATGGATGGCGCTCAAGCGTACCGCCCATACCCCGCCCCCAGGGTAGAAACGATGCCCTGGGGAGTAGGCGGCCGTGGGGGTCTGTGACGAAGCCTAGGGCGTGAGCCCGGGTCGAACGGCCCCTAGTGCAGATCTTGGTGGTAGTAGCAAATACTTCAATGAGAACTTGAAGGACCGAAGTGG
>NZ_JARFNJ010000058.1:0-718 GCF_029167165.1 Sphingomonas pollutisoli
ATATTTACTCATATAGATACAAAACAAAAATATGTAGGATCATCCTCACAGTTGGCTTTTAGATTAAGAGGCTATTTAAATCAAACTCATAGAAGTATAGGAAAATTAATTCCTTTAATTAAAGAAAAAGGCTTATCCAGTTTTAAATTAGAAGTAATATGTTTACCTTATTACCCTGATTTAAACCCGGAGATAGTTTTAGAACAATATTATTTATTGGACTCTTCTTTTAATTTAAATACTATAAAAGTTTCCAACAATCCTAGTGGATCTGCAGCCAAACCTCTCTACATGTATAACAGAGATAAATCTATTCTTTATTATTTTACGAGGCGAGCCTCGCAACAAAAAGATTTTATATCTAAACTTAATATTGCTCATACTACATTTACTAAACACTTAAATAACAGTACTTATTACTTAGGTAAATACTTATTTTTAAGAGAACTGGTAGATACTGCCAAAGTATCTAATATGACTCTGCCAGAAATAAGTATAATGTTAGAACAAGACAGAGTTAACTTTAATAGAAGTGGAGCTTGCGCCCCAATTAACAGTTTAAGTAAATCTGTAGTATTGATAAATATTGAAAGTGAAGAAGAAATTGTATTTGAAAGCTTAGGTAAATGTGTAAAGTTCTTCTCAAGTCAAGGTCTCCCTGTTTCTCATACAACTATAGTTAAACGATTAGACACAAATATACCATATCGTGGATATA
>NZ_JARFNJ010000059.1:0-675 GCF_029167165.1 Sphingomonas pollutisoli
TTGCAGGTTCAAGTCCTGTTCTCCCTATATATTTTATTTTTTGTGTGTCTTGCGAGTCCTAGCTATGAAGTAGTTAAGTTGGGTTCCGGATCCCGGCTGACTTTGTAGTGCTGGCCTGCTTGACTTCGTAGAAGTACTCCTCCTGACAAAGTAAGGCAGGTTAGTGAGGGCTGGCGTTTTCGGACGCAGCCTGACCCTTTGCATCAGAAGTATGGCCACTTCACCTAGCGGGTCAGAAGGAAAACTTTCTCCCCCCCTCTTTTTTTTTTATACTAAAAAGGGGGGGTTAATAAGCAGGTAAGTTCGGTACCTTCGGAGTATGCTTCTTTCAGAGGGGGGTTTCTCCTAGGTTATATTAATTTAGTTTTTAGGATAGAAAGTTTATTTTTATTATTCTTAAGGTTATGAATTAGATGGAGACCCTTTTTTTTTACCGTTATTCCTTATTATGGGCTAACTTTTAATTATCTAACCGTAAGATCGTGTAGGTTTCTGTAGGAGCCACCTGTTCTCTTATTTAGTTTGTTATTTGTATTCGAACGAACTTTGTTATTTGTATCCCGAACTTTGTTCGGGATATGGTTATAATTATAACGTCTTTATTTAATTATGTACGTGGCGGCCTGCTCGACGAAGTAGCCTTCGTCGAGTAGGCCAGGATAAACTAAGCATACT
>NZ_JARFNJ010000060.1:0-672 GCF_029167165.1 Sphingomonas pollutisoli
TTTCTCTAAGCTAGAGAGATTAGGACTTGCACCTAAACTATCTCAGATATAAAGATCCACGGCTGTCTTTGAAAAAAGTCGCCCACTTCGTATCGCGCTCAAGGCGGATAGTGGTGGTTTCGCAGACGTGGTAGTCAACATATTCTACAGTAAAACAAGCATAAATCTAACATAAATATAATAAGATCTTGCTAACTAAAATATCATAAGATGTTCTACTAATTAAACTATCTATCCCTTCTTTTATAAAAAGCAATCACTACAGTTAAATACAAAAAGACGTTTTCTCCCTTATTTTTTTGATGGTAAATTTAGCGATGTTCCGCTAAATTTCGATTTACCATCTATAGTGTCGATTGGAACCTTACGTAAAAAGGGATGTATACACACAGGATAAGAATAAGGAAAAAACAAAAATTCCTTATTCTTATCCTAATTAACTAAGCACAATCTTTATGTCACAACCTAGTATCCGTCCATCGTACTGATATCTAACGACTATACGAATCGCTTTCATCTCCTATAGATAGGTTCTTATTAACAGGCATTCCCCAAACCTGAGAGAAATTTCACGAGTGTTTATACTATGGAATAAACAGGAATAAGAATAGGAATAATATAGCAATAGTGAAAATAAGTTCCTGATATTTCGTTTAACTTATTTTCACAGTA
>NZ_JARFNJ010000061.1:0-668 GCF_029167165.1 Sphingomonas pollutisoli
CGTCGAATAATTTTATACGCCTCGAAACAGAGACTTACCGTGAGACGAGACACCATCTGCAAACATAAGAAGAAGCAACTCGACTTTGGCGGAACCGGCAGGCCGGCGGCCTCGATACGGGCCGCGCACCGATCGCGGGTCCAGTTCCACTCGCGCAGTGGATAGCGGCACTCGAAGAGCGGATCGTCGAGCGCGGAGGCATGGGCGTAGCGGCGTGTGTCGGCGGGCGATGCGTCATAGCCGATCAGGCGTGTGACCTTCTGCCCGCGTGTCCACGCGGCCTTGGCCGGCGCCCACTGCTTCAGGAACGCATCCTGCGGCGCGACCTTCCATTTGAGCGAGCAGCTGTGCCGCCCCAGGCTGATGCTGGGAAGCGTCGCGTTGGTCAGCACGTTCGCGAGGATCGAATAGTAAGGCGGCCAGTGCTTGAAGCGCTGGGGCACGTAGCGGACCACCTCATAGGGAATGTGCCGTGCTGCCATCCAGGCGGCGATCAGCTTCTGATATTCATAAGTTTCCGGCTTCTCGGCACCGGGATCGGCGGTGAGAACGAGATCCGGCACCTCGCTGCGGGCGTGCAGCTCGACGAGGAGCTCTGAGCGGAACCGATTAGCGCCCTTTGCGGAAGCAGTTATACTGAACCGGCAATTCGAGTCGTTCCCGCAAGG
>NZ_JARFNJ010000062.1:0-655 GCF_029167165.1 Sphingomonas pollutisoli
AGGATACTATTAGGTTTAGGTCACAGATTTGTTTCTAGTGGTCTATTTATATGTGCAGGTCGAGTCTTATATGATATATCAGGTACTAGAAATATTGCTTTTTATCGTGGAATGGCTCAATTAATGCCGCTGTTCTCAGTACTGTTCTTAATTCTTTGCTTAGCGAATTGTGGAACTCCTTTAACTCTAAATTTCGTAGGTGAATTTATGTCACTATACGGTGCATTTGAAAGATTACCTATACTGGGAGCTTTAGCCGCTTCTTCTATAGTGCTTTCAGCTGCTTACACAATATATATGTTTAACAGAATAGCTTTTGGTGGTTCATTTAGTAAATTCTTCGAAGAAAATATAAGTGACGTTAATAAAAGAGAATTCTTTATCTTATTTATATTAGTAACATTTACTGTCTTGTTTGGAATATATCCTAGTTTCATTTTAGATGGTCTACATTATAGTGTTTCAACTTTAATTTACAGTATAGGTTAATATGCTGTTATTACTGTGTTTAATTACTCCTGATCCCGAACGAAGTTCGGGATATGGCGTACTTTTTATTTAACTAGAGCTTGCCCCGCCATTAGGATAGGGGGGGATTGCTAATAGCAATCCCCCCCTATCCTACTGATCCCGAACGAAGTTCGGGATTAGGCAT
>NZ_JARFNJ010000063.1:0-386 GCF_029167165.1 Sphingomonas pollutisoli
GAAAAAGTGGCGGCTGAACTTAATAGAAAAGATAGTGAAACTGCTGAAAGGTTTAACCAGAGAGTTCGTAAAAAAGATTATAACGAGCTAAACAATAAAAATAGAGCTACTAACCCTGATGCAGGAATAGGTGGTAGTCGTAAGTTTAGTACTTTTTCTAACTCAACTAAACATTCTTTTTCTAACGGTAAATTGAGGCTTTACCTTTATAGACCGACTTCTTATCCCCGTGTGGGGGATAAAGATTTTGGTAAAACAAGTTTTAAATCTTATTCTACATATAGCAGAAATATTCTTCTTCCTTCCGTAAAGCTAAAAGATGGTGATAAGAAGCTTAATAATAAGAATATATTTTTAAAGAGAGCTATTTATAACTTCATTAAAGC
>NZ_JARFNJ010000063.1:396-654 GCF_029167165.1 Sphingomonas pollutisoli
TCAGTTAACAATAAAATATACGGGGTGCACTTCCAGGACTCTACTGTATTGATCACTTTTTTAAAGGAATTTTATTCTGATTTTAATATAAGTAGACAAACCATCCATAATTATAAGAAGAGAAAGTTAATTTTTAAAGGGTTTTTAGTGAATACCGATGTATCTAGATTCTTGGCTTATGTTAATAGTAGATTTCCTGAATTTAATCCTTCTGCTTTTTTGCAGAAATATTCGGGTACCTGCATGCCGACTTCTGCT
>NZ_JARFNJ010000064.1:0-624 GCF_029167165.1 Sphingomonas pollutisoli
AAACCGCGCACCGGCTTGATCAGTATCTTGAGCTTTCCGTGATCGGCCTCGATCACGTTATTGAGATACTTCACCTGCCGGTGGGCCGTCTCCCGGTCCAGCTTTCCTTCGCGCTTCAATTCGGTGATCGCTGCACCATAGCTCGGCGCTTTGTCGGTATTGAGCGTGGCAGGCTTTTCCCAGTGCTTCAGGCCTCGCAGGGCCTTGCCCAGGAACCGCTTCGCTGCCTTGGCGCTGCGGGTCGGCGACAGGTAGAAATCGATCGTGTCGCCCCGCTTGTCGACTGCCCGGTACAGGTAGGTCCACTTGCCCCGCACCTTGACGTAGGTTTCATCCAGGCGCCAGCTCGGATCAAAGCCACGCCGCCAGAACCAGCGCAGCCGCTTCTCCATCTCCGGGGCGTAGCACTGGACCCAGCGATAGATCGTCGTATGGTCGACCGAAATGCCGCGTTCCGCCAGCATTTCCTCAAGGTCGCGATAGCTGATCGGATAGCGACAATACCAGCGCACCGCCCACAGGATCACATCACCCTGGAAATGGCGCCACTTGAAATCCGTCATCGTTCCGTCCGTCCAATCTCCGCCAAGCATGCTCAAGCTTCACGATTTTTGCAACAGAGCC
>NZ_JARFNJ010000007.1:0-357709 GCF_029167165.1 Sphingomonas pollutisoli
GCGGGGTGGAGCAGCCCGGTAGCTCGTCAGGCTCATAACCTGAAGGTCACAGGTTCAAATCCTGTCCCCGCAACCAATCACCACACGCCCGCAACCGCCCGAGATACCTCAGGGCGGTTTTTTTGTGCGTTTTCTCCCTGCCTTGTGCCTCTGGGCAACCTCCCAAGTCCGGCGAAATGTCGCTGGATGCCACCATGTCTATTCGCTGTCGCCGGCCGGATGCCGTTTGCAGCCAGCGGTTCGGCCTCGATACGGGTTCTCCCGGCCGCGCAGCGCCCGACCCCCAAGCCGATCGATCTGAACCGCCCCAGCCTTGCCACGCTCGACGGGTTCAATTCCGCTCTTGCGGTCTCACGGCCCGGATGGATGGCACCGCGTCTCGGCGCGCATCCACTCCGGGCTGGGGCTTCAAACGGTTCGGACGGTGCCGCCATCAATGATGAACTCGGCACCATGGATCGCTGCGGCGCGATCCGAGGCCAGATACGCGATGAGATCGGCGACCTCGTGAGGCTCGGCCGCACGTCCGATCGGGATGCCGCCGAGACCATCGAGCACCCGTTGCCGCGCTTCCTCGATCGTGCCGCCATTGGCGGCCCGTAGGCGCTCGAGAAACTCGGCGGTGGACTCGGTCATGATCCAGCCGGGCGAGACGGCGTTCACCCGCACGCCCTTCGGCCCGAGCTCCTTGGAGATGGACTTGCTGTAGGTTCTGAGCGCGGCCTTGGCGGCGGCGTAGGCGGTGGTCGACTCCGGCAGCGGCAGGATCGACTGGATCGAGGTGACGTGCACCACCGCACCGGCGCCCCGATCGATCATGTGCGGCACGAGCAGGCGATCGAGGCGGACCGCGGCCAGCAGGTTCAGGTTCAATTCGGCGAGCCAATGCTCGTCGGTCAGCGCCACGAAGCCGCCACCGGGCGACGCCGAGCCGCCGACCACATGCGCCAGAATGTCGATCCCGCCCATCCTGTCGCGTGCCGCATTGGCGAGTGTCTCACTGCCCTCGGCGGTCGTCAAATCGGCCCGGACGAAGATGGCGCCCGCGATCGGATCGGCATCGCCCCGGGCGGCGGTAATGACCTGCGCTCCTCCTTGGAGGAAGCGCATGACGGTCGCCCGGCCCAATCCCTTGGTACCCCCGCTGACGAGCACCCGCTTGCCTGCGAATTCCTTCGTATCGATCGCGGCGCTCACAGCGTAATCTCCAACGCCTTGATCGCATCGTTCTGGAGCGTGAAGCTGTAGGTGAACCGGATGGGGCTACCCTTGAAGTCGCCATGCGCCGGCCCCTCGATCACCACCTTGCCGTCTTCATGGCGAGCCGTTTCCGGCGTGAAGATCGCCTTTACCGGAACAACCTCGTCCTCGAACAGCGTGCGCAGTTCACGTTGCCCCTCGAATCGCTTGCCCAGGCCGGCGTCGATGACGACAGCGTCGGGAGCGAAGGGTTGGATCATTCCGTCCACATCGAGACGGGCGTTCGCCGCGACATAATCGGCGATAGGTTTGGGAAGTTCGATCGTCATTGCTCGGCTCCTTGACGGGACGAGATCAATCTAGCGATATGATTGTCGATGATAATCGACACAGAACGGCATCTGACGTTGCGGAAAGCGGGATAATGGCCGGGGACGGTCTGAGCGAGTTCGACGCGGTTCTCGCGATCGCCCGGCGGGGATCGTTCCGCGCGGCCGCGCTGGAACTCGGAATATCGGCAACGGCCCTGAGCAACCTGATCGGCAAGCTCGAGCGGCGGGTCGGTGTCCGGCTGTTCAATCGCACGACCCGCAGCGTCTCGCTCACGGATGCAGGACAAACCTTCGTCGAACAGATCAGGCCCGCGGTAAGGACGCTGCACGACGCGATGAGCGTCGCCCGTTCGCAGGTGGAGACGCCGTCGGGCACGCTTCGCATCAACGCGTTCGCGGCGGGGGCGCGCGAGGTTCTGCGTCCGCTTCTGCTCAAATTCCTGCGACGCTATCCTCAGGTGCATATCGATCTGGTCACCGAGGGGCGGATCGTGGACATCGTCGACGCCGGATTCGACCTTGGTCTCAGAAGCGCGGACCTCGTGCCGAGTGACATGATCGCCATCGCGGTCGGCCCGCCACGCAGCTTCGCCGTGGTCGGATCGCCGACCTACTTCGAAGCCAATGGCGAGCCCCGCGTGCCCCCCGACCTGATGCGGCATGCTTGCCTGCGCATTCGGCTGCCGAACGGCGCGCTTCACCGATGGCAGTTCCAAAAAGACGGAGAGCCGCTCCATATCGATGTCGATGGACCGATCACGCTCGACGAAGCGAGCCTCGCTCGGATCGCAGTGCTGGATCACCTCGGCATCGGATATTTCATGGCATCCGACGTGCGCGAAGACATCGAAGCAGGACGACTTGTCCGCGTTCTTCAGGACTGGACGCCGCCACTGGCGCCGCTGAGCCTCTACTATCCGAGCAGGCGCAATCCTTCCGCCGCGTTCAAGGCATTGATCGGCATGGCTCGCGATTTCAACGCGTGACTGCGGCGAAAGTCCTGAGTCTGACCGGCGCCGTTGACCTCCGCCGTTTTTTGACGCCCCTTTGGACCCCGAACACCTGTCCCGTCTGCGGGCGGCGGCCGGGACGGTGCTAGAGGCCGGGAATGGGGCTTGGTCGTAGCGATCATCGCTCTTATTCCGCTCCCCACGCGCAGTCATTCGTCCGAACGGACCATCTTGATATCACGATCCACAGTCCAGCCATGCACGTCCTCGCGGCGAAGTGCGGTCGCCATCAATTCGGGGAATTGATCGGGCGTGCAGGCGGAAAGGGGTATGCCGAACGTTGCGAGCTGCGCCGAGAGATTGGGATCGTAGGAGGGCCCGCCGGTGTCGGTGAGCGCGAGCAGCACGATCACGTTGACGCCCGACAGCGCCAACCGCGCAAGCCGGTCGCTGTGGCTTATTTGTGCGTCGGTACGCCGTCGAACGAGGCGTCGTACCCGCCCGCCACCTCGGGTACGGAGGGGATGATGCCGGCGGCGCGGTAGCGTTCGAAGATCGCGCGTTGTTCGGCGACGAGGGCCGGGGTGATCGGCACGCCGTGGCCGAGATTGGCCTCCAGCGCGACCAGCGCGACCGGCACCGAAATGCCGGTGTCCTTGGCGAGTGCTTTGGCATAGTCGCGCTGATGGCTGTGCGCCCAGCGTCTCGCGCGTTCCAGCCGTGTCAGGAAATCGGCGATCTGCGCGCGCTTGCCCGTGATCGCCGTGTCGCTCGCGGCGTAGAAGCCGGTGCCGGGCGTGATGCCGCGCCCATCGGCGAGCACGCGGTCGTGATCTTCGAGCGTCGCGATGCCGACATAGCTGCCCCAGGTCGACCAGGCGTCGATGACGCCCGAGGCCAGCGCTGCCTTGGCCTGGCCGTTGTCGAGATAGACCCACTGCACGTCCTTGGCACTCAGACCGGCGCGCTCGATCAGCCGGAGCGCGAGGTCTTGCCCGGCCGAACCGCGCACCGTGGCGATCTTCCGGCCCTTCAGATCCGCCACGCGCCGCAACGGCGAGCCCGCCCGCACAATGATTGCGGAGGCGCTCCCGGCTTTGTCCGCATCGACCTGATAGGCATAGACCGCCTTGATCGGCTGGCCGCTCGCATAGGCGAAGGCGAACGGCGCGCCACCGACGCCGCCGATGTCGATCGCATTCGCGCCCAGCGCCTGCAGCAGCGGCGAGGCGGCCGGAAACAGCGCAAATTCGATCCGGTAGGGAACATGGTTCAGCTCGCCCGCCGCCTCGAGCAGCGCCTGCGCGTTGCAGTTTTGGTCACCCACCTTGAGGACGAGCGCATCGGCCGGCGCGGCGCCGTGTGGGCGTGGCAGCCATAGGATCGCGGCGAGCGCGATCACCAGCAGGGCGACGGCACCCGCCGTCCACAGCTTGCGGGAGGATGCCATCGACTGTCTCCTCAAAGCTTGAAAGCGAGCGAGCCGCCGAAGAAGCGCGGTTCGCCGAGCGACCCGGCATAGCTGTAGGTGGTGGCGCTATCGACCGAGGTGTTGACGTAATACAGCGTGTCGAACAGGTTGCGTGCCCAGACTTTCAGATCCCATTTGCCGCCTTCGTCGCGGATGCCGAGATGCAATCCGGTGAGGCCGTAGCCAGGGATACGGCCGTACGGATCGTCGTTGAGCGTGCCATAGGCGCTGCTGCGATGGCTGTAATCGCCGCCGATATAGGCGACCGTGCTGCCGCCGAACAGTGTGCCGACCGGCCGCGCATATTCGGCCGAGACGTTGAACACGAACTTGGAGACTCCAGTCAGCGGTCGGCCCGACAGATCGCACACGCCGCCGTTCGCGGCCGTCACCTCGAGATAGGGGCATTGGCCATTGACGTAGCGGACGAATGTCGCGTCGTCATAGGTTGCGCCGCCGCTCACTGTCAGCCCGTCGATCGGGGTGGCGCGCAGGTCCGCCTCGATGCCCTGCGTCCGCACCTGCCCGGCATTGGTGATGTAGCTGCGCATGATCGGCCCGGTCGCGGTGGCGACCAGCACCGACTGGTTGGCCTGATAATCGTAATCGTCGGAGCGGAACAGCGCGAGGTTGAGCGTCAGCCGGTTGTGGATCAACTCGCTCTTGAGGCCGATCTCATAGGCGTCGACCGTCTCGGGCCGGAAGGTCTGCGGGGCGGGGCCGTTGGCGAGTTGCACCGGCGTGACGAGGTTGATGCCCGCCGATTTGAAGCCGCGCGAATAGCCGGCATATACGTTCACCTCGTCGGTCAACTTGTAGAGCGCGTTGACGGTTCCGGAGACGCGGCCGGCCTTGGCGGACACGTCATAGGATGCGGTCGGCGCGAAGCTGGCGCGGCGCGCGGCAATGGTGGAAAGCTGCGTCGCCGTCAGCCGTGCGAACACCGGATCGGTGAGCGGTGTGCCGCCAATCTGGTAGCTCGAATAGGAGCCGGTCCGCTTCTCGTAGGTGTAGCGCGCGCCCGCCGTGATTGCGAGCCGGTCGGTCACGTGCCAGGTCGCGTTGGCGAAGCCGGAATAGCTGGCCGTGTGGGCGAGTTGCAGCCCGGTCTGGCTGACGTTGTTCAGCGCCTCTGAGGGATAGGCGGCGCCGAGCAGATATTTCGCGGCGTCCGCGCCATAGGTGTTGAACGGATTTTCGCGGTTGCTCTGCCAGAAATAATAGACGCCGGCGGTATATTCGACTGCCCCTCCGCTCGGCGAGGCGATGCGCAGTTCCTCGCTCCACTGGCGCTGGTAGGTTGGCAGATTGCTCGCGGTGTTGACTGCGGCACCGATCCGGTCGCCATCAAGCGACGGGTTCCAGTTCCAGAACCGCCAGCCGGTGATCGACGTTAGTGTGTGCCCGCCAAGCACTTTCTTGTCGAGTTCGAGCGAGACGCCGCCGGTGTTCATGACCACGGTGAAGGGTGTGTTGAGATCGGTCCGGTGCGCGGACGGATCGATCGGCAGCGGCGTGTAGCCGGCATCGGCGGCGCGCGCATAGAAATCGCGCGTCGTGGCGACGCTGCCGTCGGCGCGGGTCTTGGGCAGCACGCCGCGTGTGAGCGCGAAGCCGGAATATTCGTGCTGATCGTTATAATCGCCGATCAGCCGTGCGGTTAAGCTTTCGTCGCTGTTGCGATAGTCGAGTTCGCCGCGCACCGCCTGGTTGTGATAATCCTGCCAACCCTGTTTGAAGCGGGTGTTGTAGATCCAGCCGTCGCGGTCACTCTTCATCCCGGCGACCCGTACCGCGAAGCCGCTGTCGCCGAGCGGGGCGGAGGCGGCGATTTTGAACTGCGAGAAATTGTAATTGCCGTAGCTCGCCTCGCCGCTGATCTCGGGCGTGTAGGAGGCGGGGTTGGTGTGGACGTCGATCACGCCCGCCACGCTGTTCTTGCCGAACAACGTGCCCTGCGGCCCGCGCAGCACGTCGATGCTGGCGACATCGAACACGTCGAACACCGCGATCGATGGACGGGCGTTATAGACCCCGTTCACATAGACGCCGACGCCCGGCTCGATGCCGCTGTTGACCGTGCCCGCCGTCGTGCCGAGTCCGCGGATCTGGATCGTGATGTTGCGGGGATTGAAGCCGAGGATCTGGAGGCTCGGCACCTGCTGCTGGATCGCGCGGATCGAGAAATTGCCGGTCGCGGCGAGATCGCGGGCGGACAGCGCGGTGATCGCGATCGGTACGTCCTGCGCCTTCTCGACGCGGTGGCGTGCGGTGACGGTGATTTCTTCCGGTTCCGCCGCCGGGGACTCGACGGCGGCCGCGGCAGGCGCATCGGCAGCGTGCGCAGCCGTGGCCAGGCCGCTGACACCCGCAAGGAACAGGAAGGTGAAACGCCGTGACCGCATTGAAAACCCCTTTGTGAACTCGGCGCAACGTTCACGACAAATGCGGTGCGCACAAAGCGGGTTTTCTCAACTCACGCATAGAGTTGTTATAATGAGCGACGGAAAACTACATATGACATTTGCAGATACGTCCGTTCCGCACAAAGAAGAAGCCCGCGGGGCGCCGCGGGCTGAGAGTTTTTGGGTCGGAAGACTTCAGAGATCGGCGTAGAGCGGCTCGTCGGCGATCAGGATGCGTTCGAGCACGCGTGGAAAGTCGCCGTAATTCTTGACCGCATAATGAACGGCGCCGCGATTGTCCCAGAACGCGACCGAGCCGGGCCGCCACGAAAAGCGTACCTGGAATTCGGGCCGCTTGTACTGGCGCAGCACCTCGTCGAGCAGCGCGCGGCTCTCGGCCAGCTCCAGCCCGAGGATCTGGGATTTCTGCGTGAAGTTGACCCACAGGATTTTCTGCCCGGTCTCGCGGTGGGTGCGCACCACCGGATGCGAGACGATCGGATAGTCATGCCCCGATCCGTTGAGCGCGCCGAGGAAATCGTGCGTGACATAGCGCCCTTCGAGCCGGGCCTTCACCTCGTCCGAAAGCCCTTCATAGGCGAGGTTGGCATCCACCCAGATCGTGTCCCCGCCGACCGGCGGCAGGTTCACCGCGCGCAACACCGCGCCCCAGGTCGGCACCAGCCGCCAACTCGTATCGCTGTGATATGCGTCGCCCGGCGCGACATATTTGCGCACCCGATCCTCGTAGCGCGCCGCGTCTTCGGCGGAAATCTTGTGGAGCGGCGCGATCTTGTCGTCATGCTTGTTGGACGGATGGACGTAGAGCGGGCCGAATTCGCGCGCGAAGGCGGCGTGCTGGGCATTGTCGATCGTCTGGTCGCGGAAGAAGACGACCTTGTATTTGAGCACGGCGGCGCGGATCGCATCGCGATCGGCAGGCGAGAGCTGCTGGCCGAGATCGATATTACCGATTTCCGCGCCGATGGTGGGTTGAAGCGGGCGAATCTCGATTTTGCTGTCTGAGCCGAGCACTTGCGCAAATGCGGTGGACATGAGGCACCTCTTTCTATCGTTCCCGAAATCGGGTGCATTCTGATAGAAGGCACGTAGGCGTGATGGCGAATGAGAAGCCTCGGGATTCCTATTGTTTATCGCAATATGATCCTATCAGTATTCGTCATGCATCTTTGATTATTCTTCATGAACTAGACCTGCGATTATCCGTATCTGCGGCGCTGTCGAACACGGGAAGGGCGGTGCGATGGATCTGAGACTCATCAGCAAGCGCGCGCTCGTCGCCGGCGGCGAGGTCCATGCCGAGGCCGCCGATACGCGCGACGATGCAGCGGTCGATCACCTCGTCGCGGCGACGGCGCCGCCGCATCTGGTCGCGAACGGCTGGAGCGGATCATCAACGTCGGCGGTCTGGCTGCGCGCGGGGCGAATGGTTGTCAGGCCATCCTTCAACGATAATGTCCCATCGTCACTTTAAGAACGTTTGGTTGGTTCACAAAGTTTAAGCCATAATCCGTCTGGTCGCCGTTCCAGATTCGGCTCATCAGCCATCGACCGTTTTCAAAACGGCCTTCTTCGACCCGCACCAATATGCCGTTAGCCGGTGAGCCTGGCGCGGGTGCAAAGGAGACCCGAACATGGTCGCCCATCACGAGAAACTCGTCGGCTGAAAGCTGCGCGACGGCAACGCCGCCGACAGGTTCGCTAGCCCAGGGGGGCGCGTCGCCCTTCAACCACGCCCAGTCTCGCATGCCGAATTGCCACTCGCCCCAGGCGGCGGTGATCGTCCAATCCCCCATGCGCGTCGACTGGGCGGCGCCGTCGTCGGGCTTGGCCACGCCCCAGGTAGGCTTCTCGTAGGCAATCCGAGCCCAGTCGCGCATCATCGAGCCGACTGCCGCATAGGGGAGTGCGAACGCGTCGAGTGTCGTTGGCGAAAGATCCTTCGCGCCCAGCGGATAATTGGCGTAGCCGGTCGCGTCCATGCCGAACGGCGAGAAGCCAATTGCACCGCGCCCGACCACCGGCCAGAAAAAGCGCGCGAAGTCGCGCGTATTGCCCATTTCCGGCACCATCAGCGCGTTATCGGGCCGCGCATATTTGTCGAGATATTGCATGACGTTCGCGCTGGTCTTGTCATAGATGTCCGGTGCCTGGAGATCGACCGCGGGCGCGGCTGCCTTCCAGATATCGAGGACGTCCTGCTGGGGTCCGCCGCTGGAGACACCATAAGGATCGGGCACGTTGGACGGGCCGGCGAGAGCGGCGTTGACGTACATCGGCAGCGGCTTGATCGCCTTGCCCGCCGCGGCGATGGCGTTGACATAGGCGGCGACATACCATGTGTTGAAGGCGCGATCGGCCTGTGCGCCGAACGCCTCGCTCCATGTGCCGCGCTTCTTCATGACCTTGGCGAGCGTGTCGGGGATCGGCCTGGCGAACAGGCCGTTCGCTACGGCCGAGAAATCGCGCGGGTTCTTGTAGCTGCCCGTCTCGTTTTCAACCTGCACCATGATGACGGTATTCTGCGGGTCATGGTCGCGCAGGTACGTCATCATCTGCACGAACGCGCGCTTGTCCGCCGCGAGCGTCGCGTCCCCGTGCGCGCTCAGCACGCCATGATCGCGGCCGTCCTTGGTCCGCATGCGCGGGAAGCGGCGATTGTCGAGCTTCACCCAGGCCGGCGTGTACGAGTAAGAGGTGTTCTTCCATGTGCCGAACCACAGCAGCACGACCCGTTTATGATGCACACGCGCCTGATCGAGCAAGGTTTGCAGGAAGGTGAAATCGAACTGTCCCTCGTTCGGTTCGATCTGCTCCCAGGCGATCGGCACCTCGACGGTGTTCGCACCGATCCGATCGAGCACCGGCCAGGCGGTCGCGAGCGGCGCCGGGTAGTTGCTCGAATTGTTCACCTGCGCGCCAAGCATGAAGAACGGCGCACCGTCCACGATCAACGCATGGTGGCCGTCGTGGCTCTCGATCCGCGGCACCGGCGTGGCGGATTGCGCAGACGCGCTCGAGACCGCGCTCAATAGGCAAAGCGCCGCCGATCCCGACGCCGCCCGCGCGAAGCCGCACCTCCATCGTGAGTGCTCGTTCATGCGTATCTCCGCTGTCCTGGTGTGCGCGATCACTTCACGATCTCCGCTCCGTAGGCTTCGAGCGCGAGCGTACCGTCATAGCGCTTGTGTGTCAGCACGCCGGTCCGGGCGCCGTTGAAGGAAACGGTGGTGGGCGTCTGCCCGGAATCCTTTCCGTAGAAGGCGCGGAACATCGGTGCGCGGGCGATCACTCGCGCCGTGCGACGGTCTCTAGCGCCTCGGTGACGGCGGTCGCCGGCGGTGCGCGCATCGCCTCGCCGATCAGGATCAGCGCGGGCGCCGCCCCCGGCGTCCGGTCGATCGCCAGCGCGAGCAGGTCGAGGCGGGTATGGACGAGGCATTCCGATGCGAGGCTGACGTCGCTCGCGATCAGCGCCGGCGTGGTAGGGGCGAGGCCATGCGCGATCAACCGCTGGCATATGTCGGGCGCGGCGGCGCGCCCCATGTAGAATGCCAGTGTCGCGCCCGGATCGGCGAGCGCGGCCCAATCGAGGTCGAGCGTTTCGCCGGCGCGCGCGTGCGCGGTGACGAAGCGCAACTGGCGCGCCGTGCCGCGCAACGTCAGCGAGACGCCGGCGTGGGCCGCCGCCGCGCTGGCGGCGGTGATTCCGGGGCAGATCCGCACGCGGATGCCGTGGTCGCTCAGCGCGGCGATCTCCTCGGTCGAGCGGCCGAAGATCGAGGGATCGCCGCCCTTGAGGCGCACCACGCGCTTACCCGCCCGTGCCGCCTGGACGAGCAACGCATCGATCGCCGCCTGCGTCCGGGAATGCCGGCCCGAGCGCTTGCCGACCGAAACCCGCTCGGCATGCGGGTGGATCAGCGCGAGCACGCCCGGCCCGACCAGCGCATCATGGAAGACGATGTCGGCGGCGCGGATCAGGCGTTCGGCCTTGCGGGTGAGCAGGTCGGGATCGCCGGGGCCGGCACCGACCAGCCAGACCTCGCCGGGGGCGATCGGTTCAGACATAAGCGGCCTCCTGTTTGGGGAGCAATTTGGCGATGGCGGGACGGCACGACCCGCAGTTGGTGCCGGCGTTGATCGCGGCGCCGACCGCCTCGACGCTGACCAGCCGGCGCTCCGTGATTGCCGTGAGCAGGGTGTTGAGCCCGACATCGAAACACGCGCAGACGATCGCGCCGCGATCGGGCGCGGGCGCCACCGGCCGGCCGGCGAGGATTTCGAACGCGGTCGCGTCGACGGCGCCGAGCCGCGCGAGCAGCCACTCGCGGGCCGGCAGGCCGGTGCCGCGCGCGATGAACAAGGCGGCCTGCAAACACCCCTCCGCGACCACCGCGGCGCGGATCACGCCGCGGCGCGCGTCGATCATCTCGGCGCGTTCGCCCGGCGGCAGCAGGCCGGTGAGCGCGGCGGGATCGCCGTCGCCGGCCAGTTCGGTCAGCCAGCCATGCGCGGCGCGCACCCGTGTCCAATAGGTGCAGTCGGGCGGCGCGGTGCGTTCGCGCGCGATCAGGAAGCCGGTCCAGCCCGGCCGATAGGCGCGCGCCCGCGCGGGCGTGTTCTTGAAGCCGGGCTGGCCGGAATGCGGATCGCGGTTCGCGCCGGGCAGCAGCCCGGCGCGCCCGCCCGCGCTGGTCTGGTCGCTCCAGTGGATCGGTACGAACAGCTCGTGGCGGCGCTGGTCGGTGGTGGCGGCGACACGGAAGATGCTCGCGCCGTGCGGCGTCTCGACCCGCGCCAGCCCGCCGTCGCCGAGGCCGAGCCGCCGCGCGGTGTCGGGATGGACCTCGACCAGCGGCTCGCGGCGGTGCTGCGACAGCCTGGCCGAGAGCCCGGTGCGCGTCATCGTGTGCCATTGGTCGCGGTAGCGGCCGGTGTTGAGCCGTAGCGGATAGCCGCGCGTGGCGTCGTCGCGCGGCACATGCATGACCGGCACGAGCCGCGCCCGCCCGTCGGGCGTCGCGAAGGCGCGTGTGGCGAACGGTGAGGCGCCGCCCCATTGGAAGGGCGCCATTTCGGCATAGGCCGCGTCGCTGATCGCCGCGCGATCGGAAATGTCGAGAAGCCGCGTGCCGCCATTCTCGAACTCGGTCTGCGCAGCGAATTCACGGAAGATGCTCGCCGCGTTCGCATAATCGAAGCCGGCGAAGCCCATCCGGCGCGCGACCGCCGCCACCGCCCACCAGTCGGCGCGCGCCTCGCCGGGCGCGGCGAGGAACGCGCGCTGGCGCGACACGCGGCGTTCGGAGTTGGTGACGGTGCCGTCCTTCTCACCCCAGCCGAGGGCGGGCAGCTTGACCTGCGCGTACCGCAGCGTGTCGGTGTCCGCGATGCAATCGGACACGACCACGAACGGACAATTGGCGAGCGCGACCCGCGCCATGCGCACATCGGGCATCGATACCGCCGGATTGGTGGCCATGATCCACACCGCCTTGATCCGGCCCTTCGCCATTGCGTCGAACATGTCGACCGCCTTGAGGCCGGGGCCGGGGCAGATCGTCGGCGCGCGCCAGAAGCGCCGCGCGCGGTCGCGTTCGGCCGCCGAAAACCCCATGTGCGCCGCGAGCATCGAGGCGAGCCCACCGACTTCGCGGCCGCCCATCGCATTGGGCTGTCCGGTGATGCTGAACGGCCCCGCGCCCGACTTGCCGATCCGGCCGGTGGCGAGGTGGAGGTTGATGATCGCGTTCGCCTTGTCGGTGCCGCTGGTCGATTGATTCACCCCCTGGCTGAACAGGGTGATCGTGCGCGGATGCTCGGCGAACAGAGCGTAGAACGCATGGAGATCGGCGGGCGAGATGTCGCAGGTGCGCGCGACGTCGCCGGTGGGGAGACTCTTCCAGAAGCCCTCGGGCACGGCGACCCGCTCCGCCAACGCGCGCCCGTCGAGCCGCCAGGTCGTGCGCATGTGCGCGAGCAATCCGGTGAACAGCGCGACGTCGCTGTCGGGCGCGATCGCGAGATGGAGATCGGCGCGTTCGGCGGTTTCGGTGCGGCGTGGGTCGATCACCACCAGCTTGGTGCCACGGCGCGCGCGCGCGGCCTCGATCCGCTGCCAGACCACGGGATGGCACCAGGCGGTGTTCGATCCAACCAGCACGATCAGGTCGGCGGCGTCGAGATCGTGATAGCCGCACGGCACGACATCCTCACCGAACGCGCGGACGTGCGCGGCGACCGCGCTCGCCATGCACAGCCGCGAATTGGTGTCGATGTTGGCGGTGCCGACGAAGCCCTTCATCCATTTGTTGGCGACGTAATAATCCTCGGTCAGCATCTGGCCCGAGGCGTAGAAGGCGACGCTGTCGGGGCCGTGCTCGGCGATCGTCGCGGCGAAGCGGCTGGCGACGAGATCGAGCGCCACGTCCCAGTCCACCCGCCGCGACCCGATCATCGGGTGCAGCAACCGGCCTTCGAGCCCGATCGTCTCGCCGAGGTGCGTGCCCTTCGAACAGAGTCTGCCGGCATTGGCGGGGTGATCGGGATCGCCGGCGATCGTCGCCGTGCGCGCCCCCGTCGGCGTCGCCAGCACGCCGCACCCGACGCCGCAATAGGCGCAGGTGGTCCTGACCGTCCCCGCTCCCGCAGGCGGGAGGGGCGATGTCACGCCGCCACCCCGGCCAGCGCGGCGGCGCGCCCGATCAGGATGCGCCCGCCGTCGATCTTGACCGGGATGACCGGCACGCAGCCCTTGTCCTCGCCGAGCGCCTCGCCCGTCACAAGCGAGATGCGCCAATTGTGCAGCGGGCATGTCACCGTCGTATCGTGGACGATGCCCTGGCTGAGCGGGCCCGCCTTGTGCGGGCATTGGTTGGCGAGCGCATAGACTTCGCCCTTGGCGGTGTGGAAGATCGCGATCTCACGCCCGCCGCGCACGGGCAGGGTACGCGCGCCGAGCGCGGGAAGCTGATCGACCGGGCCGATATCGAGCCATTCGGGGAGCATCATGCCATCTCCAGCGTGCGCGGCGCGGGGCGGATTTCGGCGAGGTGCTGGTGGAGCTTATGGTCCTCGCCCGCCGCACGTCTCGCCCAGGGATCGTCTTGCAGGAACGCCTGCGACTGATGGAAGCGCGCGGTGAGCGCCGCGCGGCCTTGCGCATCCTCGACGATGCGCCGCTTGATGTAATCGAGCCCGACCCGTTCGACCCACGGCGCGGTGCGGTCGAGATAGCGCGCTTCCTCGCGGTAGAGCTGGATGAAGGCGGCGCAATAGTCGAGCGCCTCCCGCTCGGTGGCGACCTTGCACAGGAAATCGGTGCCGCGCAGCTTGATCCCGCCGTTGCCGCCGATCGACAGTTCGTAACCGCTCTCGACGCAGATCACGCCGAAATCCTTGATCGTCGCCTCGGCGCAATTGCGCGGGCAGCCCGACACCGCGATCTTGAACTTGTGCGGCATGAAGCTGCCCCAGGTCATCTGTTCGATCCTGATGCCGAGGCCGGTCGAATCCTGCGTGCCGAAGCGGCACCATTCGGAACCGACGCAGGTCTTCACCGTGCGCAGCGCCTTGGCATAGGCGTGGCCGCTGACCATGCCCGCCGCGCCCAGATCGGCCCAGACGGCGGGCAGATCCTCCTTCCTGATCCCGAAGATGTCGAGCCGCTGCCCGCCCGTCACCTTCACCATCCGCGCCGCGTATTTCTCGGCGACATCGGCGATCGCGCGCAATTCGGCCGGCGTGGTCACGCCGCCCCACATCCGCGGTACGACCGAATAGGTGCCGTCCTTCTGGATGTTGGCGTGCAGCCGTTCGTTGACGAAGCGCGACTGGTTATCGTCGACGAACTCGCCCGGCCACGCGCACAGCAGATAATAATTGAGCGCGGGGCGGCACGACGAGCAGCCGTCGGGGGTGCTCCAGTGCAGTTCCTGCATCACCTGCGGGATCGCCTTCAGCCGCTTTTCGACGATCAGCCGGCGGACATCCTCATGGGTGAAGCTCGTGCATTTGCACACCGTCGGCGCGGTGCGCTCGCCGTCGAACGCGTCGCCCAGCGTGACCGCGAGCAGCCCCTCGACGAGGCCAGTACACGATCCGCACGACGCCGATGCCTTTGTGCAGCTCCGCACCGCATCGAGCGTCACCGCGCCGCCGGCGATCGCGCCGATCACCTTGCCCTTGCTGACACCGTTGCAGCCGCAGATCTCGGCGTCGTCCGCCAGCGCCGCGACCGCGGCGTTAGGGTTTGCCGATGCCGCTCCTCCGTTTGCGAAGGCCTGACCGAAGATCAGCGCGTCGCGGATTTCGGTCACGTCGGCCTCGCGCCTGAGCAGGTCGAAATACCAAGCGCCGTCCTGCGTATCGCCGTAGAGCACCGCGCCGACCACGCGGTCGCCCTTCACCACCACGCGCTTGTAGACGCCGCGCGACGCGTCGCGCAGCACGATGTCCTCACAGCCCGCGCCGCCCGAGAAGTCCCCGGCCGAGAACACGTCGATGCCCGACACCTTGAGCTTGGTCGAGGTGACCGAGCCGCGATAGCCCGAGGGTGTGCCGACCAGCGCGTCGGCGAGGCTGCGGCACATCTCCCAGAGCGGCGCGACGAGGCCGTAGACGAGGCCGTCATGCTCGACGCATTCGCCGACCGCGAGGATGTTCGCGTCCGAGGTGACGAGATGATCGTCGACATGCACGCCGCGCCCGACCGCGAGGCCGGCGGCGCGCGCGAGCCTGACGTTGGGGCGGATGCCGACCGCCATCACCACCAGCGCGGCGGGAATCTCGCGCCCGTCCTTCAGGCGTACGCCCTCGACCTTGCCCTGGCCGTAGATTTCGGCGGTTTCGGCCCCGGTCAGGATCGTCTGCCCGCGCGCTTCGAGCGCGGCCTTGAGCAGCCAGCCGGCGGCCTCGTCGAGCTGGCGCTCCATCAACGTGGGCATGATGTGCAGCACCGTCACCTTCATGCCGCGCAGCGACAGCCCGTGCGCGGCCTCCAGCCCGAGCAGCCCGCCGCCGATCACCACCGCGTCGCCGCCGGCGTGGGCCGCGCGCAGCATCGCGCCGACATCGTCCATGTCGCGGAAGCTGACCACGCCTTCCAGATCGTGCCCCGGCACCGGAAGGATGAACGGGTCCGAGCCGGTCGCCAGGATCAGCGTGTCGTAGCGCTCGACGCGGCCGGAACGCGCGGTGACGGTCTGGATATCGCGGTCGATGGCGACGACGGGATCGCTCGTGACGAGGTCGATGGCGTTGTCGGCATACCAGGCGAGATCGTTGATGACGATGTCGTCGAACGCCTTTTCGCCCGCCAGCAGCGGCGAGAGCATGATGCGGTTGTAGTTCACGTGCGGCTCGGCGCCGAAGATCGTGATGCGGTAACGCGCGGGGTCGCGCGCGAGGATTTCCTCGACCGCGCGGCATCCGGCCATGCCGTTGCCGATGACGATGAGATGTGGCTTGGTCATGTCGATGGTCCTTGTGATCGCCTTCATCAGATCCGCACCCCGGCAAGGGCGGCGCCCCAGGTCGCGCGCCAGCGCGCCTTGACCGACAGCAGCCCGACCAGCGCGGCCGCCGCGAGCCCCGCGAAGATCAGGAAACCGGGGGATGTGCTGCCGGTCAGTTGCCGGGCGAAGCCCAGCGAGGAGGCGAGATAGAAGCCGCCCACCCCGCCGCCGAAGCCGACGAGCCCGGTCATCACGCCGATCTCGGCGCGGAAGCGCTGCGGCACGAGCTGGAACACCGCGCCGTTGCCGAAGCCGAGCGTCGCCATCACCAGCAGGAACACCGCGAGCGCGAGGCCCAGCGAGGCGGGATTGGTGCTGATCGCCACGAGCAGGGCGGTGGCCACCGCATACACCAGCGTCAGCGTCGCGATTCCGCCGATCCGGTCCGCCACGGCGCCGCCGAGCGGGCGCACCAGCGAGCCGATGAACACGCAGGCGGCGGTGCAATAGCCCGCGCTCACCGGGCTGAGCGCGAAGCGATCGGTGAAATAGATCGGCAGGCTGGCGGCGAGACCGACGAACCCGCCGAACGTCACCCCGTAGAACAGCATGAACCACCATGCGTCGGCCTGTTTGAGCACCGCGAGATACGCCGGCAGGCGCTTGGGCGCGGGCGGGTTGGGGGCGTCCTTGGCAAGCGCGGTGTAGAGGACGAACACGATCGCCAGCGGGATCACCGCCAGCCCGAGCACCGTGTTCCAGCCGAACGCCTTGGCGAGCAGCGGCGCGAACAGCGCGGCGAACACCGTGCCCGAATTGCCCATGCCCGCGATCCCCATCGCCTTGCCCTGATGTTCGGGCGGATACCAGCGCGAGGCGAGCGGCAGCGCGACCGCGAAGCTCGCGCCCGCGAAGCCGAGCACCACGCCCAAGGCGAGCGTCGCGCCGAAACTGTGGACGCCGAATGCCCATGCGCTCACCAGCCCGGACATGACGATGATCTGCCCGATCGCACCGGTGGTCTTGGGGCCGATCCGATCGACCAGCACGCCGTTGACGAGGCGCAGCACCGCGCCCGTCAGCGTCGGCACCGCGACCATCAGGCCCTTTTGCGCGGGGCTGAGCGCGAGATCGGCGGCGATGATCGGCGCGAGGGGGCCGAGCAGTACCCAGACCATGAACGCGAGATCGAAATACAGGAACGCGGCGATCAGCGTGGGGCGATGGCCGCTTTGCCAGAAACCATGCCCCAGCGGCGCAGCTTGCGTCGCCGCCGCCGGGGCGGGGCTGTTTTCGAGATAGCGGGCGTCGAACCGCACCTGTGCTTGCGTCATCGTCTCGATCCCCTTCGAGCAAACGCAAAAAAGCCGCCGCGGCGCCCGTTATGCTCACGGGACGCGACGGCAGCTTTGCCAGAATGTTGGTGGTGCCGAATCGTCTGCCTCGTTGCAGCCAATTGGCGATGCGGGGAAATTGCCCGCGATCAGCGCGGCACGCAAGCGCTTTTTGCGGCGCAGCGTGATTGACGCGAAAGAAAGCTGCTTCGTACCGGTTACGGGACGGGTGTCTCCGCCAGATAGGCGTCCAGCT
Organism: Sphingomonas pollutisoli; assembly: GCF_029167165.1. NCBI lineage: Bacteria > Pseudomonadati > Pseudomonadota > Alphaproteobacteria > Sphingomonadales > Sphingomonadaceae > Sphingomonas > Sphingomonas pollutisoli. The sequence continues at coordinate 17,428 of NZ_JARFNJ010000007.1, forward strand.
CAGCGGGGTCGAAGCTGCGCGCATCGAAGAAGCGGTCCGCGCCGAGGATCAGCCGCCCCTGCGTGGTGCCGACCCCGAGCGCGTCGACGATCCCGCCCTCGAGTTTCGAACTCGCGCCGGGCAGCGGCACGCCGAGCGGGCGCAGCGCCGCGCGGTACACATCGGGGCGGAACACGCGCTGCGCGGTCAGATAGTCGTCCGCGTCCGCGCGCACATGCCCGGCCACGCGCATCTGCGCATAGAGCCACGCCGCCTGGCTGACCCAGGGGAAGTTCGCCGCCTCGCGGTGCTGGAACATGAAATCGGGCACGTCGACCGGGTCGGCGCCGCGCGCGAACACGATCCGGTCCGAAATGGCGTGGCCGATCAACGTCGCCGATCCGTCGAGATAGTCGGGCCGGGCGAGGATCGCCGCGATCTCCTCGCGGCGCGCGCGATCGACGAAGGCGACCCCGGCGCGGTACAGGGCGCGGAGCAGCCGGTGGGTGAGATCGGGGTCTTCCTCCATCCGCGCGGTGCGCATCGCCAGCACCTTCTCGACGCCGCGCAGCCAGATTTGCGAGGTGACGGCGGCGATCACGCCGACGCCGCGATCGACCGCGACGCTGTTCCACGGCTCGCCCACGCAGATGCCGTCGATCTCGCCCGCCGCCAGCGCATCGGCCGCGAACGGCGGTGCGACCGTGACGATCTCGACATCGCGGTCCGGGTCGATGCCGCAGCCGATCAGCCAGTAGCGCAGCATGTAATTATGGCTCGAATAGCGATGGACCACGCCGAAGCGCAGCCGCCGCCCGCCAGCGCGCGCGACCGCCGCCAGCCGCGCGCCGATCGCGGCGACGTCGCCCGGTGCGCCCACCCGCGTCACCTGCGCGGCGAGATCGGGGCGCAGCGTGATCGCGTTGCCGTTGAGCCCGAGCACGAACGGCACCGACAGCGGCGTCGCCGGCCGGCCGAGCCCGAGCGTGGTCGCGATCGCCAGCGGCGCGAGCAGGTGCGCCGCGTCGCTATGGCCATAGAGCAGCCGGTCGTTGACCGTGGCCCAGCTCAGGTCGCGGACCAGCGACAGATCGATGCCCTCGTCCTCGGCGAAGCCGAGTTCGCGCGCGAGGATCGGCAGCGCGGCATCGACCAGCGGCAGGAAACCGATGCGGAACGGCGTGCGCGTCATAAATCCCCCATCAGCCGGTCGGCGGTGACGATCGCGTCGGCGACATCGCCGATCCGCCGCCCGCTATCCATCGCCGCCTTGCGCAGCGCGGCGTACGCGGCGGGTTCGTCGATACCGCGCTTGCGCATCAGCAACGCCTTCGCCTGGTCGATCGCCTTGCGCTCGGCGAGCGCGCTGCGCGCTTCGTCCAGTTCGGTGCGCAGCCGCGAATAGGCGCGGAAGCGGCGGATCGCGAGTTCGAGGATCGGGCGGATGCGCTCCTTCTTGAGACCATCGACGACATAGGCCGAGACGCCCGCATCGACCGCCGCCTCGATCCCCGCCGTATCGCTCTGATCGACGAACATCGCGACCGGGCGTGCCATCGCGCGCGACAGCGCGAACAGCTCCTCCAGCTCGTCGCGGTGCGGATTGGCGAGGTTGATGAGCACGACATCGGGCGACAGCGCTTCCAGCCGGGCGGCGATGCCGCGACGCTCGACGAAGATCGTGACGTCGCTGAGGCCCGCGTCGCGCAGCCCTTCCTCGATCACCGCCGCGCGGCCCGCGCTTTCATCGACTATCGCAATCCGCAACGATCGGCCTCCCGCCCGGGCCGCATAGACCGGGCGGGTGCGATCGCACAACGGATAGTCGCATCACGCGGCCAGGAGGGGCAAACGCGTCATGTCGCGACATGATGAGCCGGCGAGTGCTGGCGGTCACACGAACGTGTCGAGCAGCGTCTTGAGCAGCGGGCGCAGCCGGACGATCTCCTCATGGTGAACCTCCGACAGATGTTCGAGCAGGGCGCGGGCCTTGGGCGTCAACGCGATCACCGTCTGCCTGCGGTCGATCGGGGAGGGCGTCCTCACCACCAGCCCCATCGCCTCCAGCCGCATGACGAGGCCGGAGGCGCTGTGCGGCTTGAGGATCAGCCGATCCGCGATGAAGCCGACGTTCACCACGGCTGCGGGCGCCGCGCCGCGGATCGCCAGCAGCGCCTGATGCTGTTGCGGCGTCAGCCCGTGTTCAGCGACCCGGCTTTCGCTGAACGCCTGAAACACCCGCAGCGCGTAGCGAAAATCCGCCAGCGCGCGATAATCGGCATCGTTCAACGTCTCCGAGCCGGGCATCGCATCGTCCTGTCCTTGTTTTATATCGCAATGCGATATAATTTGCCGCCTTACCCGTCGGCGAGTCCTCATGATGCTTTCCCCTAATCCGGTTCCCCCCGCGCGCCAATTGCGGGACCACAGCGCCGATCGCCGCATGATCGTGCTGGCCGGCGCCGCGTCGCTGATCGGGCTCGCGGCGGCGGGCGGCGCGTGGCTCCTGCTCACGCTGATCGCGCTCGCCACCAACCTGTTCTGGTTCGGCCGGATGTCCGTGGCGAGCGCAGATCCCGCCGCCGCGCATGTCGGCATCGCGGTCGTCGCCATTCCGGTCGCGGGCAGCCTGATCGTCGGGCTGATGGCGCGGTTCGGCTCGGACAAGATCCGCGGGCACGGCATTCCCGAGGCGATCGAGGCGATCCTGTACGGCGAAAGCCGCCTGTCGCTGAAGGTCGCGATCCTCAAGCCGCTGTCCTCGGCGATCTCGATCGGCAGCGGCGGGCCGTTCGGCGCCGAAGGCCCGATCATCATGACCGGCGGCGCGATCGGCTCGCTGTTCGCGCAATGCTTCAGCCTGAGCGCGGCGGAGCGCAAGACCCTGCTGGTCGCGGGCGCCGCCGCCGGCATGACCGGCATTTTCGGCACGCCGCTCGCCGCCATCCTGCTCGCGCTCGAAGTGCTGCTGTTCGAATGGAAGCCGCGCAGCCTGGTGCCGGTGGTGATCGCCGTGCTGGTGTCGTTCGGCGCGCGGCCCTTCCTGCTCGGTGCCGGGCCGTTGTTCCCGTTCGCCGCCGCACCGATCGGTATGATGTGGCAGGCCGCGGGCCTGTCGCTCGGTTTGGGGATGGTGCTGGGCGTCGAAGCGGCGGTGCTGTCATCGCTGCTGTACCGGGTCGAAGACCTTTTCCATCGCTTGCCCGTACATTGGATGTGGTGGCCCGCGATCGGCGGGCTGGTGGTCGGCCTCGGCGGGTTGATCGACGCGCATGTGCTCGGCGCCGGCTATGCGAATATCCAGGCGCTGCTCGACGGCGCGCTGACGCTGCGGGTCGTGCTCGCTCTGCTGGTGGTGAAGGCGATCGTCTGGCTGGTCGCGCTCGGCTCCGGTACGTCGGGCGGCGTGCTCGCGCCCTTGCTGATCCTGGGCGGGGCGCTCGGCGCGCTCGCCGGCCAGGTGCTGCCCGGCCCGGCCGGCTTCTGGGCCTTGATCGGCATGGCGGGCATCCTGAGCGGGGCGATGCGCGCGCCGCTGACGGGGGCGGTCTTCGTCGTCGAACTGACGGGCCATTTCGACGCGCTGCCCTGTACCATCGCCGCGGCGGCGGGCGCATATGCGGTCAGCGTGCTCGTCATGCGGCGTTCGATCCTGACCGAGAAGATCGCGCGGCGGGGGCGGCACATCCTGCAGGAATATAGCGTCGATCCGCTCGAATTCCTCCAGGCGGAAACGGTGATGACCGCCGATCCGGTCACGCTGGCCGGAGACATGCCGATCGGCGCGGCGATCGATTTTTTCACGCGCGCCGACCACCGCAGCTATCCCGTGGTCGATCGCGACGGCCGGCTCCTCGCGCTGGCGTCCCGCTCCGACGCATTGCGCTGGCAGGTCTCGGGCGCGCTCCCCGAAACGACGCTCGCCGAGGCGCTTTCCGATGCGTCGCAACCTCTCGCCCATCCGGCCACCCCGATCGGGAGGGTCGCCGATCTCATGGTCGAATCGGGGACGGGGCGCATTCCGATCGTCGATCCCGCCACGCGGCGGGTGGTTGGCATCCTCTCCCGGCACGACCTGCTCAAAGTCCGTGTCGTCGGCCACCGCGCCGAACGGGACCGGCGGCGCGGGCGCGCGCCCGTGCCGGGCGGCTGAGGCGGACCCCGCCGGTCACTGCGGGAGCAGGCGCGGGAATTCGGCGGCGAGTTCGCGGGCGAGAAAGCCGATCGGTCCGCGTGTCGTGGCCACGCGGCGGCCGGCCTGGCCGTGCAGCCACACGCCCCAGCCGGCGGCGACCGGCGGGGCGGCGCCGCGCGACAGCAATCCGGCGATCGCGCCGGCCAGCACGTCCCCCGAGCCGCCGGTCGCCAGCCCGCTGCCGCCGCCGCCGTGGTGGAGCAGCGCGCCGTCGGGCGCGGCGATATGGGTATCGGTTCCTTTGAGCACGATGACAGCGCCATGCTCCGCCGCGGCGTCACGCGCGATGCCGGCGCCGTGCGCGGCGATGTCGGCTTCGTCGCGCCCGGTCAGCAGCGCCATCTCGCCGTGATGCGGGGTGAAGATCAGCCGGTCACGGAAGCGCGCGAGCGCACCTTTCAGGTCGCGCGCGCAGCCGATCGCCATCGCGTCGATCACCAGGACGGTGTCTTCGCAACGCTGCTCCAGCACCGCGCGCAGGAGCCGGGCGGCGGCGTCCGCGGTGCCGATGCCGGGGCCGACCACGAGCGCGTCGCACGCCTTGAGCGACCGTTCGAGGCATTCCGCCGCGCCTGCGCCGATCTCGCCGTCGCCGTCCTCGGGCAGCGCGACCGATGCCGCTTCCGGTACCATCAGCCCGAGCCCGAGCGCCGCCGCCGCCACGGTAGCCATCCGCACCTTGCCCGCGCCGACCCGCAGCGCGGCTTCCGCCGTCAGGCGCGGCGCACCGGGCACCAGCCGCGAGCCGCCCACGACGACGACGCGGCCACGGCTGTTCTTGGTGGTGCCGGCGCCATGCACCGGCAGCGGATTGGCCGCGATCCAGCCGCTGTCGAGCGCGATCGCCTCTCCGTTCATCCGCGCACCCCCGCCGTCCGTTCGGGTTCGGCGGTGACCTCCGCCGCCGGACTTTCCTCAAGATGATCGGCGATGTTGTAGCGTAGCGGCGCCAACCCGCCCGCGCGGCAGATATCGGGATCGAACCGATATTCGGTGACCGAGCAATTGAGGACGTCGCCAGCGCGGTCGATCGCCAGGATTTCGGCCTCGGACAGCGTCTCGATCACGTAGCGCAGGCACAGCACCACGACCTGATGCGCGACGATCATCACGCGCCGCCCGGCGTGATGGAGCGCGATCGTGTCCATCACCGAGCGCAGCCGCGCGACCACGTCGCACCAGCTCTCACCGCCTGGCGGGCGGTGATAGAATTTGCCGAGCAGCCGCCGGAACTCGGCCTGATCGGGATAGACCGACGCCACGCCCCGCGTCGTCAGCCCGTCAAGAATGCCGAACTCCTTCTCGCGCAGCCGTTCGTCGATGCAGATCGGTTCGTCGCCCTCGGCACCCCCGGCGGCGCGGAACAGACGGGCGGTGTCCTGCGCGCGGACATAGGGCGAGGCCAGCAGCACATCGGGCCGGTCGCCCGCATCCGCCTTCGCGAACCGCGCGCCCAGAGCGCGCGCCTGCGCCTCGCCACGGGCTGAGAGCGGAATGTCCACGTCGCGTGCCGACAGGGTGATCCGGTCGGCGCCGCTGGCATGCGCCGCGTCGCGCGCGACGTTGCCGGCGCTTTCGCCGTGGCGGACGATCCACAGCCGGCTCGGCAACCGGGCGCTGGTCACGATGCACATCCCGCGTGGATCAAACGCACTCTCCCGTTTGCCCGGTTTCAGCGTACGGGGGACGATGCCGTTCCGGGCGCGGCGTGTCCGTCTCCGCGCGGCAGGGCGCGCTGGCGGTCTGCGGGGCCGCGTCCGCCTGCACGAAATGCTCCGGGGTGCGGCCACGCTCGGCCATCGTCGGTTCGACCAGGAACGTGATGAAGTTGCGCAGCTCCAGCCGCCGGCATGCGAGGTCGATCACCTGCGCGTCGAGACCGAGCCGCCACGCCAGATCCACGCGGCATGGCGCGTCGCCGAGGGCGTCGACCAGCGCGGCGATCTGCTCGACGTCGTCGGTCGAGCGCGCCAGATCGTGCGCGATGAGGTCGTCGGATTGCCGCCGCAACGCCGCGGCGACCTCGGCCAGCGACAGTTCCGGGTGGTATTGCACGCCCCAGAACACCCCGCGCGCGAAGCGGATTTCCGCCGCCTGAACACGGGTTACGCCATTCGAGGCGAGCAGCAGCGCACCCGGCGGCAAGTCCGCGACCTCGTCGGTGTGGATCGCCGGTGCGTCGAACGCCGCCGGGCGGCCGCGGAGCAGCGGGTGCGTGCGCCCGGCCTCGGTCGGCGTGATGCGCCGCGCGAACCCGGCCTCGCGCCGCGGCCCCATCGCGCGCACCGTCCCGCCAGCGGCCGCCGCCGCGACTTGCAGACCGGCGCAAGACCCGAACGCCGGCGTGCCGGACGCGAACACCTCTCGCATGAAGGCGAGCTGCCGCGCGACCTCGGGCGTGTCCTCATAGACATGGAGCGGCGAGCCGGTGAGGAACACCGCGTCATAGCGTTCGATCGCAGCCGCATCGGGCGGCGACGCATCGGCGTCGGCGGGCGTCACGCGGTCGCATCGCGCGCCGGGCACGAGCTCGGCGAGCATATCGACGAACGTCTCGCCGGAACTCTTGCCGACACTCTTGCGCCGCCGCTCGCGGGCGTTTGGCGGTTCACTCTCCGCGACAAGAAAATGCATATATCTCCGATCTTTAGGCGATCGGCTCAACGGGAAAGGGGGCTATTTCGTTCCACGCCGCGCACCAGCGTGTCGCGCCGGGTGGCGTGTCAGGGCGCCGCGAGGCGGCGTCCGATCTCCGCCTCGCTCAGGATCGCCAGCGACGACCCCGCGCGGCGCAATTCCTCCGCACGTCGATAGGCGGGGGCGGCGTGATAAAACCGGCCATAGGGCTGCTCGTCGCTCACCACGAGCATGGTCGTGGTAAGCCCGACCGAAGACAATACCCGCGCGCCGGCCTCCGCGAGTTGGCGGCCGAGCGGCCCGTCGCGCGGGGCGCCGAGGATGGCGACGCGTTCGCCGTGGAGCGGGCCGTCTTTCGCCGCTTTCGGCGCCGCCCCGCCGCGCGTGCCGTAAGGCGCCAGCCAGCCGGCGAGATCGATGCCGGTATGTTCGATCGCGCGCACCACCACCAGCCCGGCCGCGCGCGCGTCGCTCAGCGCGTCATGGTGTTTGTGCCGGATGCCGAGATATTTGGTCAGGACGTTGAGGCGATGGCTGGGCAGATCGGGCCACGCCCGCTTGGCGACGCGCACGCTGTCGAGCCACGTCGCCTTGATCGGGCTGCGATCATGGACGCGGCACGCGGCGGCGAGCGCGCCCTTGTCGAAATTGGAATGCGCGACCGTGATCCGCCCCGAGAGATGCGCCGCGACCGTCGAATGAATGTGCCCGAAGCACGGCTTGCCAGCGACGTGATCGGCGCTGATGCCGTGGATGCGGGTGTTGAACGGCGAGAAGTCGTCGCGCGGATCGACCATGCTTTCGTAGTTCAGCACCTCCTCGCCGCCGCTGAACCCGACGATGCCGATCTGGCAGATGCTGCTGACGCGGGCACAGGCGGTCTCGACATCGACGACGACGAAATCGAGTGGCGGATCGCCGAACGTCGGCCCGGCCGAACGCGCGCTTTCAATCTCTCTCATGACCATGGCGGTCCGCCTACCATAAGCGCCGGGCCACCACGATACTGATGATATTTGTCGATCATCACGCGCCAGCGGAGCGGGATCGCGTGCTGCGTGTTACTGATCCACGTGAGCGAAATTCCTCTTGGAGTGACAGCGAAATGAGCGACGTGACGACATCGACCGGTAACGGCGGCGAGACCCACCAACAGGCATCGGGCGATGCGCCGGTGCTCACCACCAACCACGGCGTTCCCGTCAGCGACAATCAGAACAGCCTGCGCTCGGGCGAGCGCGGGCCGACGCTGCTCGAGGATTTCGTGCTGCGCGAGAAGATCTTTCACTTCGACCATGAACGCATCCCCGAGCGGATCGTCCACGCGCGCGGATCGGGCGCGCATGGCGTCTTCGAGGCGACCGACGACATTTCCGATCTCTCCAAGGCGGCGGTGTTCACCAAGGGCGAGAAGACCGAGGTGTTCGTGCGCTTCTCGACCGTCGCCGGCGGCGCCGGTTCGGTCGATACGCCGCGCGACGTGCGCGGTTTCGCGGTGAAATTCTACACGCGCGAAGGCAATTGGGATCTGGTCGGCAACAACATCCCGGTGTTCTTCATCCAGGACGCGATCAAATTCCCCGATCTCGTCCATGCCGTGAAGATGGAGGCCGACCGCGCCTATCCGCAGGCGGGCAGCGCGCACGACACGTTCTGGGACTGGGCCTCGCTGATGCCCGAGACCACGCACATGCTGATGTGGGCGATGTCCGACCGCACGCTGCCGCGCTCGCTGCGGATGATGGAGGGGTTCGGCGTCCACACCTTCAAGCTGGTCAATGCCGAGGGCAAGGCGAGCTTCGTCAAGTTCCACTGGAAGCCGCGGCTCGGCATCCAGTCGACGATCTGGGACGAGGCGCTCAAGCTCCAGGCCGCCGACAACGACTATCACCGCCGCGATCTGTGGGAAGCGATCGACACCGGCGCGTTCCCGCAGTGGGATCTCGGCATCCAGGTGTTCGACCAGGCGTTCGCCGAGGCGCAGCCGTATGACGTGCTCGACGCGACCAAGCTGATCCCCGAGGACGATATTCCCGTCCGCATCATCGGCACGCTGACGCTCAACCGCAACCCGGACAATTTCTTCGCCGAGACCGAGCAGGTCGCGTTCCTGCCGACCAACATCGTGCCGGGCATCGATTTCTCGAACGATCCGCTGCTCCAGGGGCGGCTGTTCAGCTATATGGACACGCAGAAGTCGCGGCTGGGCACCACCAACTTCCACCAGATCCCGATCAACGCACCCCGCTGCCCGATGCACAATTTCCAGCGCGACGGGCTGATGCAGACGCACGTGCCCAAGGGCCGCGCCAATTACGAGCCGAACAGCCTCGCCGCGCATGGCGAGGACGGCGGCCCGCGCGAGACGCCCGCCGGCTTCGCCACCGCCAATGCTGCGACCGGGCCGGGTGAGCAAGGTGACAAGCTGCGCATCCGCGCCGAGACGTTCGCCGATCACTATAGCCAGGCGCGGCTGTTCTACCGTTCGCAGGACGAACACGAGCAGGCGCATATCGCCTCGTCGTTTGTGTTCGAACTGTCCAAGGTCGGAGTTTTGGAGCAGGTGCCGCCGCGCATGGTGGCGAACCTGCGCAACGTCGATGAGAATCTCGCCAAGCGGGTCGCCGATGGTCTTGGCATCGAGCTGCCGGAGAAGTCGAAGGCGGCGAAGGCGCCGGTCGATATGGCCCCTTCCGATGCGCTGTCGATCCACAAGAACATGAAGCCGACGCTCGAAGGCCGCGCGGTCGGCATCCTCATCGCCGACGGCACCGATGCCGCGGAGCTCGACGCGGTTATCAAGGCGGTCGAGGCGGAGAAGGCGCGCGCGGTTGTCGTCGCTCCGAAGGTCGGCGGCGCCAAGCTGTCCGACGGGACGGTGCGCAAGGCCGATGGCCAGCTCGCCGGCTCGCCGAGCCAGATCTTCGACGCGGTCGCGATCGTGCTGTCGGACGCAGGCTGCGCGGCGCTGGTGAAAGAAGCGGCGGCGGTCCAGTTCGCGATGGACGCGTTCGGGCACCTCAAGGCGATCGGCGCGAGCGCGGCGGCCAAGCCGTTGCTCGACAAGGCCGGGGTCGAACCGGACGCGGGCGTGACCGATCTCGGCGCGGCCTTCATCACGGCGGCCAAGCACCGCTTCTACGATCGCGAGCCGAACGTGCGGACGCTGGCCTGATGTTTATGAACCCGGCTGGCGGTGGCTGGCCGGGTTCATCGCAAAGGTTGTCCATCGGAGGCGCCGTTGGGGAGTGTCACTTTTGGCGCGTACCCGGCGGGCGGGCACACCCCTCGCACGGTGCGAAGCGGCGACGATTATGGTTGGTGCTGACACTGTCAAAGAGCGGGGCCGGAGTATGCCATCGGCCGTGCGTGTAGGACAGGTTCAAAGGCGGTGGTTGGCGAATGGTGGAAGGTGGTGGTGTGCCAGCAGATCAAATTACTGTGACCTTCTCCCAGCTATAGCCCCCGCCAATTGCCGAATCTCGTTTTCGAGGCTCAGGACGCGCTCGGCCAGACCCCTTATTTCTGATTCTTTGATCTCTTCGCGGCCGGCGCGTGTGTATTTGGACAACGAAGCCACGGGCGGACCCGCTCGCCTAGCGATCCCGGTTGGAACACCGTCCTCATCCACTTCGACAATAAGTCCGCCGCCATAGATGGAGAGGCCAGCATGGGCTACCTTGCCTCGCATCCCGGCTGACGAACGCACTCGAGATGCGAGTTCTTGCCATCTTCCCAGAAACTCTGCTGCTCCCTCCCGGACCGCAGCCTCAGTCAGTTTTAGATGAACTTCGAGCCCTCGTGTCGCATCGAAGATTTCCCGCTGAAAGTCGAGGCTGACGTTCAAGGCGGCGCGAAAAACGCCGGGTATCGCGCGCTCCATCTCATCACAACGTATGATCGCCAAGCCAACCACCTCTAATAGGCTTGGATATGATGTCGCCCTGAGATCGATGCGCATTCAGTTGTCTTCCCGAAAGCGCCATCATAGCAGCTTAATGAACGGCGGCTATTGCGCGATTCCGGTCGATCGTCCCGATACCCGCCGCCGGGGATTGACTGCGCGGGCCTCCGTCGGTCGTCGCGATGCGGATGGCTCCTCGCATCACCGCCGCTGGCGCGACAGCACGACACCGCCGACCAGCAGCGCTACGCCCAGCCCGATCAACCCCATCGCTAGCGCGTTTCCCGCGATCTCGCTCGTATTGGCGGCGCTGATCGCGCGGGCGGCGGACCCCGCGTCGGTTGCGGTCGTTTGGGCGGCGAAGGCGGCTTGATCGCAGCGCGCGATCATATCCGCGCCAGTGTCCTTCATCTTGTCGCGGCAGAGCTGCGCCTGCGCGGCGCTGGCCTCGGGCGGCCCGCCGGAAAGCCGCAACACCGCCCCCGCCGCGAGCAGCGCCAAGCCCAGAGCGATGAGGATCATCGACCTTTTGTGCATCGCGGCCCCTCGCGGCTGGTTCGGCCTCAGAACTTGACCTGGCTTTCCAGTTCATCGGCGCGCGCCGCCGTCTTCATCACCACGCAACTGTTGTCGACGGTGTTGTCGTTGACCTTGCAGCTATAGTCGCGCTCGGCGATCCAGCGACGCTCCTGATCGCGCAGCGCCAGCTTCTTGGCCGGGTCGCTGGCCAGTTGCCGCATCACGCGTTGATAGGCCTTGTTGAGGCGATCGTCCTGCGAACCGACCTCGCGCTGCGCGCAGATGTTGCGTTGGACGGTGTTGCCGCCGGCACGGGCGAGACAGCCGGTGAACGTCGCCGAGAGATTGGGCGAGGTCTGCGCGGCGGCGGGGGTGGCGAAGGCGGCGGTGGCGGCCAGGGCCAGAACGAAGATCGATTTCATGCAAGGCTCCTCGTGGTTTCCGATACGCTGCCGTTACGGAACGCACGAAACGACGACGGGCTGCATGGGCCCGATCAATCCAGCGCCCCGATCACTCCAGTGCGACGCCGTAGAGCGCATGATGCGTCAGCACGAACAGCGTCTTGCCCTGCGCGCCGCCGACGAGGAGTTGCAACGGCCGTTCGGGGATGTCGATCCGGCCGATCTCGGTGCCTGCCCGATCGTACACGAACACCTGCCCGTTGGCGACGTACACGCGGCCCTGCGCGTCGGTCGTCACGCTTTCGCCGCCGCGATCGGCGAATGCGGTGAGATCGCGCAGCGCGCCGCCGGGGGCAAGGCGGCCGCGATAGGTCTTGTTCTCCGATCCGTTGGTTACGAACACGTCCGCGCCCGCGCGCGCGGTGGTGAAGCCGTAGCTGTCGAGCGCGTCCGAGAAGCGCCAGCCGAGGAAGTTCGATGGCCCCTGCTGGAACGTCCGGTAGGCGGGCAGCACCAGGCTGCCGTCGGGCGAGACATATTCGCGCGGCTTCGCCGTGCCGATATCGCGCGCGAACATATCGGCGAGCGTCGGATAGGTGAAGGTCTTGGTGTCGAGTTGGTCCTTGAACTCGCCGTTGACCCAGTAGTTGACCGGCAGCGCGGTCACCGCGCCCGGATGATTGGCGGCCGGGGTCGGCGGGATCACCGTGATCGTGCCGTCACGGTCGGCGGGATCGAGGCTATAGACGGTGCCATTGCGCCCGTCGGATGAAAGCACCAGCAGCTTGTCCGAGCGATCGACCGCGAGGTTGACCGGATCGAGCGGCGTATCCCGCACCACCGCCAGCCCGTCCGCCCGCGACCAGGCGTAGATGCGTTGTTTCCAGTGATCGACGAAATAGAGCTTGCCCTGCGCATCGACCGCGCCGCCCGCTGCGGAAAAGAAGCCGTCCGCCAGCCGTTCGACCTTGCCATTCGCGAACGCGCCGCTCGGCGCCGGCGCCACCGGATCGGCGGGAACATCGAGCGCGGCGAACTCGCGTTCGCGCACTTCCAGCCCGTGGGTGACGTCCTGAAGCGCGGTGTCGTAGGGGAATTTGCTCGCGCGCAAATAGGTCGCGCAGCCATTCTCGTCGCAGGTGCCAAGCCCGCTCTCGGCGTTGACGTGCATGTTGCGGAAGCGGATGCCCGCGGAGTCGGTCAGCCGCACCGCGGTCGGCGCTGGCTTGAGCGAGCGGGTGACGCGGTAGGCGTGGAGATTGGCGATCAGCAGATCGCGGCTGTGGCGGATGTCGAACGAGACCGCGTCCTGGCTTTCGCCGGCCTCCTCCTCGGTCTGCGGCGCGAGGAACTCCCAATTGGCGACATGATCGAGCACGAATTCGGCGCGGGCGTGATGCTCGATCGACATCTGATAGACATGACCCGGCACGTCGGTGTCGGACACGAGCATCCCCGCCTGCGCATAGGTGTTGGGGCTCCACAGGTTTGCGAAGGTGCCGCCGCCGCCGCGCACCCACAGGCTCGGATATTGCGCGTCCCAGCGTTTGGCCGGATCGGGATCGCCGGTGTGGTTGGCATTATAGGGATCGAAGCGGCTGCCGTCGGCGAGATCGGTGCCGTGGCCGCCCTGGAACTTGACGTCCTCGACCAGGGACCGCGCGCCGGCTTGCCATAGCAAAGCCGTGGCGCGCGGTTTGATCCCGCCGGTGAACAGCCCCAGGCCCGAGACGATGGCGTCGCCGCCCCGCGCGCTCTCGATCAGCGGCTTGGCATTGCCGACGCCCTGGAAGGCGGGGGTGCGATCGGGCAGAATGATCTGGGTGAGGCTGGGGTGGAGCGCGACCAGCACGCTGTCCGGCCGCAATCGCAGCGTATCGGTGACGACATAGCGCCCGGCGGGGAAATAGACGGTGCGGTGCGTGTCGATCGCGCGCTGGATCGCGGCGGTGTCGTCGGTGCGGTCGTCGCCCTTGGCGCCGAGCGCGCGGACGTTCGCCCAGCCGGTGGTCGCCGGCAGCGCGCGGATCGCCGGCGGCGGCGGTGCGGGCAGACGGGCGATCGGCGCGGCCTGCATCACCGTTTCGTACTGCCCGGTCGTGCCGAGGCCGGGCAGCATCAGGCCATAGCCGAACCGGCTGACGCGGTAGCTGCCGCCGGCGCCCGCGACCGTCTTGCCGCTGTCGCGGAAGCGCGCGAAGATCGGCGTCGCGCTGGCGAGCGCGTTGTCGAAGCCGATCTGGGTATAGACGTTGGTCTCGTTGCTGATGACGACGGCGGCGTTCGACACGTTCTCGAAGCGGACATCCTTGCCCCACAGCCAGTCGCCATAGCCGCGGTCGATGTCGATCGCGGTCGGCACGTCGCGGAAGGCGACGTTGACCAGGGTCAGGCTCGCCTCATGTTCGCGGATCGCCGCCTCGCGCTGCCCGTCGAAGCTCGAATCTAGCAAGGTGAACTGCCATGCCGGCGACGGTTTTTCGGTGAGGATGCCGTAGCGGCCGCCGTGGAAGTGCAGATCCTCGGCCTGATTGGCGACCTGGTACAGCCCGGCCAGCCCCGAGCCGAGCTCGAAGTCGATATGCGCGAGATAGGCGTGTTGCGCGGCGTGGAAGCGGATCGCGGTCGCCGCCGGATTGCCCGCGCCGATCCGGAAATCCACGTTCGAGAGGGCGGGATAGAAGGTGCCGGGATTCGCATCGGCGATGTCGGGATTGAACGGCACGCTGCCGGGCGGCGGGAAGGGCACGCGCGCCGGCTTGAGCCGCTCGCCGCCCCGAATCCCGGCCTCGCCGGGCCGCGCGCCCGCGAAGATCACCATGTTGGCGACGCCCTGCTGGAAGCCCGGCGTGGCATCGCCGAGCACGATGACGGGGCGGGTCTTGCCGACGCCGAACACGCGCACGCCGGGCCAGATGTAGAGCGTGCGGCTGATCCGGTAGTGCCCCGAAGGCACGAACACGATCCCGCCGCCGCCCTTGTCCGCCGCCGCGTCGATCGCACTTTGCAGCGCTTGCGTGTCGTCCTCGCGCCCGTCGCGCGCGCCCGCGACGGTGACGGCGCGCGGATCGTCGGGCGCGGTCAGATAGGCCGAGGGTGAGGCGGCGGCCGGCGCGGTCGCCAGCGCGAGCGTGGCGAGGAGCGTGGCGCGGAACGGGGTAAGCCAGCCGGACATGGCATATCCTTGATAAAGATGTCCCGGCCAATCGGCCGGGACGAGGGGGCGCCCGGCCACCGGCCGGGGCTGGGGGAGTTTGTTCCTAGAAATTGTAGCGCGCGCCAACCCGGAACAGGCGCCCGAGCGTATCATATAGCGCCTGGTTGACGTCGATGCCGGTGTTGGTCTGCGGCGAGGGTTCGGGATCATGATCGAGCAGATTGTCGATCTTGAAATAGACGTTGAGCTTCTTGGTCACGTTGAACGAGCCGCCGAGATCGAGATAGAAGGCGCCGGGCATGCTGTTGTTGTCGATGGTCGGATGCTGCGTGGTCGAGACCGGGCAGGTGCCGGGGCTGCACACGATATATTCGTTGCTATAGACGCCGTCGCTGAACCAGCGCTGCTGCACCGACAGGCTGAACCGGTCGGTGCTCCAGCTTTCGGTGGCGAGCAGCTTCCAATGCGGCGTGTTGCCGGCGTTGACCCCGGCGCCCTGCGTCGGGATGGTGCCCGGCACGCCCGGATCGGTGATGAAGTTCTTCACGTTGGTGGCGAGCCCACGCAGCGCGAACTGGCCGGGCACGCCGAACCGGCTGGCGTCGAACTGATAGCTCGCCTCGATATCGAAGCCGTCGGTGAAGATCGAGGCGAGGTTGAACGCCTGCAGGTTGACATAGGGCGCGACGCCGCCGCCGGGGTTGAGGTTGAACGCGCCGCACAGCGTGGTGATGTTGTTGAGATAGCAGAGGTCCACCTCCTGCTGCGCGTTGAGCGTCGAGATGACGCCGTTGACCTTGATCCGATAGTAATCGAACGACGCGCTGAACCCGCGCAACCACTGCGGGCGTGACAGCACGATGCCGGCGGTGGTGTTGCGCGCGATCTCGGGCTTCAGCGCGGTGTTGCCGATCGCGTTTTGCAGGATGGTGAGCGTCGAGGGAACGCCCGCCGGGCGGTTCGGATCGGAGTTGGTGAAATTGGGCACGGTGGTGGTGATCGGCGCGGCGAACAGTTCGGACAAATTTGGCGCGCGCACGTCGCGCGAGGTGACCGCGCGCAGCCGCACCCCGTCGATCGGCGTGTCCCACGTGCCGCCGATCTTCCACGCCCAGACCGTGCCCGAGGTGCTGTAATCGGTCACCCGGCCCGCGACGTTGAGGTTCGCGCTGCCGAGCACGTCCGACTTGAGGAACGGCAGGTTCACTTCGACGAAGCCTTCGGCGACGTGATAGCTGCCGCGCCCGGCGTGGTAATTGCCGGCGTACCAGTTGGAGCCGGCGGTGTTGAGCAGGGGATCGGCCGGATAGGCGCTGGTGTAAGGCGTTTCGGCCGAGACACCGTTGCCATAGGGATCGCCGACGACATGGTAGAATTCGTTGCGATATTCGGCGCCCGCCGCGACCGACACCGGGCCCGCCCACAGGCTGAGCGGTGACCCGCTGAAGCTGAAGTTGAACGCGTCCTGCGTCTGGCGGGTATGCTGGAACGGGCCGTTGCTCGGCTCGATATATTCGAGCGCGGCGGCGCTGGGCGCCGCGCCGCCGATGATGTTGATCGGCACGCAGCCGTTCGCGCGCGCGACCGGATCGGCGCAGACGATCTGCCCGCCGAGGCTGATCGCCTGGATCGCGGCATTGTAGCGGTTGGTGAGCGTGATGTTCTTGACGTGAATGTCGGTGATGTTCTCGCCATGCTCATAGGACAGGTCGTAGTTCCAGCGCGTGCCGAACACCTGCACCTTGCCGGCCGCGCCGCCGACGAAGCGATATTGCTTGCGCGTCGGATAGACGGTGATGTTCTTGGGCAACTGGCCGTTGCTGGTGCCGAACTGGAAGCTGGTGATGCCGGCGTTCGCGCAGGCGGTCTGGATCACGGCGGGCACGAACGGGTTCGAGCATTGCAGCGTCAGCCCCGATTTGGTCGCACCGGGGTTGGGCTGGTTCATCGTATCGACCTGCGCGATGTTGACGGTCGCGTAGATCTCATTGTCGGGATCGATGTCGAAGCCGATCCGGCCATAGCCGTTGTAGCGATCGAGCCGCGATTGCAGCGTCGTGCCGATGCCGACGTTGCCTGACAGATCGCCGCCCTCGCAGAAGCCGCCTTGCGTGTAGCAGCCCGACACCGTGCCCGCCGCCGTCTTGGAGGGAACGCCGCCCGAGCCATATTGGAACTGGAACGGATTGCCGGCGGCGTCGAAGGCGATACCCTGAAGCGGGCCGGCCGAAATCAGCCCGTATTTGGTATATTGATACGCCTGCGCGTGATCGCGCACGAGATATTGCGGCGATCCGTCGTTCTTGATGTTGCGATTGAGGAAGGTGGTGGTGCGATACCAGCTCCGCCCGTTGGCGAGTTGCTCGCCAAAGCCGCCGGCGGGAACGCCGTCCTCATGGTCGTATTCGCCGCTCACCTCGACATGCAGCCGGTTGTCGAAGAACGCGCGGCCGGCGGCGGCCTGGAACAGCACCTGCTTGTTGTCGCCGTAGGTGGTGATGCCGCCCTGGAGATTGGCCTTGAACCCCTCGAAGCGCTTGTCGGTGATGAAGTTGACCACACCGCCGACCGCGTCCGAGCCGTAGGACGCCGAGGCGCCGCCCGTCACCACGTCGACGCGCTTGATGAGCAATTGCGGGAACAGGCTGATGTCGGGCACGCCGGTGACGTTCGCGCCGACGACGCGCTGGCCGTCGAGCAGCGTCAGCGTGCGGATCGTGCCGAGGCCGCGCAGCGAGAACGAGCTGAGACCCTGCTGCCCGCTCGACGTGCTGTTGGTGCCGGTGGTCACGCCGCTCGACCCTTGCAGCGAGGGCAATTGCGCGATCGTGGTGAACACGTTGGGTTCGGCGTTGCGCGCGATGTCGGCGGCGCCGATCGTCTGCGTTGGCGTGGGGGCGTTGAAGCCGCCGGTGGTGATGCGCGAACCGGTGACGACGATGTCCTGCGTCGCCGCTTGCGCCGCCTCGGCGGGCGGAGCGGATGGTTCGGGCGGTGGCGCCGTCTGCGCGGCCAGCGGACTGGCGATCGTCACCGCGATCAGCGAGACGAGGCTCGCTGTCAGCAGGGTACGCGCGCGGTGCGAGAAGGGGCTGTGGGTGTCCTCGGGTACGATCTCGGTCATGATATCCTCACCTGTTTTTGTGTTTTTCGTGGCGTTCAGCCCGGGCGCACGGGGGCGGCATAGAGCGCGTGGTGCGTCAGGATGAAAAGCGTGGCGCCGTCGGCGCCGCCGAACACCAGTTGCTGCGGGCGTTGGGGGACGTCGACCCGGCCGATCTCGCGGCCGTCGGGCGCGTAAACGAACACCTGTCCGTTCGCGACGAACACGCGGCCGTCAGGCGCCACCGCGACGCTTTCGCCACCCCGTTCGGCGAAAGGCTTGAGATCGGAGAGCGTGCCGCCCGCGCCGACCAGCCCGCTATAGGTGCGGCCCTCGGATTCGTTGGTCACGAACGCACGCTCGCCGATCGCCGCGCGCGCGAAGCCGTATGCATCGAGCGTGTCGGAGAAGCGCCAGCCGATATGATCGCGCGGCCCCTGTTCGAACACGCGGAACGCGGGCAGCACAAGGCTGCCATCGGGCGAGACATATTCGCGGGGCTTGGGCGCGGCGGCGTCGCGGGCGAACATCTCGCCGAGCGTGGTGAAATGGTCGGTCTTCGCGTCATATTGGTCGCGGAACTCGCCGTTGTTCCACCAATTGCCCGGCAGCAGGACATCGGCCCGGTCGTGCCGCGCGACCGGGGTCGGCGCGATCACCGTCACCGCGTCCTTCGGCCCGGCAGGATCGAAGGCATAGACGCTGCCCTCCGCGCCGAGCGAGGACAGCACGAGGAGCTTGCCCGACCGTTCGACCGCGAGGTTGACGGGATCGAGCGGGGCGTCGCGGACGATCTCGAGCCCGCCCGCCGCGCTCCAGCGGTAGATGCGCTGGAAGCGATGCTCGACGAAATAGAGCGCGCCCTTGGCGTCGGTCGCCGCGCCCGAGATCGAGAAGAAGCCACTTTCCAATTTGGCGACCGGCCCGATGCCGGGCACCGGCGCGGCTGCGGGCGCGGGCGGCGGCGTCGCGGGGATGTCGAGCTGCGCGAACTCGCGCTCGCGCACCTCCAGATGGCGCGTCTTGTCCTGGATCGCGTTCTCGAACGGGAATTTGCTCGCACGCAAATAGGTGCCGCAGCCGTTCGCGTCGCAGGTGGCGAAGCCGCTCTCGGCGTTGATATGGACGTTGCGGAAGCGGATGTCGGACGCGTTTGTCAGTTTGACCGCCGACACCGCCGGGTGGAACGTCCGCGTCACGCGGTAGCTGTGGTAATTGGCGAACAGCAGATCGCGCGAATTGCGGATGTCGAGCGAGGTCGCGTCCATGCCCTCGCCGACTTCCTGCTCGGTCTGCGGCGCGAGGAACTCCCAGTTGCGCACGCCGTCGAGCACGATCTCGTTGCGGACGTGATGCTCGGCCGACAGTTCATAGACGTGCCCCGGCGTGCTGGTGTCCGACACGTAGAAACCGGCCTGCGCGAAGGTGTTGGGCGTCCAAACGTCGGCGAAAGTGCCGCCGCCGCCGTCCGTTACCCAGATGCTCGGATATTGCGCGTCCCAGCGATTGTCGGCGACCGGATCACCGCTGTGCCCGTTGAGCGCGCCGAGTGGCAGGCCGTCGGCGGTGGGTGTGCCGCCGCCGCCCATGATCTTGACGTCGTCGACCAGCGAGCCGGCGCCCGATCTCCACAGCAGCGCGCTCGCGCGGGGGTTGGCGCGGCCGGTGAACAGCCCGATCCCCGAGAGGATGTTGTCGCCGCCCTTCGGCGTCGCGAGGATCGGCACGACGCTGCCGACCCCGGCGTGCGCGGGATTGTTGTCGGGCAGCACGATCTGGGTGAGCGCCGGGTGCAGCCCGAGCAGCACCGTGTCGGGGCGCAGCCTGAGCGTCGCGGTGACGCGGTAGAAGCCGGTCGGGAAATACAGCACGCGGTGCGTGTCGATCGCGCGTTGCAGCGCGTGCGTGTCGTCGGTCTTGCCGTCGCCGGTGGCCCCCAGATCGCGTACGTTGCTCCACTGCGCCACCGCCGGCAGCGCGCGGATCGCGGGTGCGCGCAGCGGTGGAAGTGTGCGGAGCGGCGTGATCTGCGCCTCGGTCGCGATCGTGCCCGTGGCGCCGAGCGTCGGCACGGTCAGCCCGTGCGAGAAGGCCGCCACGCGGTAGGTGCGGCCTTGCCCGGTGACGGTCTTGCCGCTCTCGCGGAGCCGCGCGAACACCGGCGTGTCGCTCGCTATCGCATTGTCGAAGCCGATTTGCGTGAACGCGCTGTTCTCGCGGCTGATGACGACGCCCGCGCGCGACACGCGTTCGAACCGCACGTGCTTGCCCCATAGCGAATCGCTATAGCCGGGGTCGATGTCGATCCCGACCGGCGTGTCGCTGATCGCCACATTGACGAGCGTCAGGTCCGCCTCATGCTCGCGGATCGCGGCGTCGCGTTGATGGTCGAAGCTCGAATCGATCAGCGTGAATTGCCAGGCGGGCGAAGTCTTCTCGCTGACGATGCCGTAGCGGCCGCCGTGGAAATGCACGTCCTCCATGACGTTGCCGGCCTGATAGACGCCCGCGAACGCCGAGCCGAGCCGGAAGTCCATGTGGCTGAGGAAGCCGTGCTGCGCGACGCGGAACCGCACCGCCGCCGCCGCAGGATTGCCCGCGCCGATCTCGACGTCGATGTTGCTCATCGCCGAATAGAAGGTCGCCGAATTGGCATCGCGCACGTCGTCGCGGGGCGGCACGACCGTTGGCACCGGCACGGGCACCTTGCCGACCGCATATTGATCGCCGCCGGTGAACACGACCATCGTCGCCACGCCGCTCTGGAAGCCGGGCGTCGCGTCGGCGAGCACCAGCACCGGGCGGGTCGGCCCGACCCCGAAGATCCGCACGCCCGGCGGCACGAAGATGCTGCGCGTCAGCCGGTAGCGGCCCGAGGGCAGGAAGACGATGCCGTTGCCGCCGGTCCCGTGCGCGGCGTCGATCGCCTGCTGGATCGCGGCGGTCGCGTCGGTACGACCGTCGTTGGCGGTGGTAACGTTAACAGCTTTGGCGTCGATGGGGCTGGTGGCGAGGTTCGATGGCGCGGCGGCGCGCGCGCTAGCAGCGACCAATCCGATCGCCGCCGTCGCCAACAGAGCCGCTGTTTTCCGCACGTGGACTCCTCCCGACCAGCGCTTGTGCGCCTGGTCGATCGCTTGATACGCCGCTTGCTGGCGTGCGGCATCCGCGACCAAGGTCGTAGTTCCGGCGCCGCGGACGCGGCGATACCTAGCGACTCGAAACCGCCCGGCCTGGCGCCGTCCGGATCGGGAAACGCATGTGGAACGGCCAGTCAGTCACAGCGGGATCGCACCGATGGCGATCATCGTCATGGGGGTCAGCGGGAGCGGCAAGTCGACGCTGGGGGCTTCGCTCGCCGAGGCGCTCGGCGCCGCGTTCATCGAGGGCGACGCGTTCCACGACGCGGCGGCGGTCGCCAAGATGCGCGCCGGCCACCCGCTCACCGATGCGGATCGCTGGCCGTGGCTCGACCGGCTCGGCGCCGCGATCGGCGCGGAGCTGCGCGCGAACGATCTGGTGGTCGCCGCCTGCTCGGCGTTGCGGCGCTGCTACCGCGACCGGCTGGTGCGCGCGATAGACGGTCCGACCCGGTTCATCTTGCTCGCCGGTGGGGCCGATGATCTGCGCGAGCGGGTCGCGCGGCGTGCGGGGCATTATATGCCGAGCAGTCTGCTCGACAGCCAGTTGGCGACGCTCGAGCCGCCGTTGCCCGACGAGGCGGCGACGACGCTGGACGCCGCCGCGCCACCGGACGCGCTGCGCGATGCCGCACTCGCCTGGCTTGAAGGCGAGGGCGCCGCCGACGCCGCGCGCTACACCGGCGGCGCGGGCGGATGATGCGGCGGCGCCTGATCGCGCTCGCGCTCGGCCTCGCCGGGCAGGCGGCGGCCGCCGCCGAACCGGTGGCGGTGCCGCTGTGGCCGAACGGTCCGCCCGGCGCCGACCCGCGCCGCGATGCGCCCGAGATCGTCGAGAACAGCTATGTCCGCGCCGTCCACCGCCCGTCGCTGACGGTATTTCGCGCCGATCCCGCGCACGCCAACGGCGCGGCGATGATCGTCATCCCCGGCGGCGGCCACCGCATGCTGGTGTGGGTCAACGAAGGCGTGATGCCCGCGCGCACGCTCAACCGCTTCGGCATCACCGTGTTCGTGCTCAAATACCGGCTCGCGCGCGAGGCGGGATCAATCTTCCAGATCGAGCGCGACGCGGTGGCCGACGCGCGGCGCGCGGTGCGCTTCGTCCGCGCGCATGCCGCCGAATATGGGGTCGATCCGCACCGGATCGGGCTGATGGGGTTTTCGGCGGGGGGCGAACTCGTCTCGCGCGTGGCGGACGCGCCCGCGCCGCCGCTCGCCCCCGATGCGGACGCGATCGACCATGCCGACGCGCGGCCCGATTTCCAGGTGCTGATCTATCCGGGGCCGCTGGGCATCCCCGCGCCCGCCGCGACCGGCGCGCCGCCCGCTTTCCTCGCCGCCGGCACGCTCGACGCATGCTGCGCCGACCCGAGCATCACGCTGTACCAGCAGTTGCGCGCGGCGCATGTCTCCGCAGAGCTGCACCTGTTCGCGGACACCGGCCACGGCTTCAACGTCGCGATGCATTCGGAGCGCGTCGCGCTGCAACACTGGCCCGACCGGCTCGCCGACTGGCTGGGCGACGGCGGCTGGCTGGTGCGCGGCGGCGGCGCGCGCGCGACGCCGGACAGCACGACGAAATAGTTCGGGGGCGGCTTTACATAGCTCCGTTCGTGCTGAGTAACGGCCGAGTAGCCCGAAGGCGTATCGAGGTCGTTACTCAGCACGAACGCTTAAGGTCATCGTTCTTCAAGGCAGCAGCCGCTTGCGGCCCTCAAACAGGTGCCAGCGCATCGCCAGCGCGGCGCCGTCGGCGTCCTGCACGCGGATCGCATCGACCAGCATCTCATGCTCGCGCAACATCGCGCCGATCACCTCGGGCGGGCGCGAGCGCGAGATATCGACGCCCGCGCGCATGATCCGCTCGACATCGGCGAACAGCGCCTCGAACGCGATCAGGAAGGCCGGGTTGGCGGTCGCCAGCACGATGCGGCGGTGCAGTTCCATATCCTCGTCATGCGCGGGCGCGCTCGACAGCAGCGCGGTGCGCAGCGCCTGCATCGCCGCGTCGATCCCGGCCATCTCCTCCGCCGAGCGGCGCGTGGCGGCGAGACGGGCGGCTTCGGCCTCGAGCACGAAGCGCACTTCATAGGTGCCGAAGGTCGCCGACATGTGATCCATCGGCATGAAGGCGATCAGCCGGTCGGACGGGCGGCTCTTGACGAACGAGCCGGCGCCGCGCCGCGCCTCGGTGATGCCGTCCGCCGCCAGCCGGACCAGCGCCTCGCGCACGATCGTGCGCGACATGCCGAACATCTCCGCCAGCCGCGCCTCGGAGGGCAGGCGGTCTCCGACCGCCAGCGCATCGCCGTTGATGATCTCGACGATCCCGGCATAGGCCCGGTCGGCCAGGCGCCCTTCGCTCATCATTGCTCTCCGCGTCGCCGCCTCCGGGCGGGCGGCCGTGGTTGCAGATTAGGGGATGGCGATCAGGATCAAAACCCCTTCGGACATGGTGATCTGTACGACAACATCGGCAAACATCCATGGAAAATTCTCTAGACGGAGGCGCGTCGCGCAAATCGTCGCTTGAATCTGTCCAACCAATTCGCATAGCATCGGATCGCGGAGACTCACCACGAGCACCGCGTGCGTGGCCCGATCCGGCGGTCGAAAGTCCCGCCGGGCGATGCCATAAATGGGGAGAGGCTGTGTGAAGACGATGAGGCAGCAACCACTGGCGGCCGACACCGCGCCCGCGACCGACCGCTCGGCACCATTCGCCCGGCTCACGCCGACGCAGCGCAAGGTGCTCGACGGCGTCTATTCGGGGCAACTCAACAAGCAGATCGCGTTCGATCTCGGCATCGCCGAGGCGACCGTGAAGGCGCACATGACCGCGCTGATGCGCAAGCTCGACGTGCGCAACCGCACCCAATTGGCGGTGACCGCGCAGGCGCTCGGCTGGAGCGAAAGCGCGCTCACGCACTGACGCGGCGCTGCGCGAGCGGCGCGAACGGGCGGAGCCGTGGCCCCGCCCGCCCCTGAATCAGCCGCGGAGGCTGTCCGGCACGACGCCGCCGTTTTCGGCGAGCTTCGCCATCACCGCCTTGTGGAGCGCGATATTCTGCTCCGCGCTGCCATCGGCGCCGGCATGGACGTTCAGTTCGCCCGCCAGTTGCTTGCGCGCATCGAGGCTCGAATCGAGATCGAGCAGTTTGAGCAGGTCGACGATCGACGACTGATAGTTGCCGCCGCCGTTTTTCATCGATGCCATTTCCGACAGCACCGCGCCGACATCCACCGCCTGAGCGGGCGCGGCTTGCGGGGCGGCGGCGGGGGTCAGTGCCGGCGCGGCCGCCGGTGTCGGGGTGGGGGCGGGCGCGGCGTTCGCCGCCGCCGGGGCGGCGGTCTTGTGGCCGAAGATCTTGCCCATGATGCTGCCGAAGATGCTCATGTGTGATGGTCCTCCATATCGCCGGTGGCCGGCTACCGGGGGGTGAAACGAAAGGCGCGGAGCAAAGGTCCGCGCCGGCACTGGCATCGCGGCGCCGACGGCGCACGGAACACCTGCCGCGGCGAGCCGTTGGGGAGGCGCGCGCCCGGCGCGCTCAACAGGAGAGACTTGTATGAAGATCAAGAGCTTGACGCTGCTTTCGGCAGCGACGCTCGCGCTGGCGGGCTGTGGCCAGAAGACCGACACGAGCACCGTGTCTGCCAACACCACCACCATTTCGGAGACCGATACCGTCAACGGTGCCGACACGATGAACGGCACGGACATGGCGACGGCGCCGGCGGCGGGCCAGACCTTCGCGAACACCGCCGCCGCGAGCGACGCGTTCGAAATCGCCACGTCGCGCGCCGCGCTCGACACCTCCAAATCGGCATCGGTGAAGGCGTTCGCGCAGAAGATGATCGACGCCCACACCGACTCGACCGCCAAGCTGAAGAAGGTCACCGCCGGCCTCAGCCCGGCAATCACCCCCGACCCGACGCTGACGCCCGAACAGCAGCAGAAGCTCGACGCGCTCAAGGCGCTGTCGGGTGCGGAGTTCGACAAGGCGTATATCGACGCGCAGACCGCCGGCCACCAGCAGACGCTCGATGCGCTCAAGACCTATGCGACCGGCGGCGACGTGCCTGCGCTCAAGACCTTCGCGAGCGATCTGGTGCCGATCGTCACCGCGCACCTCAACATGGCAAAGGGCCTCAAGGCCTGATGATCGCGCAGCCTGCCCGCGCGGCGCGGGCAGGCTGTATTCCCGCGTTTGAACCACCGCCTCCGTTCGTGCCGGGCGGATGACCCTGCGGGTCGCCCGGCCACGAACGGAGGATGGTTCACCCCGGCTCAGTGGACGCTGGCGGCGGCGCGCTTGCTGGCGAGCGCGTTGGCGGCTTTGCGGTCGGGGCCGGCTTTGCGGATGATGTCGCGCGCTTCGGCGGTGCTGATCTTGTGCTTGCGCGCGAAGTAGGAAACTTCATACGGCTGGTTCGCGGCCACGCGGCGGCGATCGGCCGCACCGCGCTTGCTCTTGTCGTCGCCGCTGCGCGCGCTCGATTTCGTCGCCGCCCGGCGGCGCGCGAACACGACGCCGCCGATCGCGGCCACCGCGCCGACGCCAAGCGCCGCACCGATCCCGAGCACCGTTGTGGACAGGCCGCCCGATGCCGCGCTGCCTTCATCGGCGGGGGAGGCCCCGCGCGGCGTGGTCGCCTTCAACGCCGCGAGCGGCGGCGGCTGGAGCGGGTAGGGCGAGGTGTTGGCTTCGGGCACGGGTGGCTGATGCGACATGTCGAACTCCCTTTGTGGCGGTTGTTCAACACGTAAGCGGCCATCATGGTTGCGCGGGCGCGTCGGCTTGCGCGCGCGACACCCACGCGTCGAGCGACAGGTCCGAGGTCGGCCGGGTCTCGGCGGTCATGCTGTTGGCCATGATCTCGAGCGCCCACCGCCCGCGCTCCGCCGTTTCGGCGGCGACCGCATCCTCGGGGATCCACAGATCATAGTCGCGCATGTGCGCGTCGGCGGCGGTGAACAGCACGCAGATGTCGGTGGCGATTCCGGTCAGGATCAGCCGGTTGACGCCGAGCTTGGGCAGCAGCACCGGCAGGTTGGTCGCGTAGAAGCCGGAGAATTGTGGCTTGATGATGAAATAATCGTCGTCGTTCGGCCGCAGCGCGGCGCTGATATCGTTCTCGTCTGTGAGCGCGCTGTCGATCAGGCGCGAGCGTTCGGAATGCCATTCGCCGAAATTGTCGTTGACGAAGACCACCGGATAGCCCGCGCGTTCGGCGGTCTCGCGCAATTTCGCGATGACCCGCGCGGCGGCGAGCGCGCCCGGCTTGATCTGGTCGGCTTGCGGGAAATCGAAGCGGTTGATCATGTCGATGATGAGCAGCGCCGGCCGCTCCGGCTTCTGGTCGCGCGTGGCCGCCGTCGCCGGGTCGGGATGCTGGGCGTCGTACATCTCGCTCCCCGCTATTCGGCCGCGACCGTCAGCTTGCGCTCGACATCGGCCGAACCGATCTCCTCAGCGAACCACGCGCAGGTCCGCGCGAGTCCTTCGGCGAGCGACACGCGTGGCTGCCAGCCGAGCAGCGCCTGCGCGCGCGAGATGTCGGGGCGGCGGCGGCGCGGATCATCGACGGGCAGCGGCAGATAGTCGATCGCGACCGGCCCGCCGGTCACCGCGAGAATTTCGTCGAGCAGCTCGGTGAGCGTGCGCTCCTCGGGGTTGCCGAGGTTGGTCGGCTCGAGCCCGTCGGCGTCGCTTTCCATCAGCCGGATCAACCCCTCGACCATGTCCGACACGTAGCAGAAGCTGCGCGTCTGGCTGCCGTCGCCGTAGATCGTGACCTTACGCCCGGAGAGCGCCTGGCAGATCAGGTTGGAGACGACGCGCCCGTCATCGGGGTGCATGTGCGGGCCATAGGTGTTGAAGATGCGCGCGACGCGCACCGCCGCGCGGCCCATCCGCGCGAAATCGAATGTCATCGCCTCGGCGGCGCGCTTGCCCTCGTCATAGCAGGCGCGCGGACCGGTGCAGTTGACGAAGCCGCGATAACCCTCGCGCTGCGGATGCACTTCGGGGTCGCCATACACCTCGCTGGTCGAGGTGAGCAGGAAGCGTGCGCCCGAGCTTTCCGCGAGCCGCAGCAAATGGCTGGTGCCGGTCACGCAGGTCAGCATCGTGTGCTCGGGATCGGCCTGATATTGCGGCGGCGAGGCGGCGCAGGCGAGATTGTAGATCCGCGTGAACCGGTCGGTCAGCGCCACGATCGCGTCCGGCAGCGGGTTGACGATATCGCCCTCGACGAAGGTGAAATTGGGGTGCGCCTCCAGCACGCGCAGATTGGACGGGCGCGCGGTCTGGAGATTGTCGAGGCAGACGACATGCTCGCCGCGCGCGAGCAGTTCGGCGCAGAGATGCGAGCCGATGAATCCGGCGCCGCCGGCGACAAGGGTGAGGGGCGGGTTCTGGGGGGACATGGTGGCGATCCTCTCGTGCGGCGCTGATTGCGCCGTTCTTTTGGTCAAATAGGCTTCGAGTTCCTCGGCGCGGTGCGCGGCGGTATGCGCGGCGAGCACGCGGGCGCGCGCCGCCGTGCCGATTGCCTCGGCGGGGCGCGACAAAGCCGCGATCGCGTCCTCAGTGGTGTCGGCGAGCACGATCTCGGTGTCGGGCGCGAACAGACTGTCGATGCCGTCCCAGCGGTCGGACAGGATCGGCGTGCCGCACGCGCCCGCCTCGAACAGCCGCACCGACGGCGACCAGCCCGCCGCGATCATGTCGGCGCGCGTGACGTTGAGCGTCATCCGCGACGTGCTGTAGAATTCGGCGTGCTGCGCCGGCGGCAGATGTTCGATCCGTTCGACGTTCGCCGGCCAGTCGATGTCGGCCGGATATTGCGGCCCCGCCACCGCGAAGCGCAGGTCGGGCCGGCGGCGCGCGGGTTCGATCAGCAGCCGTTCGAGCGTCGGCTGGCGATCGGGGCTGTAGGTGCCGAGATAGGTCAGATCCCAGCGCTTGGGCAGGTCGAGCGGACGATAGGCTTGCGGATCGACCGAGCAATAGAGCGCGCGCGCGGCGGGCGAGCCATAGTCGCGCTCGATCCGCGCTAGCGTCGGTCCGCCGGTGAATGACAGGTAGAGGTCGAAGCCTGGGATCACCTCGGGCGACAAATATTCGAAATCGCCGCGCGCGAGCTTGGCGAGCGTCACCGGCGTGTCGATGTCGTAGAAGGCGGTCGCGCCCTGCGCCGCGTCCTGCACGAACCGCGCCACCGCGACGCCCTCGGGGACGTAGGAGCCGACGATCACCGCGTCGGCTTGCGCGATCTCACCGCGCCAGCGTTCGAGGTCCGCGAGGTCTTGGTAATATGCGAGCCGGCAAAAATCGGGATTGACCAGGTCGCGGTGCGCGCCCGCATACCAGGGCACCTCGCGCTCGAGGAACAGCACGTCATGCCCGCGCGCGGCGAAGGCGGCGAGCAAAGCGCGGAAGGTTGTGGCGTGGCCGTTGCCCCAGGACGAGCCGAGGCTGAGGCCGAGAACGACGAGCTTCATGCGGCCTCCGTCACGCGCTGGCGGTGTTGCTGGAAGATGCGGTGGACCTGCTCGCCGCGCAGCGCATAGGTGTGCTCGGCGCGCACCCGCGCCAGCGCCGCCGCGCCGATCGCCCGTGCGCGCGCCTCGGTCAGCGCGGCGAGATGTTCGGCGACATCCTGCCCGTCGCGCGCGACCAGCACCTCCTCGTCGGGGGTGAGGAACTGTTCGATTCCCTCCCACGCATCGGTGATGAGGCACGCCGCCGCGCCCGCCGCCTCGAACACGCGCGTCGCCGGCGAGAAGCCGATATGCGCCATCGAATCGCGCGCGACGTTGAGCACCGCGCGCGGCGTGCAGTTGAACGCATTGTGATCGCCCGTGCCGACATGGCCGATCGCGCGCACGTTGGCGGGCATGCCCTTGTCGTGCCAGCCATTGCCGCCGAGCAGGAAGCTGCGCTTCGGCAGCGCGGCGGCGGGGCGGAGGAAGAACTCCTCGATCCGCGCCTCGCGGTCGGGCAGGCGGTTGGCGAGCAGGCCGAGATCGGCGGTGAAGCGCGGCTGCGGCGGCGCCGGATGGTGCGTCTCAGGGTCGAGCGCGTTGTACACCGGCACGCACTCGGCCGCGCCGAAGCCGGTGTACGCATCGATCACCGGCGGGCCGCCGCCATAGGTCAGCACCATGTCGATATCGGGCAGCGCCGCCAGCACCGGATGCGACGGATCGCCGCGCATCTCGTCTAGCGTGGCGGCGGCATCGACATCCCAGAAGATGCGCAAGGCATTGGGCCGGCTCAACGCGACCACACCTTCGAGCAGTTCGCGATCGAACACGCCGACCCCGTTCGCCTTGACGACGATGTCCGCGCCACCCGCCTCGGCGAGGACCGAACGCAAGCCTTCCTCCGTCGCCGGATAGACCACCGATCGCGCCCATTGCGGCGGATCGATGTCACGGTGCTGCTGGCGCTCGAACGCGTCGGGTTCGTAGAAGGTGATGTCATAGCCGTGCGCCGCGAGCGCCTTGAGGATGCCGCGATAATAGGTCGCCGCGCCGTTCCAGTAGGACGACAACAGGCTTGATCCGTAGAAGGCGATTTTCATGCGGCGGGTTCCTGTGCTTTTTCGTCACCCCAGCGCACGCTGGGGTCTTCGGCGGCGGCCGCGCGATCGGCCTCAAGAGATCCCGGCTTCCGCTGGGATGACGTGATGTGGTTCACGATGGCGAGCAGTTCGTCGACGCGGTGCGCGCAGCTATGCCGCGCGCGGATCGTCTCCAGCCCGCTGCGCACCAGGCTCGCGCGCAGATCGGCGTCGTCGCGCAACGCGGTGAGCTGTCGCGTCATCTCGTCGCCGTCGCGGGCGACGAGATAATCCTCGCCGGGCCGGAACAGCCCTTCGGCGTCGTTCCACGGTGCCGAGACCAGCGGAATCCCGCAGGCGAGCGCCTCGAACACGCGGATCGTCGGGATGCCGGGCAGGATCGTCGCATAATAGCGGCGCGGCACATGCACCGTCGCCAGATGGTTCGCGAAAATCTCGCCCGCGCGCGCGTTCGCGGCCCAGCCGTGATAGCGCACGCCGTAGCGCGCGAGCATCGCCTTGGCGTCATCGGGATAGCGCACCCCGTACACGTCGAGCGGCAGCGCGGCGGTCTGCGCCGGCCCGAACAGGAAGCGCTCAAGCTCCTCGGTGCGCTCGCCATCGCCCCAATTGCCGATCCAGACGAGCCCCTCGCGCGCGCGCTCTTGCTCGGGCGGATGGAAGCGGCGCAGATCGGCGGCCTCGTGCCACGTCCACACGCGGCCTTGCCAGCCCCAGCCGCGATACACTTCGGACAAGGTCTCGCCGAACGCCAGCACGCCGTCGTAGCCCGACAGATCGTAGGCGCGCATCGCCTCCGGTTCGCTCACCGCGCGGTGGTGTGTGTCGTGAAACAGCAGAGTGAAGCGTCCGCCGCGCGCACGCAGCCGGCCGATCGCGGCGACGAGATCATGGTCGTTCCACTCGTGAACGATCACCAGATCGGCCCCCTCGACCATCGCCTCGGGCGAAGCATCGGCCGGATACACCGTCGATGACAATTCCGGGTAGGCGGAGCGATACGCGTCCAGCCCCGCCTCGCCATGATCGGCGAGCAGATTGGCGAGGCTCCACGCGCCCGCCGGCTCCCACACCTGCACGTCATGCCCGCGCGCGATCAGCTCGCTCAGCACGCCGCGCAGGAAGTGCGCGTTGCCGTGGTTCCAGCACGACGCGAGCGAATGGGTGAAATAGACGATCTTCATGCCGCGATCCTCCCGCCGGGGACGGCCGCGCCGAGCAGGTCAGCGTAGATCGCCAGCATCCCGTCTGCCATCGCTTGCGGCGCGTAGCGCGCGGCGCGGCGGCGCGCGGCTTCGCCGAGCCGGCGGCGCAGCGCCGCATCGCCGATCACGGATTCGATCGCGCGGACATAGCCGTCCTCGTTGTCGCCGGGCACGAACACCGCCGCGCCGTCCCACAGCTCGCGGAATCCCTCGGTGTCCGACAGCACCAGCGCACAGCCCGCGCCAGCCGCTTCGAGCACCGCCAGCCCGAACGGCTCGAAAGACGCCGCCGAGACGAACACCGGCCGCGCCGCCAGCCGTTGCCCGAGCGCATCCGCGTCGAGCTGGCCGAGCAGATGGAGATGGGCGAGGTCGATATGCTCGCCATGCGGCCCGGTCGCCGCGCCCGCCGCGCTGAAAGGCACCGCCAGCCGCGCGGCGACGCGGTCGAGCAACTCGGCGCGCTTGACCCGGTCCCACAGCCGTCCGACCGTCAGGACTTCGTCGCGGAGTGCGCCGGGCTGGCCAAGCGGCGCGCGCCCGTTGTGGACGACCTGCGGCGCGCGCGGCAGCGCATAGTGGCGCGCGATCAGCGCGGCATAGCTCGCGGTCGGGGCGACCAGCCGGTCGGCGGCGCGCAAGCCGGTCGCCATCATGTCATGGTGCCAGCCGAATTGCGGATCGAGCGGCTCGCCGGGTCGCGCCGCCCGCCACCAGGTCGAGACGCAGCCGTGCGTGACGGCCACGGTCGGAACGGCGTGCGGCGTCGCGGCGAGCGTCGGCATGTTGAGCTGGACGAGATCGGAGCGGAGGTCGCGCGCGAGCGCCTCGATCGCCGCGCCCGCTGCGCGGATCGGCGCGGGGCCGTCGCACAGCCAGTCGAGCGGCAATCCGGTTTCGATCAGCGTCGCGCCCGCGATCGCGCGTGCCTCCGCGCGTTGCGCGGTGGATGGCGCCGGGCCGAGCAGCGCGAGCACCGGCACCGCCCCGCGCGCCGACAGCCCGCGCGCGAGATCGAGGCCATATTGCCACACCCCGCCGACCGCATCGACGGTGAGCAGAACCCGCAAGCCCGCCGCGCGCGCGCCCTTGCTCACTGCGCCGCGACCTGTTCGGCGTCGATCGGCAGCCCGCGTTCGACGGCGAGCCAGTGCGCCAGCCGGGCGACGCCCTCGCGCCACGGCGTCGGTGCGCCAAGGCCCAGCGTGGCTTGCGCCGCGCGCGTATCGGCGACGAAATAGCGCTGGTCGCCCGCGCGCCAGTCGTCGAACCGGACGTCCGGCGCGGCACCGACGAGCGCGCCGATATGGTCGAGCAGCGTGCGCAGGCTCACCGCGTTGCCGGGGCCGCCGCCGAGGTTGAACGCGCGGCCCGCGACCGTATCGATATCGCGCCACACCGCCATGTACGCATCGACGGCGTCCTGGACTTCGAGGATGTCGCGCACCTGCTGCCCGTCGCCGTACAGGGTGATGGTTTGGCCTTCGAGCGCGCGGATCAGGAAATGCGCGACCCAGCCCTGATCTTCGGTGCCCATCTGGCGCTCGCCGTAGATGCAGCTCATTCGCAGCACCGCCGCCGGCACGCCGAAGCTGCGCGCATAATCGAGCACATATTGGTCGGCCGCGCCTTTCGAACAGCCATAGGGCGTGTGGAAATCGAGCGGGCGCGCCTCGCCGATGCCGTGCGCGCGCAAGGTCGCATCGGCGGGCAGATAGCCGTGCTCGGTCGCGTCGAAATCGAGGTCGATCAGGTCGCCATACACTTTGTTGGTCGAGGCGAAGATCACCGGCACAGGCGCGCCGGTCTGCCGCACCGCTTCGAGCAGGTTGAACGTGCCGCCGATATTGACGTCGAAATCCTCGCGGGGATCGGCGAGGCTGGTGGTGACGGCGACCTGCGCCGCCATGTGGAATACTGCGCCCGCGCGCCGCGCTGCGCTGCCGAGCGTGTCGGCATCGCGCACGTCGGCGACGATCAGCTCGATCTTGTCGCCGTGCCGCTCCTTGAGCCATGCGACGTTGCGGTCCACCCCGGCGCGGGCGAGCGCGTCATAGACGATCACGTCATGGCCCATGCGCGCGAGCCGGTCGGCGATGTTGCAGCCGATGAACCCCGCGCCGCCGGTGACGAGGATCGGGCGACGGTCCGCGCTCATGCCACCAGCCCGCGCGCTTCGAGTTCGGCGCGCGCGTGCGCGACACGATCCTCGGCGGTCTGCCGCTGGACCCATTCGGCGAGTTCGGCGAGCCCCTCCTCGAAATCCTGCCGCGCCTCGAAGCCGAGCTTCTCGGCGGCGAGGCTGGTGTCGCAGAAGCAATGGCGGATGTCGCCGATCCGCGCCTTGCCGACGATCTCGGGGGCGATGCTGTTCTTGCCCATCGCGCGCGCCAGCGCCTCGGCGACCTGCGTGACCGAACGGTCCTCGCCCGAGCCGATGTTGAAGGTCTGGCCCGTCGCCTCGGGCAGCACCAGCGCATCGGCGAACGCGCGCGCCACGTCGCTGACATGGACGAAATCGCGGCGCTGCTCGCCATCCTCGAAGATCATCGGCTGCTGGCCGTTGAGCAGCCGCGACGCGAAGATCGCCAGCACGCCGGTATAGGGGTTCGACAGCGCCTGTCCCGGACCATAGACGTTGAACAGCCGCAGGCACACGCTCTCGATGCCATAGGGCGCGCCCATGATGTGCGTGGTGCGTTCCTGCACGAACTTGTTGAGCGCATAGATCGAGGCGAGGCTGGGGCGCTTCCACTCGGGCGTGGCGACCGGCGCGAGCGGGCGGCCCTGCGCGTCGAGCGGATCCCAGATCTTCTGCCCGTCGCGGACCATGCCGCGCTCGGCGGTCTCGACGAGGGCGCCTTCGGCGTCGCGGTACAGGCCCTCGCCGTAGATGCTCATCGACGAGGCGGTGACGACGCGCCGCACGGGATGGTCGATCAGCCGCTCGAACAGCACGGCGGTGCCGACGTCGTTGGTGGAGGTATAACGTTCGACCTCGTACATCGACTGGCCGACCCCGACTTCGGCGGCGAGATGGATCACGCTGTCGACGCCCTTCAGCGCGCCCGCCACCGCGTCGCCGTTACGGATGTCGGCTTGGATCAGCTCGACCTCGACGGGCATATCGGCGGGGCGCTCGCCCGCGCCGTGGACCTGCGGGATCAGCGCGTCGAGCACGCGAACACGGTTGCCACGGCGCAACAGCTCGCGCGAGACGAAGCGGCCAATAAAGCCCGCGCCACCGGTAATCAGGACTGTCTCGCTCAAAGCCATGGCCTCCTAATTTGATGTTGATCCAGATCAGGAAAAATGATTAATCCAGATCAAGATCGGTAAATGCGCTTGATTGTGAAGATTTGTTGCGCTTTCTTGTCAGTGGCAATGCTTCTTCTTCCTCTTTGTTCCCGAT
This sequence comes from Sphingomonas pollutisoli, assembly GCF_029167165.1. NCBI lineage: Bacteria > Pseudomonadati > Pseudomonadota > Alphaproteobacteria > Sphingomonadales > Sphingomonadaceae > Sphingomonas > Sphingomonas pollutisoli. Next base: position 51,681 of record NZ_JARFNJ010000007.1, read on the forward strand.
CGGAAACGATCAACAACTTAGCTGGCAAAATATTGGTGGAATGCGCCGATGCGGATCGTCATCCTGGTGCGGCACGGCACGCACGCCGAAGTCGGCCAAATCCTGAGCGGGCGCTCCGAAATCGCGCTCGGCGCGGGTGGCCGGGCCGAGGCGGCGGCGCTCGCCACGGCGCTCGACGGGACGCCGGTCGCCTCGCTGCATGTCAGCCCGTGCCGTCGCGCGCGGGAGACGGCGACGCCGTTCGCCGCGCGCCGCGCCCTCACCGCCGAGATCGCGCCGGCGCTCGACGAGATTGATTTCGGCGCCTTCACCGGCCGCGCCTTCGCCGATCTTGATGGCGATCCCGAATGGTTCCGCTGGAATGCCGAGCGCGCCACCGCGCGCTGCCCGGGCGGCGAAACCATGGCCGAAGCCTGTGCGCGCGCCGAGCGTTACTTGGCGCAGCTCGCGCCCGACCGTTTCCCGGCGCTGTGCGTGACGCATTGCGACGTCATCCGTGGCCTCGTCGTCCAGCAGCTCGGCATCGGCTTCGAGCGGCTGTTCGCGCTGGAATGCGACCCCGCCTCGCGCACCACGATCGACCTCGATAGCGGCCGCGTGATCGCGCTCAATGAGCGGGTGCGGCCATGAGCGCTCGTGGCGCGGCGGCGATGCCGGCGTAGCTTTTCTCCTCGACCAAATCGGACTCGAGCACCGCGTTGATCCGCCGCTTGATCGCGGCGCGCTCGTCGTTGCGCCGATAGACCGAGCGCGCGAGCTGGATGAACTCGGCGCCGAACCGCGCCTCGGCCTCCTTCTCGCGGATCGCGTCCTCGATGTCCCACAACGCCTCGTTGACCGCGCGAAGCTCGGCGAACAGCGCCGCGACATCGGCCCGCCCGAGCGCGCTCGCCCCGATCGCGCCGAGCAGGCTGCGTTCCTTCTCGACATTCGCGCGGGCTTCGGGCCGGGCGATCCGCGCGCGCTTGATCTCGAGGATGCTGATCTTGTCGAGCAGTTCGCCCCACGACACCGGCACCGCCGGGCTTGCCAGATGCTTCATATGCTATCCTCCAGTGCGGGAAGGCCGAGCGCGGCGAGATCGCGTTCGACATCGGCGATGACGGTGCCCCAATCGCCCGCGCGCGGCTGGGCGTAGAGGCGCATCGTCGGATACCAGGCGCTGCGCCGTGCGTGCGGCGACCAGCGCCAATCCGGCTCCGCCTTAATCAGCAGCCACGTCGGCTTGCCCAGCGCACCGGCGAGATGCGCGATCATCGTGTCGACGGTGATGACGAGATCGGCGCCTACGACCAGCGCGGCGGTGTGCGCCATGTCGAACGGGCAGCCTTGCGGGTTGCGCACGGCGAGGTGGGTCGGTTCGGGCATCAGCGTGAAACAGGGCGCGAGCCGGCAAAGCGGCGCGAACAGCGCGGGCGGCACCGAGCGTTCGCCGTCCCAATCGCCGGCGCCGTAACACAGCGCGACCGCGCCGCGCGGCAGCGACGCGGGCGCCGCACGGAGGTAAGGGTGCGGGGTCGCATCCGGCGGCAGGCGAAGCGCGAAATCGAGTTCGGTGATCTCGATGTCGACCTCGGCGGGCGGCAGCGGACGCGCGACATTGAACGGGACGATCGTGATCCCGCGCGTCACGGTGGCGACCAGATCGCACAGGCGCGGCTGTACCTCCACCGTCACGCTTGCCGCGCGTGCTGCCAGCAGCGGCAGGAAGCGCGCGAACTGGATGGTGTCGCCAAGCCCGTGATAGCAGCGCACCAGCACGTCGCGCCCGTCGATCGCGCGCCCGTCCCACACCCAGCGCAGATGATAGGGCAGCGTGGGATCGTCGCGGGTCGCGGGGTCGCGTTCGGCGAGCGTCCGCGCAGCGAGCGCCCAGGCGGCGTCATAGTCCCCCGCGCGCATCGCCGCGACCCAAAGTGCCATCCGGTCCGCCATGCGCGAAGCAATCTTCGCGGAGCCGTAACGGTTCCCAAGTTCTTGTAAAAAGCTGCTCAGCCTTATCTAAGTTAAGGGTGCGAGTTTACATAGATCAAGTTGCGACGCTTTGTTGCTGATCGCGGAACAGCATGGTTCAATGTTCGTTGGCGTAACGAATCTGAAGTTTTTCCGAGAGGCTGCACGTTGCATCATTTATCCCGACAGGGCGCGAGCGCGCTGGATGCCGCCGCGCTGCGCACGCGGATCGATGCGCTCGGGCCGTGGTTCCACAATATCGATCTCGGCGGCGGCGTGACGACCGCACCCGATCATTTCCTCGGTGATTATCCGACCTTCAAATACGAACGCTTCGCGCATGTCATCCCGGCCGATCTCACCGGCAAGACCGTGCTCGATATCGGCTGCAACGCCGGCTTCTATTCGGTCGAGATGAAGCGGCGCGGCGCCGCGCGCGTGCTCGGTATCGACAGCGACGAGCGCTATCTGGCGCAGGCGCGGCTGGCGAGCGAGGCGCTCGGCTTCGACGGCGTCGAGTTCGCCAATCTCTCGGTCTATGATGTCGCCGCGATCGGCGAACGCTTCGATCTCGTGATCTTCATGGGCGTGTTGTACCATCTGCGCCATCCGCTGCTCGCGCTCGATCTGATCCGCGAGCATGTCGCGGGCGATTTGATGCTGTTCCAGACGCTTCAGCAAGGCGCGAACACGGTCGCCGAGGTGCCGGCGGATCATCCGTTCTTCGTGCCCGGCACCTACACGCCGCCGGCCTATTTCGACGATCCCGGCTATCCCAAGATGCACTTCATCGAGCACGCGTTCGCGAACGACTGGACCAATTGGTGGGCGCCGAACGCGGCGTGCAGCCAGGCGATGCTGCGCGCCGCCGGCTTCACGATCAAGGCCAACCCGGAGGCCGACGTCTATCTCTGCCGCACCGCGCCCGTGCCGTACGCCGAGCACGGCCCGGCGGCGGTCTATCCAGCCAAGGGGGGGCTCACATGATCGAAGCGGCGATGCTCTGGAACGAGCCGAACAACAAATCGCATTGGGATCCGGCGCTCGACCCTGACTGGCAGCGTTTCGCCGAGCATGTCGTGCGCGCCGGCGATGCGATCCACGCGATCAACCCGGCGGTGACGCGCGTGCTCGGCGGCATGTCGCCGATCGACCCGCATTGGCTCGGCAAGATGGAGGGACATGGCGCGCTCGACGCGGTCGATGTGGTCGCGGTCCACGGCTTCCCGCTCGACTGGAACCTGTGGCCGCTCTCGGCCTGGCCGGACAAGATCGCCGAGATCACGGCCGTCACCGACAAGCCGGTGTGGGTGACCGAGGTCGGCGTCAGTTCGTTCGGTGCCGAGGAGGTGCAGGTGTTCGGGCTGGAGCGCACCGCGAGCCTGCTGAAAGGTGTGGCACCACGCGTGTTCTGGTATTCGCTGTTCGATCTGCCGATGAGTTGGGGCGCCGAGACGCGCCACCGCGAGGCGGAAGGGTCGTCCTATTACCGCCATTTCTATCTTGGCCTCATCCGCGAGGACGGCACGCCCAAGCCCGCGCTCGAAACCTATGCGCAGCATGCCGCCGACATCGGGCTGATGCAGTGGTTCCATTTCCACGATCCCCGGCTCGACGAGGCGGTGGCGTGGATGAAGCGGCTCGGCACGCGGCGCATCCGCACCGGCCTGTCATGGGCGGACAGCTTCCGTCCCAATGCGGTCGACTGGTTCGACCGGCAGATGGAGGCGCTCGCCGATTTCGACGTCACCGTCACCTTCTGCTTCACCCCCGAGCATCTCGGCGTCGCGCCGCACCACACCAGTCCGGCGCGCGACCCGCAGCAGTTCGCCGATTTCTGCGCGTGGATGATCGACCGCTACGCGCCCGCCGGAGCCACCAGCACGGGCATCGCCGCGCCGGAAACGCCACCGGTGCCGCCGCGCGTGCCCGAACTCACCCCTCTCGATTTCAACCGCGACGAGCGTCTCGCCGCCGAACGGAGCGCCGCCTGATGCTTTCCCCCGACCGTCGTGGAATCAACGTCGCCATCGCCGGCATCGGCAATTGCGCCAGCTCGCTCGTCCAGGGCATCGAACATTATCGCGCCGGTGCCAACGACACCGTCGGACTGATGCACCAGGAGCTCGGCGGCTATGAGCCGAGCGACATTCGTGTCGTCGCCGCCTGGGATGTCGATGCGCGCAAGGTCGGCCGCGACGTGGCCGAGGCGATCTTCGCCAAGCCCAATTGCACCGCCGTCTTCTGTGCGAGCGTCGAGCCGACCGGCGCCGAGGTGCGGATGGGGCCGGTGCTCGATGGCGTCGCCGATCACATGGCCGACTACCCCGACGAGCGCACCTTCCGCGTCGCGGACGCCGCCGAACCGAGCAAGGCGGACGTGGTCGCGCTGCTGCGTGAGAGCAAGGCCGACGTGCTGATGAACTATCTGCCGGTCGGGTCGCAGGCGGCGAGCGAATTCTACGCCGAATGCGCGCTCGAAGCCGGAGTCGCCTTCGTCAACAACATCCCCGTCTTCATCGCGAGCAACCCCGAATGGGCGGATCGCTTCACCAAGGCGGGCGTGCCGATCATCGGCGACGACATCAAGGCGCAACTCGGCGCGACGATCGTCCACCGCGTGCTGACCGATCTGTTCAAGAAGCGTGGGGTGAAGCTCGACCGCACCTATCAGCTAAACACCGGCGGCAACACCGACTTCCTCAACATGCTCAACCGCACGCGGCTCGCGTCGAAGAAGGAGTCGAAGACCGAGGCGGTGCAGTCGGTCGCGCAGGCGCGGCTGGAGGATGAGAACATCCATGTCGGGCCGTCGGATTATGTCGCGTGGCAGAACGACAACAAGGTCTGCTTTCTGCGCATGGAAGGGCAGTTGTTCGGCGGCGTGCCGATGAACCTCGAACTGCGCCTGTCGGTCGAGGACAGCCCGAACAGCGCGGGCGTCGCGATCGACATGATCCGCTGCGCCAAGGTGGCGAAGGATCGCGGAATGGCCGGGCCGGTGCTGCCGGCCGCCGCGTGGTTCTGCAAGCACCCGCCGGTGCAGATGCCCGATGATGCGGCGCACGCCGCGCTCGAAGCGTTCATCGACCCGCGCGCGAACTGACGCGCGCGGGCCGGGGGCATCATTGGGTAAGCCCTTCCTCGCGCCGGCGCTGGTCGAGCGCGTCGAGTACGGCGGTCGGCTCGACGTCGGTCTCGATCTCGCCGAATTCGGCGCGGTCGACCGGTACGTCGAGCTTCGCCGCGATGCGCGCGACGAGTTCGGCGAGCTTGGTCAGTTCGTGTTCGGCGAGCAGGTTGACGTGAAGATCGAGATCGGCGCGACGATCGGCGGCGGCGGCCATCCGGTTCTGGCTGATGAGGACGAAGGTGGAGAGGAAGATCGCCTCGACCGAGGCGACCATCGCCAGCACGACGAAGCTGGGATCGAAGCGCGGGACACCCGGCACGACACCGAGATTGACGATGATCCACACCCCGAACACCGCGAGATGCAGCGCGACGAAGCGCATCGAGCCGGTGAAGGCGGTGATCTGGCCGGCGATACGTTCGCTGAGCGGCGCGGCCTGCGCCTCGGCGCGTTCGCGTGCGGTCAGCCGCGCGATGTTGTCGCGCAGCGTTTCGATCATCTGTGGCGTCGGGCTGGTCATGCAGGCGGCAATCGACAGGTCGCCAAAGAGTTGCAGGAAAAGGAAATATGATGCGTGCAGCCGTGCTGGACAAACCCGGCGTGATCCGGATCGACGAGGTGGCCGCACCTGCCCCGGGCGCGGGCGAGGTGCGGATCCGGCTGGAGGGGTGCGGCGTGTGCGCCTCCAACCTCGAACCCTGGGCGGGTCAGGACTGGATGACCTATCCGGGCGAGGCGGGCGGCCTCGGGCATGAGGGCTGGGGGACGATCGACGCGGTCGGCGCGGGCGTCGATGGCTTGGCGCCCGGCGACCGCGTCGCGGCGCTCTCCTACCGCAGCTTCGCCGAATATGACGTCGCGGCGGCGGACATGGTCGCCAAGCTGCCGCCCGCGCTCGCCGGCCAGCCGTTTCCGGGCGAGCCGCTCGGCTGCGCGTTCAATATCTTCCACCGCAGCAACATCCGCGCGGGGCAGACGGTGGCGATCATCGGCATCGGCTTCCTCGGCGCGGTGCTCACCAAGCTCGCGAGCGACGCCGGCGCACGCGTGATCGCAATCTCGCGGCGGCAAGAGTCGCTCGATCTCGCGCGGCATTATGGTGCGGCCGCGACGATCGCGATGCACGATCATTGTGCGATCATCGATGAGGTCAAGGCGTTGACCGGCGAGGCGATGTGCGAGCGCGTGATCGAGGCGGTCGGCAAGCAATGGCCGCTCGATCTGGCGGGTGAGCTGGTCGGCTTCGGCGGACGGCTGGTGATCGCGGGCTATCATCAGGACGGTCCGCGCCAGGTGAGCATGCAGAGCTGGAACTGGAAGGGCATCGACGTCATCAACGCGCACGAACGCGACCCCAGGGTGCAGATGCGCGGGCTTCGCGAGGCGATCGACGCGGTCGCGAGCGGGCGGCTCGATCCCGCGCCGCTCTACACGCATCGCTACGGCCTCGATCAGCTCGGCGAGGCGCTCGACGCCACCCGCGACAAGCCGGGGGCGTTCGTCAAGGCGCTGGTGGTGCTGGCATGACGCCGCGGATCGGGTTTCTCGGCACCGGCTGGATCGGCCGCCACCGGATGGCGGCGATGCTCGCGACCGGCGCGGTCAATGCGGTCGCGATCTGCGATCCGTCGCCGGACTGCGTCGCCGAGGCACGCGCGCTCGCGCCGGACGCGCGGGTGGTGGAGAGCCTTGCCGAGATGCTCGCGCTCGACATCGACGGCGTGGTGATCGCGACGCCGAGCGCACTCCACGCCGCGCAGTCGATCGAGGCGTTCGCGGCGGGCAAGGCGGTGTTCTGCCAGAAACCGCTCGGCCGCACCGCCGCGGAGACGCGGGGCGTGGTGGACGCGGCGCGCGCGGCGGACCGGCTGCTCGGCGTCGATCTGTCGTATCGCCATACCGAGGCGATGCGGCAGATCGCCGATCTGGTCCGCTCGGGCGCGCTCGGGCGGGTGTTCGCGATCGATCTGACCTTCCACAACGCGTACGGCCCCGACAAGCCGTGGTTCTACGACGCCGCGCAATCGGGCGGCGGCTGTGTCGTCGATCTCGGCGTGCATCTGGTCGATCTCGCCTTGTGGACGCTCGGCTTCCCGCCGGTCGCCGATGTCGATGCGCGGCTGACGCGCGGCGGCCTGCCGCTCGCCGCCGGCGCGGTCGAGGATTACGCCGTCGCGCGGTTCGCGGCCGGTGACGCGCAGGTGCGGCTCGCCTGTTCGTGGCGCCTCAATGCCGGGCGCGACGCGGTGATCGAGGCGGCGTTCTATGGGACGGAAGGCGGCGCGGCGCTGCGCAATGTCGGCGGCTCGTTCTACGATTTCACCGCCGAACGCTTCGACGGCACCGCCGCCACGCGCCTCGCCGATCCGCCCGACGACTGGGGCGGCCGCGCCGCCGCCGCCTGGGCCGGGCAGCTCGCGCGCGCGCCCGGTTTCGATCCGCTGGCGGAACAGTTCGTCCGTTGCGCCGAGGTGCTCGACCGCATCTACGGGCGCTGACCCCGACAACGGTGTTGCGCATCGCTCGCAATGGCGCGATTGGGGCGCGAGCCGCTACGATGTTCCTGGACGAAGCGGCTCCCGGCTCGACCCGCGCGGGCCGCCAGTAACGGAGTATGCGAATGCCCAAGTTGGTCAACGATATCGAGACAGCGGCCGCCGAGATCGAGGAACTGCGCACCGTATCGAGCGCGCCGACCACCGAAGCGCGCACGCTGGAGCGTGCCCTGGGGACGCAGATCCGCTTGCTGCGCCGCCGGCAGGATCTCTCGGTGTCCGATCTCGCGACGGCGGCGAGCATCTCGCTCGGCATGCTCTCGAAGATCGAGAACGGCCAGATCTCGCCGTCGCTGACGACGGTGCAGTCGCTCGCCCATGCGCTGTCGGTGCCGATCTCGTCGCTGTTCGAAAGCGTCGAGGAGCGGCAGGATTGCTCGTTCGTGCCCGCCGGGCGCGGCGTCCATATCGAGCGGCGCGGCACCAAGGCGGGGCATAATTATCAGTTGCTCGGCCACCTCTCGCGCGGTGACGTCGTCGTCGAGCCGTATCTCATCACGCTCGACGAGCGGGCGACGCCGCACACCAGCTTCAGCCATTCGGGCGTCGAGCTGATCCACATGCTCGAAGGCGAGATGAAATACCGCCACGGCGGCGAGACCTTCCACCTGACGCCCGGCGACACGATGATGTTCGATTCGGGCGCGCAGCACGGGCCGGAGGAACTCGTCCAGTTTCCGATGCGCTATCTCTCGATCATCATCTATCCGCGCAACCACGGCTGACGCGGCGGTCGCCACGCCTAGACTCCACTGTACGCCGTACCTATATACCGATCGGTATGGAACAGATTGACACGATTGCGCCCGCAAAGGGACGGCCCCGCGAGTTCTGCGTCGACACCGCGCTCGCCGCGGCGCTGCGCGTGTTCTGGCGCAACGGCTATGAGAGCGCGTCGATGGCGGAATTGACCGCCGCGATGGGGATCACCAAGCCGAGCCTGTACGCCGCGTTCGGCAACAAGGAGCAATTGTTCCACAAGGCGCTCGACCTCTACGAGCGCGACAAGCTCGCCTACACCGAGAAAGCGCTGGCGGCGCCGACCGCGCGCGGGGTCGCCGAACGCCTGCTGCGCGGTTCGCTCGAACTGCAGATGAACCCCTATGACCCCAAGGGCTGCATGGCGATCATGAGCGTGATCTCCTGCGGCGCCGAGGCCGAATCGATCCGCGCCGACGTGATCGCGCGCCGGGCCTCATCCGAAGCCGCGCTGATCGCACGCTTCCAGCGCGCGAAGGACGACGGCGAGTTTCCGGAGGGGCTCGAGCCCGCCGCGCTCGCGCGGTTCCTGTATGCCATCATGCAGGGCCTGTCGGTTCAGGCGGGCGCGGGCGCGACCTGCGCCGAGCTGTCGCAGCTCGTCGAGACCAGCCTCGCGGTGTGGCCGACGAAATAATTACCCATCGGTATAGAATGCTGTTGACGCAGTGCGGCACACCATTATATACCGACTGGTATTGAAGCTGGGTCGGTAAGTCAGCCTGGCATCGAGGCGAGGGAACCGCCGATGATTAGACCGACCTGCTGAATGCCGGCAGCCGCATGTACGCGGCTGCCTCGCGTATCACATCTTCCGTAATCGTAGACGCGGGCAGGCGGTTTTCGCTTTCCGGCGCCGCCCGAACTTTGCCCGAACCGCCGGTCTCGCCGCGTCGCAGGAATGCGTCCGCGGGGCCGCTGGCGCGCGGCCGTCCAAGGGGACATATGATGGCTTATCTCGATCTCGAACATCCGTTCGCCGCACCCGGCGCCAGCCGCGACACCGCGAAGCCCGCCGATACCGCGCCGAGCTTCTCCGCGCTCGAATGGAGCGTCATCGCGGTCGCGCGGCGTGACCGGATCAGCAGCCTCGACGAACCCGGCGCGATCGCGCGCGCGTTCGGCGGCCTGTTCGGCTTCGGCAAGGCGTCGCGGCTCGCCGAGCCCAAGCTGGAGACGCTGCGTCGGCTGGCGGTGCATGCGTGGCGGCGTGGCTATGCGTTGCCCGCATCCGAGGTCGGCAATTTCCTGAAGGCGGGCTTCACCATGGCGCAGGCCGAGCTGCTGGTGGCGAGCGTCACCGGCGGTACGATGGGCTCGCTCGCGTGGAAGATCGCCGCATGAACATGGAAACCCCGATCACGGTCGAGGGGTCTACCCCCGTCAGCCGACGATGGTCGCGGATGCCGGGCTGGCAGCGCGGCGCCGCGATCCTGCTGCCGATCGCGGTGATCGGCTATGCCGGCACCAGGCTCGCCGCGCCCGCGCCCACCGTCGCGGCGATGCCGCCCGCCTCGGTGACGGTCGCGCCGCCGCTGGTGCGCGATGTCAACGAATGGGACGATTATATCGGCCGCTTCGCCGCCAGCCGCACGGTCGAAATCCGCCCGCGCATCAATGGCGAAGTCACCGGCGTGCATTTCCGCGATGGGGATATCGTCCGCAAGGGCCAACTCCTCTTCACGATCGACGCGCGGCCGTTCGCAGCGCAACTCGCCGAAGCCAAGGCCAACGTCGCCAGTGCCGCCAGCGCGCTGGCGCTGGCCAAGTCCGATCTCGGCCGCGCGACCCGGCTGGTCGATGACGAGGCGGTGTCGGCGGGCGAAGTCGATTCGCTGCGCGCCAAGGTTCAGGCGGCGAGCGCCGCGCTCGCGGCGGCACAGGCGCGGGTGCGTGCGCGTGCGCTCGATGTCGAGTTCACCCAGGTGCGCGCGCCGATCGCCGGCCGCATTTCCGACCGCCGCGTCGACCCCGGCAACCAGGTCGCGGGCGGCGAGGGGACGGGCGGCACCGTGCTGACCACGATCAACGCGCTCGACCCGATCTATTTCGAGTTCGACGGCTCCGAAGCGCTGTATCTCAAGACGCAGCGCAACCGCCAGCCCGGCGCGGGGCCGGCGCCGGTCGAGATCCAGTTGCAGGACGAGGCCGAGCATCGGTGGAAGGGCCGGCTCGACTTCACCGACAATGCGCTCGACCAGCGTTCGGGCACCATTCGCGGCCGCGCGGTGCTCGATAATCCCAACTATTTCCTCACCCCCGGCATGTTCGGCAACATGCGGCTCGCCAACGGCGGCACCACCCGCGCGCTGCTCGTGCCCGACGCGGCGGTGCAGACCGATCAGGCGCGCAAGATCGTGCTGACGGTCGATCGGCAGGATCAGGTCGTCGCCAAGCCGGTCGTGCTCGGGCCGGTCGTCAACGGGCTGCGCGTCGTGCGTTCGGGTCTCGCGCCGAGCGACCGGGTGGTCATTACCGGCGTGCAGATGGCGGTGCCGGGCACCAAGGTCGCGCCGCACCCCGGCAAAATCGCGCCCGAGGCGCAGGCCGCAGCCACGCCGGTGGCCGCGCCGCTCGCTGGCGAGGCGACTTTCGGGCGGTAAGTCCAAGCTCCCGTTCGTGCTGAGCTTGTCGAAGCACGTGCCACAAGCGCTGCGCTCGGCACACGCCCTTCGACAAGCTCAGGGCGAACGGGACGGGTGCGCGTGGTGGGCACCGCACGACCGAAACCGTTTCCTTTAATCAAGGACGAACACTCATGCGCCTCTCGCGCTTCTTCATCACGCGGCCAATCTTCGCCGCGGTGATCGCGGTCGTCATCACGCTGGTCGGGGCGATCGCCTATGTCGGCCTGCCGGTGTCGCAATATCCCGATATCGTCCCGCCGACCGTCACCGTGACGGCGGTCTACCCCGGCGCCAGCGCCGAGACGGTCGCCGAGACGGTCGCCACGCCGATCGAGCAGGAGATCAACGGCGTCGACAACATGCTGTACCAGTCGTCACAATCGACCGGCGACGGCAAGCTGACGATCACCGTCACCTTCAAGATCGGCACCAACCTCGATGCCGCGCAGGTGCTGGTGCAGAACCGCGTCGCGATCGCGGTGCCGCGCTTGCCCGAAGACGTGCAGCGGCTCGGCGTGGTGACGCGCAAGACCTCGCCCGACTTTCTGATGGTGGTCAACCTGATCTCGCCCGACGACTCGCTCGATCGCGGCTATGTCTCCAATTACGCGCTGACGCAGATCCGCGACCGGCTGACCCGCATCGATGGGGTCGGCGACGTGCAGTTGTTCGGCAATCGCGACTATTCGATGCGCGTGTGGATCGACCCCGGCCGCGCCGCCGCGCTTGGGTTGACCGCCGGCGAGATCGTCGCCGCGCTGCGCGCGCAGAACGTCCAGGTCGCAGCGGGCACGCTCGGCCAGCCGCCCTATTCGCAGGGGGACGCCTATCAGCTCAACGTCGAGACGCAGGGTCGGCTGACCGACCCCAAGCAGTTCGCCGACGTCGTCATCCGCACCGACGCCGATGGCCGGCAGGTGCGCGTGTCGGATGTAGCCCGCGTCGAACTCGGCGCGCAGGACTATGGCTCGAACACCTATATGAGCGGCAAGCCGACCGTGATCCTCGCGGTGTTCCAGCGGCCCGGCTCGAACGCGCTCGCCGCCGCGCAGGCGGTCACCGCGACGATGAACGACGCGCAGAAGCATTTCCCCAAGGGCCTCGCCTACCGCGTCATCTACAACCCGACCGAGTTCATCTCGCAGTCGATCGATGCGGTGAAGCACACGCTGATCGAGGCGATCATCCTCGTCGTCATCGTCATCCTCGTGTTCCTGCAGAAATGGCGCGCCGCGATCATCCCGGTGGTGGCGATTCCGGTGTCGCTGATCGGCACCTTCGCGGTGCTGGCGGCGATGGGCTATTCGCTCAACAACCTGTCGCTGTTCGGGCTGGTGCTGGCGATCGGCATCGTCGTCGATGACGCGATCGTCGTGGTCGAGAACGTCGAGCGCAACCTCGAACACGGGCTGTCGCCGCTCGAGGCTGCGCGCGTGTCGATGGACGAGGTTTCGGGCGCACTCGTCGCGATCGTGCTGGTGCTGGTCGCGGTGTTCGTGCCGACGGTGTTCCTCACCGGACTGTCGGGCGCGTTCTACCGCCAGTTCGCGGTGACGATCACGACTGCGACGATCATCTCGCTGATCCTGTCGCTGACCTTGTCGCCCGCGCTCGCCGCGATCCTGCTCAAGCCGAGTGAAGCCCGGAGCGAAGGGCGGTTCGGCCGTGCGGTGACGCGCGCCGGTGACGCCTTCAACCGCGGCTTCGAGCGGCTGAGCAACGCCTATGCCGCGCTGACGCTCCGGCTGGTGCGGGCGCCGCGCAAGATGATGCTGGCGTATGCCGGCATGATCGCGCTCACCGTGGGCGTGTTCTGGGCGACGCCGACCGGGTTCATTCCGGCGCAGGACCAGGGCTATTTCCTCACCGTCATCCAGTTGCCGCCCGGCTCCTCGGTCGAGCGCACCGACACGGTGATGCGCAAGGTCGCCGCGCGCATCCTGCCGCTCGCGGGCGTCAAGGGCGCGGTGATGCTCGCCGGGTTCGACGGCCCATCGCAGACGCTCGCCCCCAATGCCGCCGCCGCCTATATCCCGCTCAAGAGCTTCGAGGAGCGCGCCAAATTGGGCGTGACGCTCGGCAGCATCATGGCCGAGGCGGGCAAGGCGACCGCCGACATCAACGAAGCGCGGCTGCTGATCGTGCCGCCGCCGCTGATCCAGGGGATCGGCTCGGCGGGTGGCTATCGCATCATGGTCAAGGACCAGGAGGCGCGCGGCTATACGCAAATGGCGACCGCGGCCTATGGGCTGATCGGCAAGGCCAACCAGACCAAGGGGCTCAAGCAGGTCTATACCTTCTTCGAAACCTCGACCCCGCGCATCTTCGCCGATGTCGATCGTGCCAAGGCCAATATGCTGGGCGTGCCGCCCGAGCGCGTGTTCGAGGCGTTGCAGGTCTATCTCGGCTCGGCGTTCGTCAATGATTTCAACCTGCTCGGCCGCACCTACCGCGTGACCGCGCAGGCCGACGCGCCGTTCCGCCGCACGCCCGCCGATATCGCCAACCTCAAGACGCGCTCCAACTCGGGGCAGATGGTGCCGATCGGATCGGTTTCGACCTTCGAGGACAAGACCGGGCCGTACCGGGTGACGCGCTACAATCTCGCCCCTGCGGTCGAGGTGGACGGCGATACCGCGCCGGGCTTCTCCTCGGGCCAGTCGCTGGTGACGATGCAGAAGCTCGCCGACGATACGCTGCCCAAGGGCTATACGACCGAGTGGACCGGCATCGCCTATCAGCAGCAGGCGGCGGGGAGCACGGCGGGCATCGTGTTCGGCATGGCGGTGGTGTTCGTCTTCCTCGTGCTGGCGGCGCAATATGAGAGCCTGACGCTCCCGCTCGCGATCGTGCTGATCGTGCCGATGTGCCTGCTCGCCGCGATGGCGGGGGTGAACCTGCGCGGCATGGACAACAATGTCCTCACCCAGATCGGCCTCGTCGTGCTGATCGCGCTGGCGGCGAAGAACGCGATCCTCGTGGTCGAATTCGCCAAGCAGGCCGAGGAGTTGCAGGGCCTGTCGCCGATCGAGGCGGCGGTGCAGGCGGCGCGGACGCGGTTGCGGCCGATCCTGATGACCTCGTTCGCGTTCATCCTCGGCGCGGTGCCGCTGGTGACGGCGAGCGGCGCGGGCTCCGAACTGCGCCAGGCGCTCGGGACGGCGGTGTTCTTCGGGATGATCGGGGTGACGGCGTTCGGCCTGATCTTCACGCCGACCTTCTACGTGGTGTGTCGGGCGCTGGCGATACGCCTCGCCCGGCGCCGGCCCGCCGCTGCCGCCGAGCCGAACCATCCCCAGCTTCATCCCGCCGAATAGGAGCGGACCGTCATGAAGAACATCTTGTTGGCCACGATCTCGGCGCTCACGCTCTCCGCCTGCGCGGTCGGCCCCAATTACGTGGCGCCCGTGCCGACCCCAGGCGCGGTCGGCGGGTTCGCCGGCGCCGCCAGCCCGGCGGTGGTGGCGACCGCGCCCGACGACCAGTGGTGGAAGCTCTATAACGATCCGGTGCTCGACCGGCTGGTCGGCGATGCGCTCGCCGCCAATACCGACATCCGCGTCGCGGTGGCGCGGCTCGATGCGGCGCGCGCGTCGCTCAAAGGTGCGCGCAACGATCTGCTGCCGCAGACGCAACTGAGCGCGCAGCCGGGCTATGGCCGCTTGCCGGCGCTGCAAAGCGGCACGGGCGGGGCGCGAGAGACTGAACAGATCGCGCTCGGGCTCGACGTTTCGTATGAGCTCGATCTCGCCGGACGCGTTCGCCGCAATATCGAGGCGGCGAAGGGCGATGTCAGCGCAGCGGCGGCGGATGCCGATGCGGTGCGCGTCGCGATCGTGGCGCAGACGATCCGGGCCTATGTCGATGCCGCCGGCGCGGCCGAGCGGCTGGCGGTGGCGCGGCGCATCGTCGATCTGCTCGACAAGTCGGTGACGTTGACCGGCAAGCGTTTCGACGCGGGCCGCGCCGAGAAGCTCGACGTGATCCGCATCCAGACGCTGCGCGACCAGCGCGCCGCATTGGTGCCCGCGATCGCGGCCGAGCGGCAGGCGGCGCTGTTCCGGCTGGCGACGCTGACCGGGCATACGCCGCGCGAGCTGCCGGCGGATGCGGCCTCGCGCGCTGATCCGCCCCGGCTCGATCAGCCGATTCCGGTCGGCGACGGCCAGACCCTGCTCGCGCGCCGGCCTGACGTACGCGCCGCCGAGCGGCGGCTGGCGGCGGCGACCGCACGGATCGGCGTGGCGACCGCGGACCTCTATCCGCGCATCACGCTCGGCGGATCGGTCGGCTCGACCGGCACCAGCTTCAGCGACATTTTCGGCGGCGGGCCGTTCCGCTGGCTGGTCGGCTCGCTCATCAACTGGTCGTTCCCCAACACCAGCGCCGCGCGCGCGCGGATTGCCGGGGCGGAAGCGGACAGCCGTGGCGCGCTCGCCAGCTTCGACGGCACGGTGCTGCAGGCGCTCGAGGAAACCGAGACGGCACTGTCCACCTATGCGCGCGAGATCGACCGGCGGCAGGCGCTCGTCGCGGCGCGCGACGGCGCCGAACGCGCGGCGAAGATCGCCCGCGCCCGCCAGCGCGAGGGCACGATCGATTTCCTCGCGGTGCTCGATACCGAGCGGACCTTCGCCGACGCCGACGCCGATCTGGCGAGCGCCGACGTGCGCATCGCCGACGCGCAGGTCGACCTGTTCCGTTCGCTGGGCGGCGGCTGGGGCGCGCCGGTGGTGGCGAAGGCGGCGGGTGGCGAGCGGGCGGGGCGGTAAGCCGGACAGTCCTCGCCGCCGCCTCCCGTTCGTGCTGAGCGCAGTCGAAGCACGTGTTCTCGGTGAGCCGTGCGTGGCACGTGCTTCGACTTCGCTCAGCACGAACGGTAGAAGGGGCGATGCCCCGGCGGGAGCTTAAAACGCCCGCGCGATCGCGAAGTCGACCGCTTCGATCATCGCGTCCTTGGCCTTGCCGTTGGGGAAGATCGCGAGCGCGTCGATCGCGCGCTGGCCGTAGTGGCGCGCGCGGGCGAGCGTGTCGTCGATCGCGCGGGTGGCGCGGACCAGATCGAGCGCATGGGCGAAATCCGCGTCGCCGCTGCGATGCCCCTCGATCGCGGCCTTCCAGAACGTGCGGTCCTCGGCGCTGCCGCGCGCATAGGCGAGGATGACGGGCAGGGTGGCCTTGCCGTCGCGGAAATCGTCGCCGGCGTCCTTGCCCATCGTGTCGGCGTCGGAGACATAATCGATCGCGTCATCGACGAGTTGGAAAGCGACGCCGAGGTTGCGGCCATAAGCATCGAGCGCGGCTTCCTCGGCCTCGCTGCGCTCCGCCACCACCGCCGCGATCTTGCAGGCGGCGGCGAACAGCGCCGCCGTCTTGGCGACGATGATGTCGAGATAGCGCTCCTCGGGCGTATCGACGCGCCGCGCGGCGGTGAGCTGGTTGACCTCGCCCTCGGCGATGATCGCGCTCGCGCTCGACAGGATCTTGAGCACCTTGAGGCTGCCGTCCTCGACCATCAGCTCGAACGAGCGGCTGAACAGGAAGTCGCCGACCAGCACGCTCGCCGGATTGCCCCAGATCAGATTGGCGGTGCGCTTGCCGCGCCGCAGATCGGAGCCATCGACGACATCGTCGTGGAGCAGGGTGGCGGTATGGATGAACTCGACCGCCGCCGCCAGGCGGTGATGGCGGGTGCCGGTATAGCCGAGCAGCTTCGCGCTCGCGAGCGTCAGCATCGGGCGCATCCGCTTGCCGCCGCCGGCGATGAGATGCCCGGCGAGCGTCGGGATCAGCGGGATGTCGGACTGCATGCGATCGAGAATGACCGCGTTGACGAGGTTCATGTCGGCGGCGATCAGCGCAACCATCGGGTCGAGCGATGGGGCCGGGCGCTGGTCGAGGCGGTGGATCGTTGCGCTCATGTCCGTGGCGATGTGGCGGCAAGGGCGCGCAAAGGCAAGCCCGCAATGGACTTGCGCGCCGCTCAAGGGCTGCGCAAAAGGCGCGCGAACCGCGGATGGAGGGTTTGATGAGCGACGGCACGCTGGCGGGATATCGCCAGAGCATCGACAATATCGACGCGGCGCTGGTCTTCCTGCTCGCCGAGCGTTTCAAGGTGACGCAGGCGGTCGGCCGTTACAAGGCCACCGCCGGGCTGCCCCCGGCCGATCCGGGGCGCGAGGAAGCGCAGATCGCGCGACTGCGCGGCCTCGCCAAACAGGCCGATCTCGACCCCGATTTCAGCGAGAAATTCCTGCGCTTCATCATCGACGAGGTGATTCGCCATCATGAGCGCGTGCGCGACGCGGGGTGAGGGGGCTGCGGCTCCGCTCAGAACCAGAGCCGCAGCATGCCGAAGATCATCGCCCACAAGCACATACTGACCGGCAGCGCGTGTGCGATGCCCGCGATCGGCCCCGCCCGAGCGGTCTCGGGCAAATCGATGTGGTTCGTCGCAACGATCCGACCATGAAACATCTCGCCTCTCCCGCCAGCTTTCTAGGCTGGCGCAGAGACGATCCGGAACCCGTAGATATACGCTAAGGTTGGTTCCGGATGGTCGTGCGGATACCGCTGCTAGGCCGCTGCGTAGCCTCCGCGCTCGCGATGGAGCGGCCGGCGTAGCGGCCATTACCTCACGACTAGAACTTGGCCGTCACCGTGCCGAACACCGTCCGCCCGGCTGCGATCGTGGCGTAGTGCGAGGCATAGGCCTGGGTGAAATAGACCTTGTCGGTGAGGTTCTGGACGTTGACGCTCACCTGGAGGTTGCGGGTGAGCTTGTACTGGGCGTTGAGATCGAAGCGCCAGTAATCGGGAATGCCGCGCGACAGGACGGTCGTGGCGGGCGTGACCGTGACCACGCCGGCGGCATTCTGTGTCGCCCTGCGGTTGTCGGCATAGCCGCCATATTGCTTGTCCATGTAGATCGCGGTGCCGCCGAACGAGAGGCGGCTGGTGATCTGATAGCTGGAGGTCGCGGTGAAGCTGTTCTTCGCGGTCTGCGGCATCTGCTTGCCGGTGTTGACCGACTGCACCGAGACGGTCTTCGCGTTCTGGATCGTGGTGGCGACACCGCCCACGGTCTGGGTGATCGCCGCCGCCGTCAGCGCGGTGGTGCCGCCGTCGATGATCTTGGGGTCGAGATAGGTGTAGCCGCCGAACACCGACCAGCCGGGCAGGATCTGCCCCGAGACCGAGAACTCGACGCCGCGAATACGCGACTTGCCGATGAACGCGACGGTGTTGCTGTCGTCGAGCACGCGCGCGTTGTCGATATCGGTCTGGAACACCGCGACGCTCATGCCGAGCCGCTCGTGGAACAGATTGGCCTTGGCGCCGACCTCGTAGGATTTGGTCTTGGTCGGCTTGAGCAGCGCAAGGACGTTGGCGGTGGCGGCGGTGGTCGGCAGCGCATTGGGTTCGCTGCCCTCGCCGAGCAGCGCGTTGGGAGGCGTCGCCGAAGTGGCGTAGCTCGCGTAGAGGCTGGTGTCCTTGGTCGGCTTGAAGACGAGGCCGGCCTGCCAGTTGAACAGTTCGTCCGTGCGCGAATAGCGGATGCCGGTGGTGCCGGTGGCGAACGGCAACGTGACGGTCGATTTATAGCGGTCGTAGCGTGCGCCGAGATTGAGGATCAGCGACGGCATCAGCGTGATCGAGTCGAAGCCGTACACGGCGACGGTGTTGGCGTCGTTCTGCGTCTCGCTGTTGAGCGCGCCCTTCACGATCGGCGTCCGCGCATTCGAGGTATCGGTGGTGTAATTCACCCACGGATCGTTGGGATTGGGGTTGAACAGGCTGGTGCAATAATAGCGCGCGAGCGTGGTGCTGTCGCAGCGCGGCGAGATCGTCGATCCCGTCGCCTCGACGAAGGCGCCGCGCCGGGTCTTCTCCCAGGAGAATTCGGCGCCGGCCGCGAAGCTGTGCTCGATCGCGCCGGTGCTGAACTTGCCCGACAGATCGATCTGATCGACCAGCGCCTTGCTGTAGCCGTAGCGCGTGTTGCCGCGCCGCCAGACATAGCCGCCGCCGGTCAGTTCGCTGCCGCCAGTGGCCGGGTTGATCGTGCCGGGTGCGGGGCTGATCGCGCCGGTCGCGCGGTTGAGCAGGCCGAACACGTTGCCGTTCGAATCGTCGGGCAGCAGGAAGATGTAGGATTGCTGGCTGAAATTGTAGCGCGCGGTGTTGCGCAGCGTGATCCCGCCGAAATCATGCTCGGCGCGGACCATCGCGGTCTGCGTCTTGGTGTCGCGAAAATCGCGGTCCTTGAGGCCGTAGAAGGCCGAGCGATCGACGGTGCCGGTGGTGCCGTCCGCCAGCGTGATGCGGCCGATCGCGGGCGTGGTGAAGACGTTGCCGGTCGGCGCGTTGCAGACATTGGTCGAGCAGGCATAGAGATAGGGGATGCCGCTGTCGGGAAGCTCATGGCTTTCCATGTGGTAATAGCTCGCGGTCAACCGTGTCGGCGTGCCGAGGCCGATCGTCACCGAGGGGGCTACGCCCCAGCGGCGGCTCCAGATCGCGTCGCGGCCGGCGAAATCCTGGTCGTGCCACATGCCTTCGAGGCGGAAGGCGATCGTATCGGTGATCTTGAGGTTGAGGTCGCCGGCGACGCGCTTGTAATCCGCATTGCCGAAGCTCGCGCTGAGCGATCCGAAATCCGCCGCCTTAGGCAGCTTGGTCATGATGTTGATCGTGCCGCCGGCGCTGCCGCGCCCGCCCAGCGTCGAATCGGAACCGCGCACGATCTGCACCGAATCGATCGCGAACACCTCGCGGCTCTGCGAGGCGAGATCGCGCACGCCGTCGATATAGATGCTGCCCTGGCTGTCGAAGCCGCGGATGAAGGGGCGGTCGCCGATCGGGTTGCCGCCCTCGGCCGCGCCGAAGGTGATGCCCGGCACGGTGCGCAGCGCATCCTGCAGGCTGGTCGAGCCGGTCTGCTCGATCACTTCGCTTGGCAGGACGACGATCGACCGCGGCGTGTTGATGAGCGGCGCGACCTGCTTGGGATCGCGCGGGGAGGCGTCGCGCTGGCCGTTGACGATGACATCGGTGTGGCTCTGATCCTCGTTCGCGACCGGGGCGGTCGCGTCGTCGGCCCAGGCCGGCAGCCCGGCGAAGGCGCCGACGCAGGACAGCGCGAGGAAGGCGGGCTTGGCGGCGGTGCGGATAACGTGGCTCGGCAATGGATGTCCCCCTTGTTCGTTGCGGGGTCAGCTATTGCGAGTCAGTCGCACTGTCAACGTTATTGAGAGTTGTTCTCACTTTCAGTGAGCGATTTCGTGAACAGCCAGCTTCGGATCGCGCTGGCGAGATTGGGCGGGTCGGCGGCGGCGATACGCACCGCGTCGATCTCCGCGATCAACGCGCTGAGCGGCAGCGCATGCGCGCGCGCGGCTTGTTCCAGCGCGCGCCAGAAAATTGGTTCGAGGCTGATCGAGGTCGGATGCCCGGCGATCGTCACCGACCGCTTGACCGGGCCGGCAAACCCGCCCGGCGGCATCGCGATCCCGCTCAAGCGATCAGGGCGTATCGAACAGCGCCGCGAGCTGCTCGATGATCGCGCCGCCAAGCTGTTCGGCATCCATGATCGTGACCGCGCGCGCATAATAGCGCGTCACGTCATGGCCGATGCCGATCGCGACGAGTTCGACCGGCGAGCGATTCTCGATCCAGCCGATCACCTGGCGCAGATGGCGTTCGAGATAGCTGCCCGAATTGACGCTGAGCGTCGAATCATCGACCGGCGCGCCGTCGGAGATGACCATCAGAACCTTGCGCTCCTCGGCCCTCGCGATCAGCCGCTGGTGCGCCCACAGCAGCGCCTCGCCGTCGATATTCTCCTTGAGTAACCCTTCGCGCATCATCAGCCCGAGGTTGGTCTTGGCGCGCCGCCACGGCTCGTCGGCCTGTTTGTAAACGATGTGGCGGATGTCGTTGAGGCGGCCGGGCTGGGCGGGGCGGCCCGCGGCGAGCCACGCCTCGCGGCTCTGCCCGCCCTTCCAGGCGCGGGTGGTGAAGCCGAGGATCTCGGTCTTGACCCCGCACCGCTCGAGCGTGCGGGCGAGGATGTCCGCGCTGATCGCCGCGATCGAGATCGGCCGCCCACGCATCGAGCCCGAATTGTCGATCAGCAGGGTGACGACGGTATCGCGAAACTCGGTCTCGCGCTCGACCTTGTAGCTGAGCGACAGCATCGGATTGACGACGATCCGCGCCAGCCGCGCCGCATCGAGAATGCCTTCCTCCTGATCGAAGTCCCAGCTTCGGCTCTGCTGCGCCATCAGCCGGCGTTGCAGCCGGTTGGCGAGCTTGGTGACGGCGCCCTGTAAATGGACGAGCTGCTGGTCGAGATAGGCGCGCAACCGCACCAGTTCGTCGGCGTCGCACAGATCGGTGGCGGCGACGACTTCATCGAAGCGCGTCGTCCACGCCTTGTACTCGAACTGCGGCGGGAAATCGGAGGTCGGGCGGTTGGGCCGGACCGGCAGCATGCCCTCCTCGCCGTCGTCCCCCGGTTCGCCGTCGCCGTCCTCGAACGGATCGTCGCTGCGCTCTTCGCCCTCGCCGTCCTGCTGTTCGCTTTCGCTCTCGGAGCCGCGCGCCTCGATCTCACCCTGGCCCTGCTCGGTATCGCCGTCGCCCTCGTCCGCGTCGTCGGTCTGCTCCTGCTGGTCGGCGCCTTCGTCCTCTTCGCCGCCCTCGTCGGTTTCTTCGGGGATCAACTCACCTTCGATGAGATCGAGGTCTTCGAGCAAGCGCGTCGTCAGCGTCGCGAAGGCGCGCTGATCGTCGATCGCGAGCGCGAGCGAATCGAGATCGGCACCCGCCTTCTGTTCGATCCAGTCGCGCACCAGCGCCATCGCTGGCGCGGCGGCGGCGGGCGGTAGCGCACCGGTGAGTCGCTCGCGCACCACGAGGCCGAGCGCGGTCGACAGCGGCACCTCGTCGCGGTTGCGCGCGCGTGTGATCGGGTCGGAACGCAGCCGCGCGTCGAGCGCGGTCGCGAGATTGTCGGTGATGCCGGCATAGCCGCGCGCGCCCAGCGCCTCGACCCGAGCATCCTCCACCGCGTCGAACACCGCACGCGCGACCGCCTCCGCCGGCGCCTGCCGCGCATGGAGTTTGACGTCGTGGTGGCGCAGCCGGAGCGCGAACCCGTCGGCGAATCCGCGCGCCTCGGCGACCTGATCGGCCGGCAGCGTGCGGGCGGGCATCGGCACCTTGATGTGCTTGCCCGACTGGCTCGGCGCATCGGAGGTGAAGCCGAGTTCGATCTCGGGTTCACGCGCCAGCGCGCGCGCGGCGCCGCCGAGCACGGTCTTGAAACGTTCGAGCGGGGTTTCGGTGGTCATCAGTCCTGCAAAGCCTGCGTAATCGCCGCCTGAAGCGCAGGCAACTCGTCGTGAACCGTAACGAAGACCTGCTTCGGGTCGATCCGGTGATATTCGTGCCGAAGCATGTTGCACAAACCTCTGACCTTTTCGAACGGCACGCCGGGCGCGATCCTCGCCATATCCTCGGCGCCGATCTGGATGACGGCCTCGGTGATCCGCTGTAAGCAGCGCTCAATCGCGTCACTGGTGCGGCGGTCGCTCTCGAACTGCGATAGGGTCATGCCGCCGGCATACTCCTGGATCGCGGTGATATTTTCCGCGATGTCGCGAAGTCTCAACTGGGTTCGCTCAGAAAACACGCACGCGGTCCCGGTCGATCTGAGCCTGCAGGCGGGGCTTGCGCGATGGCTCCGTTACGAGGTCCACCGTCTTGCCGAGCATTCGCGCGAGTTGCTGCTCCATATCCACGAACTCGAAAAGTCCGATTGGACGGTCAGGATCAAGTGACGCGGCGAGATCCACATCGGAATCCGGCTTTTCATCGCCACGTGCCGTAGAGCCGAAGATCGACAGCGCACGAATTCCGAGTTGCCGAATATCACTCTCGCGGCGCTTGAGAAGGGCAAGGGCTTCGGCTCGGGTCATGTCTCACATCGTACCGCAATCGGTATCGGGGCGAAACCTCAACCCTTCGCCGCCACGCTCTCGGGCAAGTCCTTGCCGAACACGCGCTGGTAATATTCCGCCACCAGCGGCCGTTCCGCCTCGTCGCACTTGTTCAGGAACGAAAGCCGGAACGCGAAGCCGACATCGCCGAAGATCAGCGCGTTCTGCGCCCAGGTGATGACGGTGCGGGGACTCATCACCGTCGAAATGTCGCCGTTCATGAAGCCGCGCCGGGTAAGATCGGCGACCTTGACCATCTGATCGACGGTCTGCTTGCCCTCCGGCTTGTCATACTCGCCGGACTTGGCGAGCACGATCCGCGCTTCGACCGCGGCGGGCAGATAGTTGAGCGTGACGACGATGTTCCAGCGGTCCATCTGGCCCTGGTTGATCTGCTGGGTGCCGTGATACAGCCCGCTGGTATCGCCGAGGCCGATCGTATTGGCGGTGGCGAACAGGCGGAACCACGGGCTCGGGCGGATGACGCGGTTCTGGTCGAGCAGGGTCAGCTTGCCCTCGGTCTCGAGCACGCGCTGGATGACGAACATCACGTCGGGGCGGCCGGCGTCATATTCGTCGAACACCAACGCGGTCGGCGTCTGGAGCGCCCAGGGCAGCAGCCCCTCGCGGAATTCGGTGACCTGCTGGCCGTCCTTGAGCACGATCGCGTCGCGCCCGACCAGATCGATACGGCTGATATGCGCGTCGAGGTTGATGCGGATGCACGGCCAATTGAGCCGCGCCGCGACCTGCTCGATATGGCTCGACTTGCCGGTGCCGTGGTAGCCCTGCACCATCACGCGGCGGTTGTATGCGAAGCCCGCGCAGATCGCGATCGTGGTGTCCTTGTCGAACACATAGGCCGGGTCGAGATCGGGCACGCGCTCGTCCGCCTCGCTGAACGCGGGGACTTCCATGTCCGAATCGATCCCGAACAGATCGCGGACCTTCACCATGCGATCGGGCGCGTCGAGGATCGTGGTCTCGCGGCTGTCGGGCTGGGCGTTGGGGATATCGGTCATGGGCGTGCGTACCGTCTTATGGGCTGTCGAGAAGCCCCGATAACGCATGACGCGAACGAACGGCACTTCGTGCGACGCTCAGTGCGAATGAACGCGGGGCACGTCAAGCGCCATCGACCCTTACGGGCGCAAACGCGTGCCATCCCGCGCGCTGATCCGGCGCTCGGCTTCGCGTCGCGCGACGTGTATATCGGGCGGCACGTGGCCGCACGAGTCGCGTGTCGCTTTGAACGGGTTCGATTCCGGGAGAGAGCATCATGGCCTATATCGACGGATATGTCTGTCCGGTGCCGGCGGCGAACAAGCAAGCCTATCGCGACATGGCCGCGAGGGTGGCGCCGCTGTTCCACGATCACGGTGCGCTCCGCATCGTCGAGACCTGGGGCGTCGATGTCCCGCACGGCACCCACACCGATTTCTACAAGGCGGTGAAGGCCGAGGACGGCGAGGCGATCGTGTTCTCCTTGGTGGTATGGCCGTCGAAGGCGGCGCGCGACGCGGGCTGGGCGGCGATGCTCGAGGATGAGCGCATGAAATCGCCCGAACCGCCGATCTTCGACGGCAAGCGCATGTTCTGGGGCGGGTTCGAGCCGCTGTTTGAGAGCGGCGACGCAGGAGCTTGATGGAGCGAACGGGAGAGAGACGATGCCGACGCCTTACGGAATGCCGATCTGGTACGAACTCATCACCGGCGATGCCGCTGTCGCCAAAGCCTTCTACAGCGGGATCGTCGGCTGGACGACCAGCGAATTCACGTCGACCGGAAGCACGATGCCCTATACGATCTGGAACGCGGACGGCGTCGGCGTGGGCGGGCTCGTCGAAATGGCGGACGCGCCCGGCGGTCCCACGTGGCTCGCCTATTTCCATGTCGCCGATGTCGATGCCAAGGTCGCCGCGAACACGGCGGCGGGCGGCAAGACGCATATGGGGCCGCTCGATCTGCCCGATGTCGGCCGCATCGCGCTGATCGCCGATCCGCAAGGCGCGCCTTTGTATCTGATGACGCCCGCTCCGGCGATGGGCGATCAGGACAGCACTTCGTTCTCGCCGACGCTGCCGATGCGCTGCGCGTGGAACGAACTGACCACGCTCGACACGTCCACGGCGCTGCCCTTCTATGGCGATCTGCTCGGGATGGCCTCCACCGAGGCGATGTCGATGGGGCCGCTCGGCGACTATCGCTTCCTTGATGTGGGCGAGACGCGCATCGGCGCGATGATGAACCGTGCGGCGCCCGACCAGCCGGTCGGGTGGAGCTTCTACTTCCGCGTACCCGACGTCGATGCAGCGGCGGAGCAGGTGCGGGCGGCGGGCGGCACCGTGCTGATGGCGCCGATGGACGTGCCCGGCGGCGAGCGCATCGTGGTCGTGCGCGATCCGACCGGCGCGTCGATCGGTTTCGTCTCGGGGGAACGGCAGTGAGCAAGATCAAGACCTGCCTGTGGTTCGACGGCAACGCCGAGGAGGCCGCGACCTTCTACACGAGCGTCTTTCCCGACTCAGGCGTGACCGCCATCCACCGCGCGCCGGCGGACTATCCGGCGGGCAAGGCGGGCGATGTGCTGACGGTCGAGTTCACGGTCTGCGGGCAGCCGTTCGTCGGGCTCAACGCGGGCGGCGGCAATCCCTTCACCAACGCGGTGTCGTTCCAGATCTTCACCGACGATCAGGCCGAGACCGATCGCTACTGGGACGCGATCGTGTCGAACGGAGGCAGCGAAAGCGCGTGCAGTTGGTGCCGTGACCGCTACGGACTCGCCTGGCAGATCGTGCCGCGCGTGCTGACGGCGGCGCTCGCCAATCCCGATCCGGCGGCGGCGAAGCGCGCGATGGAGGCGATGATGACGATGCGCAAGATCGATATCGCCGCGATCGAGGCGGCGGTCGCCGGGGAGGCGGTGGCATGAGCGCGGACAACGACCTGTCGGTCACCCGGCTGATCGACGCGCCAGTCGCGCGGGTGTGGAGCATCGCCACCGAACGGCTCGCCGAATGGTGGTGCCCGAGGCCCTGGACGACCGAGATCGTCGAGCTGGACTGGCGCGCCGGTGGCCGTTCGGCGATGGTGATGCACGGCCCGAACGGCGAGCGCCACGCGCAGGAGGGCGTGTTCCTGGAGGTGGTGCCGGGCGAACGCTTCGTCTTCACCGATGCCTATGCCGCCGGCTGGGTGCCGCAAGCGAACTTGCCGATGAAGGCGGCCAGACGCGCTACACCGCCACCGCGCGCCACTGGACCGCCGAGGCCAAGGCGCGGCACGAGGCGATGGGCTTCGCGCAAGGCTGGGGCGCGGTGGCGGATCAGCTCGCGGCGCTGGCGGAGGGCTGATCCAAGCCGTCGCCCCGGCGCAGGCCGGGGCGACGGCTTCAGGCAAACGCCGCTGCGCTTTTGAGCTGGGTATAGGCGGCGATCACGTCCTGCAGCTTTGTCTCGAAGCTGCGGTCGCCGCCGTTGCGATCGGGGTGATAGCGCCGCACCAGTTCGGCATAGCGCTGGCGCAAGCCGCGCCGGTCAACGTCGGTCGGCAGGTCGAGCACCTTCAGCGCGCGCCGGTCCCCGTCCGACAGCGGGCGGCCGTCCTTGCGCGCCGCCGCCGCCGCCGTCGCGCCGCGAAAGCGCGCGCCGATCGCGTCGAGCGGGTCGGCGAAATCGGCCCAGCGCGGCGGGCGGTCTGCGCCGCCATTGCCGGTGAACGCGCGCGTCTCGCGCTCCCAGCCCGAGAACGGGCGTTGGGCATCGTGGATTTCGTCAGCGCTCATACCCGCGAAGAAATTGTAGCGGGCGTTGAACGCGCGGACATGATCGAGGCAGAACCAGCGGTACGGGCGCGGTCCCTCGAAATCGTTGCTCGGGCCGTCCGCCGGCGCGCGGAACTCTCCGGGCAGGTCGCAGCCGGGTTCGTCGCACACCCGGCCGCTCCCCTCGACGCGACCGTGGAAGCGGACATTGGGACGATCTTTCTTTTCGGTCTGGCGTGCCACGCCGGCTCCCTGAATTGGCGAAACGGCGTATATAGGGTCGATGAACACGCTCGCCACCACTCCCGTCGCGGATCAGATCGCCGCCCGTCTCACCGCCGCGCTCGCGCCGTCGCATCTCGAGGTCATCAACGACAGCCACCACCACGCCGGGCATATGGGGGACGACCGTTCGGGCGAATCGCATTTCACCGTGATCGTCGAGAGCGCGGCCTTTACCGGCGTCTCGCGCGTTCAACGCCAGCGGCTCGTCAACACCGCGCTCGCCGATCTGCTCGCCGCGCGGATTCATGCGCTCGCGATCCGGGCGCGCGCCCCGGGAGAGTGAGATGACCTATCGGCTGTGGTACTGGCCTGGCATACAGGGGCGCGGCGAGTTCGTGCGGCTCGCATTGGAAGCGGGCGGCATCGCGTATGAGGATTGCGCGCGCGAGCAGGGCGCCGAGGCGCTGATCGCGGACCTCGACGGCCGGGCCGGCGGGCGCGGCGCCTTCGCGCCGCCCTATCTGGAAACTCCTGACGGCATCGTTTCGCACGTCGCCAACATCCTCGCCTATCTCGGCCAGGCGCACGGCATCGCGCCGCTGGCGCTGGCGGACCGGCAGTGGCTGAACGGCATCCAGCTCACCATCGCCGATCTCGTCGCGGAGGTGCATAACGTCCACCATCCGGTCGCGATGATGGATTATTACGAGGATCAGAAGCCCGAGGCGGCGCGCGCCGCCGCCCAGTTCCGTGGCGGACGCATGCCCAAGTTCCTCGGCTATTTCGAAGCCGCGCTCGGCGCCAATCCGGGCGACTGGCTGATGGGGGAGACGTGGAGCCACGGCGACACCTCGCTGTTCCAGATCGTCGCCGGGCTGCGCTACATGTTGCCGCAGCGGATGGCGGCGATCGAAGGCGATTACCCGAAGCTGATCGCGCTGCACGACCGCGTCGCCGGGCTGGACGGCATCAAGGCGTATCTGGCCAGCAAGCGCCGGATCGCGTTCAACACGCAAGGCATCTTCCGCCACTATCCCGAACTGGACGCAGCATGACGGCACGCGTGCCGCGCCCGGCCGCGCGCATCCTGCTGCTCGATGGTGCGGGGCGTATCCTGCTGTTCCGCTTCGATCCCGCCGACCGGCCGCCGTTCTGGTGCACCCCGGGCGGCGCGGTCGACCCCGGCGAGAGCTATGAAGCTGCGGCGCGGCGCGAATTGTTCGAGGAAACCGGCATCGTCGCCGATCCCGGCGAGGAGGTGGCGCGCCGCGTCGTCGAGTTCGTCACGCTGGAAGGCGTTCCCGTCATCGCCGACGAACGCTATTTCCGTATCGACGCCGGCGCGGTCGAGGTCGACACCAGCGGCCACACCCCGCTCGAACAGCGCGTGATGCGCGAATGGCGCTGGTTCGCGCGCGAGGACATCGCCACCTTCCACGAGCCGATCTTCCCCGAGGATCTGCTCGACATGATCGCGACGCGAGAGGCCCTATGACCGACGATCTCATCATCCAGACGCTGCTGCCGACGACGCACGATCTCGGCGGCTTCAAGGTCCACCGTACCTTGCCCGCCAAGCCGCGCACGATGGTCGGGCCGTTCATCTTCTTCGATCAGATGGGGCCGGCGCATCTGCCGGCGGGGCAGGGCATCGACGTGCGGCCGCACCCGCACATCAACCTCGCCACCGTCACCTATCTGTTCGCCGGCGCGATCGAGCATCGCGATTCGATCGGCAGCGACGCGCGGATCGAGCCGGGCGCGGTCAACCTGATGACGGCGGGCCACGGCATCGTCCATTCCGAGCGCTCGCCCGCCGACGAGCGCGCGGGCGGCCCCGACCTGTCGGGCATCCAGACCTGGCTCGCCCTGCCCGAGAAGGACGAGGAGATGGACCCCGCGTTCGAGCATGTGCCCGAGGCCACGCTGCCGGTGTTCGAGGACGGTGGGGCGCGGGCGCGGATCATCATGGGCGATCTGTGGGGGGCGAGCGCGCCGACCACGACCTATGCGCAGACGATCTATGCCGACATCGCGCTGGGCGCGGGCGGCAGCATCCCGATCGACGCGTCGGCCGACGAACGCGCGCTGTACGTGGCGCTCGGCGAGGCGACGCTCGACGGGATGACGCTCGAACCGATGACGCTCTACGTGCTGCGCCCCGGCACGACGCCGACCTTGCGCTCGGAACGCGGGGGGCGCGTGATGCTGGCGGGCGGCGAAGCCTTCGCCACGCCGCGCCATGTGTTCTGGAACTTCGTCTCGTCGCGCCGCGAGCGCATCAACGATGCCAAGCGCGCATGGAAGGCGCAGCAATTCCCCAAGGTGCCGGGCGACGACAAGGAGTGGATCCCGCTTCCCGAGGTGCCGCTCACGGTCAGCTACCCGTGATCCGCGCATCCCTCGCCACCGGTGTCGAGCTCGATGTCGCGGTGGCAGGGGATCCCGCGCATCCCGCCATTATCCTGCTCCACGGCTTTCCCGAATCGCACCGCACCTGGCGGCATCAGATCCCCGAACTCGCGCGTGGCCATTTCGTGATCGCGCCGGACCAGCGCGGCTATGCGCGCTCGTCCAAACCAGCGGAGGTGGCGGACTATGCGCCGGACAAGATCATGGCCGACGTGTTCGCGCTGGCCGATCATTTCGGGCGCGAGCGCTTCACGCTGATCGGCCACGATTGGGGCGGCGCGATCGCCTGGGGCGCGGCGATGACGCGGCCCGACCGCGTCGGGCGGCTGGTGATTCTCAACGCGCCGCACCCCTATCGCTTCCAGCAGACCCTGCGCGACGACGCCGCGCAGCGGCGTGCGAGCGGCTATATCGGCTTCATTCGCGGCACCCGGATCGACCGGTCGCGGCTGCTCGCGGCGACGTTCGGCAACCGCGCCGTGCAGCGGCTGGCGGCGCTGGCGGTGGGGGGCGATCGCGCCGCGCATCTCGAGGAATGGAGCCAGCCGGGCGCGATGACGGCGATGCTCAACTGGTATCGCGCCGCGCCGCGCGCAGGCATGGCGCTGTCGCCCGCGCCGGTCGTGACCCAGCCGACATTGGTGATCTGGGGGATGCGCGACCGGTATCTGCTGCCGGCGCAGATCGAAGGGCTGGACGCGCTCGTCACCGATCTGACGCTGGTCAAACTCGATGCGGGCCACTTCACCCCCTGGGCTGCGGCGGCGCCGGTCAACGCCGCGCTACGCGACTGGCTGGGGACGACGTAAGCGCGACAAAACGTAGCCGACCCGTTCCGGTTCCCTCACGCGCAAAAATTTACCGATTATTGTCCATAATCGGCTAATGCGGTTGCGCAATGCGGTCGCGCTCGCCCCTTCGCTGTCTTGCCTGGCTCCTCGCGATGCTGGTGTCGCTGTGCGCGGGCGCGGCGAACGCGCAGGTCGGGCCGGTCGGCATCCCGATCCGGACCTGCGTGCTGCGCGACGCGCCGGGGCTGAGCGCGGCGAAACTGTTCCACGCGGCCGGACGGTTCGATTGCGCGACGCCGCAAGCGCGGTTCGGCGGCGGCGACTTCTGGCTGCTCAGCCAGCCGCTGGACCTGCCCGCCGCCGAAAGCCGGCTGGCGGTGCGCTCGTCGAGCGTGTGGCAGCGCGCGATGACCATTCACGCGCTGTATGCCGATGGCACGATCGTCTCGATCCGCAGTGACGATGTCGCGGTCTCGCGCCACCTAAGGCTCGGCGCGATCTTCCAGCGCTGGTTGCCGCGTCGGTCGGCGCCGCTGGTGCGCCTGCTCTGGCATGTCGAAGGCGCTGCCAACCTGCGCAGCATCCTGCTCGCGCCGACGCTCGCGACGGGCGGGGAGGTGACGCGATCCGATACCCACCTCGCCGCGTTATATGCCGGGGTCGGCGGGGCGTGCGCGGCGCTGCTGCTGTTCAATCTCGGGCTGGCCTATGCGCTGCGCCACCGCTTCATGCCGTTCTACTGCCTGATGATGGTCGCGCTGCTCGCCTATGATCTGAGTTCGTCGGGCACGCTCGCGTGGCTGCTGCCCGATATCGCCAACACGGCGCGGATGCGGATCAACTATGTGCTGCTCGCGCTGGTGGCGGTGTCCGCGCTCGCGTTCCTGCGCAACTTCTTCGAACAGCGGGTGATGACGCTTTGGCTCAGGCGGGTCTGCGTCGCGGCCGCAGTGTCGGTCGGCGTCCCGGCGATCGCGATCGCGCTGTTCGCGCCGATCGGGTTGCGCCTGTTCGACACGATCTATGGGATCGGCTTCCTGTTCCTGCTCGGCTCGATCGTGCCGATCCTCGTCAACGCCTGGCGTCGGAACAGCGCCTTCCTGCCGTTCTTCACGATCGCCTGGTCGCTGCCGATCGCGTTCGCGGCGGTGCGCACGGCGTCGGGCCTGTTCGGCTGGCCATATCATTTCTGGATCGACAACAGTTCCGTCATCTCGATGACGGTGGAAGCGCTGCTGTCGAGTCTCGCGATCGGCCACCGCGTGCTGCTCCTCACCCGCGAGCGCGACGAGGCGCGCGAGCAGGAGATCGCCGCGCGGCTGCTCGCCGATACCGACTCGCTCACCGGCCTGCTCAACCGCCGCGCCTTCCTGCGGGGCGCGGTGGGGCACGAGGGCGATTTCACCTTGCTGCTCGTCGATCTCGACCATTTCAAGCACGTCAATGAGACGATCGGCCACGACGGCGGCGACGAGGTGCTGCGCATCTTCGCGCGCACCTTGCGTCAGGCGCTGCCCGCCGGCGCCCTGGCCGCGCGGCTCGGCGGCGAGGAATTCGCGGTGGTGATCGCAGACCCGGATGAGGCGCTCGCCGAGGACATTCTCGACCGGCTGCGGCATGCCCGCATGCCCTTCGACATCACGGTGACGGCGAGCATCGGCCAGTGCTGCGGCCCGCTGGCGCGCGAGGCGGACTGGAAGGCGCTGTACCGCTGCGCCGACACCGCGCTGTTCGAGGCGAAGAAGGCTGGCCGCGACCGGGTGCGGGGCGCCCCCGCGCTCCGCCGCTTCGCGGCCTGAGCCATGCTTGTCGCCCGGCGGCGTTTACGATAAACGCGCCGCAGGAGATGAGGCCATGCGCAATCGACGGATCGCTGTTTTCGTTGCCCTGGCGCTGGTGGCGGTCGCGGTCGCGCGGCATCCGTCGGCCGATCTTCGCGTTCTGCTCCACGATCCCGCAGACCTCGCGCCGCACCGCATTCAGGCTGCGGTCGATCTGGGTGTGATGGCGGTGTCGGTGCTGATAACCTGGACGTCGCATCGCTTCGCCTAGCGTCCTGCCGTTCCTTCCGGGCGTGGCGACGCGTGTAGCGAACGTGACGCTCAGTGCGAACGGGTTTGAAGAGGCGCCTGGATGTCGGAGCGGGCTGCACGCTTTTTTGCAACGATCCGTGTCCGTCATTGTGTTGGATCGGTAGGGCGGGAGCGGGCATAGCGCGATGATGGGGCGCGCGTTCAAGCTGTTAGTGTCGATCGATCGGTTTCTGCTGCTGCTGATCGCGGTGGTGGTGGCGGCGTCGCTGGTGCCGGTGCGCGGCGCGGCGGCGGGCTGGGTCGATCTCGCCGCCGATCTCGCGATCGCGCTGCTGTTCTTCCTGCATGGTGCCAAGCTGTCGCGCGCGGCGATCGTGCAGGGGATCGGCAATCTCAAGCTGCACGCGTTGGTGCTCGCCTCGACCTATCTGCTGTTCCCGCTGCTCGGGTTGGCGCTGGTCGCGCTGTTGCACGGCTGGGGCAATCCGCTGCTGTTGTCCGGGCTGCTTTTCCTGACGTTGCTGCCATCCACCGTCCAATCCTCGATCGCGTTCACCGCGATCGCGCGTGGCAATGTCGCCGCCGCGGTGTGCAGCGCGTCGTTGTCCAATCTGCTCGGCATCTTCTTGACCCCGCTGCTGGTCGCGCTGTTCATGCAGGTCGATGGCACGGGTGCGGTGTCGTCGTGGCATTCGATCTGGACGATCGCGGTGCAATTGCTGCTGCCGTTCGTCGCAGGGCATCTGCTGCGCCCGGTGATCGGCGGGTTCGTCGATCGCAACAAGACGGTGCTGCAACCGGTCGATCGCGGGTCGATCCTGCTCGTCGTCTATTCGGCGTTCAGCGCGGCGGTGGTGAACGGCATCTGGACCCAGGTGAACGTCGCCGATCTTGCCGAACTGCTCGGGTTAAGTGCGGTACTGCTTGGGGCGGTGATGGGCGTGAACGTGCTGGCCGCGCGCATCGCGGGACTGTCGCGCGAGGATTTCATCGTACTGCTGTTTTGCGGATCGAAGAAGAGCCTTGCCTCGGGCGTGCCGATGGCGGGCGCGTTGTTCGCGCCGGCGCATGTCGGGATGATCGTGCTGCCGCTGATGATCTTCCACCAGTTGCAGTTGTTCGTCTGCGCGGCGCTGGCCGGGCGGTTCCGCAGCGCCGCCGAGGCGCGCGAGGCCGCAGTGGCGATCCCCCGCAGCGAGGCCGAGATCGCGGCGGCGGCGCAGGCGGCCGGGCTGGCGATCCCCGAGGCATGCCTGCCCGGCGTGACCGCCAACCTCGCCTTGCTCGATCGGCATGCGGCGACGCTGCGCGGCGCGCAACCATGAGGCAGGCGATCGACATCGCGGCCGATGTCCGCGCCGGGCGACTCACCGCATCGGCGGTCGTCGAGGCATGCCTCGGCGCGCTTGGCCGGGAGGGGTTCGTCGCCGTCACGCGTATTCTCGCCGATCGTGCGCGTGCCGAAGCGGCGGCGGTCGATGCGCAGATCGCCGCCGGGCGCGATCCGGGGCCGCTCGCGGGGGTGCCCTATGGCGTCAAGGATCTGTTCGACGTGGCGCGTCTGCCCACCACCGCCGGCTCGACGCTCTACGCCGATGCCGCACCGGCGCGCGACGACGCCGAAGCGATCAGGCGCCTGCGTGAAGCCGGCGCGGTGCTGGTCGCCACGCTCAACATGGACGAATTCGCCTATGGCTTCGCGACGATCAACGCGGCCTATGGCACCACGCGCAACCCGCACGATCCCGCCCGGCTGGCAGGCGGCTCGTCGGGCGGATCGGCGGCGGTGGTCGCGGCCGGGCTGCTGCCGTTCGCGCTCGGATCGGACACCAACGGCTCGATCCGCGTCCCCGCCAGCCTGACCGGCGTGTACGGCATCAAGGCCACGCATGATGCGCTGCCGATGGCGGGGGTGTTCCCGTTCGCGGAGAGTTTCGACGATATTGGGCCGTTCACAGTCTCGGTCGCCGATATGCGCCTGGTCTGGGACGTGCTGAGCGGAACCACCGCAGAGCCGACCGACGAACCGCTCCGCATCGCGCTGCTCGGCGGGCGTTTCCGCGAGAATGTCGATCCCGACCAGCTCGCCGCGATGGCCGCAATCGCGCCCGATGCGCCGGTGGTCGAGCTTCCCGACATCGCCCGCGCGCGCTCGGCGGCGTTCGTCATCACCGCGTATGAGGGCGGCAGGCTCCACCGCGCCGCGCTCGCCGAACATGCGATGGCGTTCGATCCGCAAGTCCGCGACCGGCTGATCGCGGGCGCGCTGCTTCCGAAAGCGCTGTATGACGAAGCGCAGGCGTTCCGCGCCGCGTTCAAGCAGCGCATCGCCGATCTGATCGCGCCGTATGACGTGCTGCTCGCGCCCGCCACGCCGTGCGTCGCGCCGCCGATCGCCGATCCGCGCATCCTGATCGACGGCGCGCTCAGTCCGGCGCGCGCCGATCTCGGCATTCACAGCCAGCCGATCAGCTTCCTCGGCCTGCCGTCGCTGGCGGTGCCGCTGCTGCGGCCGGGGCGGCTGCCGCTCGGGTTGCAGGTGATCGGCCGCGCCGGCAGCGAGCGGACGCTGTTCCGCTTCGCCGCGCGGCTGGAGGCGCAAGGGGTGGTCGGTGTTTCGGCGCCGACGGGGGTGTTGCAGGGGGAATTGGCATGAGCGAACCACAGGCGGCGGCGCCGGCATCGGCGGGCCCGCTCGAGCGCTATTTCGCGCTCGCGCAGCGCGGCACGACGGTGCGCACCGAGGTGCTGGCCGGGTTCACCACCTTCCTGACAATGGCCTATATCGTGCTGGTCAACCCGGCGATCCTCGGTCTTGCGGGCATGCCGGTCGCCTCGGTCGCGGCGGCGACGTGTTTCGCCGCCGCCTTCGCCTCGATCCTGATGGGGCTGGTCGCCAACACCCCGCTCGGGCTCGCGCCGGGCATGGGGCTCAACGCCTATTTCAGTTTCACCGTCGTCCAGCAGATGCACGTGCCCTGGCCGGTCGCGCTCGGCTGCGTGTTCATCTCGGGCGTCTGTTTCCTGGTGCTGACGCTGACCGGGGTCCGCCAGTTGATCGTCGCGGTGATCCCGACCTATCTGTTCGCCGCCGTCGCGGGTGGCATCGGTCTGTTCATCGGCTTCATCGGGCTGAAGGACGCCGGCATCGTCGTCGCCAATCCGGCGACCTTCGTCGCGCTCGGCAACCTGCGCGAGCCGGCTGCGGCGGTGGCGCTGTTCGGGCTGCTGCTGATCGGCGCGCTCAGCGTATGGGGGGTGCGCGGCGCGATGCTGATCGGCATCGTCGGCACGACGATCCTCGGCTGGCTGGCCGGGCTGGTCGCGTTCAAGCCCGATCCGTACAGCCTGTCGGCGCTGACCGGCACCGCGTTCAAGCTCGATCTGCCCGGCGTTTTCAAGCTCTCGGGCGGGGTGTTCGAGATCGTGTTCGTGTTCCTGTTCGTCGATCTGTTCGACAATATCGGCACGCTCGTCGCCGTCACCAAGCGCGCCGGGCTGATGGATGCCGCCGGGCGCATCCCCGGCCTCAACCGCATCCTCATCGCCGACGCGACTGCGACGATCGTCGGATCGATGGCGGGAACCAGCACCGTCACCTCCTATGTCGAGAGCGCGGCGGGGGTGCAGGCGGGCGGGCGCACCGGCTTGACGGCGGTCGTTACCGGGCTGTTGTTCTTCGCGACGATGTTCGTCGCGCCCTACGCGCAGATCGTGCCGCTCGCGGCGACCGCGCCCGCGCTCATCATCGTCGGCGGGCTGATGCTGCTGCCGCTGACCGAGGTCGAGTGGGAAGACCCGCTCTCGGCGATCCCGGCGTTCCTGACCGTGGCGATGATCCCGCTCACCTTCTCGATCGCCAACGGGCTTGCCTTCGGGATCACCGCGCACGCCGCGCTGAAGCTGCTGCGCGGCACGATCCGGCGGAGCGACTGGTTCCTGTTCGTGCTCGCCGCGCTGTTCGTGGTGCGGTTCGTGTGGATGAGCGCGGGGGCATGAGCCTCACGACCGTCACCGGCACGCGCGGCGTCGTCACCGCGCCACACCATCTCGCCGCCGAGGCGGGGGTGGCGGTGCTGCGCGACGGCGGCAGCGCGGTCGAGGCGTGCGTCGCGGTCGCGGCCTGCCTGGCGGTGGTCTATCCGCACATGACCGGACTCGGCGGTGACGGCTTCTGGCTGATCGCCGAACCGGGTGGCTGCGTCCATACGGTGCATGGCTGCGGCGCGGCGGCGGCGCGCGCCGATCTGTCGCTCTATGCCGGACTGGCGGCGGTGCCGACGCGTGGGGGCCTCGCGGCGAACACCGTGGCGGGCACGGTCTCGGGCTGGGCAGCGGCGCTGGCGGCGAGCGGCGGCACGCTGCCGCTCGCGCGGCTGCTGCGCGACGCGATCGGCCATGCCGAGGCGGGCGTCGCGGTGACGGCGGGCGGTGCCGCCATTGCCGCCGCCAAGGGTGCCGAACTGCGCGCCCAGCCCGGCGCCTATGCCAGCGTGTTCGAGCCCGCGGGGCGCCCGCTCGCCCAAGGCGATATCTTCACCCAGCCGCTGCTCGCCGAGACACTGCGCACGCTGGCGGCGGATGGCCTCGACGACTTCTACCATGGCGCGCTTGCCGAGCGGATCGCCGACGATCTCGCCGCGCTCGGCAGCCCGGTGTCGCGCGCCGATCTGGCGGCGCACCGTGCGACGGCCCCCGCGCCGCTGTCGGTGAAGATCGCCGGCGCGACGCTCTACAACACCGCGCCGCCGACGCAGGGGATCGCCTCGCTGCTGATCCTCGCGCTGTTCGACCGGCTGGAGGCGACCGAGGCCGACGGGTTCGACCATGTTCACGCGCTGGTCGAGGCGACCAAGCGGGCGTTCCGATGGCGCGACCAGCATTGCGGCGATCCCGACTGGATGCAGGGCGAGCCGCAGGCGCTGCTGGACGACGCCGACGCGCTCGACGCGCTGGCCGCCGATATCGACCCCGCGCATGCGCTGTCATGGCCGCAGCCGCCGCAGTGGGGCGATACCTGCTGGTTCGGCGCCGCCGATGCCGAGGGGCGCGTGGTGAGTTGCATCCAATCGACCTATTTCGAGTTCGGATCGGGGCTGGTGCTGCCGCAGACCGGCATCACCTGGCAGAATCGCGGCAGTTCGTTCCGGCTTGCCGAGGGTGGCTGGAACGCATTGAAGCCCGGCCGCAAGCCGTTCCACACGCTCAACCCGGCACTCGCGCGCTTCGACGATGGCCGGGTGATGGCCTATGGCACCATGGGCGGCGAGGGCCAGCCGCAGACCCAGGCCGCGCTGTTCACGCGCTATGCACGCTACGGTGTGGATGTGCAGGCCGCGATCCGCGCCCCGCGCTGGCTGCTCGGGCGCACCTGGGGCGAGCAATCGACCACGCTCAAGCTGGAAGACGGTTTCGACGACACGCTCTACGCGGCGCTCGCGGCGGCGGGGCACGATGTCGAGCGCGTCGGCGCGCTGACCGCGATGATGGGCCATGCCGGCGCGATCGTCCGCCACGGCGACGGCGCGCTCGAGGGTGCGACCGATCCGCGCAGCGACGGCGGGGTGGTGGCATGGTAGGCGGCGCACGCGCGGTGGCGCGCTGCGACGCGCTGGGGGGC
The DNA here is from genome assembly GCF_029167165.1 of Sphingomonas pollutisoli. Classification (NCBI taxonomy): domain Bacteria; kingdom Pseudomonadati; phylum Pseudomonadota; class Alphaproteobacteria; order Sphingomonadales; family Sphingomonadaceae; genus Sphingomonas; species Sphingomonas pollutisoli. The sequence continues at coordinate 89,557 of NZ_JARFNJ010000007.1, forward strand.
GCACCATACAGCGACATGCCGGACGGGCTGTATCGCGGCTATCTGACGCCCGCTTACGCCGCCGCGCAGGACGCACTCGCCGGCTGGATGGCGGACGCTGGCATGACGGTGCGCCGCGACCCCGCCGCCAATCTGATCGGCCACTATGCGGGCACCGACGTGCAGGCGCCGGCGTTGCTGATCGGCAGCCACCTCGACAGCGTGCGCGATGGCGGGCGCTACGACGGGCCGCTCGGCATCCTGCTGGGGATCGAGGCGGTCGCGGCGCTGCACGCCGCCGGGCGACGCATGCGCTTCCCGATCGAGGTGATCGCGTTCGGTGACGAGGAAGGCTCGCGCTTCCCCGCCGCGATGCTGACCAGCCGGGCGGTGGCGGGGACGCTGGATGTGGCCGCGCTGGAGGTGGCGGATGCGGATGGAGTGACGCTGGCCGAGGCGCTGGCCACCCTCCCGCCGTTCGTGCTGAGCGAAGTCGAAGCACAGATCCCAGGCGCAGCGCTCGCGGCCCGTGCTTCGACTTCGCTCAGCACGAACGGGGACGAGGATGCCCTCGCCGCAAACCGTCACCCCAGCGCAAGCTGGGGTCTCCCGGGGGAGGGCGCGTCCGCGCCGCAAAAGACCCCAGCTTCCGCTGGGGTGACGGCGTTCGGAGAGGCACGCATCCCGGAAGCGCTCGCCTATCTCGAAGCCCATATCGAGCAAGGCCCGGTCCTCGAAGCCGAGGGGCTCGCGGTCGGCACGGTCACCGGCATCGCCGCGCAGCTTCGTTTGCAGGCGAGCGTGATCGGCGTCGCCGGCCACGCCGGCACGGCGTCGATGCCGCTGCGCCGCGACGCGCTCGCCGGTGCGGCCGAAATGATGCTCGCGATCGAGCGCATCGCCCGCGCCGACGCCTCCGATCTCGTCGCGACCGTGGGCAGGATCGAGGCGCTGCCCGGCGCCGCCAACGTGATCCCGGGCACGGTGCGCTTCACGATCGATATCCGCTCAGGCGATCCCGCGCGGCGGGACCGCGCCGCCGAAGCGATTCTGGATGCGATCGCCGCCATCGCGGATGCACGCGGCCTCGACTTCGACGTCGATCATATCCACGATCTCCCCGCCAGTCCGTGCGATCCCGCGTTGATGGACCTGCTCGATGCGGCCACCGCCGCTGCCGGCCAGCCGATGCGCCGGCTCGTCTCGGGTGCGGGGCATGACGCGATGGTGATGGCGGCGCTGTGCCCGACCGCGATGCTGTTCGTCCGTTGCAGGGGCGGCATCAGCCACAACCCCGCCGAGCATGTCGACCCCGCCGACGCCGAGATCGCGTTGCGGGTGATGCTCGGCTTCATCGAACGCCTCGGAGATGCCGCGTGACCCTCGACCCCCTCCTGTTCGGCGAGATCGACCCGCCGCAGCGGCTGCTGATGGGGCCTGGCCCGGTCAACGCGCATCCGCGCGTGCTGCGCGCGATGTCGGCGGATCTGCTCGGCCAGTTCGATCCCGAGATGACCGGCTATATGAACCAGGTGATGGCGCTCTATCGCCCGATCTTCGGGACGCAGAACCGCTGGACGATGCTGATCGACGGCACCGCGCGCGCGGGGATCGAGGCGGCGCTGGTCAGCCTCGTCGCGCCGGGCGATACCGTGCTCGTGGTCGATTTCGGCCGGTTCGGGCTGCTGCTCCAGGAGATCCTCGGCCGCATCGGCGCACGCATCGAGACGGTCGATGCACCCTGGGGTGAGACCGTTCCGCTCGACGCGATCGCCGCCGCGATCGCGCGCACCGCGCCGAAACTGGTCGCGACCGTCCACGGCGACACCTCGACCACGATGGCGCAACCGCTCGATGGGCTGGGCGCGCTGTGCCACGCGGCGGGGGCGCTGCTCTATGTCGACGCCACCGCGACGCTCGGCGGGATGGCGATCGCCACCGATCACTGGGGGGCGGATATCGTCACCGGCGGTTTGCAGAAATGCCTCGGCGGCCCGTCCGGCTCGGCGCCGATCACGATCTCCGATGCCGCCGCCGAGCACATCTTCGCGCGCCGCCATACCGAGGCGGGCATTCGCGCGGCGGATATGGTGGATGGCAACGGTCCGCGCATCGGCTCGAACTATTTCGATCTCGCGATGATTATGGATTACTGGTCCGAAAAGCGGCTCAACCACCACACCGAGGCGACCTCGATGCTGTATGCGGCACGCGAATGCGCGCGCGTTGCGCTCGGCGAGGGGCTCGAGGCGCGCTATGCCCGCCACGCCGCTGCGGGCCGGGCGGTGACGGCGGGGCTGCGCGCGATGGGGCTCACCGTGTTCGGCGACGACCGCTTCCGCATGACCAACGTGACGGGCGTCTACATCCCCGAGAGCGTTGACGGCGAACGCGTCCGCGCGGCGATGCGCGACCATTTCGAGATCGAGATCGGCACCGCCTTCGGCCCGCTAGCCGGCCGAATCTGGCGGATCGGTGCGATGGGCTACAATGCGATGAAGCATAAGGTGCTGATTACCTTGGGCGCGCTCGAGGCGTGCCTGCGCGCGGAGGGGTTCGTGCTGCCGGCGGGGGCGGCGGTGACGGCAGCGCTTGAGGCTTGGGAGGCGTGAGGGCGCTACGTCCGTTCGTCCCGAGCGAAGTCGAGGGACATACGCCACATCGGGGCCTCGACTGCGCTCGGCCCGAACGGATGCGGGCGGGCGGGGCATGACCGCCCCGCGCGATCTGATCGGCTATGGCGCCACCCCGCCCGATCCGCGCTGGCCCGGCGGCGCGCGCGTCGCCGTCCAGTTCGTCGTCAATTACGAGGAGGGCGCCGAGAACAGCGTGCTCAACGGCGATGCTGGATCCGAGAAATTCCTCTCCGAAATGGTCGGTGCGGCCAGCCACCCCGCGCGCGCGATGGCGATGGAGAGCCTCTACGAATATGGCAGCCGCGCCGGGTTCTGGCGGCTGCACCGGCTGTTCACCGCGCGCAACCTGCCCGTCACCGTGTTCGGCGTCGCCAAGGCGCTGGAGATGAACCCACAGGCCATCGAAGCGATGCTAGCTGCGGATTGGGAAATCGCCAGCCACGGGCTGCGCTGGATCGATTATCAGGACGTGCCCGAAGCCACCGAACGCGCCCACATCGCCGAGGCGATCGCGCTGCATACGCGGCTGACCGGCAGCCGCCCTCTCGGTTGGTATCAGGGCCGCACTTCGCCCAACACCGCGCGGCTGATCGTCGAGGAAGGCGGCTTCGTCTATGATGCCGACAGCTACGCCGACGACCTGCCCTATTACGACACCCGCTTCGGCGCGCCGCAACTGATCGTGCCCTATACGCTCGACGTCAACGACATGAAGATCGTCGCCTTGAACGGCTTCACCGAGGGCGAGCAGTTCTTCCGCTATTTGCGCGACACGTTCGACCAGCTTCGTGAGGAAGGTGGGCGGATGATGTCGGTCGGGCTGCATGCGCGCGTCGCCGGGCGGCCGGGCCGCGCGCGGGCGCTGGCGCGCTTCCTCGATCATGTCCTCGCGAGCGGCGACGCCTGGGTCGCGCGCCGCATCGACATCGCCCGTCACTGGCTGGAGGTTCACCCGTATGAAAATCGATGATCCGGCTCTGCTCGCCGAAGTGACCGAAGCGTTCCACGCCTATGAACGCGCGCTGATGGCCGACGACGTGCCGACGATGGACGCACTGTTCCACGACGCGCCGACCACCAACCGCTATGGTGTCGGCGAGGTGCTGTACGGCATCGACGAGATCCGCGAATTCCGCAAAGGCCGGGGCGGCTCGCCGCAGCGCAGGCTCGGGCGGGTCGCGATCACCGTCTATGGCGACAGCTTCGCCACCGCCGACGCCGAATTCTTCCGCGAGAACAGCGACCGGCGCGGTCGCCAGACGCAGGCGTGGGTCAAGTTCGCCGATGGCTGGAAGGTCGTTTCGGCGCATGTCAGCCTGGAGGGGAGCACACATTGAGCACCCATCATGAGCCGCTCTTCGAACATAGCCCTTGGGTGGAGGCGCGCGCCGATGCGCGGCCCTCGACCGGCAACCGCTACCATGACCTGATGGAAGTGGTGTACGATGCCACCCGAGCCGAGAAGGTGGCGCTGATCCGCGCGCACCCCGAGCTTGCCGGCAGGACCGCGATCGACGGCACGCTGAGCGAGGCTTCGGCGGCCGAGCAGGCGTCGGCGGGGCTCGACCGGCTCACGCCCGGCGAGTTCGAGCTTTTCCACGCGCTCAACGCCGCCTATCGCGAGAAATTCGACTTCCCCTTCGTGATCTGCGTGCGGCTGACCGACAAGGCCGGCATCCTCGCCGCGATGGAGCGCCGGCTCGCGCATGATCGCGAGACCGAAATCGCCACCGCCATCGCCGAGATCGGCAAGATCGTGCTGCTGCGGATGGAAGACGAAGCGTGACCCTCGCCGCGCTCGAGGCCGATCTCGCGCGCCAGCTCGCGCTCATCGGCCACGGCGGCGCCGACTGGACGCGCCCGCGCACGCATCCCGACGGCCATGTCTATGACGTGGTGATCGTCGGCGGCGGCCAGAGCGGGCTTGCCGCCGCATTCGGGCTGTTGCGCGAGCGGGTCTCGAACATCCTCGTGCTCGACGAGAATCCGCCCGGCCTCGAAGGCCCGTGGGAAACCTATGCGCGGATGCTGACGCTGCGTACCCCCAAGGGGCTCAACCCGATCGACTTCGGCGTGCCCGCGCTCACCTACCGGGCATGGTGGGAGGCGCAGCACGGCGCGGCGGGCTGGGCGGCGGTCGACAAGATCGCGCGTGGCGACTGGATGGCGTATCTGCGCTGGTATCGCCGCGTGCTCGCGCTGCCGGTGCGCAACGCGTGCCGGCTCGCGACGATCGAGCCGCTCGGCGGCGGATTGCACCGCCTCCACCTCGCCGAAGGCGCGCCGCTCCTCACAAGGAAGGTCGTGCTGGCGACCGGCATCCAGGGTGGCGGCGAATGGCACACGCCCGCGATGATCCGCGACGCCCTGCCGCGCGGCCGCTACGCGCACACCAGCGAGCCGATCGATTACGCCGCGCTCGCCGGCAAGCGCATCGGCATCCTCGGCGGCGGCGCATCGGCGTTCGACAATGCCAATGCCGCGCTGACGATGGGCGTGGCCGCAGCGCATGTGTTCATCCGGCGCGGGGCGCTGCCGCGGATCAACCCGATCCGCTTCATGGAGCGGGTGGGCTTCACCGGCCGCTATCCGGCGCTTTCGGACGCCGAGAAATATGCGGTGATGGCGAGCTTCCTCGGGCATAACCAGCCGCCGACCAACGACACGTTCACGCGGGCCGCCGCATGGCCGGGTTTCGAACTCCATCTCGGCGCGCCGTGGCTGTCGGTGGCGGAGGAAGGCGGCGTGGTCCGCGTGACGACGCCGCACGGCAGCCACGATTTCGATTTCGTCGTGCTCTCGACCGGTCTCGTCAGCGATCCCGGCCTGCGCCCCGAACTGCGGCTGGTGGCGGACAAGATCGCGCGCTGGGCGGATCGCTTCGCGCCCGCGCCGGGTGCCGAGAACGCGCTGATCGACGCGCATCCCTATCTCGGGCCCGGCTTCGAACTGCTGCCGCGCGACGCCGCCGATGCCGACGCGCTCCACGGCCTGTTCGCGTTCAACTATTCCGCGCTCATCAGCCTAGGTCTGTCCGCATCCGCGCTCTCGGGCCTCCAGACCGCGCTGCCGCGCGTGGTGAAGGGGGTCGCCGATCAACTGTTCCTCGATGATCGGGAGCAACTCGTCGCCGATCTGATCGCTTATGAGGAAGCCGAGTTCCTCGGCGAATGGCCGCCCGAAAGGCCCACCGCATGACCAGCCTGTCGACGCACGTGCTCGATACCGCGCACGGTCGCCCCGCCGCCGGCGTCGCGCTGCGGCTGCTCGGCGCGGGCGGCGGCGTGCTGTTCACCGGCGAAACCAACGCCGATGGCCGCTGCCCCGGCCTCCCCGCCGTCGATGCCGGCCGCTACCGTCTCGAATTTGCGACCGCCGCCTATTTCCGGGGGCAGGGGGTGACGCTTGCCGATCCGCCGTTCCTCGACGTGATCGCGATCGACTTCGGCGTCGCTGCGGGCGGCCATTATCATGTGCCACTGCTCGTCTCGCCCTATAGCTATTCGACCTATCGCGGCAGTTGAGATGACGCTCAAAGCCTTTCGCGGCGAACTGCTGTCGGTGCCGCGCGATCCGCGCCACGATGTGGATGCCGTGCGCCACGAGCCCGACGGGCTGCTCCTCGTCGAGGACGGGATTGTCGTCGCGCGCGGAGCGTACGCCGCGCTCGCCGAACGCTTCGCCGGTATCGTTGTCGAGTCGCTCCCCGGACTGATCGTGCCGGGGTTCATCGACGCGCACGTCCATTATCCGCAGATGGACCGGATCGCGTCGCACGGTGAGCAGTTGCTCGACTGGCTGACTCGCCACATCTTCCCCGCCGAGACGGCCTTCGCCGATCGCGCCCACGCCGACGCCGTGGCCGATGCGTTTCTCACTGAGCTGCTGCGCAACGGCACGACCAGCGCCTTGGTGTTCCCGACCGTCCACGAACAGTCGGTCGATGCGCTGTTCGCGGCGGCGCTGGCGCGACGGATGCGGATCGTCTCGGGCAAGGTGCTGATGGACCTCGGGCCAACGGGTCTCGCCGACACGCCAGAGACCGCGCGCGCCGAGAGCGAAGCGCTGATCGCGCGCTGGCGCGGGCGCGGGCGGCTCGGCTATGCGGTGACGCCAAGGTTCGCGCTCACGTCGTCGGACGCGCAGTTGCACGTCGCGGGCGATCTGCTCGCCGCCCACCCGGACGTGTTGTTGCACACGCACCTCGCCGAGAATGTGCGCGAATGCGAGGCGGTCGCCGCGCGCTTCCCCGATGCCTATCATTATCTCGACGCTTATGATCGCTTCGGGCTGGTGACGCCGCGTTCGGTGTTCGCGCATGGCGTTCACCTCTCCGACCGAGCCTGCACACGGCTGGCCCAGACCGGCGCGGGGATCGCGGTGTGCCCGAGTTCGAACCTGTTCCTCGGCTCGGGCTTTTTCGATTTCGGGCAGGCCGACGCCCATGGCGTTACGCTGGGCCTTGGCACCGATGTCGGGGCGGGGACGACCTTCTCGATGCTTCACACGGCGGGCCTTGCCTATCAGGCGGCTTTGGCGCGCGATTACCCGCTCGATCCGTTTCGCGCGCTGTATCTGGCGACGGCGGGGAGTGCAGCGCTGCTCCACATCGCCGATCGCGTCGGCGCGTTGGAGATCGGGCAGGAAGCCGATTTCGTCGTGCTCGACTGCGCCGCGACCCCGCTGCTCGCGCGCCGCACGGCGGGGGTGGGGCTGGCGGAGCGGCTGTTCGCGCTCCAGATCCTCGGCGATGATCGTGCGATCGCGCGGACCTATGTGATGGGGAACTGCGCGTGGAGTCGTTCCGCGTGAATCCCTCTCCCCTTGGGAGAGGGAAGGGGCCGCCGCGCAGCGGTGGGAAGGGTGAGGGTGATCCTGCCCTCACCCTTCCGCCGGCTACGCCGGCTCCCTCCCTCTCCCACAGGGAGAGGGACATGGTTTTGCGCAACGCCGTCGCACAATCATTGCATTTGATGCCGCACCGCAGCGACCCTAAGCTGCCCGCATGACCGATCTCGACACCTTCATCACCGGCTTGCCCAAGGCCGAACTCCACCTCCATATCGAGGGCAGTCTCGAACCCGAGTTGATGGTCGCGCTCGCCAAGCGCAACGGGGTGACGATCCCGTATGCGTCGGTCGAGGAGGTTCGCGCGGCCTATGCGTTCGGCAACCTTCAGGATTTCCTCGACATCTATTATGCTGGGGCGGACGTGCTGCGCACGGCTCAAGATTTCCACGATCTCGCCGCCGCCTATTTCGATCGCGCCGCCGCCGATGGCGTCCTCCACGCGGAGATCATGTTCGATCCGCAGACGCACACCGCGCGCGGCGTCGCGTTCGCGACGGTGATCGAAGGGCTGCTCGCGGGCATGGCCGAGGCCGAGGCGAAGCACGGCATCACCAGCAGCCTCATCATGAGCTTTCTGCGCCACCTGAGCGAGGAGGAGGCATTCGCGACGCTCGCCGAGGCCGGGCCGTGGCTTGATCGGATCGCGGCGGTGGGGCTCGATTCGTCCGAGGTTGGCCACCCGCCCGAGAAGTTCGCGCGCGTCTTCGCCGCAGCGCGCGCGAAGGGCCTCAAGCTGGTCGCGCACGCCGGCGAGGAAGGGCCGCCCGCCTATGTCTGGGAGGCGCTCGATCTGCTCAATGTCGATCGCATCGACCACGGCAACCGCGCGCTCGAAGACGATGCGCTGGTCGCGCGGCTCGCGGCGGAGGGGATGACTTTGACGGTTTGCCCGCTCTCCAACCTCAAATTGTGCGTCGTGCCCGAGATCGCAGCCCACCCGATCGACCGGATGCTCGCGCTTGGCCTCAAGGCCACCGTCAACTCGGACGATCCCGCGTATTTCGGCGGCTATGTCGCTGACAATTACCGCGCGATCGCGGGCGGACGCGGTCTGGACCGCGCCGCATTGGCAACGCTGGCGCGCAACAGCTTCACCGGATCGTTCCTGCCGGCGGAGGCGGTGGCGGCGCACCTCGCGCGGATCGATGCGTTCGTGGCGGCGCAGTGATGCCTCCAGTGTCTGTTCTCCCGCGAACGCGGGAGCCCAGGGCCAAACAGCGCCAGCGTTCGTGGCTCTGGACCCCCGCTTTCGCGGGGGAACTGGTATGTGTGGCGCTGGCGTTGCTCTTCGCCATCGGCTCCGCGCACGCCGATACGCCCAAGCGCAAGGTCATCATCGACGACGAGGGTTTCGGGCTGATGCACCTGATGCTGCTCGAAGATCCTGATGTCGAAGTGCTCGGCCTCACCACCGTCTCCGGCAATGTCTGGGCGAATCGCGCGACCGCGATGGCGCTGCGCGGGCTTGAGATCGCGCACCGCACCGACGTGCCGGTGGTGCAGGGCGCGACCTTTCCGCTCATCAACACCGAGGCGGCGACGGAGCGGTGGGAGACGCTGTACGGCAAGCTCACCTGGAAGGGCGCGTGGATGAAGCATTGGGTCGAGCCGACCCAGCAAAGCACGCCCGCCTATTTCGGCCCGAACGATCCGGTCGATCTGCGCGGCGGCAACCCCACGCACAAGGCGGCCGACGAGATCGCCGCCAATTTCCTGATCCGCATGGTGCATCGTTACCCCGGCGAGGTGACGATCCTGGCGGCGGGGCCGTTCACCAACCTGGCGCTGGCGCAGCGGCTCGATCCGGCGTTCGCGGGGCTGGCCAAGGAATTGGTTTATATGGGCGGCAGCCTCAACCCGCATCAGGTGCTGACCGGCACCTCGGCGAGCGATTTCGCGCGCGAATATACCAACACGCCGCGCCGCGAGTTCAATGCGCGCTTCGATCCCGAGGCGGCGAGCATCGTCGCGCGCGCGCCGTGGCGGAAGATCGTCGCGGTGCCGGTCGATCCCTCGACCGCGACCGAGCTCAGCGCGGCGCTGCTCGCGCGGCTGGCGAAGGTGGCGCCGCCCGACGTGGCGAAATTCATCGCGGGGATGGAGCCGGGTTTTCCGCTGTGGGATGAGACGGCGGCGGCGGTGTGGCTCGATCCGTCGATCGTGACCGAACGGGAGACGTTGTTCGTGGATTACGACACCGTCTTCTCGGCCGGCTATGGCGATATGCAGTCATGGCGCGACGGCTATCAGCCGGGCCTGGGCGAGCAAAAGGCCGAGGTGGTGCGCGCGGTCGATCCCAAGCGGCTCGAAGCGCTGATGGTGCGGGAGATGTCCCGGAAGTAACTCTCCGTTCGCCCCGAGCGAAGTCGAGGGGCGAGTCCGGAACGCAGGTGCCTCGACTTCGCTCGGCACGAGCGGTTTGGATTAGAGTACGATCCACGAACGGCTTGGGTTGACGTGGGACCGCAGAAAACAGGCCCGGTCTCGCGACCGGGCCCGTCCATGTTCACTCCGTCGGGGTCACCGCCTTCGGCGCCGACTTGCCCTTCTTCGGCTTCTTCGGCGCGGCCGGCACGATCTCGAAGGCGAGCGCGCCGTCCTTCATCTTCACGCTGACCTCGCCGCCGTGCACCAGCTTGCCGAACAGCAGTTCCTCGGCGAGCGGCTGCTTGATCTTCTCCTGGATCAAACGGCCCATCGGGCGCGCGCCGTAGAGCCTGTCATAGCCCTTGGCGGTGAGCCACGTCTTCGCCTCGTCGTCGAGGTTGATGTGGACGCCGCGATCGGCGAGCTGCAGTTCGAGCTGGAGGATGAACTTGTCCACCACCCGCGCGACCACCTCGGTCGGAAGGTATCCGAACGGCACGATCGCATCGAGCCGGTTGCGGAACTCGGGGCTGAACATCTTCTGCACCGCCTGCTCGTCCTCGCCCTCGCGGGTGAGATTGCCGAAGCCCAATGTCTCGCGCGCCATGTCGGAGGCGCCCGCATTGGTCGTCATGATGAGGATGACGTTGCGGAAATCGACCGTCTTGCCATGCTGGTCGGTCAGGCGCCCGTTGTCCATCACCTGCAACAGGATGTTGAACAGGTCGGGATGCGCCTTCTCGATCTCGTCGAGCAGCAACACGCAATGCGGTTGCTGATCGACCGCGTCGGTGAGCAGGCCGCCCTGATCGAAGCCGACATAGCCCGGAGGCGCGCCGATCAGCCGCGAGACCGAATGCCGCTCCATATATTCGCTCATGTCGAAGCGCTGGAGCGGGATGCCCATGATCGTGGCGAGCTGCTTGGCGACTTCGGTCTTGCCGACGCCGGTCGGGCCGGTGAACAGATAGTTGCCGATCGGCTTTTCGGGATCGCGCAGGCCCGCACGGCTGAGCTTGATCGCCGAGGCGAGCTTCTCGATCGCCTCATTCTGGCCGAACACCACCCGCTTCAGATCGATTTCGAGCGATTCGAGCGCCTTGGTGTCGTCGGTCGAGACCGATTTCGGCGGGATGCGCGCCATCGTCGCGATCACGGCTTCGATTTCGCGGCTGGTGATCGTCTTCTTGCGCTTGCCGAGCGGCACCAGCATCTGCATCGCGCCGACTTCGTCGATCACGTCGATCGCCTTGTCGGGCAGCTTGCGGTCGTTGATGTAGCGCGCGCTGAGCTCCACCGCCGATTTGATCGCGTCGGGCGTGTATTTGACCTTATGATGGTCCTCGAACGCGGAGCGCAGCCCGGCGAGGATCTTGATCGTATCCTCGATCGTCGGCTCGTTGACGTCGATCTTCTGGAACCGGCGCAGCAGCGCGCGATCCTTCTCGAAGTGGTTGCGGAACTCCTTGTAGGTGGTCGAGCCGATACAGCGGATCGTGCCGCCCGACAAAGCCGGCTTGAGCAGGTTCGACGCGTCCATCGCGCCGCCGCTGGTCGCGCCCGCGCCGATGACGGTGTGGATCTCGTCGATGAACAGCACCGCATGCGGCAGCTTCTCGAGTTCGTTGACGACCGCCTTCAGCCGCTCCTCGAAATCGCCGCGATAGCGCGTGCCCGCGAGCAAAGCGCCCATGTCGAGCGAATAGATCACCGCCGGCAGCAGCACCTCGGGCACGTCGCCCTCGACGATCTTGCGCGCCAGGCCCTCGGCGATCGCGGTCTTGCCGACGCCGGGATCGCCCACATAGAGCGGGTTGTTCTTCGAGCGGCGGCACAGGATCTGCACCGTGCGATCGACCTCGGGGCCGCGCCCGATCAGCGGATCGACCTTGCCGCTCTTCGCCTTCTCGTTGAGATCGACGGTGAACTGCTTCAGCGCGCTCTCCGCCTTGCCCTTGGCCTCGGCCTTGGGCTTTTCCTCCTCGGCGCCCTTCACTTCGCGCGGCTCGGGGGCGGCGCCGCCTTTGCCGACGCCATGCGAGATGAAGCTGACGGCATCGAGACGGCTCATGTCCTGCTGCTGGAGGAAATAGACGGCATAGCTCTCGCGTTCGGAGAACAGGGCGACGAGCACGTTGGCGCCCGTCACCTCGTCCCGGCCGGACGACTGGACGTGCAGGATCGCGCGCTGCACGACGCGCTGGAAGCCGCTGGTCGGCGACGGATCGGTCGCGGTGTCGACCTTGAGCGCTTCGAGTTCGGTATCGAGATAGTGCGCGACGGTGGTCTTGAGTTCGCCGAGCTCGACCCCGCATGACGCCATCACCTTCGAGGCGTGCTCGTCATCGACCAGGGCAAGCAGCAGATGCTCGAGCGTGGCATATTCGTGGCGCCGCGACGACGCGGCTTCAAGCGCCTTGTGGAGCGTGGTTTCCAGCGCGGAGGCGAAAGAGGGCATTATGGTACTCCATGCGGGCCGCAAGCAGACGCGCGGCCCTTTCCGACTATGTTGGAAGGCGAGGGGTTCGCATCAAGCACTTGAAATGCGCCTGCCCGCCCTGTTTCGCGTTCGCCGCCCGGTCTGGCGGGCGCGGTCATCTCCGAAAGAGATCGTCGGCGATGGCGCGGTGCTTGCTGGCGCGTTCGATCTGCTGTCGGCTGCGCGTGATTTCGCTTTCGAGCACCGTGATCCGCGCGGCGAGTTCGTCGAGCGAGAGGCGCTCGAGATCCTGCCGCACCAATTGGGATAGCGGATCGGCCGGGTTTTTCGCGAGAATCTCGTCGAAGTCCATGTGCGGATCGTTGACCGATGCGCGGGCGATGTCAATAAGGCCGGCGACGGGGCGCCAATCCCCCGGCGGGGGACGGGCGTGGCGACGGATGCGATACCAGTGACGATGCGGGCGATCGACCCGGACGCGCCCGGCGGGCCCGAGGTGCTCCGCGTCGTCGAGCGGCCGGTTCCCGCGTGCGGCGCGGGCGAGGTGCTGGTGCGCGTGGCGGCGGCGGGCGTCAACCGCCCCGACGTGCTCCAGCGCAAGGGCGGTTATCCGCCGCCGCGTGGCGCGCCCTCGATTCCCGGTCTCGAAATCTCCGGCACGATCGTCGCCACGGGCGAGGGGGTCGGGTCCGAACTGCTCGGCCAGCCGGTCTGCGCGCTCCTCGCCGGCGGCGGCTATGCCGACTATGCGAGCGTGCCGGCCGGGCAGTGCCTCCCGGTGCCCGAGTCGCTGTCGATGGCGGAGGCGGCGGCGCTGCCCGAGACTTTGTTCACCGTGTGGACCAATTTGTTCGAGCGCGCCTATGCGATCGAAGGCGATACGGTGCTGGTGCATGGTGGCACCAGCGGCATCGGCACGATGGCGATCTCGCTCGCCAAGCTGTTCGGGCTGACGATCATCGTCACCGTCGGCAACGATGCGAAACGCGCGGCGGCGCTGGCGCTCGGCGCGGATCATGCGATCAATTACGCCACGCAGGATTTCGTCGAGCAGGTCCGCGCGATCACCGGCGGCGCCGGGGTGGCGGCGGTGCTCGACATGGTCGGTGGCGATTACCTGCCGCGCAACCTCAAATGCCTCGCCGATGATGGCCGCCACGTCTCGATCGCGGTGCAGCGCGGCGCCACCGCCGAAATCCCGATCTTCGAGATCATGCGCCGCCGGCTGACGCTGACCGGATCGACGCTGCGCTCGCGCGACACCGCGTTCAAGTCGCTCGTCGCCGACGAGCTGCACCGGACCGTATGGCCGCATGTCGAGGCCGGCAAGCTGCGCCCCGTGATGGACCGCAGCTTCCCGCTCGCCGAAGCCGCCGCCGCGCATCGCCGGATGGAGGCGGGCGACCATATCGGCAAGATCGTGCTGACGATGGACGACTGACCCATGGCGCACGCCGACCCGATAGTCGCGCGCGACCAGCATATCCGCAGCGCGATTCTCGGCGTCATCGTGCTCTACGCGGCGATCGTGCTGATGGTCACCGACCGTCCGGTGGTGATCGGCAGCCGCGCGCTGGTGTTGCCCGGCGCCAGCATCCCGGTGTCGGCCGCACCGAAAGGCTATGTCGAAGCGCTCGACCAATATGGCGTGCATTTGCCCAAACAGGGGCACGCGCCGGCGCTGGCGGAGCGCGCCCCGCTCACGGTCGAGCGGCTGCGTTTCGGCTATTCGATCGTCGAGACGAGCATCCTCGGCGCGCCGTATTGGTATCGCAAGGATGACGGCTACGTCGTTTATTACGAAACGCTGCGCGAATATGTCTACGCGCCGGTGACCGACGATTATATGCGCAAGGTCGGGCTGCCGGGGCCGAAGCCGCTGTCGCGCCAGTCATTCGCTTGGTGGGAGCATGTTTGGGGCTGGGTCTTCCCGCTCGCGCTCGCGGGCTGGGGGCTGTTCGAGATCGGCGCGGCGCGGCGCCGGCGCGAGGCCGAAGGGTTGATCTGAGCGCAGCAACGCCGGGCCGCCCCTCGTGGCGGCGATGATATTGATTTGAACGACAAATCCTGTTGCCCGCCGCCCGCCTTTCGTCCACAAGAAAGGTAGCGGTCACATGGCGTTAGCCGGGTCGTCCGTATCCCCGCAATAATCGCGCGATCGTTCCAGACGCGAAATGTGGGGCAAAGATGATAACGCTAACAGGAGAGGCGTCGATGCGTTACCGTGTATGTGCCAAGCTACTTGCGACCGTCAGTCTGGTCGCCACCCTCCACGCCGCCTCGGCGCAGTCGCTCAAGACCGGCCCCAACGATACGCTCGAGACGCAGGGCCTCAGCGTCATCATCGACCAGAACCAGTTCAGCCCGATCTTCTTCGACGAGAAAAATGCCGGCATCCAGCTCGTCCTCCACGGCGACCGCATCGCCACCGACGGCGCGGTCCGGCTCGACCGCACCCCCGAGCAATGGGCGCCGGTCCCCGCCTTCATCAGCCGCGAGCGCGGCAGCGAGCCCAATCAGATCGTCGTGCGCTCGGCGTACAAGGATCAGAACCTCGCCTATCGCGTGAAGGTCACCGCCGAGGGCACTGGCTTCCGCATCGCAGTCGATCTCGATCAGCCGTTGCCGCACGCGCTCGCCGGCAAGGCCGAGTTCAACCTCGATTTCCTGCCCACCGCCTATTTCGGCAAGACCTATCTGATAGATGCCGCCCCCGGCCTGTTCCCGCGCCACCCGACGGGCGAAATGGCGCTCGACGGATCGGGCGATCCGCTGCCGCTCGCCACTGGCGGCACATCGATCACGCTCGCGCCCGAAGACCCGCTCACGCGCGTCTCGATCACCTCGGATGCCGGCGCGCTGTCGCTGTACGACGCGCGGGCGCGTGCGCAGAACGGCTGGTTCGTGGTGCGTTCGCTGATCGCGGAAGGGGCGAAGGAGAATGCCGTCGTCTGGCATGTCCGCCCCAACGTCATCAAGGGCTGGACGCGCGCGCCGGTCGTCTCGTTCAACCAGGCCGGCTATACGCCCGCGCGCGACAAAGTCGCGCTGATCGAGCTCGATCCCGCCTTCAAGGCGCCAGGCGAGGCCGAACTGGTCAAGCTCGCGCCCGACGGCAGCCGTCAGGTCGTGCTGCGCGCCAAGACGCAGCCGCGCGGCCGCTTCCTGCGCTATGACTATGCCGCGTTCGACTTCTCGAGTGTGCGCGATCCCGGCATTTACGCGATCACCTATGCGGGCAACACTACCAACCCGTTCCGCATCTCGCCCGACGTATATGACCATGTCTGGCAGACCTCGCTCGACACCTTCCTCGCCGAGCAGATGGACCATGTCGGTGTGCGCGAGCAGTATCGCGTTTGGCAGTCGCCCTCCCATCTCGACGACGCACGGCAGGCGCCCGCCAACCACGTCCATTTCGACGGCTACCGGATGGGGCCGAACCTCGATTCACCGTTCAAGGCGGGCGAGCATATCCCCGGCCTCGCGGTCGGCGGCTGGCAGGATGCCGGCGATTACGACATCCAGACCCCCGACAATGCCTGGGTGGTGCGCGACCTCGTCTGGGCGCACGAGCTGTTCGGGCTGAAGTGGGACCAGACCAGCGTCGACGAGGCGGCGCGCGCGGTCGAAATCCGCAAGCCCGACGGGATCGAGGATTCGCTCCAGCAAATCCGCCACGGCACGCTGCAACTGCTCGCGCAGTACAAGGTATTCGGGCACGCCATCGTCGGCATCATCGATCCGACGCTGCGGCAATACGCCCATCTCGGCGATGCCGGTTCGCAGACCGACGGCAAGCTCTA
This sequence comes from Sphingomonas pollutisoli, assembly GCF_029167165.1. Lineage (NCBI taxonomy): Bacteria > Pseudomonadati > Pseudomonadota > Alphaproteobacteria > Sphingomonadales > Sphingomonadaceae > Sphingomonas > Sphingomonas pollutisoli. The sequence continues at coordinate 105,636 of NZ_JARFNJ010000007.1, forward strand.
CGATCCCAAGCTCGGGCCGCTCGGCGATACCGGCGCGACCTCGGGCAAGCCCGACGACCGCTGGGCGTTCACCACCGACATCCCGGCGACCAACCTCTATGTCGTCGGCGCGCTGGCCGGGGCGAGCCGCGCGCTCGCCACGCTCGACCCCCAGATGTCGGCCGAGGCGCTCGCCACCGCCAAGGCGCTATGGGCCAAGCAACAGCCGCGGCTCGTTGACAGCAGCGAGGGGCGCGAGAACAGCTTCGCCTCGCGCTTCCCCGATGTCGCGAACGTCGCGGCGACGGTCGAACTGGTCATCACCACCAAGGGCGACCCGACCTACACCGCCAAGCTGAAGGCGCTGCTGCCGACGATCAGCGAGCGCTTCGCTTTCATCGGCAGCGCGGCGGTGCGGGCGATTCCGTTCATGGACGCCGACTATCGCGCCAAGCTGGTGCCGCTGGTGCAGGCGGCCAAGGCGAAGATCGACGCCGACATGGCCAAGAACCCGTTCGGCGTGCCGGTGAGCCTGGGAACCTGGGCCGGGTCGCACGACGTGGCGACGTTCGGCAGCACGATGTACATGCTCCACACCGCCTTCCCCGAGATCGTCGGGCCGGAATATTCGCTGCGCGCGCTCGATTACATGCTCGGCCGGCACCCCGCCAACAACCTGTCGCTGGTCTCGACGGTCGGCACGCAATCGCGGCTGATCGGCTACGGCCACAACCGCGCCGACTATAGCTTCATCCCCGGCGGGATGACGCCCGGCGTGATCGTCATCAAGCCCGACTTCCCCGAGGTGAAGACCGACTGGCCGTTCCTGTGGTTCGAGAACGAATATACCGTCAGCACGACCTCGGCCTATATCCTCGCCGCCAACGCGGCGGCGGCGGCGGCGAAGGAGGCGAAATAACGCAGGGATGTGCCCGCCCCGTTCGTGCTGAGCTTGTCGAAGCACGCGCCCCAAGCGTTGCGCTCCGGGCCCGTCCTTCGACTTCGCTCAGGACGAACGGCGTGGGGGGGGCGGCCGGATCAAGTGATTCCTTCATCTCGGCGAAGAAGGTGCAATACCACCGCCCCGTTCGTCCCGAGCGAAGTCGAGGGATGTTCCGCAAGCGCTGCGGGAGGTGTCTCGACTGCGCTCGACACGAACGGGTGGGGATCGGGCGAGTCTCTTCATCTTCCGGAATACATCGCTCGGCCGCTTCGCCCACCCCGTTCGTGCTGAGCCTGTCGAAGCACGTGCCCTAAGCGCTGCGCTCCGGGCACGTCCTTCGACTTCGCTCAGGATGAACGGGGGGTGGGTGAAGCCGCGGCCAGATCAGCGCACCTCCATCTTGGCGAGAGAGGCGAAACACCACCTCCCCGTTCATCCCGAGCGAAGTCGAGGGGTGGCCGCGAGCGCGACGACAGGTGTCTCGACCTCGCTCGACATGAACGAGGATAGATCACGCGATCCCCTTCATCTTCCGAAACGCATCGAAGCGGTCGAGGAAGCGGTCGAGATCGGCCTTGGACAGATAATAGGGCGTCGAGAGCCGCAGCTTGCTCGGCTCGCCGCCGCGGATGCGGATCTTGTGGTTGTTCCACAGCCACGTTTCGAGTTCCATGCGCGAGACCGGCGGCACGTTGACGGTGGTGATCGCGCAGCGCAGCGTCGGATCGGGCGAGGTCCAGCTTTCCGCGCCGCGCTTGACCATCTCGGCGTGGAGGTAATCGGCCATCTGGCGATGGCGCTTCTCGATCCGGTCGATGCCGATGCCTTGCGCGAGTGCGATCGACGCGTTCAGCCCCATCATGGTCGGGATGTTGGACGATCCGAACTGCTGATAGCGCCCCGCCTTGAGCGACAGGTCATCCCACGAATGCGTCACCGTCGTTGGCCAGACGCGGTTGATGATGCTGTCGTCGCGCAGATACAGGAACCCCGTGCCCTTGGGCGCGAACAGCCATTTGTGCATCGATCCGGTGTAGAGATCGCAGCCGATGTCGTTGAGATCGACCTTCATCATCCCCGCCGCGTGTGCGCCATCGAACGCCGAGACGATGCCCTTCGAGCGCGCCAGCGCCGAGATCTGCTTGGCCGGCAGCACCACGCCGGTGCTGGTGCTGATATGGCTGACGAAGATGATCCGGGTGCGCGGGGTGATCGCGTCGTTGATTCGGTTGAGGATCTCGTCGGTGCTTTTGGGCGGCTTGGGCATCGCGAAGGTCTTGATGACGATGCCGTAGCGCTTGGCGCGTAGCTCCCACGGCGCGATGCCGCTGCCATGTTCCTCGTCGGACATCAGCACCTCGTCGCCCGGCTTCATCTCGAAGCCGTTGCCGACGAAGCTGTTCGCCTCGGTGCAATTGCGCACCATCGCGATCTGATCGACCCGCGCGCCCATCAGGTCGGCGAAGGGTTTGCGGAACTCGGGCCACGGGCCATAGCCCCAGATCGGATAATCCTCCGGCGCCGCCTGCATCATCTGCTCGGTCTGCTCATAGCTGTCGAACACCGCCTTGAGCACCGGGCGCGGCGAGGAACCGACCGTGCCGTTGTTGAGGTTGACGAGATCGGCCGGCATCAGGAACTGCTTGCGCAAGGACGCCCAATAGGCGTCCTCATTGGTATCGTAGAGGCCGGGCGCCGGCATCGCGACCGGCGTCAGCGCCGCGGCGAAAGCTTCGCGTCCAAACGGGGCGGCAAGCCCGGCGGCGGTTGCGGTCGCGAGCAGGGAACGGCGGTTGAGCATCGGCACCTCGATTTGGATGGGATGCCGTCGAGCGTAGCGCCTTTGTCACGCTGCGCAATCCATATTCCTGAGGAGAAAGGTGGCCCTGCGCCAAACCTACCGTTTGTGCTGAGCGAAGTCGAAGCACGTGGCCCCGGACGAGGCGCCTGGCGCACGCACTTCGACTTCGCTCAGTGCGAACGGAGGAGCGCCAGTCCCCTGCGAACCCGTTACCCCTCGACCATCTCCGCCAGTTCGAGCCAGCGCATTTCCGCCGCGTCCTTGTCGTCGCGCGCTTTCGCCACCGCTTTGGTCAGCGCCTCGAACCGCGCGAAATCCTTCGCGTAGAGCGCGGGATCGGCGAGCAGCGCCTCGTCGCGCGCGATCTGCGCTTCCAGTTCCTCGATCCGCTTGGGCAGCAGTTCGTAATCGCGCTGATCCTTGTAGGTCAGCTTGACCTTGGGCGCGGCGACCGGCGGCGCGGTCGGCTGCACCTTGCGCGGGTTCTCGCGCTTGCCGCCACCCGCCTTCGCCCGGCGCTGCCTCTCCCAATCCTCATAGCCGCCCGCGACGACATCGACCTTCCCCGATCCGTCGAGCCCGAGCGTCACCGTCACGGTGCGATCGAGAAAGTCGCGGTCGTGGCTGACGATCAGCACGGTACCGTCGAAATCGCCGATCACGTCCTGCAACAGATCGAGCGTCTCGAGGTCGAGATCGTTGGTCGGCTCGTCGAGCACCAGCAGGTTCGACGGTCGCGCGAATTCGCGTGCCAGCAGCAACCGCGAGCGTTCGCCGCCGGAGAGCGTGCCGATCTTGGCGTCGATCATATGGCCGTCGAACAGGAAGTCCTTGAGGTAGCCGATGACGTGCTTGCGCACGCCCTGGACATCGACCCAATCGCCGCCGTCGGCGAGCACCTCGCGCACGGTCTTCTGCGGCTCCATTTTCGTGCGCTGCTGGTCGATCACGATCGCTTCGATCGTCTGCGCGAACTTGATCTCGCCCCTGTCTGGCGCGAGCGTGCCGGTGAGCAGCTTGATGAGGGTCGATTTGCCCGCACCGTTTGCGCCGACGATGCCGATCCGGTCCTTGCGCGTGATGCGCAGCGTGAGATCGTCGATGATCTTGCGCGGGCCGAAGCTCTTGGAGATGTGCTTCGCGTCGATCACCACCTTGCTGCGCGCGTCATCGGTGCCGATCGTGAGGTTGGCCGAGCCTTGCGGGCCGACCATCGCCGCGCGCTCGGCACGCATCTCGTGCAGCTTGGTGAGTCGGCCCTGGTTGCGCCGTCGCCGCCCGGTCACGCCGCGCAACAGCCAATGCTCCTCGATCTTCAATTTGGCGTCGAGCCGCTGCGCGTTGCGCTCCTCCTCGGCATAGACCTGTTCGGTCCACGCCTCGAACCCGCCGAAGCCGATCTCGGCGCGTCGCATCGCGCCGCGATCGAGCCACAGGGTCTGTTTGGTGAGGCGTGTCAGGAAGGTACGGTCATGGCTGATGACGACGAAGGCGCCACGGAAGCGGTTGAGCCATTCCTCGAGCCAGTCGATCGCGGCGATGTCGAGATGGTTGGTCGGCTCGTCGAGCAGCAGCACGTCCGGGTCCATCGCCAGCGCGCGCACGATCGCGGCGCGGCGGCGCTCGCCGCCCGAGGCCGAGGCGGATTCGCGCGACAGGTCGATGCCGAGCTGGTCGGCGATCGCATCGGCCTCATAGGGCTGCGGCGCATCGTCGCCGCCCTGCACGTAGTCGCGCAGCGTTGGGAAGGTGCGCAGGTCCGGTTCCTGTTCGAGCATCACGACGCGCGTACCCGGCACGACGCTGCGGCGCCCCTCGTCGCTGTCGATCACGCCGGCGAGCAGCTTGAGCAGCGTGGTCTTGCCCGCGCCGTTGCGCCCGATCAGCGCGAGCCGGTCGCGCGGGCCGACGTTGATGTCGAGGCCACGAAACAACCAGCCCGACCCCTGGATGACGCCGAGATTTTCATATGCGAGGATAGGTGCTGCCATAGCGTGCGCGCCCTAACGCTTTAGCGCAGCTAAAGCGAGGGCTTCGCGCACGCTCGGCCGGCGGCGCTATAGCGCCGTCCGACGCGGCTTTGCCGCGTCGAGCCTTCTCTCCACGCATTTCCCCACCCGTTCGTGCCGAGCGAAGTCGAGGCGCCTGCACTCCGGATCGCCCCTCGATTTCGGTCGGGGCGAACGGTGGGGGTGGGTGACCGACGCGGGAGTAATCCCGCGTCGCCGGACGGGTTCGGCTTAGCCGACCCGCCGGCCGGCCGCAGCGCGAGCTCAGCGTTGCCGCTGCCGCGCTGCGGCATTCACAGGCTGTTCAAGGCCCGGCCACTATGCAACACCTTATGAAGATGCTCGCCGCCTTTGCATTGCCCCTGTTGCTCGCCGCGCCGGCCGCCGCCCTCGCGGCGCCCGCGCCCGAGCAGCAGCGCGACCAGCAACAGGCGTGGCGCCAGCGCCAGCAGGGCCGCATCCTCCCGTTACGCGAAATCGAGGCAAGGGTGCTGCCGGCGATGCGCGGCAGCCAGTATCTCGGCTTCGATTTCGAGGGGGACAGCGGGATTTACACGCTCAAGTTCCTGCGCGATGGCGTCGTCATCTGGGTCGATGTCGATGGCCGCTCCGGCCAGATCATCGGCCGTACCGGCCACTGAGCCTAAATCCGCTGATTTCCAAAAGGGGACTAAGATGCGCGTGCTGATCGTCGAGGACGAACCCAATCTGGGCCAGCAGCTCAAGAACACGCTCGAGGGCGCCGGTTACGCGATCGACCTCGCCACGGATGGCGAGGAAGGGCATTTCCTCGGCTCGACCGAGAATTACGACGCGGTCGTGCTCGATCTCGGCCTGCCCGAGATCGACGGGCTGACCGTGCTCGACCGCTGGCGCAAGGAGGGCAAGGTGATGCCCGTCCTCGTCCTCACCGCGCGCGATAGCTGGTCGGACAAGGTCGCCGGGCTCGATGCGGGCGCCGACGATTATGTCGCCAAGCCGTTCCAGTCCGAGGAGCTGATCGCGCGGCTGCGCGCGCTGATCCGCCGCGCGAGCGGAAACGCCTCGTCCGAGCTGATCGCGGGCGACGTGCGGCTGGACACGCGCAGCGGCAAGGTCACGCTCGCGGGCGAGCCGGTCAAGCTGACCGCGCAGGAATACAAGCTGCTCAGCTATCTGCTCCACCACAAGGGCAAGGTAGTGAGCCGCACCGAACTGATCGAGCATATCTACGATCAGGATTTCGATCGCGATTCGAACACGATCGAGGTGTTCGTCACGCGCATCCGCAAGAAGCTCGGGCAGGATGTCATCACCACCATCCGCGGGCTCGGCTACAGCCTCGAAGAACCCAATGGCTAAGGCGTTCCCCACATCCCCCCCCGCCAGGGGGAGGTGGCACGCGCAGCGTGACGGAGGGGGAGGGCTACGGAACGGTCGAGAGGCGCCGCAGCCCTCCCCCTGGCGGGGGAGGATCCGGTTCGCATGACTGAAGACACCGCGCCTGACATCTCCGCGCCCGTTCCCCGCGTGCGCACCACCGGATCGCTCAGCCGGCGCATGATCGTCATCGCGGCGGCCTGGATCCTCATCCTGCTCACCGCCGGCGGGTTCGCGCTTGATCGCGTGCTCAAAACCGCGATCACGCAGAATTTCGACGACCAGCTCGAATATGTGCTCAAGGCGCAGATCGTCTCGTCCGAGATCGGCCCCGACGGCGAGGTGATGTTCACCCGCGAGGCGGCGGACCAGCGCTTTCTCGAACCCGGCTCGGGGCTTTACTGGCAGGTGAGCGCACCGGGGCAGGAGGCGTTCCCGTCGCGCTCGCTGTGGGACCGGCGGCTGGCTTATGGCGGGCAGCACAACGATCTCGGCGTCCACGTCTACGACAGCGATCAATTCCCCGACGAGCGGCTGCGCATCGTCGAGCGCGATATCAAACTACCCGGATCGCCGGTGCGCTGGCGCTTCCAGGTCGCGCAGAGCCGCGCCGGCCTGGACGCGCAGATCAAGATCCTGCGCAGCACGATGCTCAAGAGCTTCGCGCTCCTCGGCTTCGGGCTGATCGTGATGGCGGCGCTCCAGACCTTCTACGGGCTGTGGCCGCTGCGCAAGGTTCGCGAGGAGATCGCGCGGATGCGCGCGGGCAAGGCGCGCCAGATCGAACGCGCGATGCCGATCGAGGTCGCGCCAATGGTCGAGGAACTGAACGCGCTGATCGAGCATAACGAGAAACAGGCCGAGGAAGCGCGCCGCCACGCCGGCAATCTCGCGCACGCGCTCAAGACCCCGCTCACCGTCATCATGAACGCCGCGACCGCGCAGGCCGACGATCTCGGCGAGACGGTGATTCGTGAGGCGCGGACGATGCGGCGGCAGGTCGATCATCACCTCGCCCGCGCCCGCGCGGTCGGCCGGCGCGGATCGGCGCACAGCCGCGCCGATGTGTGGCCGAGCCTCGAATCGGTCGAGCGTGCGGTCGCGCGGCTGTACCGCCATGTGCGCATCGACATCGCCGGCCCGAAGGACTTGCAGGTGCATGTCGAGCGGCAGGATCTCGACGAGATGCTCGGCAACCTCGTCGAGAACGCCGCCAAATATGGCGGCGGCAGCGTCTTCGTGACGGTGGGCGCGCAGGCCGGCTTCGTCGAGTTCCTGATCGAAGACGACGGCATGGGCATCCCCGAGGAGCAGCGCGCGCGCATCTTCGATCGCGGCGTGCGGCTCGACAGCGGCAAGCCCGGCACCGGGCTCGGTATGGGGATCGTGCGCGACGTGGCGGAAATCTACGGCGGCACCGTCGCGCTGGAGGAGAGCGAGGATCTCGGCGGATTGTTGGTGCGGCTGAGGCTGCCCGCCGCGAACTAAGTCCCGTTCGTCCGGGTGAAGTCGAAGGACGGTGGTTCACGGTGCCTCGACTGCGCTCGGCACGAACGGGCCGCCACCTTTTCCCCGTTCGTGCTGAGCGAAGTCGAAGCACGTACCCCGCGCGCCACCGCCTGGGGTGCGCCCTTCGACAGGCTCAGGGCGAACGGTCGTCAGCTTGAAGGATTCAGGCCGCGACAGCCTCTTTGCCGAGCGCCTGCATCGCCCCGGCCGCGATCTCGAGGCTGCGTTTGCGCGCTTCGTGATCGTACATCATGCTCGTCACCATGATCTCGTCGACGCCGGTGCGGGCGATGAACGCCGCGATCCCCTCGGCGACCTTGGCAGGGCCGCCGATCGCCGAGCATTGCAGCACGTGGTCGAGCATCGCATTGCCCTGCGCGCCGAGCCCGGCGCGATAGCCGTGGATCGGCGGCGGCAGCCGGCCGGGCGTGCCGGTGCGCAGCGCGATGAACGCCTGCTGCTGGGAGGAGGCGAGATATTCCGCCTCGTCATCGGTTTCGGCGGCGATCACGTTGAAACCGGCCATCAGATGGGGCTTGGCGAGCGCCGCCGACGGCTTGAAGTCGCGCCGATAGATCGCGATCGCCTCCATCAGCGAATCCGGCGCGAAATGCGATGCGAAGGCATAGGGCAGGCCGAGCATCGCCGCGAGTTGCGCGCCGAACGTGCTCGATCCGAGAATCCATAGCGACACGTCGGCACCCGCGCCCGGCGTCGCGGTGATGCCGGTCTGGCCGTCGTCGGCGAAATAGCTCTGCAATTCGAGCACGTCGCGCGGGAAGGCGTTGGCGTCGCTCGCCAGGGTGCGGCGCATCGCGCGCGCGACGCGCTGGTCGGAGCCGGGCGCGCGGCCGAGGCCAAGATCGATCCGGCCGGGGAACAGCGCGTCGAGCGTGCCGAACTGTTCGGCGATCGCCAGCGGCGCGTGGTTGGGCAGCATGATGCCGCCGGCGCCGACCCGGATCGTCGAGGTCGCCGCGGCGACGTGTCCGATCACCACCGAGGTGGCCGCGCTGGCGATGCCGGGCATGCCGTGATGCTCGGCGGTCCAATAGCGCGTGAAGCCGAGTCGCTCGGCCGTCCGCGCCAGATCGGCGGCGTTGGCGAGGCTTTGCGCGACGGAACCGCCCTGAACGACGGGCACGAGATCGAGAAGCGAATAAGCTGTCATGCGCCGGATGTGGGGAGGCGCGGGACGGCTTACCAGACCGGACGGTACAAAAATCCCGGTCGCTTGCCGGCGACCCTTGCAGTGCTATCGTTGAACACTCCCTGCGCCGTTCGTGCCGAGCTTGTCGAAGCACGCGCCCCAGGTGCTGCATTGCCTGGCACGTGCTTCGACAAGCTCAGCACGAACGGGAGGAAGATAATTCGGCGGAGGCGGGCGATTACCGGCGGAACAGCGTCTCGGCGGTCGGCTCGGACGGCGTGATGCCGCCGCTCTCGCCGTTCTCGCCGCGCGCGGCCTGCTCGCGCTGCGCGCGCAGTTCGGTGATGAGCGCCTCGCGGTCACCCTCCAGCCGGGTATCGACCGGCGCCTCGATACCGGCCGCCTTGGCCGCCTTCGCCACCGCCGCGTCGAGCTCGCGCTGCGTGGTCAGGCCCAGCGTGACCGGATCCTTCGGCGTGATGTTGGCGATGTTCCAGTGGCTGCGGTCGCGGATCGCGGCGATCGTGGTGCGGGTGGTGCCGATCAGATTGCCGATCGCGCCGTCCGAAATCTCGGGATGGTTGCGGATGATCCAGGCGATGCCGTCGGGCTTGTCCGAACGCTTCGAAACCGGCGTGTAGCGCGGCCCCTTGGTGCGGCGGACCTGCTCGGGGCCTTTGAGGATCTGCAGGCGATAATCGGGGTTCGCCTGGCCCTTGTCGATCTCTTCCTGGGTCAGTTCGTGCGCGCGCACCGGATCGCGGCCGGTCAGCTTGGTCGCGGCGGTATCGTCGGCGATCGCCTGGATCTCGAGGATGTGCAGCCCGCAGAACTCGGCGATCTGCTCGAACGAAAGCGAGGTGTTGTCGACGAGCCAGGACGCGGTCGCGTGCGGCATAAGCGGCTGGGCCACGAAATACTCCTTCAAAAACGGAAAGGGCCGCCCCTTTCGGAGCGGCCGCAGTAATGCATATGACTTAATGCTTATGCCCCGCCGGGGCAAGCGCCGTGCGACGGGCGCGTAATCAGGCCGCGATCGCCGCGTCGTCCAGCCCGACCGGGGCGAGCGCCTTGAGGAATTGCCGCGCGCTCGCCTCCCAGGTGAAGCTCTGGCCGTAGGCGGCGCAGGCCGCGCGGTCGAGCGTCAGCGCCTGCGCGATCGCGGTGTCGAGATCCTCGTCCATCACGCCGACGCCGGGTTTGAGCACGTCGAGCGGCCCCGTCACCGGATAGGCGGCGACCGGCGTGCCGCATGCCATCGCCTCGATCATCACCAGCCCGAACGTGTCGGTGCGGCTCGGAAAGACGAAGACGTCGGCGGCGGCATAGGCGGCGGCGAGCTCCGCGCCGAAGCGTGCGCCGAGGAACCTCGCATCGGGAAACCGCGCTTCGAGCGCGGCGCGCGCCGGGCCGTCGCCGACGATGACCTTGGTGCCGGGGTGCGACGCGGTCAGGAACGCCTCGATATTCTTCTCGATTGCGACCCGCCCGACGTAGAGCATCACCGGGCCGGGCAGCGCGCGCAGTTCGGCGTCGGGCGCGGTGGCCGAGAACAGCGACAGATCGACGCCGCGCCCCCATTCGCGCACCCGCGTGAGATCGTGATCCTTGAGCGTCGCCTCGATCGAGCGCGTTGAGGCGAGAATCGCCTGGGCGGGGGCATGGAACCAGCGGATGTAGCGCCAGACCCATTCGGGGTTCACGCCCGTTCGCGCCGAGACATAGTCGGGGAATTGGGTGTGATAGGCGGTGGTGAACGGAAAATTCTGCGTCAGGCACCAGCGCCGCGCGGCGAGGCACACCGGTCCTTCGGTGGCGAGGTGGATGGCGTGCGGGTTGAAATCGGCGAGCATCTTGCCGACGCCGCCGGTGCTGGCGAGCGCGAGGCGGATTTCGGGATAGGTCGGGCAGGGCAGCGAATAGAACAGATCGGGCGAGACGACGAGCACCTGATGCCCCTGGCGCTCAAGTTCGGCGCGAACGGATTGCAGCGTGCGGACGACCCCGTTGACCTGCGGGCTCCATGCGTCCGTGGCGATCGCGATCCGCACCGCGCTCAGGCCGCCATCATCTCGATCTCCGCGGGCGCCTCGGTCACCGCCTCGGGCGGCTTGCGGGCGGCAATTTCGTCGGCCCAGTGCAACACCTCCATGCGACCGTCGAAATGCTCGACCAAGGCCGTGCAGCCCTCCACCCAGTCGCCATCGTTATAATATTCAACGCCGCCGATATAACGGATTTCGGCGGTGTGGATATGCCCGCACACGACGCCGTCGACACCGCGCGCGCCCGCCGCTTCCGCGATCACCTGCTCGTAATTCGAGATGAATTCGACCGCGTTCTTCACCTTCGCCTTCGCATGTTTCGAGAGCGACCAATATGGCAGGTTGAAACGGCGGCGATAGGCGTTCACCAGCCGGTTCAGGGCCATCAAGGTTTCATATGCGACATCGCCGACATGCGCCAGCCATCTGTGCGCGAGCGTGATCGCGTCGAATTCGTCGCCGTGGAGCACCAGCAGGCGGCGCCCGTCGGCGGTGGTGTGGATCGCTTTGCGGCGGATCGAGACGCCGCCGAAGCTCAGTCCGCTGAACTGGCGCATCACCTCGTCATGGTTGCCGGGGATGTAGATGACGTCGGTGCCGCGCTTGGCGCGTTTCAGGATGCGCCACACCACGTCGTTGTGCGCGGCGGGCCAGTAGAACTTCTTCTTCAGCCGCCAGCCGTCGATGATGTCGCCGACCAGATACATCGTGTCGCTGTCGACATGGTCGAGGAAGTCGATCAGCATCTCCGCGTTGCAGCCGCGCGTGCCGAGATGGATGTCCGAAATCCAGATCGTGCGGTAGCGGAGCCGTTCGGGCGGAGTGCGCTCGGGGATCGCCGGCGTGGAGTTCGCGAAATCGAACAGGTCCGTGACCGAGCCGTCTCCCGGCAGCAGATCCATCGCAATCTTGGTGACGGCGTCCATGCGCATTCCCCGGCCCGGATATCGGCTGAGACCGTGCTATGGCCGGGTTTTGTTACACCTTGAGTCGGGCGGGATGACAGCCGCGTTACGCGGTGATGGCGACATGCCCCGGCTGCGCCGCGACTCGCGCCAGCCATGCCGATACGGCGGGCCAGCGTGCGAGATCGAACCCGCCCTCGCTCGCGACATGCGTATAGGCGTAGAGCGCGATATCGGCGAGCGTGAAGCGGCCGCCGGCGAACCAGTCGGCGCGGGCGAGGTGATCCTCCATCAGCGTCAGTGCCGCTTCCGCCGCCGCCGTCCGGGCGGGAATCTGCGCGCGCTGTGCGTCGGTGAGGTTGGCCTCGCCGATCATCGCGCGCCAGAAGCGCAGCGTCGCGACGTTGGGTTCATGGTTATACTGTTCCCAGAACATCCAGCGCAGCATGTCGGCGTGGTCGAAGCGGTCCTCGGGGATCAGCGCCGAACCGTGGGCGAGCCACACGCACGCCGCATTGCTTTCCGGCAGGAAGCGGTCGCCGATCTGGAGGACGGGGATGCGCCCATTGGCGTTGACGTCGCGCAGGAACGTTTCGGAGCGCGTCTCGCCCGTGAGGATGTCATAATCGCGCCGCCCGAGCGGAACGCCGAGATGCGCGGCGGTCAGCCGGATCTTGTAGCAATTCCCCGATGGCGCATATTCGTGCAGGATCAGATCGGTCATGGTCGCCCCCTATGCCGCGCCGCTTGTGCCCGCATCGCGCGCGGGCGCCAAGCAAAGCGTGGCGGGGGGCAGATAAGCCGGGCTTATCAACCCGAGCTCATCCGTGTCCGTCAGTCCTGATTCTCGGGCCGCGCGAGCCAGTCTTCGAGCCACTTGATCGTATAATCCCCCGCGCGGAATTCGGGATCGTCGAGCAGCGCCTGATGGAGCGGGATCGTCGTCTTGACGCCGTCGATCACGAACTCCTCAAGCGCGCGCCGCAGCCGCAGGATACAGCCCTCGCGCGTGCGCCCATAGACGATCAGCTTGGCGATCATCGAATCGTAATAGGGCGGGATGCGATAGCCGGCGTACAGTCCGCTATCGACGCGGACGTGCATGCCGCCCGGCGCGTGGAAATAGTCCACCCGCCCCGGCGACGGGGCGAAGGTGCGCGGGTCTTCGGCGTTGATGCGGCATTCGATCGCGTGGCCGCGGAACTCCAGCTCCTCCTGCCGCACCGACAAGGGATGCCCCTCGGCGATACGGATCTGCTCGCGCACCAGATCCATGCCGGTGATCGCTTCGGTGACGGGATGCTCGACCTGGAGCCGCGTGTTCATCTCGATGAAGTAGAACTCGCCGTCTTCCCACAGGAACTCGATCGTGCCCGCGCCGCGATAGCCCATGTCCGCCATCGCCTTCGCGACGATCCCGCCCATCCGCGCGCGATCCTCGGGGCCGAGCACGGGCGAGGGGGCTTCCTCCAGCACCTTCTGGTGGCGGCGCTGGAGCGAGCAGTCGCGCTCGCCGAGGTGGATCGCCTCGCCCTTGCCGTCGCCGAACACCTGGAACTCGATGTGGCGCGGGTTGCCGAGATATTTTTCGAGATAGACGGTGGCGTCGCCGAACGCGGCCTTCGCCTCGCTGCCGGCCTGCTGCATCAGCGTTTCGAGCTCGTCCTCGGACGCGCACACCTTCATGCCGCGCCCGCCGCCGCCCGACGCGGCCTTGATGATGACCGGATAGCCGATCCGCGCTGCGATCTCGCGCGCCTCGGCGATGTCGCTGACCGCGCCGTCGGAGCCGGGCACCAGCGGCAGCCCGAGCGCGCCGGCGGTGCGCTTTGCCTCCACCTTGTCGCCCATCGTGCGGATATGTTCGGGCTTCGGACCGACGAAGATCAGCCCGTGCGCCTCGACGATCTCGGCGAACTTGGCGTTCTCCGAGAGGAAGCCGTAGCCGGGGTGGATCGCGTCCGCGCCCGAAATCTCCGCCGCCGAGATGATGTTGGGGATGTTGAGATAGCTCTCGCCCGCCGCCGGCGGCCCGATGCAGATCGCCTGATCGGCGAGCCGCACGTGCATCGCATCGGCATCGGCGGTCGAATGCACCGCCACCGTCTGAATGCCCATTTCGTGGCAGGCGCGGTGGATGCGGAGCGCGATCTCGCCGCGATTGGCGATCAGGAGCTTCTTGATTTCAGCCATTGTTGATCGAGACCATGAAAAGGCCAGCCGTTCGCCCTGAGCCTGTCGAAGGGCGTGCAGCGAAAACGGCAGGCGTCAGAATATGTGCTTCGACACGCTCGGCACGAACGGCGGTGGGGTGGTTCATTCCACCACGACGAGCGGCTGATCGAACTCGACCGGCTGGCCATTCTCGACCAGGATCGCCTTCACCGTGCCGGCGGAGGGCGCGACGATCGGGTTCATCACCTTCATCGCCTCGACGATCAGCAGCGTCTCGCCCGCCGCGACGCGGTCGCCGATGCCGACGAACGGCTTGGCGCCCGGCTCGGCGGAGAGATAGGCCGTGCCGACCATCGGCGACTTGACCGCGTTGGCCGCGCTCGGCGCGGGCGACGCGACGATCTCGGCCGCTGCGGTGGCGGCGGCAGCGGGTGCGGCGGCCGCCGGCGCGGCATAATGCATCGGCGCGGCCGCGACGGGCGGCGCCTTGCGCGCGATGCGGATCTTGCGGTCGCCGTCCTCGACCTCAATCTCGGTGAGATCGGTCGCGTCGAGCATCTCGGCGAGCTGGCGGACCAGATCGACATCGATCCGCATCGCGCCGGAGGTTTCTGTGCTATCGGTCATACGACCCCTGTTATCCTGTTCTTGCCCTGAATTCGGTGGCGCGTCCTGTCAGAAGCGCGCGGCGGCTTCAAGCGCCAGCATATACGAATACGCACCGAACCCCGCTATGGTGCCCTTCGCGGCCATTCCGACGTAGCTGTGATGCCGAAATGTCTCGCGCGTGTGCGGGTTCGAGAGGTGGACCTCGATCACCGGCGTCCTGATCCCCTTGATCGCATCATGCACCGCGACCGACGTATGGGTGAACGCGCCGGCGTTGAGCAGCACCGCCCTGGCGCCCACCGCTTGCGCCTCGTGCAGCCAATCGACCAGATGCCCCTCGTGATTGGATTGCCGCACGTCGATCGTCAGGTCGAGCTCGCGGGCGCGATCCTCGAGCATGCCGGCGATGTCGTCGAGCGTGTCGTGGCCATAAATGTCCGGCTCGCGCGTGCCGAGCAGGTTGAGATTGGGGCCGTTGAGGACGAAGATGGTGTCGGGCATCGGACGCTTTCAATTGCGGGCACGGCGCGCACGCCTATATCGTGACGACCATCCTTATCCGTTCGTGCGGAGCGAAGTCGAGAGACCCGCGCACACGGCTCGACTTCGCTCGACACGAACGGCACAGGGCGCGGCGCGCCACCGTAACGCAGGATTCGATATATGCATACAGACGGAACTCTCTCGATTCAGGTCAATGGCGAGCATCGCCGCGTGCGTGCCGGGCTGACGCTGGCCGATCTGGCCGCCGATCTCGGCCTCGCGCCCGAAAAGGTCGCGGTTGAGCGCAATCTGTCGGTGGTACCGCGCTCGACGCTCAAGGATGTGCTGGTGGAGGATGGCGACGAGCTGGAGATCGTGCATTTCGTGGGCGGCGGCGACCATGCCCGCGCGGTCGCGCAGGATACATGGAGCGTGGCGGGCCGCACCTTCCGCTCGCGGCTGATCGTCGGCACCGGCAAGTATAAGGATTTCGCGCAGAACGCCGCCGCGCTCGAGGCATCGGGCGCCGAGATCGTCACCGTCGCGGTGCGGCGCGTCAACGTCTCCGACCCGAACGCGCCGATGCTGACCGACTATATCGACCCGAAGAAGGTGACGTACCTCCCCAATACCGCCGGCTGCTTCGATGCGGAAAGTGCGATCCGCACGCTGCGGCTGGCGCGCGAGGCGGGCGGCTGGGATCTGGTCAAGCTCGAGGTGCTGGGCGAGGCGAAGACGCTGTATCCCGATATGGTCGAGACGTTGCGGGCGACCGAGGTGCTCGCCAAGGAAGGCTTCCTGCCGATGGTCTATTGCGTCGATGATCCGATCGCGGCGAAGCGGCTCGAGAATGCCGGCGCGGTCGCGATCATGCCGCTCGGCGCGCCGATCGGCTCGGGGCTGGGCATCCAGAACCAGGTGACGATCCGGCTGATCGTCGAAGGCGCGGGCGTGCCGGTGCTGGTCGATGCCGGCGTCGGCACCGCGTCGGACGCGGCGGCGGCGATGGAGCTGGGCTGCGACGGGGTGCTGATGAACACCGCGATCGCCGAGGCGAAAGACCCGATCATGATGGCCGCCGCGATGAAGGCGGGCGTCGAGGCGGGGCGGCTCGCCTATCTCGCCGGGCGGATGGGCAAGCGGCGCTATGCCGATCCGTCGAGCCCGCTGTCCGGGCTGATCTGATCCGCCGGACACGCGCGCCGCATATGATCTAAGTTACTGTTTCGGAACCATGACCGCCTTGGTCCGTTGATACTGCGGGAGTGGTAAGCGTCGGCCAACGACGCGCTTTTCACCCACGCAGGAGACAGATCATGGGCGAACTCGGCGACAAGATCAAAGGCAACATCAACGAGGCGATCGGCAAGGTCAAGCAGCAGAGCGACGACCCCGCCACGCGCGACGAAGGTGCCGCGCAGGAGCTGAAAGGCAAGGGCGAGCAGGTCAAGGGCAAGATCAAGGGCGCGCTCGGCGACGACATTTGAGGCCGCGAAAGCGTTAGGAGAGACACGCCGCCCCGGGGGACCGGGGCGGCGTTTTCATTAGGCGTCGCCCGCGAGCATCGCACCCGCGCTGATCGCGCGCATCTCGGTCTTGAGGTGGAGCAGTTTTACACCGCTATGCGCGAGTGCGCGTTCGAGCGCGGGCGCGAACGCCTCGGTGGTCTCCACCGTCTCCGCCCAGCAGCCGTACGCGCGGGCGAGCGCGGCGAAATCGGGGTTGTGCAGCCGCGTCCCGCTCACCCGGCCGGGATAGTCGCGCTCCTGATGCATGCGGATCGTGCCGTAGCCCGCATTGTCGATCACCAGCACCAGCATATCGGCGCCGTGCGCCACGGCCGTCGCGAGTTCCTGACCGTTCATCAGGAAGCAGCCGTCACCCGCGAGCGCGACGACCTGCCGGTCGGGGTGGCGGAGGGCGGCGGCGGTTGCGGCGGGAACGCCATAGCCCATTGCGCCGCAGGTCGGAGCAAGCTGGCTGTGGAGTTCGTAGCGCCAGTAGCGGTGCCACCAGCCCGAATAATTGCCCGCGCCGTTGCAGATGATCGTGTCCGCGGGCAGCCGCGCGCGCATCGCCGCGACGCACGGGCCGAGATCCAGCGCGAGGCCGGGGCGCGGGGCGGGGGTGGACCAGGCGAGATACTCGACGTGCGCTTCGGCGCCGGCGGTGCGCGGCGGCAGGTCGATCGACAGCAGCCCATCCGCGAACGACGCCATGTCCGCGCAGATCGCCAGATCGGCGCGATAGACGCTGCCGAGTTCCTCGGGATCGGGATGCACGTGGACGAGCGTCTGGCCGGGATGCTCGGGCGTGAGCACAGTATAGCCATCGGTGGTTGCCTCGCCCAGCCGCGCGCCGACCACCACCAGCAGATCGGCCGCGCGGATGCGCGCGACGAGCTTCGGATTGGGGCCATAGCCGAGATTGCCAGCCCAGACCGGGCACGTGTTGGGCAGCGCATCCTGCCGCCGGAACGCCGATGCGACCGGCACGCCGCTGCGCTCGGCCCATTGCGCGATGTCGCGCGCCGCCGCATCGTCCCACCCGGCGCCTCCGATGAGCAGCATCGGCCGCTCGGCGCCGCCCAGCGCGCCGCCGAGCGCCGCCATCTGGATCGGATCGGCCGCCTGCGTCACCCGCGTGACGCGCGGCCGATCGACTACCTCGACCACATCCTTGAGCATGTCCTCGGGCAGCGCCAGCACCACCGGCCCCGGCCGCCCGCTGATCGCGGTGGCATAGGCGCGCGCGACATATTCGGGGATGCGGCGGGCGTCGTCGATCCGCGCGGCCCATTTGGCGACGGGCGCGAACATCGCCTCGAAGTTGATTTCCTGAAACGCCTCGCGGTCGCGCGTGCCGCGATCGACGTCGCCGATGAACAGGATCATCGGCTGACTGTCCTGCATCGCGGCATGGACGCCGATCGAGGCGTTGGTCGCGCCCGGCCCGCGCGTCACGAAGGCGATCCCCGGCCGCCCGGTCAGCGTGCCGTCGGCGCAGGCCATGAAGCTTACGCCGCCCTCCTGCCGGCAGACGACGAGGTCGATCACGGGCGTGTCGTGCAGCGCGTCGAGCACCGCGAGGAAGCTCTCGCCGGGGACGGTGAAGATCCGGTCGCATCCCTGCGCGAGCAGTTGATCGACGAGAATGCGGCCGCCGGTGCGCGGATGGGTCATGGCACGTCTCTCAAACGTCTGCCGCTCGGGCGAGCGGATGGGGAAAAGCCGCGACGTATCGGTTCGCCCGAACGTCATTGGACCTGTCGGGAAGCTTTACACCGCCGCGATCCGGCGCGCCGCGTTAACCAGGCCGTGCGAGCAAATCCGCGATCTCGCGCCAATTGGCACGCGCCCTGCAATACACTAATCAGCCGAGCGGAAACGCTTCAGCAGGACGGGCCGATGCTGCCCCCGATCTCGCGTCGGCCCGTCCGCACCCGGCTTTCCCGCGATGCGGACGGTCGATCCCGATCAGGCGGCTTTCACCAGCCCCGCGTCGGTCAGCAACTGGGTGAGCTCGCCGCTCTCGTACATCTCCATCATGATGTCCGAACCGCCGACGAATTCGCCCTTCACGTAGAGCTGGGGGATCGTCGGCCAGTCCGAGAACGCCTTGATGCCCTGGCGCACGGCCTGGTCCTGCAGCACGTCGACGCTGTCGAACTCGACGCCGACATGGTTGAGGATCGCCACGGCGCGGCTCGAAAAGCCGCACTGCGGGAAGAGCGGGCTGCCCTTCATGAACAGGAGCACGTCGCTCTTGCCGACCATCTCGGCGAGGCGAGCCTGGGTCTCGCCACTGGTTTCGGTGGTCATCTGGATATCCTTCACTCTGGTACGGCGGTGGTAAGCTGGAGCGCGTGGAGAACGCCGCCCATGCGTTCACCGAGCGCGGCATAGACGGCACGCTGCTGCTTGAGGCGCGGCAGGCCGCGGAACGTCTCGCTGGTGACGCGCGCGGCCCAATGGTCGCCATCCCCGGCGAGGTCGGTCATCACGACCTGCGCATCGGGGATCGCCGCGACGATCAGCGCCTCGATCTCATGGGCGGCCATCGGCATTATTCGGAGGCCATCAACTGGCGGCGCGCCTCGACGGTATGCTCGTCGATCGCGCGGCGCACCATCGCCTCGTCGCACGCGATATCCGCGGCGGTCAGGTCGCCGAGCAGCTTGCGCACGACATCGTCGTCACCCGCTTCCTCGAAGTCTGCATGCACGACCGAGGTGGCATACGCGTCGGCCTCGGCCTTGGTCAGCTTCATCAGCTCCGCCGCCCAATAGCCGAGCAGGCGGTTGCGCCGCGCGACGATGCGGAACGCCATCTCCTCGTCGCGTGCGAACTTCGCCTCGAACGCCCGCTCGCGCTCGTCGAATGTGGTCATCTGGCTCTCCCCTCGGGCCGCAAAATCTCCTGACCGAGATAGGGAAGGCGATGGGGTGGCGCAACTGGGCGTTAGGCCGCCGATCCGTTCGTCCCGAGCGACGTCGAGGAACATCCCCGGCGCGCAGGTGTCTCGACTGCGCTCGACACGAACGGTTGGTTTATGCCGCCGCGCTCGCGTGGAAGCGTTCGCCTGCCATGAACGGGCGATCGTGCGCCACCGCAGTTTCATAGCTTGCGATCGCGGCATCGCGCGCCAGCGTCAGCCCGACCTCGTCGAGACCTTCCATCAGGCACTGGCGGCGGAACGGATCGAGCTCGAACGCGAAGCGGTCCTGGAAGGGCGTGGTGACGGTCATGGTTTCGAGATCGACCGAGACGCTGTCGGTCTTCGCCACCTCGACCAGCCGATCGACCGCATCCTGCGGCAGCACGACGGTGACGATGCCGTTCTTGAACGCATTGCCGGAAAAGATGTCCGAGAAGCTCGGCGCGATCACTGCGGCGATCCCCATGTCGGCGAGCGCCCAGGCGGCATGTTCGCGGCTCGATCCGCAGCCGAAATTGTCGCCCGCGATCAGCACCGGCGCGCCGGCATAGCGCGGATCGTCGAAGATGTTGCCCGGCTCCGCGCGCACCGTCTCGAACGCGCCTTTGCCCAGCCCCTCGCGCGTGACCGTCTTCAGCCAGTGCGCGGGGATGATGACGTCGGTGTCGATGTTCTTCGCGCCCCACGGATAGGCGCGGCCGGAGACTTGGGTGACGGGCTTCATCGGACGAGTGCCTTCAAGGAACGAAAGTGTCTGCCTGCTTGACGCCGACGCCGCCGGCGCGTCAGCGTTCGCCGCTGGTCAGCGTCAGGTTCGGGCGCGCCGTCGCGGCATACGCCGCGACGCCGCTGACGATGGTGCCCATGATCAGCAAGATAAGTGCGCGCTTCATGCCTGTACCCCCAAATCGAACTCGCGGACGTCACTCAACCGGCCGTTGATCGCGGCCGCAGCCGCCATCGCCGGTGAAACCAGATGCGTCCGCGCACCCGGCCCCTGCCGTCCTACGAAATTCCGATTCGAAGTGGAAGCGCAGCGTTCGCCGGGCGGCACCTTGTCCGGGTTCATCGCCAGGCACATCGAACAGCCCGGCTCGCGCCATTCGAAGCCGGCGTCGCGGAAGATGCGATCGAGCCCCTCGGCCTCGGCCTGGCGCTTGACCAGGCCCGAGCCGGGCACGACCAGCGCGCGCACGCCCGCGGCGACATGGCGGCCGCCCGCGATCGCGGCGGCGGCGCGCAGATCCTCGATGCGACTGTTGGTGCAACTGCCGATGAAGACATGCTGGACCGGCACCTCGGCGATCGGCGTGCCGGGGGCGAGGCCCATATAGTCGAGCGATTTTTGCGCCGCGACCCGCTTCGACGGATCGGCGAAACTCTCGGGATCGGGCACCACGCCGGTGATCGGCACGACGTCCTCGGGCGAGGTGCCCCAGGTCAGCGACGGCGCGATCTGCGTGGCGTCGATCAGGATGGTGCGGTCGTAGCGCGCGCCCGGATCGGTCGGCAGCGTGCGCCAATAGGCGACCGCCGCATCCCATGCCGCGCCCTTCGGCGCCATCGGCCGACCTTTGAGATAGGCGAACGTCGTCTCGTCGGGCGCGATCAGCCCGGCGCGCGCGCCGCCCTCGATCGACATGTTGGCGATCGTCAACCGGCCCTCGATCGACATGTCGCGGATCGTCGAGCCGGTATATTCGATGACATGGCCGGTGCCGCCGGCGGTGCCGATCCGCCCGATGACGTGGAGGATCACGTCCTTCGGCGTAACGCCCACACCGAGCTTGCCCTCGATCCGCACCTCGAACGTCTTCGACGGGCTGAGCAGCAAGGTCTGCGTGGCGAGCACATGCTCGACCTCGGAGGTGCCGATCCCGAACGCGAGCGCGCCGAGCGCGCCATGCGCCGAGGTGTGGCTGTCGCCGCATACCAGCGTCGTGCCGGGCAGGGTGAAGCCCTGTTCGGGGCCGACGACATGGACGATGCCCTGCTCGGGCGCGACCGCGTCGATATAATCGACGCCGAAGTCGCGCGTGTTGCGCTCGAGCGCGTCGAGCTGCTGCGCGCTCTCCGGGTCGGTGATCGGCAGGCGGTGGCCGGTGGCATCGACGCGCGGCGTGGTCGGCAGGTTGTGGTCGGGCACCGCGAGCGTGAGATCGGGGCGTCGCACCGTGCGGCCGTTGGCGCGCAAGCCCGCGAAGGCCTGCGGGCTGGTCACCTCATGGACGAGGTGACGATCGATATAGATGAGGCACGTCCCGTCGTCGCGCTTTTCGACGACATGCGCGTTCCAGATTTTCTCGTACAGCGTTTGCGGGTTCGACATGCGCGCGCTTTAACGCTTTGATGCGCGATCGCAACCTCAGACTGCATGTTCATTGCGCAAGTCGGAAATCCGCGGTCAACCCGCCTCCTTGGGCGAGAGATACGCCGGATCGTGCGTGACCGGCGAGGGCGCCTGGTCGCGCAGCGCGGCGAGTTGCTCGGCGAAGCCGGTGCGGCAGCGAAAGCCGAGCACGCGCTCGGCAAGGCCGGCATCGTACACACGGTCGATCCGCTCGGGCAGCGACCAGCCGCGTGCGGCATACAGCGCCGGGGCATCGGGGAAGATGCGGGCGATCACCGCCGCCGCGTCCGTCTTCAGCGCGGCGCAATCGGCACGTGTGAACGGCGTGGGCGCCGACAGGATGAAAGTGCCGAAGCCGATCTCGGGCGCGCGCTCCAGCGCAAGCAGATGCGCGTCCGCCGCATCCTCCACGGTGAGGCGGCGGTGAAGCAGTTCGTTCGCCTTCATGTTCTCGCCGTCGGGCGCGCGGTGCGTGTCGTCATCCTCGGGAAAGAAGCGCCCGGTGCGCAGGATCACTACGGGCAGGCGATGCTCGTCATGGATCAGCCGACACATCTGCTCGGCGGCGAGCTTGGTGATGCCGTAGATGTTGCGGGGTTCGAGCGGGGCGAGGCTTTCGTCTATCCACACCGCTTCGTTCGCGGTGCCCGCGCGGATCGCGGCGGAGATCATCAGCGACGTGGTCGAGATGAAGACGAAGCGGCTCGCGCCATGCGCCACCGCCGCTTCGAGCAGGTGGAGCGTCCCGCTGACGTTGACGTCGATGAACGCCTGACGCGGATAGCGGACGATGTCTGGCTTGTGGAGCGCGCCGCCGTGGATCACCGCGTCGAAGCAATGCTCCGCGAACAATCGCTCGACGCACGCGCGGTCGGCGACGCTGCCGATCACGTCGGTGTCGATGCCCGGCGCGACGTCCAGCCCGGTGACGCTGTGCCCGGCTTCGCGCAGGCGCGGCGCGAGGAAGCGGCCGAGCCAGCCTGACGATCCCGTGAGCAGCACGCGCATCTCGAAGTTCCCCCCTGTTCAGGTCGCCGGCATGGCCTTACCGCCCGATCACCCCGTGCAGAAAGGCCGCGCTGTCCGCGAGCACCGCCGCCTTGCGCCGGAACGGCACCGACAGCGCCATCACCACCTCCTCATGGCTGAGCCTCGGGTAGCTGCGCAAGGTCACCGGCGCGCCGAGCGTATCGAGTCGCTGCGCGAGGCTGATCGCATTGCGCGGCTCGACCTCGGTATCGCCGGACGAGGTGACGAGCAGCATCGGCGGTGCATCGGCGCGCGCGTAGGCGATCGGCTGCGTGGTCCGTGGATCGGCGGTTCCCTTGAACGCCGCGATCGCGCGCGGCGAGGTCCACGGATAGAAATCATACGGTCCCGACAGGCCGACCACCGCCTTGATCGTGTTCGGTGGCAGCTTTTGCGCCGCCAGATAGCGCCGATCGAGCGCGAGCAGCGCGATGATGTGCGACCCGGCCGAATGCCCCGCCAGCGCGATCCGATCGGGATCGCCGCCGTAGGCCGCGATATGATCGTGCGTCCATTTCACCGCCTCGGCGCCATCCTCGACGAAGGCGGGGAAGCGCACCGCCGGCACCTTGCGGTAATCGGGCACCACCACGACGAACCCCCGTCTGGCGAACGCCCGCGCCGCGAAGCGATAGCCGTCGCGCGATCCCGCCGCCCAGCCGCCGCCATAGAAGAAGATCACCACCGGCAGCTTCGCGTGCGCCGGATATGCGGGCCGCCACACGTCGAGCGTCTGGCCGTGGCCGCCGAACGGCACCGCGACGCCGGGCCGAGCGGTGCCCCAGCCGCCGCCCATCGCGCCGTCGAGCAGGCTGAGCTGACCCGGTGGCGAGAGCAGCCTGAGCACCGCCACCAGCCCGACCGCGACCGCCAACAGGCCGATCGCGGCGATGCGCAGGATCACGCGATGGCGCTGGTGTAATGCGCGGTGGTCTTGGCGGCGACCTCGTCGGCGGTCACGCCGGGGGCGAGTTCGATCAGCTCGAACGGGCTGTCATGGTCGGGCCGGCGGAACACGCACAGATCGGTGACGATCATGTCGACGACGTTCTTGCCGGTCAGCGGCAGCGTGCAGGCCGGGATGAACTTGGGGTCGCCGTTCTTGGCTGTATGCTCCATCACGACGATGATCTTCTTGACGCCGGCGACGAGATCCATCGCCCCGCCCATGCCCTTGATCATCTTGCCGGGGATCATCCAGTTGGCGATGTCGCCATTCTCGGCGACCTCCATCGCGCCGAGCACGGTCAGATCGATATGCCCGCCGCGAATCATCGCGAAACTGTCCGACGACGAGAAATAGGCGCTTTGCGGCAGTTCGCTGATCGTCTGCTTGCCCGCGTTGATGAGATCGGCGTCCTCCTCGCCCGCATAGGGGAAAGGGCCGATGCCAAGCATGCCGTTTTCCGACTGGAGCGTCACCTCGACGCCCTCGGGGATATGGTTCGCGACCAGCGTCGGGATGCCGATGCCGAGATTGACGTAGAAGCCGTCCTGCAGCTCGCGCGCGGCGCGCGCCGCCATGTCGTCACGGGTCCAGGCCATGTTATTTCTCCGTGGGAGCGGGGTCGGGGGGCGGTGCCGCGCCGGGTGTCCAGCGTTTGTCGGCGGGGAAGATGTCCGCCTGCGTGCCGTTGACGGCGGTGCCATACGCCGGATTGGGCAGCATGAACCAGCCATGCCCCCAGAGCAGATAGATTTCGCGGCCCGCCGTGAGCTGGCGCCGTTCCGACAGGGTGATGTCGCCAGCGTTGAACAGGTCGCTGAAATCGCCGAGCTGATCGCCGACCATCGCGATCACGCAATAATGCACCGAAATGTCCTGCCGGCGCGCGTCCTTGCCGTTGCCGGTGCTGCCGCTGTCGCCTTTCAGCCACAGGTTGGTGCCATAAGCGACCGGGCCGACGCCGAGGCCGTTGAGCATCGCGGCGGTCTTGTCCGCGTTCGCGCCCGAGCGGTTGCTGTTGAAGATCACTTCGACATGCGCGTCGCGCGCGACCTTGATCGCTTCCGCGACGCCGGGCGCGAGTGACACCGCCTTGCTGCCCGAGCGTTCCCACGCTTCCCAGCGTGCCGCGCTGTAGCCGCCGCCCGCGGCGAGGCTCGCCTGTTCGAAGCCGAGGTTGAACACCACCGTCTCGTCGATATCGAACACGACCGCCATCGGCTTCTGGTCGCATGGCAGGAAGCTCGGATTCTGGAGCGTCGCGCCGGGCGCGAGCACGACCGAATGGACGATATGCCCGATCGCGCGATCCGAGGTGACGCCGAGCAGATAGTTTTCGAGCGCGATATAGGTCTGCAGATATTGCGCCGCCGCCTCGCCCGAGCCGTAGAGATACTGCATCCCCGCCGGCACCGCCGTCGCGGAACGCGGCGGTGGCGGCGGCGGCGTGGCCCCGCGCTTGCGCCTGCGCGGCGCGACATAGGTGCGCGACGCGGCGGGCGCCTCGTCGTCCTGTGCGGACGCCTGCTGGAGCGCGATGTCGGTGCCGCCGCCGGGCTGGAGCATCGCCGCGTGGATCGGCGCGGGCGCGGTCTCCGGGCCGGCGAAGGCGGCGGGGATCACCGGCGGCGCGCTCGCGGCGGCGCTGGCATAGGCGGCGAGATCGGTGTCGGTCTCGATCCGTCCGTTGAGGCGCGCGTCATAATGGCGCCGCCCCATGATATCGGCCGCCATCGGGATCGCCGCGGCGCAGCCCTGCAACAGCGCCAGTGCCGCCAGCGACCCCGTGAGGGCGAGGAGTCGCTTCACGCAGCGCGTTCCCGGACGGTGCGGAATTCGATCTTCTTGTCATAGGGGCTGCCGACGATCAGCCGCTGCACGTAGATGCCGGGCAGGTGGATCGAATCGGCGCCGAGGCTGCCGACCGGCACGATCTCCTCGACCTCGGCGACGCACACCTTGCCCGCGGTCGCCATTGGCTGGTTGAAGTTGCGCGCGGTCTTGCGGAAGATCAGATTGCCGGTGCTGTCGGCCTTCCAGCCCTTGATGATCGCGAGATCGGCGCGGATTCCGCGCTCGAGGATATAGTCCTCGCCGTCGAAGCTCTTCACTTCCTTGCCCTCGGCGACGAGCGTGCCGACGCCGGTCTTGGTGTAGAAGCCGGGAATGCCCGCACCGCCCGCGCGGCAGCGCTCGGCGAGCGTGCCCTGCGGGCAGAATTCCACCTCGAGCTCGCCCGAAAGATACTGCCGCTCGAACTCCTTGTTCTCGCCGACATAGGAGGAGATCATCTTCTTGACCTGGCGGGTGCGCAGCAGCTTGCCCAGGCCCTCGCCGTCGATGCCGGCGTTGTTGCTGGCGATGGTGAGATCCTTGGTGCCCGCGTCGCGGATCGCGTCGATCAGCCGTTCGGGGATGCCGCAGAGGCCGAAGCCGCCCGCGCAGATCGTCATGCCGTCCTGAAGCAGCCCCTCTAAAGCGGCGGCGGCGTTCGGGTAGAGCTTCTGCATGCGTGTCCCTCCAACATCCGGCGGATAGGGGTGCGGTGCAGCACTGGTCAAGAGACGCGCGCAGGATTCGCCGCGACGGCACGCCGCCGATCTTGACTACACACGTAGTCAGTGCGATTACACGTGTAGTCATTACGGGAGCGAGTCGTGGCCGAACGGATCAGCGATGCCGAACATGCGGTGATGGAGGTGCTGTGGGACGATAGCCCGCTCACCGCGCAGGATGTGGCCGAACGGATCGCGCCGGGGCGCGACTGGTCCGCCAACACCGTCAAGACGCTGCTCGGCCGGCTGCTCGCCAAGAACGTGATCGCGCACGAGGCCGATGGCCGGCGCTATCTCTACCGCCCGCTGGTCGCGCGCGAAGACTATGTCGCGGGCGAATCGCGGCGGCTGATCGACCGGCTGTTCGGTGGGAGGCTCACGCCGCTGGTCGCGCATCTCGCCGAGCGGGATGCGCTGTCCGCGCAGGACATCACCGAGATCGAGGCGCTGCTCAAGGCGCTCAAGCCATGATCGGCTGGGCACTCGAGGCGCTCGCCGGCTCCGCCGTGCTGATGGCGTTGGTGATGGCGATCCGCGGGCCGGTGCGCCGCGCGTTCGGGCCGGATGTCGCTTATGCGCTGTGGGCGCTGCCGGTGTTGCGGCTGTGCCTGCCACCGCTGCCCCGGACCGTGTCCGAGAGCGTGCGCCACGCCGCGATCCTGCCGGTCGCGCAGGCGGGCGAGCCGGTCACCGTCTTGCTTGCGGCACCGGCACGGGTCGCGGCGCAGTCGATCGGCTGGGAGGCGATCGTGCCGGTACTGGCGACCGCGTGGCTGGTCGGCGCGCTCGGTTTCGCCGGCTGGCATGTTCTGGCGCACCGCCGCTTCTGCAAGGATCTGCTCGCCGCTGCCCGGCCGCTCGAAGAGCGTGACGGCGTGGACGTGATCGAGACACCGGCGGCGCGAGGGCCGCTCGCCTTCGGCATCCGGCGCCGCTACGTCGCCTTCCCGACCGATTTCGGGGCCTTGTACGATCCCGCCGAGCGCGATCTCGCGCTGGCGCACGAACTCGGCCACCACGCGCGCGGCGATCTGATCTCCAACTGGGTCGCGCTGGCGGTGCTCGCGCTGCACTGGTTCAACCCGCTCGCCTGGTACGCCTTCCGCGCGTTCCGCAGCGATCAGGAGGTGGCGAACGATGCGCGCGTGCTCGCCGGCCGCCCCGCGATCACCCGCCACACCTATGCCTGCGCGATCCTGAAAGCGGCGCATGGCGGCGCGGTCTCGGCGGCCTGCCACCTCCACACCATCGATGATCTGAAAGGGAGACTGAGGATGCTGACCACCCGCCGCATTTCCCGCGTCCGCCTGGCCGGCGGCGCCGCGACCATCGCGCTGCTCGGCGCCGCCGCTCTGGGGCTGACCGCCTCGGGCACGCAGGCCGCCGAGCATGTCCGAACGCGGGTGAAGACGGTGACGGGGATCGATATCGCCTCGCTTGACCGGATGCCTGCGATGCCGGCGATCGCCGCGCTCGCCCCGGAGTCGTCAAACGTGCCGGTCGCTCCCCAAGCGTCGGCGGAGGTGCGAATTGTTCCGCCGGCCTCGTCGGATGTGCCGGTCGTTCCGCCAGCGTCTTCCGACGTGCCGATCGCGCCGGTCGTGCCGCCGGTGTCGCCATTGTCCCCCGCCGCGCCGGTGCGGCCCGTGCCGCCCGTACCGCCGGTCGCGCTTTCGGATCGGGATTGGCACGGCATCGGCGATGTCGCCGCCAACGTGCCGCGCGTGATCTCCGCCAACTGCGGCGGCCCTGACAAGCCGACCGTCATCCGGGAAGAGCATGACGGCAAGCGCAGCATCACGATCTGCACCGACCGAATCGAGCGCGCGGCGGCGCGCGGCGCGGAACTGGCCGCGAAGAGCGCGGTGATCCAGCGCAACGCCTATCGCTCCGCGCTCGTCGGATTGCGCCGGGCGCGCGTCACCATCATGGGCAACACGCACATGCCCGACGATGCCCGCCGCGACGCGTTGCGGTCGATCGAAGGTTCGATCGCCGAGATGGAATCGGATATCGCCCGCGCCGATTGACCGGCACGCCGGGCGCGGACTTGCGTTCCGCGTCCGGCGCCGCCACATCGACCGGCATGGACGCGCAGCACACCGGCACTTCGCAAGCGCTAGAGCCGCGCGTCGCGCGGGTGCTCGCGCCCAACCCGTCGCCCTTCACCTATACCGGCACGCAGACCTATCTGGTCGGCACCACCGATCTCGCCGTGATCGATCCCGGCCCCGACCTGCCCGAGCATCTCGACGCGATCGTCGCCGCCATCGCCGGACGGCCCGTCACAGCGATCGTTATCACCCACACCCACCGCGATCACAGCCCGGCCTCGCGTCCGCTCGCCGCGCTGACCGGCGCGCCGATCGTCGGCTGCGCGCCGCTCGTCGTCGCCGATACGGGGCCGCGCCTAGAAGCGGGGTTCGACCCCGATTACGCGCCCGACCGCATCCTCGCCGATGGCGAGGCGGTGGCGGGGCAGGGCTGGACGCTGCGCGCGGTCCATACCCCCGGCCACACCTCCAACCACCTGTGTTTCGCGCTGGAGGAGACCGGCGCGCTGTTCACCGGCGATCATGTGATGGGCTGGTCGACCAGCGTCGTCGCGCCGCCCGATGGCGACATGGCCGCGTATATGGCGAGCCTCGACCGGCTGATGCACCGCGAGGACCGTATCTATTACCCCGCCCACGGCGACCCGATCGAAAACCCGCGCCGGCTGGTGCGCGGCATGATGGGTCACCGCAAGCAGCGCGAAGGGCAAATCCTCCGGCTACTGCGCGAGGGGTCGCGCCCGGTGCCCGACATGGTCGAGCGGATGTACGCCGGGCTCGATCCCAGGCTGTTCCCCGCCGCCGGCCGCTCGGTGCTCGCGCATCTGATCGATCTGCGCGCGCGCGGGCTGGTGACCGAGGATTCCGAAACCTGGTCCTATGCCGGTTGAATCGCCGCGCCCCGCCGCCTGGCTGATCCCCGCGCTGGCCGGCGCGGTCGTGCTGGCGGTGGTGATCGCGCTCGGGGTCGGCGGCTATCTTGCCTATCAGCGCTATACGGTGCGCTACACGGTCGAGCGCGAGAGCGACGGGCTGGTCGTCTCCAAGGTGGTCGATGCGCGGCTCGCCGGCGCGACCGATCTGCGCGTCAGCCGCCTGACCGGCACGGTGCAGGCGACCGCCTCCGATACGGGCTGGGGTGGCATCCTGCCCTCGGGGCTGGTGTTCAAGGCGCCGTTCGAGGCGGATTATTTCGTCGACCTCGCCAAGCTCGATCGCGGCCATTTCTTCTGGAACGCCAAGACCAAGACGCTGATCGTGACCCCGCCCGACGTGCGCGTCGACAGCGTCAACGTCGACGAAGGCCGCGCGACGGTCGATCAGGCGACCGGCCTCATCGTCACGCGCGGCGCGATGGCGCGGCTGCGCCAGCGCGCCTCGTCGCGCGCCGCGCAGGTCGTGCGGGGCGAGGCGGGGAGCGCGAAGAACATGGTGCGCGCGCGCGAGAATGCCCGGCGCGAGATCGCCGATCTGTACCAGCGCCCGTTGACCATCGCGGGCGTCGATGCGCACGTCGTCGTCCAGTTCGAGGGCGAGGGCGGCCGCAACACCGAACAATGGGACCGCAGCCGATCGATCGAGGAGATTCTCGCCGAGGGGCGGTGAGCGATCGCGGCTGACAACCGCCGCGCGACTCCCTATCTGGGCGCGCGAGGGAGACTTTGCGCATGACCGTCCAGACTCAAGACCTGCAAGGACTCGACCTGCGCGCCGAGATCGACCGACTGCGCAAGGAGCGCAACGCCGTCATCCTCGCGCATTATTATCAGAAGCCCGAGATCCAGGATCTCGCCGATTTCGTCGGCGACAGTCTCGATCTGTCGCGCAAGGCACAGGCGACGGACGCCGACGTGATCGCCTTCTGCGGCGTGCGCTTCATGGCCGAGACCGCCAAGATCCTCTCCCCCGAGAAGATCGTCGTGCTGCCCGACATGGATGCCGGGTGCAGCCTCGAGGATAGCTGCCCGCCCGAGCAGTTCGCCGCGTTCCGCGCCGCGCACCCCGATCACATCGCGCTGACCTACATCAACTGCTCGACCGAGGTGAAGGCGCTCTCCGACGTGATCGTCACCTCGTCGTCGGCGGAGAAGATCCTCAGCCAGATTCCGCCCGAGCAGAAGATCATCTTCGGCCCCGACAAGAATCTCGGCGGCTATCTCGCGCGCAAGACCGGGCGCGACATGCTGCTGTGGCCGGGCGTGTGCATCGTCCACGAGGCGTTCAGCGAGACCGAGCTGCTCAAGCTCCAGATCGAGCACCCCGGCGCGCCGATCGCCGCGCATCCCGAATGCCCGCCCTATATCCTCGATCACGCCGATTATGTCGGATCGACCAGCGGCATCCTCGCCTTCGCCGATTCGATGCCCGGCGACACGCTGATCGTCGCGACCGAGCCGCACATCATCCACCAGATGCAAAAGGCCGCGCCCGCCAAGACCTTCATCGGCGCGCCGGGTGCCGACGGCAATTGCAACTGCAACATCTGTCCGTACATGGCGCTCAACACGCTCGAGAAACTGTATATCGCGCTGCGCGACCTCACCCCGCGCGTCGAGATCGAGGAAGGGCTGCGGCTGCGCGCCAAGAAGAGCCTCGACGCGATGCTGGCGATGGCCTCGGGCACGGTCGGGCTGGGCGATCTGGGGCCGCTCAAAGTCTCCCAATAATGCTACACGCTCCCCTCCTTCCGGGGAGGGGAGAAGATCTCGCCAAGGTCATCGTCACATCGGCGACAATAAGGCTTGCCTACAGCGATTGATCGGCAGAAGACGCGGGACAGTCACTGTGGGGGAGGCTGTCGATGAGCGTGGCCGCTGCCGTTCGGGCGAGCGATATCGTTTCGCGTTTCGCGCCAAGCGCGAAGGATGCATATAAACAGGCGTTCCAACAGGGCGATGCGCTGCTCGCCAAGAGCGGCATCACCACGCCGCTAAGACTTGCGCATTTCATGGCGCAGGTGCTGCATGAGACCGGCGGGCTGACCATCCTGGTCGAAAGCGGCGACTATTCCGCCAAGAACCTCGGCGATATGTGGGATTCGGGCAATTGGCACAAATATTTCACCAATCGCGCCGCCTGCGTCGAGATGGCGGAGCAGTGCAAGCGCGATCACGGCGTCGCTCTGTTCAGCCTCGTCTATGGCAATCGCATGGGCAACGGGCCGCCGGCCTCGAAGGACGGCTGGACGTATCGCGGGCGCGGCATTCTCCAGACGACGGGCCGCGCCAGCTATGCCGATTTCGGAAAGCGCTGTGGCGTCGATTTCGTCGGCCACCCCGATCTCGTCGCGTCGGGCGATCACGCGCTCAAGCCCGCGCTCGCCGAATGGGACGACAAGCATTGCAATGTCGCCGCCGATCACAATGACATCGAACTGGTGACGAGGCTCGTCAACGGCGGGCTCGTCGGGCTGGCCGGGCGCAGGAAATGGTTCGCGAAGATCTGGCCGTTCGTGATCGGCGCACCGCCGGTCGAACATTCGACCGAATTCCGCGTTCAGGCCGCGCTCGATGCCGCCGGGTTCGATTCGGGCGATCCCGATGGAGTGATCGGCGCGACCACGCGCGCCGCGATC
This sequence comes from Sphingomonas pollutisoli, assembly GCF_029167165.1. Taxonomy (NCBI): domain Bacteria; kingdom Pseudomonadati; phylum Pseudomonadota; class Alphaproteobacteria; order Sphingomonadales; family Sphingomonadaceae; genus Sphingomonas; species Sphingomonas pollutisoli. The sequence goes on from NZ_JARFNJ010000007.1 coordinate 137,548, forward strand.
CTCGGCTATCGCGCCAAGATGAAACTGCCGCTCACGCCCGCGATCAGCAACGATCTGCTGCTGTCGCTCGGTATCGGCTGATCTCGCCGCACCGCGCACGCCGCGCGTGACAAGTCCCGAGAGTGTCGCCAAACTGTCATCAGGAGGTGATCTTGGCGACTCAGTCTCTCTCCCGCACCGAAGCGCGGCCGGTGGCGATCATCGACTTCGCGGCGTCGTGCCTGCCCGAAGCGGGGGAATCCTATCCGATCGAGGTCGCGCTGGCGAAGGTCGATGGCACCACGCGAAGCTGGCTGATCCGCCCGGCCGCCGAGTGGCGATATTGGGACTGGTCGCCCGAGGCCGAGCATCTCCACGGTATCAGCCGCACGATGCTGTCCGAGCGGGGGCAGCATCCGCAGCAAGTCCTGGACGAATTGATGGCCGAGGCCGCCGGCTGCGAAGTCTATGCCGATTGCGATCTCGATGCCTATTGGCTCGAGGTGCTCGCGCAGGCGTGCGGCCGCGCCGCGCCGTTCCGGGTGCGCTATCTGGGCGAATTGCTGTGCGCGCGCGGCGTGTCGCGCGGCGATGTCGTCGCGGCGCTCGATCGTGCCGGGCGGCTGTTGCCGTCCGAGCCTGTCGCGCGTGGCGACGCGAGCCGGCTCGCGCTCGCGGTGCGGTTGCTCGCCCCCGTGGGCTGAACCGGGAGTCTTCCGCCCGAACGGCCTCCGCTTGCATCAATGTGGTCGCCATTCATGAATGTACGGCATAGGCTCATCCCACATTCACGGCCTAATCCGCCGCCGTCTTCGACCCTATCTCCCACCCACCGATGGCGCGCGTCATCGGCACACAGGAGGATCGCACATGCAAACACGCACGCTCGGCGACAGCGGACTCGAGGTTTCGGCGCTCGGCTTCGGCTGTATGGGGCTCACGTCCAGCTATGGTCACGCGCCCGGCAAGGATGAGGCGATCGCGCTGCTCCGCACCGCGGTCGATCTCGGCGTCACCTTCTTCGACACCGCCGAAATCTATGGCCCGTTCACCAACGAGCAGGTTGTCGGCGAGGCGCTGCGCCCGGTGCGCGACCGGGTGGTGATCGCCACCAAGTTCGGCTTCAACGCCGATCAGGGCGTGTCCGGCGGCCTCAACAGCCAGCCCGACCATATCCGCGCGGTGTGCGACGCCTCGCTGAAGCGGCTTGGCGTCGAGGTGATCGACCTGTTCTACCAGCACCGTGTCGATACCGCCGTCCCGATCGAGGATGTCGCGGGTACGGTCAAAGACCTGATTGCCGAAGGCAAGGTCAAGCATTTCGGCCTTTCCGAACCCGGCGTGGCGACGGTGCGCCGCGCGCATGCGGTCCAGCCAGTCGCCGCGCTCCAGAACGAATATTCGCTGTGGACGCGCGAGCCCGAGACCAACGGCATCCTCGATGTGTGCGCGGAACTCGGCATCGGCTTCGTGCCGTATAGCCCGCTCGGCCGGGGCTTCCTCACCGGCGCGCTCGGGACCGAACTGACCGAAGGCGATTTCCGCAAGCTGCTGCCGCGCTTCACCCCCGAGGCGATGGCGAAGAACCAGGCGCTGATCGACCGGATCAGGACGATCGCCGACGCCAAGCAGGCGACACCGGCGCAGATCGCGCTCGCGTGGCTGCTCGCGCAACGCCCGTGGATCGTGCCGATCCCCGGCACCACCAAGCGCCACCGGCTCGAGGAAAATCTCGGCGCGCTCACCGTCACGCTCGACGACGGCGAGCTTGCCGATATTCGCGCCGCGCTGGCCGAAATCGACGTCGAAGGCGAGCGCTACCCAGCCCAGTTGATGGCGAGGACCGGCAACTGACCGTATCCGCACAGCACAGGAGATCATCATGACCGAGAATATCGCAGGCAAGATCATCGTCATCACCGGCGCGAGCAGCGGCTTGGGCGAAGCGGCCGCGCGCCATCTGGCGGCGGCGGGCGCGAAGCTCGTGCTCGGCGCGCGGCGGCTCGATCGGCTCCAGGCGCTCGCCGCAGACCTCGGGCTGGGCGACGATGCCGCCGTCGAGACCGACGTGACCGATGCGGTGCAGGTGCAGGCGCTGGTCGATCGCGCGGTCGCGCTCCACGGCCGTATCGATGTGCTCATCAACAATGCCGGGCTGATGCCGCATTCGCCGCTCGAACGCCGCAAGATCGCCGATTGGGACCGGATGATCGACGTCAACCTCAAGGGCACGCTGTACGGCATCGCCGCCGCGCTCCCACATATGACCGCGCAGAAGAGCGGCCATATCATCAACGTGTCGTCGGTGGCCGGGCACAAGGTTCGCCCCGGCAGCGCGGTCTATGCCGCGACCAAGGCGGCGGTGCGGATGCTGTCCGAAGGGCTGCGGATGGAAGTGAAGCCGTACAATATCCGCACGACGATCGTTTCGCCGGGCGCGGTCTCCTCCGAACTGGCGCAGAGCATCACCGAGCCGGATATCGCGGCGGGGATGAACGACTTCTACGAGAAGAACGCGATCTCGGCCGACAGCTTCGCGCGCGTCGTCGCGTTCGCGATCAGCCAGCCCGAGGACATGGACGTCAACGAAATTCTGTTCCGCCCGACCGTGCAGGAGCTGTAAGCGCGCTGTTCGTGCGCGGCGCGATCTGGCAAGGGGCGGGCATCGTTCAACCAGCCGGATGCCCGCATGGCCTTTCACCTCGACCGTTTCGATCTGGATGCGTTCGTCGCGGCGACGCTCGCCGAGGATCTCGGCGACGCCGGGGATATCACCGCGGCGGCGGTGATCCCGGCGGAGGCGCGCTTCACCGGCGTGATGGACAGCCGCGACGCGATCGTCGTCGCGGGTCTCGGCATCGCCGAGGCGTTCTTCCGGTCACTCGATCCGGCGGTGGCGATCACCCGGCTGGTCGAGGACGGCGATTCGGTCGCGCCCGGCACCGAGCTGCTGCGGCTCGAAGGCGCGGCCCGCGCGATGCTCACCGCCGAACGCTCCGCGCTCAACACCGTCCAGCATCTGTCGGGCATCGCCACGCTGACCCGCGCCTATGTCGATGCGATCGCCGGCACCGGCGCGACCCTGCTCGATACGCGCAAGACCATCCCTGGTCTTCGCGTGCTCGAGAAATATGCGACCCGCATGGGCGGCGCGACCAATCACCGCATGGGGCTGTGGGATTCTGCGATGATCAAGGACAATCACGTCGCGGTCGCTGGCGACATCGGCGAGGCGGTGCGGCGCGCGAAGGCGGCGGGGATCGCCAGCATCATCGCCGAGGTCGACACGCTCGCGCAGATCGCGCCGGCGCTCGAGGCGGGCGCGACGCACCTGCTGCTCGACAACATGCCGCCCGACATGCTGCGCGAGGCCGTCGCCCTGGTCGGCGGGCGCGTGCCGACCGAGGCCTCGGGCGGGGTCCGGCTCGACACGATCCGTGCGATCGCGGAAAGCGGCGTCACCTATGTCAGCGTAGGCCGCATCACCCAATCCGCGCCCGCCGCCGACATCGGGCTTGATTTCGCCGCGCTTTGAGGGCGATGGCGGTCACGGATACGAGGGGGAACGCCACATGAAACTGTCGTACATCCTGCCGCTGCTCGCGATCGCGCTGCCCGGCGTCGCGCAGGCACAGGCGCTGCAATGCGCGATCCCCGCGTTCGTGCCGAGTCCGCGCCCCGAACTCCCCTCCGCCATGGAGCCGGTGCGCACCCTGCCGATCGGCGGCTACACGCTCGCGCTCACCTGGGCGCCCGAATATTGCCAGGCGCACCGCCGCGACGCGGGCGCGCAGATGGAATGCGGCGGCGGCAATCGCTTCGGCTTCACGCTGCATGGGTTGTGGCCCGACGGGGTAGGGGCGGAGTGGCCGCAATATTGCCAGGCGACACCGATCCTGCCGTCGGCGCTCATCAAGCAGCATCTGTGCGCGACCCCGTCGGCGCAGTTGCTCCAGCACGAATGGGCCAAGCACGGCACCTGCATGCCGACCACGCCGGCGGAGTATTTCAAACGCTCGACCGGGCTGTACGGAAAACTGCGCTACCCCGACATGGACGCGCTCTCGCGCCGGCCGCTCACCGCGGGCGATTTCGCGGCGGCGTTCGCGGCCGTCAATCCGGGGCTGCCCGCGAGCGCGATCCGCGTGACCGCCAACCGCAAGGGCTGGCTCGACGAACTCTGGCTGTGCCTCGACAAGAGCTTCGCGTACGAGCGGTGCAAGCCGAACTCGGGCGGGATTCCGGCGAGCACGCCGCTGAAAATCTGGCGCGGCCGCCGCTAGACACGTCGCCCCGGCGCAGGCCGGGGCCGCTGGGTTTTGGGCGATCGGACCGCCAGATCATGCAACGGCCCCGGCCTGCGCCGGGGCGACGGTCACCGCTGCTCGACGACCGCGCTCGCGGGGTGATGTTTGTCGAGATGCTTGTGGATGATCCGCAAATTGCGCGTGTTCGATCGGAACAGCGCGTCGGGAATCGCGCCGACGAACGGGATGAGCCCGAGCGCGAAATCGACCCCGACATTGCCCAGCATCCGCGCGATCTGCACTTTGGACATGCCGAGGTTGCGCGCCTCCCACACCATCCACGCGCCCATCGCCGCGCCGACCGCGTCTCCGCCGATCGGTATCAGGTCGAGGATCACGTCGAGGCCGATCCGCCGGTTGATGCCGGGGATCACGAACAGCCCTTCGAGCAGCCGCTCCATCGCCTCGATGCGTTTGCGCACCGCCGCGGCGTCACGGCCGACATAGCCGGAGGCGAAGCCGTGGAGCGGTTCGGGCTTGATGCGGGTGGCCTGGGTCATGTCACCTCAATTGGTGTCACTGCGAAGCCGATTCAACGGATGCCATGCGCGCGGGTTCCCGGTCCACGCCTTGAGCCGCGCCGACACCAGCGACCAACGCAGCGGACGCGCGATCGGCACGAACGCGACGTCGGCGGCAAGGGCTGCGTCCGCGTCCGCGATATGCCGCGCGCGCTCGGCGAGCGTCGGCGCGTCGCGCGCGGCGTCGAGCGCGCTGCGCGCGGCCTCGCCGCACGGCTGGCACGCCGTCGCCAGATACCAGCGCGCGCTGTCATACGGCGCGACCGCATCGACCAGCCGCAGATCGGCGGATTCGGCCAGCCCCACGCGCTGCGGCACGATGCCGATCCGCACCAGCGCGGCGGCGACATGGCCGTAGAGGATCGTCGCGCCCGGCCCGGCGGGCAGCGCGACGCGCAGGTACAGCGGCAGCGGGTGCATCTGGCGCCACTGCCGCACCCGTTCCGCCGGCGAGAGGTTGATCGCGCCGGCCTGCTGCCACGTCGGCACGGCGGGCGGGGCGGCGGAATCGAGCTGTTCGGGCAGGATGCTCAGCGTCGCCGCCCAGCCGGGCGCGAACGCGGCGACGATCGCATCGCGGTCGATCACCTGCGCGATCGCGGCGCGGTTGCCGGGATCGGCGAGGAAGCCGGTGCGGTCGGCGATGGCCAGCCCGAACACGCCCGCCGCCGGATCGACCCGCACCGCGGCGGGCGCGATCGACGCGTGCGCGAGCAATGGCCAGTCGGCGAAGCCGCCGCCCGCGACGAGATCCGCGTCGCGGTGCTGGAACCGCAGGATCGCCTTCGCCGCGCGCTCGCCGATCAGCCGTACCGAGGCTTGCGGCGACGGCGTGGCCGCATCGTCGTCGTCGGCGTGGCGCGGATCGGACGCCGGGCGCAGCATCACCCCGTCGCGCCCGATACCGCCGGCGCGGAAAGGCCCGCTCCCGCCGGGCGGCCGCGCCCGCAGGATGGCGAGTTCGGGCTGCGCGAACAGTTTGAGCAGATCGGGGCGCGGGCGGCTCAGCCGCACCTCGATCACCTCGGGCGTCATCTCGACGATCTCGTGGATCGCGGTGAGGAACGGGCGCAACGGGTTGCGCGACGCGGGCGAGAGCTGGCGTTTGAGGATCGCGACCACTTCGGCGGCGGTTACGGGCTTGCCGTCGCTCCACGTCGCCTCGCGGATGCGGAAGATGTAGCTGCGGCCATCGTCGAGCACGGTCCAGCGTTCGGCGAGGCCGGGTTCGATCTGCCCGGCCGCATCGAAGCGCACCAGCCCCTGCGCGGCCGAATCGAGCAGCAGCCGGCCGGGCGTGGCGAGCGCGCCCCGCGCCGGATCGGCGAGCGCGGGGGCGCCGCCGATCGCGCTGACCACCACCGCGCCCGCATCGGGCCGCGAATCGCACCCGCCGGCGGCGAGCAACACAGCGAGGGGCAGCAGGCGGCGCATCGGGGGTGTCTTGCCACCGCGCCGCCGCCGCCGCCACCTACCGCGTGAAAATTCCCGGCGCCTCGCCGCGTTCGGGGTGGAGCATCGCGTCGATGCGCGCCGCATCCTCGGCGGTGGCGGGATTGTAAACGATCAGCCCGAGATCGGGGCGGCCGTCAACGGCGAACGCCGAATATTCGAACGCGATCGGCCCCAGCACCGGGTGCCGCAATTGCTTCAGGCCGCCGCCGTACTGCCGAACGTCATTGTCCGCCCACAGCCGCGCGAACTCCGCGCTGGTCGCGCACAGTTCCTCGATCAGCGCGCTCGCTTGCGCGGCGGCGCCGGCGCGCGTCACGTCGGCGCGGAAGGCGGCGACCACGAAGCGCGCGACGCTCTCCCAATCGTGTTGCGCGGCGCGCACGCGCGGATCGCAGAACAGGAACCGCAGGATATTGCGCCGATCGGGCGGCAGCGCGCCGTAATCGGTCAGCACCAGCGCGGCGGCGCGGTTCCACGCCACCACGTCCCAGGTCAGCGTCTTGACCAGCGCGGGACAATTGCCGAACGCGTCGAGCACGCGTTGCAGGCGCGGCGTGACGCCGTCGCCCGATTGATACCGCACCTCGGGCGGGCGGCCGAGCGCGAGCAGGAAGATATGCTCGCGCTCGACGTCGGTCAGCATCAGCGCGCGCGCGATGCGGTTGAGCACGTCGGCGGACGGCGCGCCGCCGCGCCCCTGTTCGAGCCAGGTGTACCAGGTGGCGCTGATATGCGCGCGCTGCGCGACCTCCTCGCGGCGCAAGCCCGGCGTCCGCCGCCGCCCCGGCGGGAAGCCCAGCACCGCCGGATCGAGCCGCGTGCGGCGGTCCCGCAAATAGGTGCCGAGCCGGTTGTCATCGGTCCGCGTCGCCATGCTGTTACCCATTATACCCCGATATGCTCCCATATTTAACCCGATAGCGGCAGCCCCGATAGAGGCCGCATCGATCAGGAAGGATTGGCGATGCGTGTTTTCGTAACGGGTGCCACGGGGTTCGTCGGCAGCGCGGTGGTGCGGGATCTCCTCGATGCGGGGCATGAGGTGCTCGGCCTCGCGCGATCGGATGCGAGCGCGGCCGCGCTGGAAAGGGCGGGCGCGAAGGTCCACCGTGGCGGGCTCGACGATCTCGACAGCTTGAGGCGCGGCGCGGCGGCGGCGGATGGCGTGATCCACACCGCGTTCAACCACGATTTCTCCCGATATGCCGCCAACGCCGCCGAGGATGCGCGTGCGATCGAGGCGATGGGCGCGGTGCTGGCCGCATCGGCGCGCCCGATGCTCGTCACCTCGGGGCTGGCGATGCTCGCGGCCGGCCGGCTCGCGACCGAACAAGACCGCTCGCCCGAGACTCTCCCGCGCCGTTCGGAAGCCGCGGCGGCGGCGGCCGCGGCGGCTGGCGCGCGGGCATCGACCGTGCGGCTGGCGCCGACGACGCATGGGGCGGGGGATCATGGCTTCGTGCCGTTCCTGATCGAAATCGCGCGGCGCAAAGGCATCGCCGCCTATGTCGGCGACGGGGCGAATCGCTGGGCGGCGACACATCGCGGCGATGCCGCGCGCCTGTACCGCCTCGCGCTGGAGCGCGGCGCGGGCGGCGAGACCTATCACGCGGTCGCCGAGGAGGGGGTGCCCTTCCGCGCGATCGCCGAGGCGATCGGGCAGGGGCTCGGCATGCCGGTGGTGTCCGTCACACCCGAGCAGGCCGCCGATCATTTCGGCTGGCTCGCGATGTTCGCTGGCGCCGATATCGCCGCGTCGAGCGCCCGCACGCGCGACATTCTGGGCTGGCGCCCCGAGCAGCCCGGCCTGTTCGAAGATCTTGTGAACGCGGGCTATTTCGCGCGGTGAGGGGGCTCCGGCGGCGGCGCTCACCCGGCTTTTCCGGCCCGGTGAATTTCGCTTGCGCATAACTTACCTGCGTTCTGGCGCACCCCATTGGTCTGTCCTATTGACAGCGCTGGCCCTGCCGTGCTGGTAGCGCTATCAAATTCAATAGACTACCGGAGTGGATATGAGGGGCGGAACCGCAATTCAGAACAGCCTGCCGAGCGACTGGCAGGCGGGCCGTTTCCTCGGCCGCGTGCAGACCGCGCAAGGCCCGAGTCCGGTGCTGCTCATCGGCGGCGAGCTTTTCGATATGTCGCGGGTCGCGCCGACCGTGTCCGCGCTGGTCGAGGCGGGTGATTTCTCCGGCGCGGGCGGCGTGTCGCTCGGCGCGCTCGATCAGTCCGACGTGACGGTCATCAGCCCGATCGATCTGCAATGCGTCAAGGCGTGCGGCGTCACCTTCGCGGTGTCGGCGGTCGAGCGCGTCATCGAAGAGCGCGCGCGCGGCGACTGGGCCGCCGCCGGTGCGATCCGCGACAGCCTCGAGGCGCGCGTCGGCGGCTCGATCCGCTCGGTCAAGCCCGGCTCGGACGAGGCCGCCGAACTCAAGGCGGCGCTGGTCGAAGCGGGCCTGTGGTCGCAATATCTCGAAGTCGCGATCGGGCCGGACGCCGAAGTGTTCACCAAGGCGCCGGTGCTCTCCACCGTCGGGACGGGCGTGGAGATCGGCATCCGCTCCGATTCGAGCTGGAACAATCCCGAGCCGGAAATCGCGCTGCTCGTCGACAGCAAGGGCAAGGCAGTTGGCGCGTGCCTCGGCAACGACGTCAATCTGCGCGATTTCGAAGGACGCTCGGCGCTGCTGCTCGGCAAGGCCAAGGACAATAACGCCTCGTGCTCCCTCGGGCCGTTCGTGCGGCTGTTCGATGACGGCTTCACGATCGACGACGTGCGCAAGGCCGAGGTGCGCCTCACCATCGAGGGCGAGGACAATTACCGCCTCGAAGGCGCGAGCAACATGGCGGAGATCAGCCGCGATCCGCTCGACCTCGTCAGGCAGACGCTGAGCGAGCATCAATATCCCGACGGCTTCGTGCTGTTCCTCGGCACCTTGTTCGCGCCGGTTCAGGACCGCGACGAGCCGGGCCGCGGCTTCACCCACAAGGTGGGTGACACCGTGCGGATCGAAAGCGATCGGCTGGGCGAGTTGGTCAACCGCGTGGTCTATTCGCGTGACGCCGCGCCGTGGCAGACCGGCATCGGCGCGTTCATCGCCAACCTCGCGTCGCGCGGTTTGCTCGGCGGCGCAGCGTGAGCATCGCACTCCTGCCCGCGGAAGATCGCGCCGTCTATCCGAGCCTCAAGGGCAAGCGCGTGCTGGTGACCGGCGGCGCGACCGGCATCGGCGCCGGACTCGTCGAGGCGTTCGCGCGCGCCGGCGCACGCGTCGCCTTCCTCGACATCAATGCGGAGGCGGGCGTGGCCCATGCCGCGCGGTTCGAGGGTGCGGTCTTCAAGCCGTGCGACCTGCGCGATCTGGCGTTGCTCAAGACCACGATCGAATCGATCATCGCCGAGTTCGGCGGCATCGACGTGCTCATCAACAACGCCGCCAGCGACGATCGCCACACGATCGACGCGATCACGCCCGAATATTGGGACGAGCGGATGGCGACCAACCTGCGCCACCTGCTGTTCGCCGCGCAGGCGGTCGTCCCCGGCATGCGCGCCAATGGCGGCGGCGTGATCCTCAATTTCGGGTCGATCAGTTGGCATCTCGGCCTGCCCGAACTGATGCTGTACGAAACCGCCAAGGCCGGCATCGAAGGCATGACCCGCGCGATGGCGCGCGATTTCGGCCGCGACAACATCCGCGTCTCGACGATCGTGCCCGGCAACGTCCAGACACCGCGCCAGGAGAAATGGTACACGCCCGAGGGCGAGGCCGAGATCGTCGCCGCGCAGTGCCTCGACGGGCGCATCCAGCCCGCCGATGTCGCGGCGCTCGCGCTGTTCCTCGCATCGGACGACGCGCGTATGTGTACCGGCCATGATTATTTCATCGACGCCGGCTGGCGCTGATCGGATAAGCACGACACGATATTGGGTGGGACGAACGCCGATAGCGGCGCAACAAGGAGCAGGGTGTGACAGGTTCGGTGGGATTAAACCCTGAGCAAAAGCTCAATATGGGCTTTATCGCCACGATCGTGGCGGTCGCCACGATCGGCGGCTTCATGTTCGGCTATGATTCGGGCGTCATCAACGGCACGCAGAAGGGGCTGGAGGCCGCGTTCGATCTCGGCAAGCTCGGCCTCGGCATCAACGTCGGCGCGATCCTGATCGGGTCGTCGATCGGCGCGTTCACCGCCGGGCGTCTGGCCGACCGGATCGGGCGGCGCAGCGTGATGATGCTCGCCGCCGTGCTGTTCCTCGTCAGCGCGTTGCTCGCCGGCGCCGCCGGCAGTTCGCTCGTGTTCATCCTCGCGCGCATCATGGGCGGCCTCGGCGTCGGCGCGGCGAGCGTCATCTCGCCCGTGTACATCTCGGAAGTCACGCCGGCGGCGATCCGCGGCCGGCTGTCGAGCGTGCAGCAGGTGATGATCATCACCGGCCTCACCGGCGCGTTCGTCGCCAATTTCGCGCTGGCGCGCTTCGCCGGCGGCTCGACCGCCGATTTCTGGTTCGGCTTCTCGGCGTGGCGCTGGATGTTCTGGCTGCAGGCGATCCCCGCCGCGATCTATCTCGTCGCGCTGTTCTTCATCCCCGAAAGCCCGCGCTTCCTTGTCGCCAAAGGGCGCGATGAGGATGCGCGCGGCGTGCTCACCCGGCTGCTCGGCAGCACCGAGGCGGATCGCAAGGTTTCGGAGATCCGCGCCAGCCTCGCCGCCGATCACCACAAGCCCAAACTCTCCGATCTGATCGACAAGACCACCGGCAAGATCCGCCCGATCCTGTGGGCGGGCATCGGCCTCGCGGTGTTCCAGCAGCTCGTCGGCATCAACGTCGTCTTCTATTACGGCGCGACTTTGTGGGAAGCGGTCGGCTTCTCCGAGAACGACGCGCTGATGACCAACATCCTCTCGGGCGTGCTCTCGATCGGCGCGTGCCTCGCCGCGATGGCGCTGGTCGACAAGATCGGCCGCAAGCCGCTGCTGCTGATCGGATCGGCCGGGATGACCGTGACGCTCGCCACGGTCGCCTGGGCGTTCTCGACCGCGGTGACCGGCGCCGACGGCGCGGTCACGCTGCCCGGCCACAACGGCGTGATCGCGCTGGTCGCGGCCAACCTCTACACGATCGCGTTCAACATGAGCTGGGGCCCGATCATGTGGGTGATGCTCGGCGAGATGTTCCCGAACCAGATTCGCGGTTCAGGCCTCGCGGTGGCGGGCTTCGCGCAGTGGATCGCGAACGCGGCGATCTCGGTCAGCTTCCCGACGCTCGCCAAGTCGCCGGGCCTCGCGCTGACCTACACCGGCTATGCCGTGTTCGCGGCGATCTCGTTCTTCTTCGTCCAGAAGATGGTTCGGGAAACGCGCGGCCGCGAGCTGGAAGCGATGGAGGGATAGGCCGCACGCCGGCGCCGGGGGATGCGAAAGCGTCTCGCCGGTGCCGGGCCGCGCTCAAGACCTGGTTTCAAGAGCCGCCGTTCCGGGATCGCCCCGGAGCGGCGGTTTTCTTTTGGCGTGCGGGCAACGCCGCGAGGGCGGCGGCTCGGACGGCGCTTACAGCGGCTCGTGCGCGCGGGAGGGCAGCGCCCCGCCGGAGCCGCGCCGGGCGGCCGGGCGGCGGCGCGGCGCGGCATCCGACTGGCGCCGGATCAATTCATACTCCGCGACCAGATGCGCGCCCGAAGCGTTCCCCTCGTTCGCCTTGCGCGCGCGGATCTCGCGCACCAGCATGTCGATCGCCATGCGCGACATATCGATGACCGGCTGGCGGATCGTGGTCAGCTCGGGCCAGATCGTCGTGGCGAGCGCGGTATCGTCGAACCCGCAGACCGTGAGGTCGCCCGGCACGTCGAGCCCGCGCCGATGCGCGATCGCCACCGCCGCCGCCGCCATGTCGTCGTTCGACGCGAAGATCGCCGAGGGCGGATCGGCGAGTTCGAGCAGTTGATCGGCGGCGTCGAGACCCGAGCGATAGGTGAACAGCCCCTCGGCGATCAGTTCGGGCGCTTCGGCCAGCTTCAGGTCGGCGAGCGCGGCGCGATAGCCTTCGAGCCGCTCGGCGCTCGCGGTCAAATTCGGGTTGCCGGTGATGAAGCCGATCCGGCGGTGGCCGAGCGCCCCGAGATGGCGCGTCATGTCATAGGCGGCCTGACGATCGTCGATGCTGACCGACATCGCCCATTCGGGCGCATGCCCCGTCGCCACCGCCACCACCGGAAGGTCGGTCGCGGCGAGCGCCTTGAGGACCGATGGCGAGTCGCTGAGCGGCGGCGGCAGCACGATGCCGTCGACATGGCCGCGCAGCAGATGGTCGATCGCAGCCTGCTCGCTTCGGTCGTCGTCGCACTTCTCGACGACGATCTGCACGTTGCTGCGGCTCGCCTGATCGAGACTGCCGACCAGGAACGCACTCAGATACGCGAAGCTCGGGTTCGAATGGAGCAGGCCGATGCGGATCTCGTCGCCGCCCGCCAGCGTGCGCGCCGCCGCGCTGGGGCGATAGTTGAGCGCGGCGATCGCTTCCTCGACCCGGCGGCGGGTCTCGTCGCGGACGTTCGCCTCATGGTTGATAACCCGGCTCACCGTCATCGGTGATACGCCGGCCTGCGCCGCGACATCGTTGATCGTCGGCACGTTGCGCTGGCGACGGGGGCCGCGGGGTTCCTTCAATGCAATACCTTTCGCAGACCAGATTACGCACCCGCGAACAATGTGCAAGCTCGGGAATGTCGCAGGTCTTTACCCGAAACTATCGCGACGCGGCAGAGCTTACCATTTCCGGACAGGCGATCATTTGCCCTGCCCGGGGGCGAAGGGGAACGTCTGCCGCTTGTACCAGTCGAGATCGTGCTCGGGCGCGGCCTCGCCCGCCGGCAGCGGCAGGTGGTTGAGCGACATCCAGTAGGCGAGGCTCGCGTCGCGCCACCAGCGCGCCTCGCGCTCCTGGATGGCGAGATAGGTCGCGGTCTTCTGCCAGCGCTCGGCATCGACCAGCGGCTTCAGCCCGTCCCAGCGGGCGCGCATGCCGGTGACGTAATCGATGCCGCGATCGTAATGCGCGATCATCTCGGCCCAGAGCGTGCGGCCCGATGCCATCTTGCGGTCCCAGGCGACGTGATGGAACCATAGCAGGTCGCGCTCAGGGGTCAGCTTGGGATCGGCGAAGATCTTCGCGACCGGCGGCGCATATTGCGCGACCGCGTCGCTGCCCGTCGCGGTGCGGTCGAAGCCGATGCCCTTCGCGTCGGCGCGGTTGTAATAGACCGGGTTCCATTCGGGGCGCTTGAGGTCGGCGATCCACGGCGCCGGCCCGTAATGGCCCGAGGTGCTCATCTGGTGGGCAAGACCGAGTGGCGTCATGTAATCGACCACCGCCTCGCGCGAGCCCTGCATCATCGCCACGCTGGTATCGACGACTTTGGGATCGGTGCCGAGCGTCTGCTCGGCCCATTCGCGCGCTATCCCCTCCGACGACAGCGACGGATCCCACGCCAGCCGCCCGAATGCATACCAGTTTGCCTGGTTGAAGGTCGATCCCGACCAGTCGCGGTCACGCCCGATATTGGCGACGCCAGCGATGCCGGTGAGCTTATGCCCCTCGATCGAGCCGTCGATCACGCGCGCGACGGTCGAGCCGGGGCCGCGCTCGAACGTATCGGCGTCGAGCGTCTCCTTGAACAGCGGCGCGAGATAGGCGAGGTGCGTCGCGAAGCCGAGATATTCCTTGGTGATCTGGAATTCCATCATCAGCGGCGTCTTCGGCATCGCGCCGAACAGCGGATGGAACGGTTCGCGCGGCTGGAAATCGATCGCGCCGTTCTTCACTTGCAGGATGACGTTGCTGGCGAAGGTGCCGTCGAGCGGCTTGAACTCGCTATACGCCTGCTTCGCGCGGTCCTCGGCGTTGGTCTCGGCATAGACGAACGCGCGCCACATCACGATGCCGCCGTGCGGCGCGACCGCCGCCGCCATCATGTTGGCGCCGTCGGCGTGGCTGCGGTGGTAATCGCGCGGTCCCGGCTGGCCCTCGCTGTTGGCCTTAACGAGAAAACCGCCGAAATCGGGGATCGCGCGGTAGATTTCGTCCGCCTTGGCCTTCCACCACGCCGCGACCTGCGGGTCGAGCGGATCGGCGGTCTTCAGCCCGCCGATCTCGATCGGTGCTGAAAAGCGCGCCGACAGATAGACCTTGATGCCATAGGGGCGGAAGATGTCAGCGAGCGCCGCCGCCTTGGCGATATACGGCGCGGTCAGGCTGTCGGGCTTGGCGTTGACGTTGTTGAGCACCGTGCCGTTGATGCCGATCGAGGCATTGGCGCGCGCATAATCGACATAGCGCGGGTCGCGGAAATCGGGCAGCGTCCACCAGTCCCACAGCGATTGCCCGGCATAGCCGCGCTCGACCGAGCCATCGAGATTGTCCCAATGATCGAGCATGCGCAGCTTGATCCGCGGCGTCGAGGTGAGCGAGGCGCTCTCGATGATGCCGCCGGTGTGGGCGTGGCGGATCAGCGCGAACGCGCCGTACAGGATCGCGACGTCGCTGTTGCCGGTGACGAGCGTGACGGCGCGGCCGCCGAGCCGAACCTGCCGCACCGCATAGCCTTCGTCGCCGAGCGCGCCGAGCTTGAGCCCGAGCGCGGCGACCTCGGGCGCGCTCGCGCGCTCCAACACGATCGGGCGGGCGGCGCGCGGCAGCCCGCGCCGCAATTCGGCGGCCGCCGCGTCCAGCGTCGGTGAAGCGTGTGGAACCGAAATCGCCGCCGCGCCGGGCTGGCCGTAGCGCAGCCACAGATCATAGCCATCCTCGGCCTGCGCCGCCCCAGTGGTCATACCAAAAAGGGCGATCCCCGCACACAGCGTCCTTACGAGTTTCACATGCCTCTCCTGCGGTTCACGCCATTGACAACGGCGCCCGGTATCGTGAGTGATATCGCTATCACCACGACGGCGGCACAGCAATGCCGCGTTTTAGCAGAAAAACAGGAGAGGTTCGGTGATGCGGGCAGGGGATCCCGGCGGGGCGGGCGGCGATGAAGCGGCGCGGGCGCCGTCGTCAGAACGCGCTTTCAATTTGCGCGCAGTCTCTGCATATGATCTGACCAATTCTGGGGAGATGGTCATGTCGTGGTGCGCAAGGCTGTGAACAGCCGTCGCGATTTCCTGCGCTGGAGCGCGGGCGTGTCGATGCTGACGCTGCTGCCCGCCGCGACTCGTGCCGCGCCGCCGGTCTATAAGGATGCGCGCGCGCCGATCGATCTGCGCGTGCGCGATCTGATGGCGCGGATGACGCTCGACGAAAAGGTCGCGCAGCTCGATGTGCTCTCCACCCGCAAGCGCGCGGTGATGACGCCCGAGGGCGGGTTCGACGCCGCGCGCGCCGACGCGCTCCACCCCGCCGGTATCGGCCAGATCACCCGCCCGTCCGATCTCGCCGGCGCCGCCACCGCGACCAACACCGGCGCCGATGTCACCGGGCGTTGGCGCACCCCCGCCAACACGATCGCCTTCGTCAATGCCGCGCAGGCGTGGGCGCGGACCCGCACCCGGCTCGGCATCCCGATCCTGTTCCACGAAGAGGCGCTGCACGGCTATATGGCGCCCGACGCGACCAGCTTCCCGCAGGCGATCGCGCTTGCCGGCACGTTCGATCGCGATCTCGTCCAACGCGCGAACAGCGTGATCGCGCGCGAGGTGCGCGCGCACGGCTCGACCTTGGTGCTGTCCCCGGTGGTCGACATCGCGCGCGATCCGCGCTGGGGCCGGATCGAGGAGACGTTCGGCGAAGACCCCTATCTATGCGGCGAGATGGGCGTCGCCGCCGTTACCGGGTTGCAGGGCCAAGGCCGCGAGCTCGGCCCCGACAAGGTCCACGCCACGCTCAAGCACATGACCGGCCACGGCCAGCCGCAAGCCGGCGACAATATCGCGCCCGCGCTGCTCGGTGAGCGTGAGTTGCGCGCCGCGTTCTTCCCGCCGTTCCGCGCGGTGGTGTCGCGCACCGGCGTCGGCGCGGTGATGCCGTCGTATAACGAGATCGACGGCGTGCCGAGCCACGGCAACCGCTGGCTGCTCACCGATGTGCTGCGCGGCGAATGGGGTTTCGACGGCGCGATCGTCAGCGATTATGCCGCGATCGGCGAACTGGCGACGCTGCATCACGTCGCCGCCGATGCCGGGGAGGCGGCGCGGATCGCGCTCGACGCCGGCGTCGATTGCGACCTGCCCGACGGCAAGACCTATGGCGCGCTCGCCGATCTGGTCCGCGCCGGCAAGGTGCCGCTCGCCAGTGTCGATGCGGCATGCCGGCGGATGCTGACGATGAAGTTTCGCGCCGGCCTGTTCGAGGCGCCCCCGCTCGATCCGCGCGCCGCCGCCCGCCTCACCGGCAATGCCGAGGCGCGCGCGATCGCGCTGGAGGCGGCGCGCAAGAGCATCGCGCTGCTCGTCAACGACGGCACGCTGCCGCTCGACGCCAAGGCGCTCAAGCGCGTGGCCGTGATCGGCCCGAACGCGGCCATCGCCCGGCTCGGCGGCTATTCCTCGACGCCGAAGGCGACCGTCTCGCTGCTCGGCGGGGTCACCGCGCATCTCGCCGGCAAGGCGGAGGTCGTTCATGCGCAGGGCGTGTTCATCACCCGCAGTGAGGATCGCTCCGCGAACGACGTGCAACTCGCCGATCCCGCACGCAACCGCACGCTGATCGCCGAAGCGGTCGAAGTGGCGAAGACCGCCGACGTCATCCTGCTCGCGATCGGCGACACCGAACAAACCAGCCGCGAAGGCTATGCCGCCAACCATCTCGGCGACCGCACCGATCTCGATCTGCTGGGTGAGCAGAATGCACTGTTCGCCGCGATGAAGGCGACCGGCAAGCCGGTGGTGGTGATCGCGATCAACGGCCGCCCGCCGTCCTGGCCGGCGGTCGTCGCGCAGGCCAATGCGCTGCTCGAATGCTGGTACGCCGGGCAGGAGGGCGGCACCGCCATCGCCGAGGCGGTGTTCGGCACGATCAACCCCGGCGCCAAGCTGCCGGTGACGGTGGTGCGCGACGTCGGCCAGGTGCCGCTCTATTACGATCACAAGCCGACCGCGCTGCGCGGCTATCTCTTCACCGACACCGCGCCGCTGTTCCCGTTCGGCTTCGGCCTCAGCTACACGAGCTTCGAGATCGGCGCGCCGCGTCTGTCGGCGCCGCGCATCGCCCGCGAAGGGACCGTCACGGTCGAGGTCGATGTCCGCAACACCGGCGCCCGCGCGGGCGACGAGGTCGTGCAGCTCTACATCCGCGATCGGGTCTCATCGGTCACGCGCCCGGTGCGCGAGCTCAAGGGGTTCGAACGCGTCACGCTCGCGCCCGGCGAGCGCCGCACGCTCCGCTTCGAACTTGGCCCGGAAGCTTTCCGGCTGTGGAACGCGGACATGCGCGAAGTCGTCGAACCGGGTCTGTTCGACATCATGGCGGGGCCGAACTCCGTCGATCTCAAAACCGTCACTCTCGAAATCGCTTGAGGAGCCCCATGCCAAAGATCGTATCCGCCAAAGTCATCATCACCTCGCCGGGCCGCAACTTCGTCACGCTCAAGATCACGTGTGACGACGGCACCACCGGCGTCGGCGACGCGACGCTCAACGGCCGCGAACTGTCGGTCGCGAGCTATCTGACCGATCACGTCATTCCGTGCCTGATCGGCCGCGACGCGCACCGGATCGAGGATATCTGGCAGTATCTCTACAAGGGCGCCTATTGGCGGCGCGGCCCGGTGACGATGAGCGCGATCGCCGCCGTCGACACCGCCTTGTGGGACATCAAGGGCAAGATCGCCGGCCTACCGGTCTATCAGTTGCTCGGCGGCGCGAGCCGCGAGAGCGTGATGGTCTATGGCCATGCCAACGGCACCACGATCGAGGACACCGTCAAGGTCGCGCTCGAATATCAGGAACAGGGTTATAAGGCGATCCGCATCCAGTGCGGCGTGCCGGGCATGGCCTCGACCTACGGCGTGTCGAAGGACAAATATTTCTACGAGCCGGCCGACGCCGATCTGCCGACCGAGAACGTCTGGAACACGTCGAAGTACATGCGCGTCGTGCCGGAGCTGTTCAAGGCCGCGCGCGAGGCGCTGGGCTGGGACGTGCATCTGCTCCACGACATCCACCACCGCCTGACGCCGATCGAGGCGGGGCGGCTCGGCAAGGATCTCGAGCCATACCGCCCGTTCTGGCTCGAGGATGCGACCCCGGCTGAAAATCAGGAAGCCTTCAAGCTGATCCGCCAGCACACCACCAGCCCGCTCGCGGTCGGCGAGATCTTCAACTCGATCTGGGATGCCAAGGATCTCATCCAGAACCAGTTGATCGACTATATCCGCGCGACCGTGGTGCATGCTGGCGGCATCACCCATCTGCGCCGCATCGCCGCGCTCGCCGATCTCTATCAGGTGAAAACCGGCTGCCACGGTGCGACCGATCTGTCGCCGGTGTGCATGGCGGCGGCGCTCCACTTCGATCTGTCGGTGCCCAATTTCGGCGTGCAGGAATATATGCGCCACACGCCCGAGACCGACGCGGTCTTCCCGCACGCCTACACCTTCGCGGACGGCGCGATGCATCCGGGCGACGCGCCCGGCCTCGGTGTCGATATCGACGAGGAACTCGCCAAGGGCTATGAATACAACCGCGCCTTCCTGCCGGTGAACCGGCTCGAAGACGGCACCATGTTCAACTGGTGAGCGAGTCCGCCGCCCCGCCGCGAAAGCCACGCGGCCGCATCCGCTGGGTGATCTGCGCACTGCTGTTCGCGGCGGTGGTGCTGAGCTACATCGACCGGCTCGTGCTGCCGGTGCTCAAGCCCTCGCTCCAGGCCGAATATGGCTGGAGCGAGCAGGGCTATGCCGATCTCGCGATCTGGTTCCAGGGCGCGTACGGCCTTGCCTATGTGCTGTTCGGGCGGCTGGTCGATCGGTTCGGCGCGCGGATCGGCTATACGGTCGCGGTGGTGCTGTGGACGGTCGGCCACGTCGCGCACGCGCTGTTCACCTCGACGGCGGGCATGCTGATCGCGCGCGTTCCGCTCGCGATCGGCGAGGCGGGGGCGTTCCCGGCGGCGATCTCCGCGACCAACGAATGGTTCCCCAAGTCCGAACGCGCGCTCGCGATCGGCATCTTCAACGCCGGCTCGAACGTCGGCGCGATCGTCACGCCGCTGATCGTGCCGGTGATCGCACTGACCTTCGGCTGGCGGATGGCGTTCATCGCCACCGGCGCGCTGACGGTGCTGTGGCTGGTCGCGTGGCTCGGCTTCTATCGCCGCCCGCGCGACCACAAGCGCGTCTCGGCCGAGGAACTGGCGTGGATCGAGCATGAGCCGGCCGAGGCGGCGCGGCCGATCCCGTGGCGCACCTTGCTCGGCATGCGTCAGACCTGGGCCTATATGCTCGGCCGGTTCCTCATCGATCCGGTGTGGTGGACCTTCCTGTTCTGGCTGCCCGATTTCTTCAACCGCCAGTATCATGTGAAGATGCTCGATTTCGGGCCGCCGCTGGTCGCGGTGTATGTGCTCGCCGATATCGGCTCGATCGCGGGCGGCTGGCTGTCGTCGCGGCTGTTGCTGCGCGGCTGGCACGTCGGGCGCGCGCGCAAGACCGCGATGTTCGTGTGCGCCTTGTTCGCCTTGCCGATCGCCTTTGCCACCCACGTGCCGAATATGTGGTGGGCGGTGCTGCTGATCGGACTCGCCTGCGCCGCGCATCAGGGCTTCTCGGCCAATGTCTTCGCGCTGCCGGGCGATCTGTTCCCGCGCGGGCGCTCGGGGTCGGTGATCGGGCTGGGCGGGCTGTCCGGCGCGCTCGGCGGCATGCTGATGGCGAAGTTCGCGGGCACGATCCTCGCGACCGTCGGCAGCTATCAGCCGATCTTCCTCGTCGCCGCCTGCGCCTATCTGATCGCGCTCGCGGTCATCCACCTGCTCGTGCCGCGCTACGCCGCCGCGACGCTCGCCGAAAGCCACGCTTAGCCCGCCGCAGTTCGGCTGGCGGAAATCGGTCAGCATGAGCGGTAAGGCCGCACATGCACGTTTAGCTGAGACGTGGTGACGCTAACCGGCCTGGCCGCATTCGCGGCGTCGTCATGCTTACTGTGCGGCCAAGCGGCAGAAAGGCACGACGAAAATTTCGGTGCGCCAAGGGTTTGTGAACAGCAAGTCACTTGACACAAATTGGCCAGACCCATAATCGCCCGCCGATAGCGCTACCAGCGCATCATCAAGTAGCCCGGTGGTTAACCGGGGCTTTGAGGGGATTTATGAAAGTCATTGCTCGCAGCACGGCCGTTCGGTTCGGCCTGATGAACGCCGCCGCGCTCGGCGCGCTGGTCGCATCCGCTGCCTCGGCCCAGACGGCCGCTACGCCGGTCACCACGCCCGTCGAGACACCGGCGCAGACCACGCCGACCGATGCCGCGACGAGCCAGCCCGCCGCCGCCGTCCCCGACGATGCCGCGCAGGACATCGTCGTCACCGGCATCCGCGCCAGCTTGCGCAGCGCCACCAACGCCAAGCGGAACTCGGTCGGCTTCGGCGATTCGATCTTCGCCGAGGATATCGGCAAGCTGCCCGCGACCAACCTCGCCGAAACGCTGAACCGCATTCCCGGCGTCCGCCTCAACCGCGACATCAGCGGCGAGGGTACGCAGGTCGCGATCCGCGGGCTCGGCCCGAGCTTCTCCAAGGTGCTGCTCAACGGCAGCCAGATCGCGGTCGCGTCGGACGGCGGCACCAACGGCGGCAGCACCAACCGCGAAGTCGATCTCGATTTCTTCCCGTCCGAACTGTTCACCCGCCTCGACGTGTCGAAGAGCGCCGACGCCTCGCAGATCGAGGGCGGCATCGCCGGTACGGTCAACCTGCACAACGCGCGCCCGTTCGATAACCCCGGCGACCACGTCACCGTCGTCGCGCAGGGCCAATATACCGACAGCAACATGCGCGTGAGCCCGCGCGGCGCGATCGTCGCGAGCCACACCGGCGATACCTGGGGCGTGCTGGTCGGCGTGTCGGGCGTCCGCACCAAGACGCGGGTGGACGGCTTCGAGACGATCGGCTGGGCCGACGGCAACGTCCCGCGTTTCGATGCGAACGGCAAGCCGATCGCCGATCTCGGCAACAACGGCTTCTCCTATGCGTCGGTCGTGCCGAACAACGCCGGCCACGGTCTCGTCCCCGGCGCCCCGGTCGATCTCGCCGCGACGTCCGGCCTGACGCTCGATCAGCTTCGCACCGCCACCATCCCGCGCCTCGGCCGCAACGCGCTGACCGACGGCACGCGCTCGCGCATCTCGGTGGTCGGCTCGCTGGAATGGCGCCCGAGCGACGACCTGCATTTCGCGCTCGATGGCATCTGGGCGAAGTCCAAGCGCGATTACATCCATTCGGCGATGAACTGGTACGTCCGCAACTCGGGGCCGGGCACCTCGCCGACCTCGACCGGCGGCATGGTGCCGATCGGCCTCAGCGTCGATGGCAACAACGTCGTCACCAAGGGCACGTTCGCCAACTCGTCCTTCTTCCTCGAGCAGGACATCTTCAACCAGACGACGACGTTCTGGAACATCAACCCGAGCATGACGTGGAAGCCGACCGGCAACCTGCGCGTCGATCTGTCGCTCAACTACAGCAAGAGCGACTTCTTCCGCGAACAGCCGCAGTTCGATTTCCAGACGCCGGCGCAATCGGGCCTCGACGTCTATTTCGACAACACCAGCGGCAATCCGCAGCCGATCATCACCACCAACCGCGATCTCAACGATCCCAACCTCGGCTGGCGCTGGTACCGCGTCAACGTCCAGACCGTGCGCCGCAAGACCAACACCAAGGGCGCGCATCTCGATCTGACCTGGGGCGATGCCAACCTCAACCTGAAGGGCGGCTTCGCCTACGACACCAACTATCGCGACATCCGCGCCTTCGACAACAGCGCCGCGTTCCAGACCTCGGTCTGCGGCGCGACCTGCGACGGGTTGAGCGGATCGGTGCCGAACAGCGCGCTCGGCCAGTATTTGCAGGGCATGAACATCAGCAACTTCGGCCATCTCGCCGGGTCGAGCGTCGGCTACACGCAGTTCATCCAGCCCAACGTCGCCGCGCTCGAGCAGGCGACGAACTATCAGTCGTATCTCGCTAGCGCGCCCGAGGCGATCGGCGCGGTCACTGGCGGCGCGACCGGTCTGATCGACGAGAAGACCTATGGCGGCTACGTCGAGACCAACGGCGTGTTCCAGCTCGCCGACCGCGACCTGCGCATCAACGCCGGCATCCGCTACTTCCACACCGACCAGCGCGTCGCCGGCCCGACCTCGACCGTCAACGGCATCGTCGATGTCGCGCAGAACGCGTCGTATGACGACTTCCTGCCGTCGTTCAACCTGAGCTACGACGTGCTGCATAACCTCAAGGTCCGGCTCGCCGCGTCGCGCTCGATGACGCGCGCCGATCCGGGTTCGCTGCTGCCCGGCCTCACCTTCTCCGATCCGTCGGCGCAGATCGGCACTGCGGGCAACCCCAATCTGAAGCCCTATTATTCGAACAACATCGATTTCGGCGGCGAATATTACACCGGTGGCATCGGCTATATCGGCTTCGATCTGTTCCAGAAGGATATTTCGGGCTTCACCGTTACGCAGCAGAACACCGTTCCGTTCACGTCGCTCGGCCTCGCCTTCGACAATCTCACCGTCACCCAGCAGCAGGCGATCATGCTGCGCGGCGGCCCGGATGTCGCGACGGTCGTGGTCGGCCAGCCGGTCAACCTCCAGAACCTGCGTATCCGCGGCGTCGAGGCGACCTGGGTCCAGCCGCTCGATTTCCTGGTCAAGGGTCTGGGCTATTCGGTCAACGGCACGCACATCTCGCAGTCGTCGGACAGCGGGCTCGTCGCCCCCGGCGTCGCGCCGTGGAGCTACAACCTGCAGGGCTTCTACGAAGGCCACGGCGTCTCGCTCAGCCTGAACTATGTGTGGACCGACAAGCTGATCGCCGCCAACGGCCCGCAAAGCGGCCTGCCGGCGTCGCTCAACTCGGATGCGCGCGGCCAGTTCGATCTGTCGGCGGGCTACCAGCTTCCGTTCTTCAACAACGCGGCGCGGCTCACGCTCGACGTGCTCAACATCACCAACGCGCCGATCCGCACGACCTTCGGCTACGATAACGCGACCTACAGCGTCTATTATCCGGGCCGTCAGATCCTGTTCGGCATCCGCGGCAAGTTTTGAGAGATACACTCCCCAGTGTAGACCTGCGGGGGTCGGCCATCACGGCCGGCCCCCTTTTTTCTAGAGAGGACCGCGGCATGCGAACCATCTTCACGGCGTTGTTGCTGGCGCTGGGCGGCGCCGGCATCGCGCCGGGCGCGCAGGCCGCGCCGGCCTGTTCGTGGCAGGCCGCCTGGGCCTCGGCGCAGATGAGCCCCGATGCCGCCAACGCGATGCCGGCGGCGGGGATGAACGGCGCGACGCTGCGCCAGATCGTCCGCCCGACGCTCGGCGCGGGCAAGCTGCGCGTGCGCTTCTCCAACGCCTTCGGCCGCACGCCGCTGGTGATCCTCGGCGCCGGGCTGGCGCGCTCCGCCGACAACCGCAGCGACCGGATCGACGTGGCCAGCCGCCGTATGCTGACCTTCGCGGGCGCGGCGGGCATCACCATCCCGCCCGGCGCCGACTGGCTCTCCGACCCCGTGACGCTCGATGTGAAGGCGTTCGACGACCTCGCCATCTCGCTGCGCGCGCGCGGCGACCCCGCCAGCCAGACCGCGCACCCTGGCTCGCGCGCGACATCCTATGTCGCGGCGGGTGACCAGATCGCGGCGGCCACGCTGACCGGCGCGACCCCGGTCGATCATTGGTACATGCTCTCCGGCGTCGAGGTCGAGCGCTGCGCGCCGGCGAACGGCATCGTCACGCTCGGCGATTCGATCACCGACGGGCACGGCGCCACCACCAACGGCAATGATCGCTGGCCCGACGTGCTCGCGCGCCGGCTCGGCGGCGGCGCGGCGGTGCTCAACCAAGGAATCGGCGGCAACCGCGTGCTGCTCGACGGGCTCGGACCCAACGCGCTGGCGCGGCTCGATCGCGACGTGCTGGCACAGCCGGGCGTGCGCTACGTGCTGGTGCTGGAGGGGATCAACGATCTCGGCGTGCTGACCCGTCTCCAAGCCAAGACCCCTGCCGAGCGCAAGGCGTTCGTCACCCAGCTCACCGCCGGCTATGCGCAGATCGTGGCGCGGGGGCATGCGCGCGGGCTCAAGGTCTATGGTGCGACGATCACCCCCGACATGGGCAGCGGCTATTACCACCCCGACGCCGGCAGCGAAGCCGACCGGCAGGCGATCAACGCGTGGATCCGCGCGCCCGGCCATTTCGACGCGGTGGTCGATTTCGATCGCGTAACGCGCGACCCCGCCGATCCCTCGCGGCTCGCGCCTGCGTTCGATTCGGGCGATCATCTCCATCCCAATCCGGCGGGTTACAAGGCGATGGGCGAGGCGGTGCCGCTGGCGTTGTTCCGTTAAACCGAAGCCGCATCCGTTCGTGCCGAGCGAAGTCGAGGCGCCTGCGCAGGTGCCTCGACTTCGCTCGGCACGAACGGATGGGTCTTTCGCCCGGTATTGTGCGTATGAGCGTGTGCTTCGCCGAGGCGCTTTACGCGACCGCCTTGCCGTGCCGCCCGGCGAGATCGACGATATAATGCCACGCCACCCGGCCCGACCGGCTGCCGCGCCGCGTCGCCCAGCCGACCGCCTCCTGCGCGTCGAAGGGCAGGTCGAGCGCCCGCGCATAGCCTTCGACGATGCCGAGATACGTATCCTGGTCGATCACATGGAAGCCGAGGCTCAGCCCGAACCGGTCGGCGAGCGCGAGATTGTCGTCGACCGAATCGCGCGGGTTGATCGCATTCTCCTGCTCCTCGATGTTGCGCGGCACCAGATGCCGGCGGTTCGAGGTGACGAACAGCCGCGCGTTGGCGGGCCGCGCCTCCGCGCCGCCATCGAGCATCGAGCGCAGCGCGCGTGCGTCGCTCGCCGCGTCGAAGCCGAGATCGTCGATGAAGATCGCGAACGCGCGCGGCACGGGCGCGATGAAGGCGAACAGCGCGGGCATCGTTTCCAGCCCCGCGCCGATCACCTCGATCAGCGCGAGGTTCGCGCCATCCGCCTGCACCGCGCCGGTGCAGCTCTTGACCAGCGCCGACTTGCCGGTGCCGCGCGCGCCCCACAGCAGCACGTCATGCGCGGCCGCGCCCTGTGCCAGCCGGTGGAGCGTGTCGAGCAGCGCCTGCTTCTGCGTCGCCAGCCCGAAGATACGGTCGAGCGGCACCGGCGCGAACGCGCGCGCCGCCGCGAGCGTGTCGCCGCGCCACACATAGGCCGGCTGCGCGAGCGGGTCGGCGGGGGTGGGGCGGGGCGGCGCGATCCGCTCCAACGCGGCGGCGATCCGCTCGATCGGGTCTGTCATGCGATCGCTCCTATCGCGCCGGATCGATCTTTTCCATCGTTCGTGCTGAGCGAAGTCGAAGCACGTGCCCGGAATGCGACGCTTGGGACACGTGCTTCGACAAGCTTAGCACGAACGGTTGTGAGGGCTTACGCTCCCCCGCGAACTCGGGGGAACTAGGTGCCTAACAGCCGCAACGCCGCCATCGCGGCCGCCCGGTCGCCGAACCCCGGATCGGCGAGCGCGGCGCGGATCTGCGCCGCCGCCTCGCCGTTTCGGCCGAGATCGCCGAGCGCCTGCCCGAGATGCCAGTGCAGCGTCGCGTCGCCCGGCGCGATCGCCACCGCCTTCTGGAACAGTTGCAGCGCCAGCGCAGTCTTGCCGAGCTGGTACAGCGCCCAGCCATAAGCGTCGGTCGCGGCCGGGTTCATCGGCGCGAGCGCATAGGCGGCCCTGGCATAGCTGCGCCCGGTCTCGGCATCGCCGTCGCCGGTATAAGCGACCGCCAGTTCCGCGAGCAGCGCCGCGTCGCGATTGCCCAGTTCCCCGCGCAGGCGCTCCAGCGTCTCGATCGCGTCGTCATAGCGCCCGGCGGCGATCTGCCAATGCGCGGCGATCCGGCGCCCGGCGATGCTCTGCGGGTTTTGCGACAGGAATTTGGTGAGCGCATCGAGCGCGGCGGGGCGCTGCCCGGCGCGCTCGAGCGCGTCGACCATGCGCAGCATCGTCGGTTCGTCGAAGCGGATGTCGGCGGCGCGGGTATAGGCGCGCGCCGCGTCGACGCCGCGACCCATCGCGGCGAGCGTATCGCCGAGCGCGAGCCAGGCGGCGGGCGCGCCGGGCAGGATGCGCGTGATCGCCTGCGCCTCGCCGAGCGCGCCCTTCTGGTCGCCCGTCTCCAGCAACCCGCGCACCGCGCTCAGCCGCGCGACCGGCTCGTCCGGCTGCGCGGCGGCGGCGGCGGTGAGCGCGGCCGGGGCGTCGTCGGTCCCGAACGGCGCCGCGCCCGGGCGCGCCGGCCAGAACGATCGGTCGAGATACGGCGCCGCCCAATCCCGTTCGCCCGATTGTTCGAACGCGCGCGCCGCCAGCGTCAACGTATAGCTGTCGGCATCGCCGCGCAGCGCCGCCGGGCGCAGCGCGGTGAGCGCCCCGCGCGCGTCCCCGGCGCGCAGCGTCGCCAGCCCGAGCAGCCGCTTGGCGGTGAGGTTCATCGGCTGCTGGCTCGCGAGCGCGCTCCACTGGTCGATCGCCTGCTGATACGCGCCCGCCTGATAGGCGAGCATCCCGCCCAGCAACCGCACCCCCGGCACGTCGCCGAGCGTCCCCGTCGCCCGCGCCAGCACCGTGCGCGCGAGGTCATAGTGTCCCGCGCGCGCTGCCAGCACCGCCTGGAGATAATAAGCGCGCGCGTCGTTCGGCCGCGCATCGAGCGCCTTGCGCGTCGCCGCCAGCATGTCCCGGTAGCGCCCGATGTCGCCGAGCGTCGCGGCATAGTCGATCAGCGCGTCGTAATAATACGCGTCGCGCGCCAGCGCCGCCTCGAACCACGGCAAGGCCGCGACCAGCCCATATTGCGCGCGCACCAGTTCGCCGCGCAGCGTCAGCGCGGCGAGATCGTTCGGGCTGGCCTTGATCGCGCGCGCGGCGGCGTCGATCGCGCCCGCGACATTGCCCGCCGCGAAGCGGATGCGGCCGAGATCGGCCCAGGCCGCGCCATCGTTCGGGTTCACGTCGAGCAGCCGGTCGAGCAGCGCCTCGCCCTCCGGCCCGTGCCCCTTGGCGGCGAGCGCGAGCGCGGCGACGCGCAGCGCATAGCCCGCGAAGCGCGGCTGCGCCTTCGCCGCCTCGGCCAGCGCGCGGTCGGGATCGCCTTCGAGCAAGGCGGCATGGGCGTAGAGCTGGTGGGCGCGGTCGTGGTCGAAGCCGTCGTCGCGCGCGCGGTCGAGCTCACCCTCCGCCGACGTGCCGTCACCGAGCGCGAGATAGGCGCGCGCCAGCACCGCATGCGCGAGGCCCCAGTCCGGATCGGCCTTGATCGCGCGTTGTGCGTGCAGCCGCGCCGCGCTGTAATTGCCGGCATCGAGCAGCGTCAGGCTCTGGGCCAGCTCGCCGCGCGCGTGTTTCGCATCGGCGCGCGCCGGGGCGATCGTCCCCAGCGCGAAGACACAGGCGCCCGCGACGGCGGCCAGCGCGCCACCCGCCACCAGCGCGCGGCGCGCGATCCGAAACGATGCGCGGCGCTCAGGCATGGAGATCGTAGCTCTTCAGGAGGTCGTACAGCGTCGGCCGGCTGATGCCGAGCAGCTTGGCGGTGTTCGAGATATTGCCCTCCGCGCGGGCCAGCGCCTGGCGGATGGTCTTGCGGTCGGCGCCCTCGCGCGCGGCGCGCAGGTTGAGCGGCGCCGCCTCCGCGTCGCCGGCGAGATCGAGATCGGCGGCGGTGACGAGCTTGCCCTCCGCCATGATGACCGCGCGCTTCACCCGGTTCTCCAGCTCGCGGACGTTGCCCGGCCATCCCCAGGCGTCGATCGCGGCGCGCGCGTCGGGGGCGAGGCCGGTCACGGCGGAGTGCATCGTGCGCGCGTATTTCTTGAGGAAATGGCTGGCGAGCAGGCTGGCATCCCCGCTGCGCTCGGCAAGCGTCGGGATGCGCACGACGATCTCGGCGAGACGATAGTACAGATCCTCGCGGAAAGAGCCGTCCGCCACCATCGTGTCGATGTCGCGATGCGTCGCGCAGACGATCCGCGTATCGACCGCGATCGGCTTGCGCCCGCCGATCCGCTCGATCACGCGTTCCTGCAGGAAGCGCAGCAGCTTGACCTGCAACGGCAGCGGCACGTCGCCGATCTCGTCGAGAAACAGCGTCCCGCCGCTCGCCTGCTCGATCTTGCCCTCGGTGGTCTTGATCGCGCCGGTGAACGCGCCTTTCTCGTGCCCGAACAATTCGCTCTCGAGCAGCGTCTCGGGAATGGCGGCGCAGTTGATCGCCACGAAGGTGCCGCGCGCGCGCCGGCTGGTGTCGTGCAGCCCGCGCGCGAGCAGTTCCTTGCCGGTACCGCTCGCGCCCAGCAGCATCACCGACACGTCGGCGCCCGCGACGCGCTCGATCGTGCGCGTCACCTTGAGCATCTCCGGCGCGGCGGTAATCATGCCGCCGAGTGTGGTGCCGCTCGCGCGGTCGGCGAGGCGGCGGTTCTCCGCCTCCAGCGCGTGAACGTGGAAGGCGCGGGCGACGATCAGCCCGAGCGCGTCGATGTCGATCGGCTTCTGGTAGAAATCCCACGCCCCGTCGGCGATCGCCTGCCGCGCCGAATCGCGCGCGCCGTGGCCCGATGCGACGATCACCTTGGTGTCGGGCTTGAGCGCGACAATCTCGGCGAGCGTCGCGAACCCCTCGGCCACGCCGTCGGGATCGGGCGGCAGCCCGAGATCGAGCGTGACGACCGCCGGCTCCTCGGCGCGCACCGCGTCGATCGCGCTCGCGCGGTCGCTGGCGACGATCACCTCATAGCCATCATAGGCCCAGCGCAACTGGCGTTGCAGCCCCGGATCGTCCTCGACGATGAGCAATTTGGGCAGCGTCCTGGGCTTGTCGGTCATGCGGCCTGCTCCACGGGCATGTTGGGGGCGGGGGCGAGGGTCACCACGAAGCGCGTTCCCGCGCCCTCGCGGCTGGTGACGGCGACGCCGCCGCCCATCGCCTCGGCGAGCTGGCGCGCCTCGAACGCGCCGATGCCGAACCCGCCCGGCTTGGACGACACGAACGGCTTGAACAATTGCTCGCGCACGAACGCGGGCGACATGCCGCAGCCGCTGTCGGCGACGATGAGCGTCGGGCGCGCCCCGCCGGCGACGGAAATCTCGACCGGCTGGTCCGGCCCGCTCGCCTCGATCGCGTTCTGGAGCAGATGCGCGAGCAATTGCTCCAGCCGCGCCGGATCGGCGAGCGCGGTCGCGTGCGGCGCGCAGGTGAGCGTGATCGGATGCTGGCGGCGGCGCTGGCGGATCACGCGTTCGGCGACGTCGGCGAGATCGACCACGCTCGGTTCCTCGGCGCGGCCCGAATGGTGCTGCGACAGCCGCGCGAGCAGGTCGTTCATCCGCCCCGCCGAATCCTTGAGCGTGGCGATCATGTCGGCGCGGAAGGCGGGGTTCTCCGCGTGCCGCTCGGCATTGCGCGCGGTGAGCGTGAGCTGGCTGACCAGATTCTTGATGTCGTGCAGGATGAAGGCGAAGCGGCGGTTGAACTCGTCGAACCGCTCGGCCTCGGCCAGCGCCTCCTGCGCGCGCGCCTCGGCGAGATAGCTCGCCACCTGCCGCCCGGCGACGCGGAGCAGATCGAAATCTTCCCAGTCGAGCGCGCGGTCGATCGGCGGGCGCGCGAGCAGGATCGCGCCGGCGAGCTTGCCCAGATGCACCAGCGGCACCAGCGCCCAGGCGTCGCTGGCGAGCATCCACGCCGGCACGCTCGCCCGCTCGGCCGGATTATTGCCCTCGCCGCGCACCGCATCGAGTTCGATGATCCGGCCGCTGGCGGCGAGATATGCGGCGAGCATCTCGTCGCTTCCCTGCGCGGGCGGATGCGCCCAGCGCCAGCCTGCGCCGATGCCGAGCCCCGCGCCCTCGGGTACCAGCAGCAGTCCGGCGGGCGAATCGGTCAGATCCGCCACCGCCTTGACGATCCGCTCGGCGAGCGGCGTTGCGCCCTCGGGCTGGCCGAGCGTGTCGGTGAAGCGCATCCATTCGGCGCGGTAATCATATCGGTGCGCGAAGACGTGTTTGGCGAGCTTGATCTTGGTCCACGCCTTCACGCGCGGCGAGGAAAGCATGGTCAGCCCGGCGGCGGTGGTGCCGAACACGAACGCGGTCTGGAGCAGCCGCGCATGGTCTCCGCCCAGCGTGGCGATCGCGCTGATCGCGAGCAGCATCGCGACGGCATAGAGGATCGTCGCCGCGGCCGAGAGCGTCTGCCACGCGACCGTGCGCGACAGGTGCAATGTCCAGTCGCCGCCACGCTGCACCGCCACCGCGAGGATCGGCGCGGTCAGCGCCATGACGATGCCGCGCGCGGCGAGGAGGGGCTGCGGCGCGCCGCCCGCCGCATAAGCGGTCGCGGCGAGCATCAGATCGACGCCCCACATCGCCGCCAGCGCGATCACCACCAGCCGCACGCCGGCGCGCGCGCGCGGCACCACCGCGCCATGAAGATGCTGGACCAGCACCAGCGCGCCGATCGCCGCCACCGCGCGGAACAGCGCCCGCGCCGCGCCGAGATCGGCCGCGGCATCCCGGCCGATCGCCGCCTGCGCGACGGCGAGCGCGCCCCCCGCCACCACGACGAGCATCACCGCGCCATAGATCAGCGAAACCGCGCGCCGCCGCGCGTCGGCGGGGCCGCGCCGCACCAGCGCGAACATGAATGCGAGCCAGGCGAGGTCGCGGCCGCTCTCGGCGAGGCGCGTCACCACCTCCGCGCCGCCGATGCCCGCCACCGCCAGCCCCCACAAGGCCGTCCCGCCCAACGCGGCCATCATGGTCAGCCGCGGCAGCCCCGATGGCCGTTCGCGCAGCAGCGACAGCGCCACGCCCGCGAACAGCAGCGCGGCGAGCGCATGGCCCCACAGGATCACGCCCGCGATCATCGGGTGCGCGCGCGCGCGTCCGGAGCGTGACCCGCCGAACGCTCCAGGTGCAAGTCGGATGGGTCAGCCGACATCGGCCTACCGCGCGCCTTCGGGGAAAAGCACGACGCGGATCGTCTGAAGGATGATGAGCAGATCGAGGAAGGGCGAATAGTTCTTCGCGTAATACAGGTCGTATTCGAGCTTGTGGCGCGAATCCTCGATCGAGGCACCATAGGGATAGTTGATCTGCGCCCAGCCGGTGATGCCGGGCTTCACCATGTGCCGCTCGGCATAATAGGGCAGTTGCTGTTCGAGATCCTCGACGAACTGCGGCCGTTCCGGGCGCGGGCCGACGAAGCTCATCTCGCCCTTCAGCACGCTCCAGGTCTGCGGCAGTTCGTCGATCCGGCATTTGCGGATGAAGCGGCCGACGCGGGTGATGCGCGGATCGTCCTTCTCCGCCCATACCGCCTGCCCGGCGAGTTCGGCATCCTGCCGCATCGACCGCAGCTTGATGCAATCGAACCCGACTCCGAACAGCCCGACCCGGCGTTGCCGGTAGAAGGCCGGCCCCCGGCTCTCCAGCTTGACCGCGATCGCGGTGAGCAGGATCACCGGCGCCATCAACGCGAGCAACGTCGCGCTCGCGCAGATGTCGAACAACCGCTTGAACATGCTCGAGAACATCCGGCCCGACGAGAAGCCGTCGGAGAAGATCAGCCAGCTCGGGTTGACGCTCTGCAGATCGACCCGCCCGGTCTCGCGTTCGAGGAAGGTCGAAATCTCGTTGACGTGGACGCCGGTCGTCTTGATGCGCAGCAGATCCTTGAGCGGGAGCGCGTTGCGCCGTTCCTCCAGCGCCAGCACCACCTCGCTCGCGTTCAGCAGCACGACATGATCGGCCAGGTTGTAGATCGCCTCGCGCGCGATCGCCTCGGGAATGGCGCGCGGCGCGGCCTCGCTCATCGCGACATAGCCGACCACGACGAAGCCGGCGCCCGGTGCCGCCGCCAGCGCCTTGAGCCGCGCCGCGCGCGCGCCCGCGCCGAGCACGACGATCCGCCGCTTGAAGATCTGTCCGCCCAGCGCCTTGCCGAGCAGCATCCGCATCGCCATCAGCAGCAGCACGCTGATGCCCATCGAATAGAGCAGGTTGGATCGCCAGAAGGTCGCGCCGGGCACGAGGAAGAACACCACGCTGAGCAGGATCACCGCCAGCGAAACCGCCACCACCAGCCGCGCCAGCGCGAAGCGCAGTGATTGCAGCGACTGCGCGCTATAGACCCCGGTGGCCATCATCGCGACCTCGACGCACAGGGCGAAGGTCGCGAGCTGCGGGACGCGATGCTGGATCGGATCGACGATGCTGCCGAGCTGATGGATGCGCAGCACATACCCGGCCTCGCCCGCGATCACGAGCAGCGCGATGTCGAGCAGCCCGAGCAGCAGCACGGCGTTGGGGATGTAGTGCTTGAACAGCCTGATCATCGTCGCGTCGCCCCGGTGGCATGTGTAAGCAATTCCGACATGCCCGGGCCGTGTCGCAGAAATTGACAAACAAAGGCTAAACGGCGGCGGCGTCGCGGTCGCCATCGCCCGCGTGAGCGAAATCGTTACGCAGCCGCGCGAATTGGCTCTCTACAAAGCGCATCCGCCGCGATAGGCTCATTTCGGGTTGTCCTCGGGGGTTTTCGATGATCAAGGCCGTGTCCACGCTTCCCAAGCCGGCGCCGCGCGCCACCGATCCGGAGGTGCTCGCCGCCGAGATCGTCGAACGGCTCACCTATCGCATCGGCAAGAACGCGGTCGCCGCCAAGCCGCACGACTGGCTCGCCGCCGTCATCAACGTGATCCGCGACCGCATCATCGACCGCTGGATCGCCTCGACGCAGGAGACGTACGAACAGGGCGGCAAGCGCGTCTATTATCTCAGCCTCGAGTTCCTGATCGGCCGGCTGATGCGCGACGCGGTCTCGAACCTGGGGCTGATGGAGGAGATGCGGCAGGCGCTGGCGTCGCTGGGTGTCCAGCTCGATCTGATCCGCGAGCTGGAGCCCGACGCCGCGCTCGGCAACGGCGGCCTCGGCCGGCTCGCGGCATGCTTTATGGAATCGATGGCGACGGTCGACGTGCCCGCCTACGGATACGGCATCCGCTACGTGAACGGCATGTTCCGGCAGGAGATCCACGACGGCTGGCAGATCGAGCTGCCCGAGACCTGGCTGGCCCACGGCAATCCGTGGGAGTTCGAACGCCGCGAATCGAGCTACGAGATCGGCTTCGGCGGCACCGTGGAACCCGGCGTCGAAGATGGCGACGCGCGCGTGTGGAAACCCGGCGAGCGGCTGATCGCGACCGCTTATGACACGCCGGTGGTCGGCTGGCGTGCCGAGCGCGTCAACACGCTGCGGCTGTGGACCGCGACGCCGATCGATCCGATCCTGCTCGACCGGTTCAACGCCGGCGATCATCTCGGCGCGCTCGCCGAGAGCAACAAGGCGGACAGTCTCGCGCGCGTGCTCTACCCGGCCGATTCGAACCCCGCCGGGCAGGAACTGCGGCTGCGGCAGGAATATTTCTTCTCCTCGGCGTCGTTGCAGGACATCATCCGCCGCCACATCCAATATTTCGGCGATATCCGCACGCTGCCGGAAAAGGCCGCGATCCAGCTCAACGACACGCACCCGGCGGTCTCGATCGCCGAGATGATGCGCCTGCTGATCGACGAGCACGATCTGTCGTTCGACGAGGCATGGGCGGTGACCCAGCCGACCTTCGGCTACACCAACCACACGCTGCTCCCCGAGGCGCTGGAGACATGGCCGGTGCCGCTGTTCGAGCGCCTGCTGCCGCGCCACATGCAGCTCGTCTATGCGATCAACGCCCGGCTGCTGGGCGAGGCGCGGCGCGAAAAGGGCATGGACGGCCGCGCCATCGCCGCGATCTCGCTGATCGACGAAACCGGCGAGCGGCGCGTGCGCATGGCCAACCTCGCCTTCGCCGGGTCGCACAGCGTCAACGGCGTCGCCGCGCTCCATACCGAGCTGATGAAGCAGACCGTCTTCGCCGATCTGCACCGCATGTTCCCGGAGCGGATCAACAACAAGACCAACGGCGTCACCCCGCGCCGCTGGCTCCAGCAATGCAATCCCGAACTGACCGGGCTGCTGCGCGAGACGATCGGCGACGCCTTCCTCGACGATACCGAGCAGCTCGCCGCGCTCGACGCCGTCGCCGACGACACGGCGTTCCAGGCGAAGTTCAAGGCGGTCAAGATCGCCAAGAAGGCCGCGCTCTCCAACCTGCTGCGCGAGCGGATGGGGTTGAAGATCGACCCCAACGCGCTGTTCGACATCCAGATCAAGCGCATCCACGAATACAAGCGCCAGCTCCTCAACATCATCGAGGCGGTCGCGCTCTACGACCAGATCCGCTCGCATCCGGAGAAGGACTGGCAGCCGCGCGTGAAACTGTTCGGCGGCAAGGCCGCGCCGAGCTATGCCAATGCCAAGCTCATCATCAAGCTGGCGAACGACGTCGCGCGCGTCATCAACCACGATCCGGCGGTGCAGGGGCTGCTCAAGGTCGTGTTCGTGCCCAATTACAACGTCAGCCTCGCCGAAGTGATGATGCCCGCCGCCGATCTCTCCGAACAGATTTCGACCGCGGGCATGGAAGCCTCGGGCACCGGCAACATGAAGTTCGCGCTCAACGGCGCGTTGACGATCGGCACGCTCGATGGCGCCAACATCGAGATCAAGGATCATGTCGGCGACGAGAACATCATGATCTTCGGCCTCACCGCCGAGGAGGTCGCCGCCAAACGCGCCGGCGGATATGATCCGCGCGAGACGATCGAAGCCTCGCGCGAATTGAGCCAAGCGCTGTCGGCGATCGCCTCTGGCGTGTTCTCGCCCGACGACCGCGACCGCTACCGCGATCTGATCGGCGGCATCTATGATCGCGACTGGTTCATGGTCGCGGCCGATTTCGATGCCTATCACGCCACGCAGCGCGCGATCGACACGCTCTGGGGCGATGAAGCCGCATGGTATTCGAAAACCATTCGGAACACCGCGCGCGTTGGCTGGTTCTCCTCCGACAGGACCATCCGACAATATGCGAGCGAAATCTGGGGCGTTCTTCCATAGCCCGATCTTTGTGAGAAGGAGTGCGCGGTGAAACCCGGCGAAGCGGAAGCGATCGTCGCGGGTACGCATGGTGATCCGTTCGCGGTGCTGGGCGTGCACCGCGACGGCAAGGCCATCGTCGCACGCTGCTACATCCCGGGTGCGGAAAGCGTCGAGGCGTTCACGCCCGACGGCACCGCGCTCGGCGCGCTCGCGTCCGCCGGCCCGGACGGGCTGTTCGCGGGCAAGGTCGCGCTCAAGGCGCCGCAGCCGCTGCGCTACCACGCGCGCAACGCCGGCGGTGACTGGTGGGTCGACGATCCCTACGCCTACGGCCCCGTGCTCGGCCCGATGGACGATTATTATATCGCCGAGGGCACGCATCTGCGGCTGTTCGACAAGCTCGGCGCGCATCCGCTCCACCACGAGGGCAGCGACGGCATCCATTTCGCGGTGTGGGCGCCCAACGCGCGGCGCGTGTCGGTGGTCGGCGCATTCAACCATTGGGACGGGCGGCGGCACGTCATGCGCCACCGCCGCGACACCGGCATCTGGGAGATTTTCGTGCCCGGCATCGGCACCGGCGAGCCGTACAAGTTCGAGATTCTCGCCGCCGATGGCACGCCGCTGCCGCTCAAGGCCGATCCATTCGCCTTCCACGCCGAGCTTCGCCCGGCGACCGCCTCGGTCACCACCGCGCCGCTCGCGCACGCATGGGGCGATGCCGAGCACCGCGCCTTCTGGGCGAAGGCCGATGCGCGCCGTCAGCCGATCTCGATCTACGAGGTTCACGCCGGATCGTGGCGGCGCGACTGGCACGGCAATTTCCTCACCTGGGACGAACTGGGCGGACAGCTCATCCCCTATGTCGTCGAGATGGGCTTCACCCATATCGAGCTGATGCCGATCACCGAACATCCCTATGATCCGAGCTGGGGCTACCAGACCACCGGCATGTTCGCGCCGACCTCGCGCTTCGGCGATGGCGAGGGGTTCGCGCGCTTCGTCGATGGCTGCCACCGCGCCGGCATCGGCGTGATCCTCGATTGGGTGCCCGCCCATTTTCCGACCGACGCGTTCGGGCTCGAACATTTCGACGGCACCGCGCTCTACGAACATGCCGATCCGCGTCAGGGCTTCCACCCCGACTGGAACACCGCGATCTACAATTTCGGGCGGCGCGAAGTGTCGGCGTTCCTCGTCAACAGCGCGCTCTATTGGACCGAGAAGTTCCACCTCGACGGCCTGCGCGTCGATGCGGTCGCCTCGATGCTGTACCTCGATTATTCGCGGCAACCCGGCGAATGGGTGCCCAACGAACAGGGCGGGCGCGAGAATTGGGCGGCGGTTCAATTCCTCCAGCGCATGAACATCGCGGTGTACGGCGCGCACCCCGGCATGATGACGATCGCCGAGGAATCGACCTCCTGGCCCGGCGTCAGCAAGCCGGCCCACGAAGGCGGGCTCGGCTTCGGCTTCAAATGGAACATGGGCTTCATGCACGATACGCTCGCCTATCTGGCGCGCGATCCGCTGTACCGGCAGTGGCATCATGACGAGATCCTGTTCGGACTCGTCTATGCCTTTTCCGAGAATTTCGTGCTGCCGCTGAGCCATGACGAGGTCGTCCACGGCAAGGGCACCTTGCTCACCAAGATGGCGGGCGACGACTGGCAGCAGTTCGCGACGCTGCGCGCCTATTACGGTTTCATGTGGGGCTATCCCGGCAAGAAGCTGCTGTTCATGGGGCAGGAATTCGCCCAGCGCCGCGAATGGAGCGAGAGCCGCCAGCTCGACTGGGACTTGCTCCAGGCCCCCGCGCACGACGGCGTGCGCTGCCTCGTGCGCGATCTCAACCGCGTCTATCGCGACACGCCCGCGCTCCACGCGCGCGATTGCGAAGGCGAGGGGTTCGCGTGGGTCGTCGCCGACGATCGCGCCAATTCAGTGTTCGCCTGGGTGCGCCGCGCGCCCGGCGAAGCACCGGTCGTCGTCGTCACCAACTTCACCCCGCAGGTGCTCACCGGCTACCGGCTGACGCTGCCCGCGGGCGGGCGGTGGCGCGAGATCCTCAACACCGATGCGCAAGGCTACGGCGGCACCGGCGCGGGCAATCTCGGCGGGATCGAGGCGGCCGAGGACGGCGCGGCGGTCATCACCGTCCCGCCGCTCGCCACGCTCATGTTCGAACATACCATTTAACGGGAGAGATGCAGTCATGGTCGAACGGAGAGGCGCACCGCTAGCCCGCGATGCGATGGCCTATGTGCTGGCCGGCGGCCGCGGCAGCCGGCTGTGGGAATTGACCGATGTGCGCGCCAAGCCCGCCGTCTATTTCGGCGGCAAGGCACGGATCATCGATTTCGCGCTGTCCAACGCGCTCAACTCGGGCATCCGCCGGATCGGCGTGGCGACCCAGTACAAGGCGCATTCGCTGATCCGCCATCTCCAGCGCGGCTGGAACTTCTTCCGGCCCGAGCGCAACGAGAGTTTCGACATCCTCCCCGCCAGCCAGCGGCAGGAGGAATATGGCTGGTATTCGGGCACCGCCGACGCGGTGTACCAGAATCTCGACGTGATCGAGAATTACGCGCCCGAATTCATGGTCATCCTCGCGGGCGATCACGTCTATAAGATGGACTATGAATTGATGTTGCAACAGCACGTCGATTCGGGCGCGGACGTGACGGTCGGCTGTCTCGAGGTGCCGCGCATGGACGCGACCGCGTTCGGCGTGATGCACGTCGACGAGGCCGACCGCATCATCGCCTTCGTCGAAAAGCCCGCCGATCCGCCCGGCATCCCCGCGCAGCCGGAGCTCGCGCTCGCATCGATGGGCATTTACGTCTTCCGCACGAGCTTCCTCGCCGATCTGCTCCGGCGCGACGCCGCCAATCCGGCGTCGAAGCATGATTTCGGCGGCGATATCATCCCGTACGTCGTCGAACACGGCAAAGCCGTCGCGCACCGTTTCGCGGCGAGCTGCGTGCGTTCGAAGCTCGAGCAAAAGGCGTATTGGCGCGATGTCGGCACGATCGACGCCTATTGGGAGGCGAATATCGACCTCACCGATGTCATCCCGGAACTCGACATCTACGATCGCGCCTGGCCGCTGTGGACCTATTCGGAGATCAACCCGCCCGCCAAATTCGTCCTTGATTACGAGGGGCGGCGCGGCAGCGCGATCTCGTCGCTGGTCGCGGGCGGGTGCATCATCTCGGGGTCGGCGCTCCACAAGAGCCTGATCTTCACCGGGGTTCGCGCGCACAGCTATTCGTCGATCACCGAAGCGGTGGTGATGCCCTATTGCGAGATCGGGCGCGGCGCGCGATTGACCAAGGTCGTGGTCGATTCGCACGTCAAGATCCCCGGCGGGCTGATCGTCGGCGAAGATCCGGTCGCGGATGCCGAGCGTTTCCGCCGTACCGAACAGGGCGTGGTGCTCATCACCCAGCCGATGATCGACCGGCTGGGCGACTGACGGCATGCTGGACGTTCTCGCCGTCGCTTCCGAAATGCACCCGCTGGTCAAGACCGGCGGCCTCGCCGATGTGGTCGGCGCGCTGCCGGCGGCGCTCGCGCCCTATGGCGTGCGCGTCACCACGATCCTGCCGGGCTATCCCGCCGTGCTCGCGGCGCTCGCCGGCACGCGCACGGTGGCGCGCTATCCCGATCTTTTCGGCGGCCCGGCGCGCGTGCTGCGCGCGAAGCTCGGCGAGGCGGCGCTGCTCGTGCTCGATGCGCCGCTGCATTTCCAGCGCGACGGCGGCATCTACGGCGACACCACGGGCCGCGAATGGCCCGACAATTGGCGGCGCTTCGCGGCGCTGTCCTCGGTCGCGGCGGATATCGCGGGCGGCGCGATCAAGGGCTATGCGCCCGATATCGTCCACGCGCATGATTGGCAGGCGGCGCTGACGCACGCTTATGTGCGCCACGGCCGCCGCGCCGATCTGCCGACGGTGACGACGATCCACAACCTCGCCTTCCAGGGCCGGTTCGATGCCGGCATCTTCCCGGCGCTTGGCCTGCCCGGCGGCGCCTTCGCGACCGAAGGCGTCGAATATTACGGCGGCGTCGGCTACCTCAAGGCCGGCCTCTATTATGCCGACGCGATCACCACGGTCAGCCCCGCTTATGCCGACGAGATCCTGACGCCGACCCACGGCATGGGGCTAGACGGGCTGCTCGCCGCGCGGCGCGGGCGGCTGCACGGCATCCTCAACGGCATCGACACCGCCGAATGGGATTCGACGACCGATCCGCACGTGCCTGTCCACTATGGCCCGCGCGGCCTCGCCGAACGCCGCCGCAACCGCCGCGCGGTCGAGAAGCGCTTCGGCATCGCGCCCTCGGACGGGCCGTTGTTCGCGGTGGTGAGCCGGCTGACGTGGCAGAAGGGCATGGATATCCTCGCCGACGAGATCGACGGCCTCGTCGCGATGGGGGGGCGCCTCGCGGTGCTCGGTTCGGGCGACCGGGGGATCGAGGCGGCGATGCTCGATGCCGCCGCGCGCCACCGCGGGCGGGTCGGCGTGCTCACCGGCTTCGACGAGAGCCTGTCGCATCTCGTCCAGGCGGGCGCCGACGCGATCCTCATCCCCTCGCGCTTCGAACCCTGCGGCCTCACCCAGCTCTATGCGCTGCGCTACGGCTGCATCCCGGTGGTCGCGCATACCGGCGGCCTCGGCGATACCGTGATCGACGCGAATCAGGCCGCGCTCGCCGCCGGCGTGGCGACCGGGGTGGTGCATGATCCCGGCACGCGCGAGGCGCTCCACTCGGGCATCCACCGCACGATCGCGCTCTATCGCCAGCGCGAGACATGGGCGACGATGCAACGCGCCGGCATGCGCGCCGATTTCTCTTGGCGGCAGAGCGCGGCGCGCTATGCGGCTTTGTACCATTCGCTCCTCCAAGAACGGACGCCAGCATGATCGAGACCGTGCCGACGACGCCCTATCAGGACCAGAAGCCCGGTACGTCCGGGCTGCGCAAGAAGGTTCGCCACTTCCAGCAGCCCAACTATATCGAGAACTTCGTCCAGGCGATCTTCGACAGCCTCGAAGGCTTCGAAGGACAGACCCTGGTGCTCGGCGGCGACGGCCGGTTTCACAACCGCGAGGTGATCCAGGTCGTGCTGCGCATGGCGGCGGCGAACGGCTTCGGCCGCGTGCTGGTCGGGCAGGGCGGCATCCTCTCGACCCCGGCGGCGAGCAACGTCATCCGCAAATACGAGGCGTTCGGCGGCATCATCCTCTCGGCGAGCCACAATCCCGGCGGCCCGGACGAAGATTTCGGGATCAAGTACAATATCGCCAACGGCGGCCCCGCGCCCGAGGGCGTCACCGACGCGATCTACGCGCGCACCAAGGTGATCGACGCCTACAAGACCGTCACCGCGCCCGATGTCGACATCGACACGATCGGAGAGAGCTTCATCGAAGGCATGTCGGTGCAGGTGATCGATTCGGTCGCCGATTACGCCGCGCTGATGGAGACCCTGTTCGATTTCGGCGCGATCCGTGATCTGATCGGCTCGGGTTTCCGCGTCGTGTTCGATGCGATGAGCGCGGTCACCGGCCCCTATGCGCTGGAGATCATCGGCCGCCGGCTCGGCGCGGGCGAGGATGCGATCTTCAACGGCGTGCCGCTGCCCGATTTCGGCGGGCACCATCCCGATCCCAACCTCGTCCACGCGCACGATCTGTACGATCGGCTGATGGCCCCCGATGCGCCCGATTTCGGCGCCGCCTCGGACGGCGATGGCGACCGCAACCTCATCATCGGCAAGCACATCTTCATCACG
This sequence comes from Sphingomonas pollutisoli, assembly GCF_029167165.1. Lineage (NCBI taxonomy): Bacteria > Pseudomonadati > Pseudomonadota > Alphaproteobacteria > Sphingomonadales > Sphingomonadaceae > Sphingomonas > Sphingomonas pollutisoli. The sequence goes on from NZ_JARFNJ010000007.1 coordinate 178,867, forward strand.
CCCTCGGATTCGCTGGCGATGCTCGCCGCCAACGCGCATCTCGCGCCGGGCTATGCCGCCGGTCTCAAGGGCATCGCCCGCTCGATGCCGACCAGTGGTGCCGCCGACCGCGTCGCGGAAAAGCTCGGCATCCCGCTCTACGAGACGCCGACCGGCTGGAAGTTCTTCGGCAATTTGCTCGATGCCGGCATGGCCACGATCTGCGGCGAGGAAAGCGCCGGCACCGGATCGGATCACGTCCGCGAGAAGGACGGGCTGTGGGCGGTGCTGCTGTGGCTCAACATCCTCGCCGCGCGCCGCGAAAGCGTCGCCGCGATCGCCCGGCAGCATTGGGCGACCTACGGCCGCAATTACTATGCCCGCCACGATTACGAAGGCATCGACACCGCCGCCGCCGACGCGCTGATGGCCGAGCTGCGCGGCCAACTCGCGGCGCTGCCCGGCACCGAGGCGGCGGGGCTGAAGATCGCGAGCGCCGACGATTTCGCCTATACCGATCCGGTCGACGGCTCGGTCAGCGCGAAACAGGGCATCCGCATCGGCTTCGAAGGCGGCTCGCGCGTGGTGTTCCGCCTGTCGGGCACCGGCACCTCGGGCGCGACGCTGCGCGTCTATATCGAGCGCTACGAACCCGCCGACGGCGATCTCGCGCAGGACACGCCGCAGGCGCTCGCGCCGCTGATCGCGGCGGCCGAGGCGGTCGCCGGCATCACGCGCCACACCGGCCGCAGCCAGCCCGACGTCGTCACCTGATGGAGCCGCCGTTCCCGCCCGGTGCCTATCCGCAGGAGGATGGCACCCATTTCACGATCTGGTCGGACCATGCCGAGACGGTCGATGTCGTGCTGTTCGGCGCGGACGACGCCGAGATCGGGCGGCAGCGGCTCGAGGCCGGGCAGGGCGGCTGGCACCATGTCTTCGTCGAGACGGTCGAGCCGGGCGCGCGTTACGGCTATCGCATGACCGGGCGCTACGAGCCGTCCGCCGGGCTCTGGTACGATCCCGCCAAGCTGCTGGTCGATCCGTATGCGCTCGCGGTCGACCGCCCGTTCGTGCAAGACCCAAGGCTCGGCCAGCGCGGCTATGATACCGCCGCGCTCGTTCCCAAGGCGATCGTCACCGCGCTGCCCGAGCCGGGCTTCCCCGAGCCGCCGCGCTTCGCGCCGGGCGGATTGATCTACGAAGTCGCGGTGCGTCCGTTCACGATGCTCCACCCCGACGTGCCCGAGGCGCAGCGCGGCACCATCGCCGCGCTCGGCCATCCGGCGGTGATCGCGCACCTCAAGAAGATCGGCGTCGCCGCCATCGAACTGATGCCGATCGCGGCGTGGATCGACGAGCGCCACCTGCCGCCGCTGTGGCTGCGCAACGGCTGGGGCTACAACAGCGTGCCCTTCATGGCGCTCGACCCGCGCATCGCGCCGGGCGGCATCGGCGAGTTGCAGGATGCGGTGGAGCGGCTGCACGCCGCCGGCATCGGCGTGATCCTCGACATGGTGTTCAACCACAGCGGCGAGAGCGACGCGATGGGCGGCACGCTGTCGCTGCGCGGCATCGACGGCGCGGCCTATTTCCGCATGGCTGACGGCATGCTCGTCAACGATACCGGCTGTGGCAACACGCTCGCGTGTGAAGGCGCGCCGATGCGGCGGCTGATCCTCGATACGCTGCGCCATTTCGTCATCAACGCCGGCGTCGACGGCTTCCGCTTCGATCTCGCGCCGGTGCTCGGGCGCGGGGCGGGCGGCTTCGATCCGCAGGCGCCCCTGTTCGCCGCGATCGCCGCCGATCCGGTGCTCGCCGATCGGGTGATGATCGCCGAACCGTGGGATCTCGGCCCCGGCGGCTATCAGCTCGGCAATTTCCCCGCCAACTGGCTCGAATGGAACGATCGCTACCGTGACGACGTGCGCCGCTTCTGGCGCGGCGACGCGCACCGGCTCGGCGATTTCGTCACGCGCGTCGCCGGATCGTCCGACGTGTTCACCGGCGCCGCGACGCGATCGGTCAGCGCGGTCGCCTCGCACGACGGCTTCGCGCTCGGCGATCTCGTCGCATACGCGGTCAAGCACAACGAGGCGAATGGCGAAGGCAATCGCGACGGCCACGATCCCAATTTCTCGTGGAACAACGGCGTCGAGGGGCCGAGCGACGATCCCGCGATCCGCGACGCGCGGCGCCGCGACGTGAAGGCGTTGCTCGCCACGGTGTTCGCCACGCGCGGCACGATCATGCTCACCGCCGGCGACGAGTTCGGCCGTACCCAGCGTGGCAACAACAACGCCTATTGCCAGGACAATGCGATCACCTGGCTCGACTGGGCGAACCGCGACACCGATCTGGAGGATTTCACCGCCGGCCTCGCGGCCCTGCGCGCGCGCAGCCCGCATCTGTCCGATCCGGCGATGCTCACCGGCCCCGATGTCGCGTGGCTGCGTCCCGATGGCGGGCATTTCGAGGACGCGGACTGGAACGTGCCCGATGCGGGCGCGGTCGCGATGCGGCTGAACGGGGTCAGCGTGCTGTTCAACCGCACCGACGCGGCGGTCGCCTTCGCCGATCCGCCGAGGACGGTGCCCGCGCGCAGCGTCGCCTTCGTGCTCGATGGCGCGCCGGCGTGAACCCAGGCGCGGCGATCAGGCCCGCGCGATCCAGTCGGCCAGCGCGATCACCGGCGCGCTGAACCCGCCGAGCATCACGATCACGACGAACACCGTCTGCCCGGCGGTGCCCCACCAATAGGCGGGATGGATCGAGCCGCGCGCGCGCACGTCATACACCATCGCCGCGACGATATAGAGCATCGACGCCACATAGACCACAACCGGCGACCAGATGCCGAACAGCGGCATCGGCAGGATACGCCCGAGCGCGGGCGAGATCACCACCGCCATCGCGCACAGCATCAGCCGCTTGTGCCAGTCGGGCCGGTTGCGCCGCCCGATCGCGGCGCCGACCAGCGCGGCGAACAGCGCCACGCCCAGCACATCGAGCAGCAGGAACACGCCCGGCGTGAAGAAGAACGGCACCGCGCCACGGCGCAGGCACATCACCGTGACGACGATCCCCAGCACCACCATCAGCGCCGCGAGCACGCCGCCGACCGCGCCCACCCGCCGGTGGATCGCGATCGACCCGGTCGCGACCAGCCCGTTCTGGACCAGATAGAAGCCCACCCAGGATACGAACACCATCGCGTGCAGGTGGATCTGGATCGGCAGCGTGCTCGGCGGCTGCGTCATCCGCGCGTAGCTCAACGAGAATCCCACCACGACCGTCGCCGCGAAGGCGATCGCCATGCGGAAGAAGAACGCCCGCTCCGCCGAGACCGGATCGCGCGATAGTGCCGTCGTCGCCATATGCTCCCCCCAACCGCCCCCGATCGGTGTTGGAAAAACATACCCTAGAACGAGGTCGCCGGCAAAGGATTGGCGATTTTCGACATGGCCGCGCCGGCCGCGCGCTCAATGCTCCGCGAAGTCGAACGATCCCCGGCCGACCGCGATCAGCGCCTCCATGTCCGCCATGTGCGTCACCGCCGGCTCGCATGGCGGGGTCGCCGCGCTCGCCTGCGTCTCGACGCGGGCGCCGCCGGTCAGCGTGCGATGGACCGGGCAGCGATCGGCGATCTCGATCAGCCGTGCGCGCTGCGCCGCGTCGAGATCACCCTCGATCGCGATGCGGCGGGTGAACAGATCGGGCGGGGTCGTGCCGGTCTCGCGGCGATGGCCGACCTGCGTGCGGATCGCGCCGACCGGCCAGCCCTTTTGCGCCGCGTACAGCCGCAGCGTCATCGTCGTGCAGGCCGCGAGCGCCGAGCACAGCAATTCATAGGGCGTGGGTCCGCTGCCAAGACCACCCGCCGCGACCGGCTCGTCGGCGAGGATCGTCGTGTCCCCCGTCTGGATGCGGATCTGGAAGCGGCTGGTGCCGGTTTCCTCGGCGATGGCGCCGCCGGGCAGCGGATCGGTCATGCGGTTGCTCCTGTCTTGCGTGCCGCACCATGCCACGCGGCGACGGCCCGGTCACGCGCGGGTGGCGACCTCGCGCGGGAAGCAGGCGGCGAGATGGTCGATGAACGCGCGCACCGCCGGCGGCAGCCCGCGCCGCGTGGTGAAGACGATATGGACGATCCCCGCCGCGGCCGCCCAATCGGGCACGACCTGCACCAATGTGCCCGCGGCGAGCGCGGCGGCGCAGCTATGGTCGGGCAGCAGCGCGATGCCGAGGCCGGCGATCGCCGCCTCGCGCAGCGCCCCGAAGTCGCCGCAGGTCATGCGCGGCTCGTGCCGCCAGCGCCACACCGCGCCATCCGCCGCGTGCAACTCCCACGTCACCTCGCCGGGCACGTCGGCGGAACTGAGCGTCGGATAGCCGGCCAGCGCCGCGACGTCGTCGCCGAGCCCGTTCGCCAGCGCCGGGCTCGCGACGAGGATGCGCCGCGACACGCCGAAGCTGCGCATCGTCAGCGCCGCGTCGCTGGTCAGCGTGACGCGCACCCGGAGCGCGATGTCGATGCCCTCGCCGATCAGGTCGACCGGCCGATCGACCGCGAGCACATGCAGCCGCACGCGCGGATAGCGTGCGAGGAACCTCCCGATCACCGGCGCAAGCGTTTCGAGCAGCCCCGTCGGGCAGGAGAAGCGCACCAGCCCTTGCGGCTCGGCCTGCGCGCTGGCGACGATCGCCTCGGCCTGTTCGGCCTCCAGCAGCATCGCGCGGCACCGTTCGTAGAACGCCTGGCCGGTCTCGGTGACGCGGAAGCGGCGCGAGGAGCGCTCGATCAGCCGGACCCCCAGCCGCGCCTCCAGCGCGGCGACGCGCCGGCTGAGCTTGGACTTGGGCTGGCCGAGCGCGCGCCCGGCGGCGGCGAACCCGCCGTGTTCGACCACGCGCGCGAAAAAGACATAGTCGTTGAGGTCGTTCATCGTTCCTCTGATAGAACGCTAAGGGCCGAAATCGTCATCTACCCGCTTCGGCGTTGCCGATCCATCTCCCGTGCAGCCGACGCGAACGGGTCGCGTCGCCGGACAGGAGACATAGAATGCGCACGGATTTTCAAGACAAGGTCGTCGTCGTCACCGGCGGCACCAGCGGCATCGGCCTCGCCACCGCCAAGGCGTTTGCGGACGCGGGCGCATCGGTATTCGTCACCGGCCGCCGTCAGGATGCGCTCGACGCGGCGGTCAAGACGATCGGCGGCCGCGTGACCGGCGTGCGCGGCGACATGAGCGTGCTCGCCGACATCGACCGGCTGTATGACGCGGTCCAGCAGCAGCATGCCCAGATCGACGTGGTGTTCGCCAATGCCGGCGGCGGCACCTTCGCCCCGCTCGGCGCGATCACCGAGGACCAGTATGAATCGACCTTCGCCACCAACGTCAAGGGCACGCTCTTCACCGTGCAGAAGGCGCTGCCGCTGCTGCGCGACGGCGGCGCGATCGTGCTGACGGCCTCGACCGCCGGCGTATCGGGCACGCCCGCGTTCAGCGTCTATGGCGCGACCAAGGCGGCGGTGCGCAGCTTCGCGCGCAACTGGGTGCTCGATCTCAAGGACCGGCACATCCGCGTCAACGCGGTCAGCCCCGGCCCGATCGACACCGCCGGCCTCAACGAGCTGTTCGGCGGCGGCGAACAGGCGGACGGCGTGAAGGCGCAACTTACCCAGATGATCCCGAGCGGCCGCGTCGGCGAGCCCGAGGAAGTCGCCAAGGCGGTGCTGTTCCTCGCCTCGGACGATGCCAGCTTCATCAACGGCATCGAATTGTTCGTCGATGGCGGCATGACGCAGATCTAGCCGCGCGCCGCGCGAGCCTCCGCGCCGCGCCGCGCCGCGCGCGGTGCGGAGGCTCGCGATCAGCCCACTTGCCCTTTTTCGCCGTCGCGCGGATGATGGCGCCGCCGCTCGCGGGCGATGTCGGCGCATTTTTCCAAGACCGGGGGCGGTTCCGTCGCATAAACGGGGCGCAACCGTGTCAAAACGGGGGCATGCCGGCAACGAAGACGGACGAGCGACGTATATGCCTGGCAGGGAGCATTCCGCTCGAACGGGCAAGCACGGAGAGCATGATGGCACGAACGGCAGAGAAGCGCGGCAAGGACGAGACGGCGGCCGCCGAGAAGAAGGTCAAGGCGACCGGCAAGCCCGCCGGCGGCGCGCGCGGCGGCATCACCGCCCCCGTCACCCCGTCGGATGATCTCGCCGAGATCGTCGGCAAGAAGGATCTGCCGCGCAGCGACGTCGTCAAGAAGGTCTGGGACTATATCAAGAAGCACGATCTGCAGGACGCGAAGGACCGTCGCCAGATCAACGGCGACGACAAATTGCAGAAGATCTTCGGTAAGAAGTCGGTCAGCATGTTCGAGATGAACAAGCACCTCAGCGCGCATCTCACCGCGAAGAAGGACTGACGGTACCGCGCGTCGCGCCGCCGGCGGCCGGCACCCCCGGCCCCGGCGTCGCGGCGCCACATCCACCCCCTTCGCCCCGCGCGAACCCAATCCGTTCGCCCTGAGCGCAGTCGAAGGGCGTGCCCCCGGCGCAGCGCTCGCGGGCACCTGCTTCGCCTGCGCTCAGCGCGAACGGCCGAACGAGCACGCTCTCACTACGCGGCGCAGCACTTCTTGAACTTCTTCCCCGATCCGCACGGGCACGGATCGTTGCGGCCGACCTTGGCCGCGCGCGCGCCGGTTTCCGGCAGCGCCCCGCCCGCGCCACGCCGCGCCGCGTACAGCCGCAGCACCTGTCCGGCGATCTTGCCCGGCGCGGCATCGCTGATCGCGTTGACCTCGATGCTGGTCAGCGCCGTCGTGTTGTCGGCGATGTCCGCAAGCGTCCGCAGATAGGAGAGCGCGGCTGCGTCGTCGCCACTGGCCGCGCGCCACGCGCCGTCGCGCAGCGCCATCGCCTCGGCGAAGCCCGCGATCCAGATCTCCCACAGCACCTCGCCGTTGCGGTCGTCCACGTCGAAGATCGGCTGGAGCTTGCCGCGCCCGAGATCGCGCAGGATCTCGCCATGGCGCGCCACCACCATGTCGGCGAACAGGTCCGCGTCGAGCGGATCGTCGAACGGCGCCGCCTCGCCATACAGCCCGCCCCAGATCGGCGGCAGCCATTCCGCCGGCGCGATCGGCTCGGGCGCTGTGGCGATGCCGGCGAGATAGCCGTCCAGCTCGGAGAGCAGCATCGCGTCATCGGGCAGATCGTAGAGGATGTCGTCGAGCCGCCGCAGCCGCGAGGGGAGCTTCGCCACCTATTTGACCACCCCGTCGAGCGTCGCCGCCACCGTCGGGTGATAGGTCGCGCGCGCGCTCGCATAGATGCGCCGCGCGATCGGCTGGCCCCACGGCCCTTGCGCCATCAGCGCGCGATAGAGCGGATAGACGAACAGCCCGCGCCCGATCGTGTGCAGATAGTGGTCGAGCGCCGGCACCACCGGATCATAGTGGTTGGCGATGGCGAGGCTGAACCACGCGAAGCCGATATAGGCGCTCGGCGATTTCGACAGCCCCCAGGCCGAGTCCATTTCCGCCAGTCGCGCCGCCGTCTGCTGGCGCGGCAGGCCGTTGAGGAAGCGCAGCCATTCCTGCGTGCTCCACTTGGCGGTGTCGATCGAGGACGCCGCCGCGCCGCCGGCGAACGCGGTGATTTTGGTGTCGATCGCGGCCAGCGTCGCCGAGCGGACATGCACGGCATTGTCGGGCAGCCCCGGCTGATACGCCCAGCGGTCGAGCTCCAGATCCTTTTCGAGCGCCGCATCGCCCTTGATGAGATTGGCGCGCAGATCGGCGAGGAAGCCGGCGGTGGTCTGCGGCTGGAAGGCGTGGCGATCGAAATAGCCGCGCAGATACGCATCCCAGCGCGCCCGCCCGACGCGATATTCGATCGTACGCAGGAAGGTCGCGCCCTTGTTGTAATCGAGCTCGCCATAGGTGCCGCCCGGATCGCCGTGCAGCCGCGTCGCACCCGACTCCGCCCCGGCGGCCGTGAGGTCGCGCTGGAGATTGTCCCAGCTCAGATCGGCGAGCGTCGCCGCGCGCTCCTTGCCATAGACCGCCTCGTCGATGCGGTTCTCGAAATAGGTGGTGAAGCCCTCGTTGAGCCACGCATCCGACCAGGTCGCATTGGTGACGAGATTGCCCGACCAGCTATGCGCGAGCTCGTGCGCGATCACATCGACGTTGGATTTGTCGCCGGTCAGGATCGTCGGCGTTGCGAAGGTGAGCGTCGGGTTCTCCATCCCGCCATAAGGGAAGGACGGCGGCAGCATCAGAATGTCGTAGCGCCCCCAGCGATACGGCCCGTAGAGCGCGCTCGCCGCCGCGACCATCTTCTCGGTGTCGTCGAGCTCGGCGGCGGCGCGCGCGAGTGTAGCCGGCTCGGCATAGACGCCGGTGGTGGGGCCGAGCGGCTTGAACGCGAGATCGCCGACCGCGAACGCGATCAGATACGGCGGCACCGCATGCGGCATGTCGAACGCGAAGCGCTTGCGGCCGTTGGCGGCGGGTTCGCCCTTGGGGGTGAGCCGGTTCGCGCTCATCACCGCGATCATGTCGGCGGGGACGGTGAGGTGCGCCGACCAGCTCTGGCGGATGCCGGGGCTGTCCTGCGTCGGGATCCAGCTCCGGTTGTTGGTCGGCTCGCCCTGGCTGAACAGGAATGGCTTGGTCTTGCCGGCGGTGAGCGACGGCGGCAGCCATTGCAGCGCGCTCGCCTTGGGCGCGGAGGTATAGGTGACGACGATCCGCCGCGCGTCACCGATCGCGACGGTGAGCGGCGCGCCCTTGTCGGGCACCACCGCGCCGACGGTGTATTTCAGCGCACGCCCCTTCGCGTCGGTGATCCGCGCGATAACGAGCCCGTCGTCGTCGAGCACGATCGTGCCGACGCCCGGCTTGGCAAGGATGTCGAGCGTCGCGGTGCCGCGCAGCCGCTGCGTGGTGAAATCGGCGGTGAGATCGAGATCGACATGCGTCACCCGCGCCTTTTCCGGCTCGGCGAAGGAAAGGGTGTCCTTCGCCTCGGGCGTGGTGAGGATCGTGGCGGGCGCCGCCGCCGGGGCGGCAAGCGGCGCGGCGGCGAGCGCGATGAGGGTCGGGATCATCGCAGCGTGCTACCGCCTTTCGGTGGGCGGGCAAAGAGGGGGTGTTTTGGGGGGAAGGGGTGGGGTTTCCGTGTGGCACTGTTGGGTGACGATTGCTTTCCGAACACAATCAATCGTTTAGCTCCGCTCCAGCCAGGTCCGGCTTTGTTGAGTATCGCTAACCAGGCTTCGCAAAGCGGCTGATAGACACTTCGATCTATCTAGGTCGTTCGGGCATCTCGTCGTGCATACCGAAGGCGCGCCTCAGCTCTAACGGCTCTCGACCGTGGAGAACCGAAGAATTCTGCGAGCCTTGGAAGCTTGAAGTTCTCCCCCCCCCCCCCCCCCGCCATCTTCGGAACTGACGCGCGCCAAGCATCTTGTCGAGTCTCCGCCATTCTGCAAGTGTCGGGGTTGATGGTTATCGGGGATTTCCATGTTTGAGAAGCAGTATCGATCCCATGAGGTGTTTGGTGTCACGACTGAAATCCTTGCGCCCTCGTATGTTAATCGCGGCGGGTTGGACGCGCAGATTCAGAAGCTACTTGGCCGCGATACGCACATTGCCCTTCGCGGTGAATCAAAGTGCGGGAAGAGTTGGCTAAGACAGAAAAATATCCCCGACGCAATCACGGTTCAGTGTCGACTCGGCAAAGAGGTGCGCGATCTTTACACGGATGCACTGGCTCAACTTGGGCTTCAGTTAATCACGGAGCAGACAACGGACAAAAGTGTTAAAGCTCAGCTTGAGGCGTCCGGTGAGGTTGCGATCACGCTTCTCGGGAAGATCGCGATAAAGCTCGGATTGGAAGGGGAGTTTAAGGCATCTAAAAAGTCTATACCGGTTGGCAGGGGCTTGGATGATCTTAGATTCATTTCAGAGATTATCAATGCATCTGGACGAAGGCTTGTTATTGAAGACTTTCACTACCTTCCTCATAGTGCGAGGAAAGCTTTTGCTTTCGATTTGAAAGCGTTATGGGATTACAGGACGTACGTTATAATCATTGGTATCTGGTCAGAGAATAATCTTCTCCTGCATCTGAATGCTGACCTCACAGGGAGAGTGCGTGAGATATCGATATTCTGGTCCGCGGAGGATTTGAAATTGGTATTGGACCAAGGTTCGGATGCACTGAATGTCGCATTCGCTAGGCAGATTTGCAGCCGTCTCATCAATGATTCTTACGGAACAGTTGGCATCTTGCAGACGCTTGCGTTGGGAATCTTGGACGAGATTAATATCGGGGAGCGCCAATCGTTTCGTCGAGAGATATCCGACGAGGGTGCGTATGAGAGCGCTGCGATGGTTTACGCAGACCAACTCAATGCGCAGTATCAAACTTTTGCTGCTCGTGTAGCTACAGGCATTCGCAAGCGGACAAATGCTACAGGCATCTATGCTCACATGCTCAAAGTGGTTATGGAGGCATCAGTTGTCGATCTCTCTAATGGTTTGCCAAGGGATCAGATATATCGCCTAGCATTTCGGCGGGAGCCGCGTATTCAGAAACCTAATTTACGTCAAATACTTTTAAAAATTAACGGTTTACAGGTTGATGATGAGGGTAGGGGGCTCGTTATATCGTATGATGAGCAAAAGGATGAGGTTTTCGTAGTCGACAAGCAGTTATTCTTCTATCGGCAGTACGCAACGGCAAAGTGGCCATGGGAAAGCATCATTGAACAGGTAGACGAGACCGGCGCCGGATATGGATCCGAACCCGACTCGGATCAGCAGGCCGGCACGTCTGTCTAGGTTATCCCTGGCGGGGCCATCTTACACGCTCGAAGATTATACCCACAAGAAGCCATGACATCTGACTTCGCCGGAAGCTGTCATTTAAGTAACGCATCTGCATCGTCCGCTTCTTTCCAACTCCCGGCACCCGTCGCCGATCGTCGCCCCCGCTCGTCCCTGCGTAAAAAGTCGAGCCACGCCGCCACTCCTCGCGCCCCCGTCCCCCCCGCCCGCCCGCACCTCCCCCGCCAAGACCCGCTAACCCCCCACAAAACACCGGTAGAAACCTAGGTATGTCTGCCGCCGCGCCCCGTCTGCCCCGATATCCGGTGCATCGGCGGCGGCGAACACGATGTCCGCGCCGCCGCATCGCGAAGGAGTGCAGCATGAGCGGACCCGACTTCACCAGCCCGCGCGAGGCGGCGCGCGCCTTCACGCCCGAGCTTAGCCGCTATGTCGAAAATCCTCTGTATGCGCAGGTGTGGGAGCGCGGCGGCCTGAGCAAGCGCGAGCGCAGCATCGCCACCGTCGCCGCGCTCGTCGCGCTGCGCGCGCTGGACGAACTGCCGGCGCATCTTCGCCGCGGTGTCGAAAATGGCGTCGACACGCGCGCGTTCAGCGAACTCATCACGCATCTCGCCTTCTACGCCGGCTTCCCGGCCGCGATCTCCGCGTCGGTCCGCGCCGCCGAGACGCTCGGGCCGCTCGGCGACGGCTGACGATCCTCGAACCGCCCCGGTTCGACGCCTCCCCACGAGCGACACCGCCCCCCGCGCGAACCCTCCGCGCCGGTCGGGGACGGCTGGCCACCCGTTTTCCTCCCGACCACCCCTGCAAGACGAAAAGGATAGCATCATGAAGGTACTGACGGACATCATCCTGTCGAAATCGGCCTTCTCGGCGGACATCGACGTTCCGATCGAGAAGATCGACATCGCCGATTGGCTGTTCAACCTAGCCGAGGCGGAATATCAGCGCTGCTGCCCGCCCGATCACATCGCCGCCGCCACCACCCACACCGACGATGGCCGGCTGATGTCGATCAACGTCGAGATGATCGGCACCGGTCTGGTCGTCCAGCACTATGTCGCCGAAGAAGCAGGCCCGACCTATTGCCGCATGAACTCGATCTCGGACGTGTTCACCGCCAACGGCCGCACGCAGGTCAACGTGATCTGGGAGCTCAAGGCCGAGCGCATCGACGGCGGCCGTACCCGCTACACCAATGCCGTGACCGCGCATCCGACCGACGCCTTCATGGACTTCATCGCCGCGCACGGCATCGCTTATGAGGACGCGGCCAAGGCGCGTCAGGATGCCGGCGGCGACCACAACAGCCGCGAGACGCCGCTGTTCGCCGCGAGCATCGCGCGCCGCGCGCTCGCGAACGCAAAGATGGCGGCCTGAACGTCGCTTTGCGCAAGAACGGCGCCGGAAACGCTTAGGCGCCGCTTTCCGTTCGAGCCGAAGGATCGCCCCGGACGCACTTCACGCAAGCGTGAGGTAGATTTCCGCCTCGATCACCCACAGGCCGCCGGTCTCGCGCCACTTGGCGGTGTAGGCGCCCGAGGCGTTCGTCACGCCCGCGACGACGCCCTGCCAGCGGCCGTGTTCGAACGCGATCGGCTCGACCGGCGAGGCCACGATCGTCTCGGGCGTGCGCGTATAGACGGTGCGCGGCGCGGCGGCGAACTCGCGCCGCCACGCCGCGAGCTGCGCCTTGCGCCCGTTCAGCACCGCGCTGTCGGTGCCGGTGACGAGCACCGCGTCGATCGCGAGCAACGGCCCGATCGCGGCGAGATCGCCCTCGGCGAGCGCGCGGTTGAACGCCGCGCGGCGCAGGCGGATGGCGAGATCGGCGCTCATCGCGCGCGCTTCACCAGCGCGGTGTCGAGCGCTTGCAGGAAGCGCGAGCGGTCGGCCTTGGCGAACGGCGCGGGCCCGCCGATCACGTCGCCACCCGCGCGCAGATCGGCCATGATCGCGCGCGTCGCGATCGCCCCGCCGATCGAACTGGCGGTGAACGGCTTGCCGGTCGGCGCGAGCACGGTGGCGCCGGCCTTGAGGCAGCGGTCGGCGAGCAGGATGTCGGCCGTGACGACGACCGCGCCCGCATCGGCGCGTTCGGCGATCCAGTCGTCGGCGGCGTCGAACCCGTCCGACACCACCACGCGGCTGACCAGCGGATGCTGCGGAATGCGGAACGGACTGTTGCTGACGACGATCACCGGCACGGCACGGCGATAGGCGACCTTGTAGATCTCCTCCTTGACCGGGCAGGCATCGCCATCGACGAGGATGCGGGGGGTGGTGTGTATCATGGTCGAAGGTTCCGAAAGTGCGTCCCCAACCCCCGTTCGCCCCGAGCGTAGTCGAGGGGTAGACATCACAAGCATTGCAGCGTGTCTCGACTTCGCTCGACACGAACGGAGGTGAGAGTCATCGTGCCGGGTTCCGAACTTGCATCCCAAACCGTTCGTGTCGAGCGAAGTCGAGACACCATGCGGTGCGCTTTTGGGCATGTCCCTCGACTTTGCTCGGCACGAACGGGTTGGTTCTAGGCCGCGATTCCCTCAAGCGATTCGCTGATCTCGAACCACACCGCCTCGGCCGCTTCGAGCTTCTTCGCCACCGTCGCGCGTTCCTTCGCCCGCGCGTGCGGGTTCATCCGCGCGAGCCACGGTTCCGCCACCGACGGATCGGCGATCGCGCGGTCGATTGCGTCGCGCTGGCGGGTGAGCTTGGCGACCAGCGCCTCGGCCTCGTGCGCGCGCTTCTGCAGCGCATTGGCCTGCTCGCGCGCGGCGTCGGCGGCCTTGTCCTTGGCTTTCGCCTTGCTCTTGGCCTCGGCGGCGGCGGGGTCGCCGGCGAGCACGAAGGCGATATAGTCCTCCATGCTGCCGTCATATTCGCGCGCGGTGCCGTTATCGACCAGCACCAGCCGGTCGGCGGTCAGCTCGACCATATGGCGATCGTGGCTGACGAGGATGACCGCGCCGTCATAGGCGTTGAGCGCCTGCACCAGCGCCTCGCGCGCATCGACATCGAGGTGGTTGGTCGGCTCGTCGAGGATCAGCATGTGCGGCGCATCGCGGGTGATGAGCGCGAGCGCGAGCCGCGCGCGCTCGCCGCCCGAAAGCTTGCCGACCTTGGTGATGGCCTTGTCGCCCTGGAAGCCGAACCGGCCAAGCTGCGCGCGCACCGAGGCCGGGGTCTTGCCCGGCATCACCCGGATCATGGTTTCGAGCGGTGTGTCGTCGCCGTCGAGTTCCTCGACCTGATATTGGGTGAAATAGCCGACGCGCATCTTGCCGCTCGCGTTCATCGCGCCGTGCATCGGCGCGAGCTGCGCGGCGAGCAGCCGGGCGAGCGTGGTCTTGCCGTTGCCGTTGCGGCCGAGCAGCGCGACACGGTCATTGGGGTCGATCCGCAGGTTGAGCCGCTGGAGGATCGGCGTCTCGCCATAGCCGACCGTGGCGAGATCGAGCGTGATGAGCGGCGGCTTCAGCTCGTCGGGGCTGGGGAATTCGAACGACAGCGACGGATCTTCGGCCATCGCCGCGATCGGCTGCATCTTGGCGAGCATCTTCTGGCGCGACTGCGCCTGTTTCGCGGTCGATGCGCGCGCCGAATTGCGCGCGATATAATCCTGCAGCTTGGCGCGCTGCGCGTCCTGGTTGGCCTTGGCGGCGGCGAGCTGCGCCGCCCGCTCGGCACGTTGCCGCTCGAAGCTGTCGTAATTGCCCGTGTACATCGCGACGCGCCCGCCCTCGACGTGGAGGATCGTGTCGACGACGTTGTTGAGCAGGTCGCGCTCGTGGCTGATGACGACCATCATGTTGGGGTATGACTTGAGGAAGTTCTCCAGCCACAAGGTCGCTTCGAGATCGAGGTGGTTCGAAGGCTCGTCGAGCAGCAGCAGATCGGGTTCGGAGAACAGCAACGCCGCCAGCGCGACGCGCATCTTCCAGCCGCCCGAATAGCTGTCGAGCGGGCGGTTCTGCATCTCCTCGTCGAAACCGAGGCCGACCAGGATCGAGGAGGCGCGCGCCGGCGCGGTATAGGCGTCGATCGCGCCCAGCCGCTCGTAGATCTCGCCGAGCCGATCGGCATCCTCGCAGGTTTCCGATTCGGTCAGCAGCGCGGCGCGCTCGACATCGGCGGCGAGCACGGTTTCGATCGGCGTCGCGGTGCCCTGCGGTGCGTCCTGCTTGAGATAGCCGATCCGCGTCTTGCGCGGCATCTCGATCTCGCCGGTATCCGGGTCGATCGAGCCGATCATCACCTTCATCAGCGTCGATTTACCCGCGCCGTTGCGGCCGATCAGCCCGACGCGGCTCTTGCCGGGCAGCGCCGCCGAGGCGTTGTCGAGGATCGTCCGCCCGCCAAGGCGCACCGTGATACCGTTGATATTGAGCATAACGCGCGCGCTTACCATGCGGTGCAGCATTCGTCACCTCTCGGCGTCGACGGCGAAGCTGTGGAACATATCGCGGCCGCATGCGTTGAATCGTGGATAACCGACGGTGAGTCGAAAAATGACCTCTCTCCGCACGGATATGAGGAGCGAACGATGAACGGTGTTATCTATTTTCGCGCGGATCATGAACTGGTCGGCCGGGTGATCGCGGAGAAGCTGCGCCGCCGCACCGATCGTACCCGGATCGACGACGGCTTCCGCGTGGCGACCCGCAACGACGCGCATTTCGCCCCGGCTCTCGCGTAACCGGCACGACGGGCGGCCTAGCGCGGCAGCGTGATCGTCGCGCTCAGGCCGCCCTCCGTGCGGTTGGCGAGCACGATGTCGCCGCCCGCCTCGCGCACGATCGCGCGCGCCAGCGCGAGGCCCAGGCCGATGCCGCCGGTATCCCTGTTGCGCGAATGTTCGAGCCGCGTGAACGCCTCGAACACGTCGTTCAGGCGATCCTCCGGGATGCCGGGGCCGCGGTCGCACACCGCGATCCGCACCTGCTGCGGCGTCTCGGCGAGCTGCACCTCGACATCGCGCGCGTATTTCAACGCATTCTCGATCAGGTTGCGCAACGCCCGGCGCATCAGCGAGGGCCGCAGCCGCATCCGCAGCCGCGCCCGCTCCTCGAACGCGACCTCCTCACCCAGATCGAGGAAATCGTCCACCACCGCCTCGACCAGCGCGGCGAGATCGACCTCGGTCGGCGGTTCGCTCGGCCGCCCGAGCCGGGCGAGCGAGAGAATGTCGTCGAGCGTGCGGTTCATCTCGTCGATCGTCTCGGCCATGCGCGCGCGGTCTGTATCGTCGTCGACCGATTCGATGCGGACGCGCAGCGCGGCGAGGGGGGTGCGCAGGTCGTGCCCGATCGCGCCGAGCATCCGGTCCTTCTCGTCGAGCATCGCGGTCACGCGCAGCCGCAGCGCGTTGAACGCCGCGATCACGTCGCGCACGTCCTGCGGTCCGCGCCCCTCGATCGGCTCGGTCGGCTCGCCGGGGCGGAAGCCGCGCGCCGCGCCCGCCAAGGTGCGCAGCGGCTTGGAGATCTGCCGCGCCGCGACCAGCACCGGCACCAGCACGACGACATACAGGATGATCGTCTGCGAGACGAGATGCCAGAAGATCATGTCCTCGCCGCGGAACCACGGCACCGACAGCACCAGCCAGTCGCGGCCCGGCCGTTCGATCGCGATCATCAGCTCGCCGCCGGCGCGGCGAAACCGTTCGCGGCGTTCCTTGCCGGTGAAGCGCAGCCGTGGGTCGTCGGGCGTCAGCGTGCGTACCTCGGTCTCGACCCGCCCGGCCTTGATCCCCGCCTCGGCGAGCGCGGCGCGCAGGCTGCGTTCGATATCGGGCCGATGCTCGCCCTGCGGCGCGACCGGGGACAGCGCGAGGCTGCGCACGCGGCCGCGATCGGACCGCCTCGGGTCGCCGAACGTGTTGCGCTCGATCGCGTCGGCGATGCGCCCGACCACCGGCCCGGTCGCGCCCTCGATGCGCGCGCGCTGGCGCTCCTGCAACAACAGCGTGAAGTTGATCGCCTGCGCGACGAACAGCGCGACCGCGATCACCAGCGCCATCTGCCCGGAAAGGCTCCGTGGCCACAGGCGCGGGCGCAGCGTCAAAGCCGCGTGACCTCGGCCGCGAGCGTATAGCCGCCGCCCCACACGGTCTTGATGAGTTCGGGGTTCTTGGGGTCGGCCTCGATCTTGCGGCGCAGCCGGCTGACCTGATTGTCGATCGCGCGGTCGAACGCCGCCGCCTCGCGCCCCTGGGTCAGATCGAGCAACTGGTCGCGCGTCAGCACCTGGCGCGGGCGCGTCACCAGCGCGTGCAGCAGATTATACTCGCCCGTCGAGAGCGGCACCGATACCCCGTCGTGATCGACCAGGGCACGCTCGCCCGATTTGAGCACCCAGCCGGCGAAGGCGAACGATCCGGCGGCGGGCGCATGCTGGCGCACCCCGCCGCCGGCGGCACGGCGCAGGATCACCTTGATCCGCGCGGTCAGCTCGCGCGGGGAGAAGGGCTTGACGACATAATCGTCGGCGCCGATCTCCAGCCCGACGATCCGGTCGGTCTCCTCGGTCTTGGCGGTGAGCAGGATGACCGGGGTGTCGCCGGTCGCGCGGATATGGCGGCACAGGCTGAGACCGTCCTCGCCCGGCATCATGATGTCGAGGATGACGAGGTCGATCGCATAGGCCGCCAGCCGCATCCGCGCGCCCTCGGCGTCGCCCGCCTGGGTCACGCGGAAGCCCTGCTTCGTCAGGAATTGCGCGAGCGGTTCGCGGATCGAGCGCTCGTCGTCGACGAGCAGCAGATGCGGTGTGTCACCCATGGGGTCTGGGCTTAGCATAAAGCGTCATCCTGCCAAGGTCGCCGGGCGGGCGAGGGCGCGCGCCGCCCGGCGGCCGGTCCTATTGGCCGGCGTCGGCGCCCGGCGCCGGCATGCCGCCGTGGCGGTGGTGCATGTGCGCGGCGTTCAGCTCGGCCTTGTCGACGAAGCCGTCGTGGTTGGTGTCGAGCTTGGCGAAATGCGCGTCCGCCTGCGCCCGCATCTCCTCGCGGCTGATGCGGCCGTCATGGTTGGTGTCGATCTTGTCGAACCAGTCGCCATGGCCATGCGGCCCCGGCATCCCGCCCGCCGGCGGAGCCATGCCCGCGCCGCCGCGCGCGCCGAGCGCCGCCATCTCGTCCTTGGTGATCTTGCCGTCGTGGTTGGCGTCGAGCCGCTGGAAGCGCGCCTCCGCCTCGGCCATGAACGCCTCGCGCGTGATCGTGCCGCCCTGCGCGCGCTCCGCCATCCGCCCGCGCAGCTCGTCGCCGGCGAGCTTGCCGTCGTGATTGGCATCCATCCGCTGGAACCGCTCGGCGGACTGCGCCAGAAACTCGTCGCGGGTGATGACGCCATCGCCGTTGGTGTCGGCGCGCATCATCATCCCGCCGCCCGGACCCTGCGCCACGACCGGCACACCGGCCAGGACCGTCCCGGCGAGCGCGGTGGCGAGAAAGAGCATCTTCATCGTGATCGTCCTCATCGATGGACCCGGCCATCCCGGATCATCCGTGAGGATTTAGGCCGCGTCTGTACCGCGGCTATGTCAGTTCGCCCCGAAACTGTCGCAATGTGTCGCGTCGCTGGATGATCGCCCTCTCGGCGATGACCGACCCCTAAGCTGACATTGCTATCGAGAGGAAAGGCTCGTCACTCAGGCAGGAAGCCCAAAGCATAAACGCTCGGGCGCAGTTTGGCGGTCAGCGCGGCATAGGCTGTTTTGAACGGATCGAAGTCGGTCAGTTCGGTGTCGCCATGGGCTTCCAGCGCGCGGCGAATCTGATACCATCCGGCGTCGGGCCGCCCGAGCTTGTACTCGTCGCGTATCTTGCGCGGGAAGCTGGTGGCGTGGAAGCGCTTCCAGAGCGTGCGGCTCGTGTCGAGCACTGCACGCGCCTCGGGCGAAAAGGCCATGCCTGCGATGTAGCGGACCATGAAGTCGCTCTCGAACCGCCCCTTCGCGCCGACTTCGGCCTCGGTGAAGGGGATGAAGTGATTGACGAGGCTCCAGTCGCGATCGTTCCAGCGCAGGCCGTCAGCCCCGGCGGTCAGGTTGCTGCCATTGAACAGCATCCAAACGAGGCAGTCCGACTTGAACTCGTCAGTCAGCCGTTCGCTTGGTTGCAGGAACTGGTCGCGGTCGTTGAGCCAAGTCGGCTTAATCAAGCGGCGGACGCTGAAGACGATGGCCGCTTGCCATAGGTTTTCGACCAGTATGTAATAGCCGCCACCATTGCCACCTGTAAATATTGAAGAAGTGATAAGTGTTTCTAGTTGAGCATGCTGTAAATCGTTGTTGCTGGCATAGAGAAAACCAATCGCATTTTCGCACTGCCTCTTTGGACGAGGATTGTCAGAAACCTTGAGCGCATTAGAGAGCGGTAAAGCTGGTGCGCCGCGTGCCACAGGTCTATTTATCCAGACATTTAAAAGCTGATTGGTAGGCGCGGTCCGATAAATTTTTTCGCCGATGACCGCTCCCGCCCGATTCAAGACAGCAACCGGCGTTTCAGTAATATTCTCTTTCTGACTTTGATCCCAAACCAAGAAGCCAATAGGGAAATTTCCCTTCAATTTATCAAAAACCCGGCTCGGAACTACATAGCCTCCAATAAATTTTGCTCTCCAGCCTTGTCGGAATTTCTCAAAATTTGGAGAGTTAACATACTTTAGCTTGCTGAACATTGCTAGCGTGGCGGATGGCATTTCCTGCTGAATGCGAACAAGGAACTGGACGAAAAGCTCCTTACTTGCGAAACCGGCGCTAACGCGCTCCATCATCCTTTGAGCACGTGTGTTTTCGACACCCTTCTTGTTATTGTTCCCGCGTCCGATCCCGGAGCCAGTTTCCGCATAAGGCGGATTGATAAGCACTAAAATTTGCTTCGCGCCCGTCTTGCTCTCTTTCGCATCAGCGATCGCCTTCCGCAGCGCGATCGGCAGCTTGTTCGACAGACTGTGGTCAATCTCGCCGAAATCTGTGACGTCGTCGTTAAGATAATCGTACTGGAAAATTTCCGCTCCCGCGAAAGCAGGATTTGATTTCATGATCGTTACATCCGCCTTGTCGAGCGTCGACATGAAGACGTTGCGCAGGTTGCTGTGCTTAGCCTCGAGATTACCGACGCCCGCGCACATGTCCCATACCAAGTAGCGGTTCTGCCAGTTCTCGCCCAGTGTGGCGCGCAACTGATCATAGGCTTTGTCGACGATGTGCAGCGGTGTGTAATAGGCGCCCTTGAACTTCTGTTCGTCCACCGGGAGCAGGCTGTCGCGCCGTTCGAGCAGATAGTGGCGGTGCTTCTGCTCGGGCGGCCGGTGGTATATTGCCCAGAAATTACGATAGCCGCGATCGTTGGCCAGTTCGAAGGTTTCACCATTAAGCAGAAAGATCGGCCCGTCGGCAGTCATCAGCAGCCGCGCAGGCAGGTTGTGCATCGCCTCGTGCTCGCCGTCGTGCATGATGTCAGCGAAGAAGAGCACAGCATAATCCGCCTGCGCTTTTACGCCCAATTCCTGCCCGATCATCGCGACCCAGCGATCGAACACCTGTCGCAGATTGTCGGGCGTGATGGGCGTGCGGATGATGCGCCGTTGTTTGATCGCGTCCTTCACCGCCCGGATGAACGCCGCCTCGTCATGCGCGATCTCATATTCGACGATGTGCGTCTGGACGTAGGGCGCGATCTGCGCGCCCAGTTCCTTGCCCGCGCCCGATCCGGATTTCGGCCAGACAATGCTCTTGTCGTCGAGCAAGGGCAGGGCCTTCTCGGTTGGCATAATCGCGGCCTTGTCGCGGTCGATCACGGCAAGGAAAGCTGGGATCGGTTCGCCCCGCTTCTTCGCCGCGCGGACGTAGAACATCAGTTGTGCGAACATGATGATCGGCGGGGTCGAAACCGCTTTCGCTTCGAACCAGACCTCCTGCGTCTGGATATCGACTAGGTTTTTGGAAACGCCTTTGAGACCCAAGGCCGCTATGTAGGCGTCCTTGACGTCCTCCTCGGTTCGGGCCGTGGCGAGCGCCTGTGCGAGTGTCATCAAGTGTGGTGGCCCTGTTTCTCGTCTTAAGAATAAGATCGGTTGGTATACGGTCGTTTCACTGGTTGGCGATATCTAAGCCACCGCGTCCAGGCCAACCCTGTCCTACAGCCGCCGCCATCGCCATACTCCGCGCCATGCCCGTCGTCCGCATCCGCGCCGATCGTCCCAGCCCGCGTTCGCGGCCGGCCGGGCGCGTGCGCGCGGTCTGCGTGCCAAAAGTGACACTGCCCGTACCGTGCGCTCGGTGGGTCACGTTAGCCATGTTTGGCCGGCCCACTCACGCCGGCGCGACACGCTCCCATCGCACCAGCCGCGTCGCGACGATCACCGCCGCGACCCCGGCCAGCGCGGCGGCCAGCAGGAACGCCGCGCCCGGTGTGCCATGCTCGGTGCCGAACGCGAGCGTCTGCGTCATCGCGAGCGGGCCGATCACCTCGGCGACGCTGCCCAGACTCGCCATGCCGCCCTGGAGCGCGCCCTGGTTCGCCGCATCGACGCTGCGCGAGAGCAGCGCGTTGATGCCGGGAAAGACCAGCCCGGTCAGCGATCCGAGCGCGATCAGCGCGAACACCATCCAGCCCGCGGTCGCGAAGTTGATCGCGACGAAGGTGATCACCGCCACGACCATGCCGATCATCACCGTGCGCGCCTCGCCGAAGCGCCGGATCACACGGCCGGTGACGAACACCTGGGTCAGCGCCATCGTGATGCCGGACGCGGCGAGCGACAGCCCGATCATGTGCGGGCTCCAGCCGAAGCGGATCTCGCACCAGAACGCCCAGGTCGCCGGATACACCATCTGGCCGATCTGCCAGCAGAATGCGACGATCAGCAGCGGCGTCGCGCCGCCGGCGTGGAACACCGGCTTGAACGCGCCGAACGCGTTGGCGCGGCGCCAGTCGAACGCGCGGCGGTCGGCGGGCGCGAGCGTCTCGGGCATCGCGACCGCCATCCAGACCGCGTTGAGCACCGCCAGCGCGCCCGCGACGACGAACGGCGCGCGCGGCCCGAACCCGACGAGCAACCCGCCGATCGCCGGGCCGATGATGAACCCGGCGCCGAACGCCGCGCCCATCAGCCCGAACACCTCA
The DNA here is from genome assembly GCF_029167165.1 of Sphingomonas pollutisoli. Classification (NCBI taxonomy): domain Bacteria; kingdom Pseudomonadati; phylum Pseudomonadota; class Alphaproteobacteria; order Sphingomonadales; family Sphingomonadaceae; genus Sphingomonas; species Sphingomonas pollutisoli. Next base: position 200,852 of record NZ_JARFNJ010000007.1, read on the forward strand.
CCCCGCTTCTCGGCCGGCGTCACGTCGGCGAGCACGGCGTTGGCGGGGCCGTAGATCGCGCCCGCGACCCCGGCGACGACGCGGCCCAGGAACAGCCAGCCCACCGTCGGCGCGAACGCCATCAGCGCGTAATCGACCGCGAAGGCGATCATCGCCGCGAGCAGCACGGGGCGCCGCCCGAAACGATCGCCGAGGCTGCCGAAGACCGGCCCCGCGACGAATTGCGCGGCGGCGAACGCGATCAGCAACGCACCGCCGGTGCGCGCCGCGTCCGAGAGGCTGCCGCCTTTCAACTGCACGATCAGCGTCGGCAGCACCGGCATCACGATGCCGAAGCCGATCGTGTCGATCAGCACGGCCGCCAGCACGATCGGCACCGCGCGATGTTCGAACCGCATTCTTGTGAAAACCCCTCCGCTCCGCACATGGGGCGCTACCACGGCTCGACGGCCTTTAGAACAGGAGCTTGCCGCCCACCACGAGCAAAGTCAGCGCGAGGATCGCGCGCAGCACGCCATCGGGCACGCGCGCCGACAGCAGGCTGCCGATGACGATGCCCGGCACCGATCCGATCAGCAGGCTGCCGAGCAGACCGAAATCGACCGCGCCCATCACCCAATGGCCGATCCCGGCGATCAACGTCAGCGGCACGGCATGCGCGATGTCCGATCCGACCAGCCGATTGGTCGGCAGATGCGGGTAGAGCGCGAGCAGCGCGGTCATGCCGATCGCGCCCGCGCCGACCGAGGTGAGCGAGACCAGCACCCCCAGCAGCACGCCGAGCGCGACCGTCAACTCGGCGACACGGCGCATGCTGAGCGCGTTGATCGCCGGCGCGATCCGCGCGACGATTTGCCGGCGAAGCAGCATCGCGATCGCCGTCGCGATCAGCGTCAGGCCGAGGACGATCGTGACGACATCGACCATGCCGCCATAATGTTTGCCGGCATAGCCGAGTGCGATCAGCGTCAGGACCGTGGCGGGCACGCTGCCGAAGGCGAGCAGGCGCACCACCCGCCAGTCGACGGTGCGGTTGAAGCCGTGGACGCCGGTCCCCACGCTCTTGGTCGCGGAGGCGTAAAGCAGATCGGTGCCGACCGCGGTGACGGGATGGAAGTTGAACAGCAGCACCAGCAGCGGCGTCATCAGCGATCCGCCGCCTACCCCCGTCAGCCCGACGAGCGTGCCGATCGCGAGGCCGGCGACGGAATAGAGCGGGTTGATACCGGCAAGAATCATGCGCGAGCCTCAGAAATGTCGGTCCGCCCATGCACTGCGCGTCACGCGGCCGCAACAAACAGAAGCTTGTCCGTCCATGCGTGCCGGTATCATCGCGACGTCAGGATGACGGTAGCGCTCCCATAATATTCTCGGACAATAGACTACGGCATGTCGGACAAACTACAGTTGAAGTTCGCTGCGACAAAGATATTGCAACGGATGGTGAAAAGACGGATCATCCCGCGATGGTCGAGACGGTTCGCGATTCGCTGGCAGCACATCTTCGATCGATGTCGATCGATAACTTCTCGATTTCGGGCGACACCGTCCGCATCGGGCGGACACATTGGGCGGCGAGCATCTGCCGCTGCGGAGACCCCCAGTGCGATGGCTGGTCTCTGGAACCGCTGCTTCCCGCCAGCATGACCCCCGACCGGCCCGCGCAGGGGCTCGGTGCCGCCCGCTGAGGTTCGTAAGCGTCTCTAATTCACGGGAAATATTGCGTTTTTCGCGGAACCTTAATCGCGCATGTACGTTTCTTCATGAAGCTGGGCGTCACCCGGACGTTCAAGCCGTGTTATAAGCGGCGCGATATAAAACAATCGTCGATCGGCGGACTCGCCATCGGCGGGTCGATTAGGAGAGTGCTATGGGTCGTGGGGAAGAGTCGCCCGTGGAATTGGCACCGGATCAACTGGCTGGTGCCAGCGTTCTCGGCGGCGTGGTCCTCGGCGGCGCGATCAGCCTGGTGATCTGGGCAGGGATCGTCAGCTTCTTCGTTTTTTGACTTCGGAGGCTCGCCCGCGCGTCATGACGCGAGCGGCTGGACGAATTCGATCTGAATCCCGCGCGTATCGACCGGGTTGACGAAGTTGCACAGGAAATCCCCCGCGCCCTTCACGGGCTCCGGCTCCAGCATGCGCAGCCCGCGGGTCGCGCACCAGTCCATCGTCGCGCGCAGATCGTCCACCTGATAGGCGAAATGGTGGACGCCGCCCGCGCCCTTGTTGAACTTCGCCAGCACGCTGCCGTCGTCGGGCACGACCAGTTCGATCACCGCGCCCGAGGCGGCAACGGTGAAGAGGCACCAGCATCCCCAGCGCGCGACATGGCCGCGATAGCTCTCGGCGAGCCCCATCTTCGCCATGAACGCCTCCGCATCGGCGAGATCCGGGCAGATGATGCCGACATGGTGCAGAGTATAGGCTTCGAACATCAGCGCGCCCGATCATCCGGCAGGAAATGGAGTTGGCCGCGCCGCTCGCCAGATGCCAGCCAACCGGCCAGCCAACGCGACACCTTCCCCGACCCGACGCGATTGAGATGCGCGTAATCCGAATAATTGCGCGCGTCGTTCCCGATCGCGCCCGCGTTCAGGACGAAACCGCGCGCGCGGTAGAAATCGGCGTCGGCGATCGGCTGGTCGTGCGCGTAGATCGGGAGATACAGAAAGCCGGTTTCGACATGATGCGCGTGCGCCAGCGCGATCGTCGCGCGCGTGTAATGGCGCTCGACGACATATTCATATTCGCGGAACCGCGTACCCAGGAAAACCGGGCTGCGCCGCGCGACCTTGCCCTTCGCCGCTTTCGCCAGTTCGGCCGCAGAGTGAATCGTGTCGCGATCGACCCAATTGCCACGGACCGACCAGTGGCTCAGCGTCCCGTCATGGTCGGGGCCGGCATAGCGTTTCGGGTCGAAGTCGCGATGCACCCCGAACAGCCCGGGCATCTGCGTCTGAAGGAATAGCGAAAGTTGGCGATACGGCTGATAGGCGAGATTGTCGAAATACTTCGGGTTGAGCAGGATGGGCGCGCGCAGCACGTCGCTGGTGTCCGCGACGTCGCGAAACGCGGGGTGTCCGGTGCGTGAGGCATGTTCGATCAGCGAATAGAGGATCAGCCTGACCTCGGGGTGCGTCGCCAGCAGCTCCTTCGTCATCTCGTAATGGAGGTTGCGGCCGTCCTGCGGCAGGGACAGGTTGGCGACATGCACCGTCCGCCCAAGCTTCGCAGTGAGGATCGCCTCGACCTGCGGGCCACTGACCCCGACTTCGGTGCGCGACGCGCCGATGATCGCGATGTCGATTGGCGTGCGGTCATAATGGAGCCGGTCATAGACCCAGCCGAGCGGCAGCATCGCCGTGCCGCCGAACTGCTGGTAGCGGATATGGCGGTCGTGCGGCAGCAAGGTCGCGCCGACGCAACAGGCTAGGAAGACGATCACGAACAGCGCGAGCAACCCGCGCCGCGCCGGGAAGGTCGCCAATGTCGCGCTCACGGTGTCGGTCGGCTGCGCCACGATCCTGCTCAGAAGTTGAAGTAGATGAAGTTGGTGGTCCCGCGCATCACCAGCACGAAACCGGCGAACAACAGCACCGCCGAGGCGATCGTCCAGCCGACGGTGAGCCGCCATTCGACGGCGATACGCGGCGGATCGATCTTGCGCCACTTCGCCCATTCCAGCACCGGCTCATACCGCGCCAGGATCGCCTGCGTGTTGGGGGCGAGGTAGATGATCGCGTAGATGACCGCGAGGATCGCGAGCGCGGCGCCGAGGCCGCCCGGCCACGCGACGGGGGCACCGCCGCCCAGGCCGACCATCGCCCCGTACATCCGCCACACCACGTCGAGCGACGGCGCGCGGAACGCCACCACCGCGACCACGAAGGCGATTAGCGTCAGCGCGCGGTACATCGGCTCGACGTAGAAGGGCGGCGGCCCCTTGCGCGCCTTGCGGGCCTTGCGATGCGCCATCCGCCAATATTCGTTCACCGCCATGTAGAGGCCCTGTAACACGCCGAACAGCACGAACGTCCAACCCGCGCCGTGCCACACGCCGATCACCACCATCGACAGCAGCGTCGGCACCGCGAACGACAGCAGGAAACTGGCGAGCTTGCCCGCCGCGTGATCCGCCGAGAACCGCGCGAGCGGGATCGTCAGCGGCTGGAAGATATAGCTTTGCGCCCAGCGGCTGAGCGTGACGTGCCAGCGCCGCCAAAGCTCAATGATGCTGGACGCGCGCAGCGGCGAATGGAAATTGAGCGGCAGCACCACGCCGAACATCCGCGCGGTGCCGATCGCCATGTCCGAATAGCCCGAGAAATCGAAGTAGATTTGCGCGGTATAGGCGAAGGCCGCGATCCAGCACGCCGCCATGCCCGGCGTCGCGCCAGCGGCCGCGGCATCGAATGCGGGCGCGGCCAGCGTCGCGACGGTATCGGCGATCGCCACTTTCTTGAACAGCCCGATCGCGAAGATCGTCAGCCCGATCAGGATGTTGCTGCTCGCCGCACCCGGCGGCCGGTCGCGCAACTGCGGCACCAGTTCCTCGTACCGCACGATCGGCCCGGCGAGCAGTTGCGGGAAGAACAGCACGAACCCCGCATAATCGAGCGCGCGTTTCATCTCGAAGCGGCCGCGCGCGAGATCGACGAGGAAGCCGATCTGCTGGAAGGTGAAGAACGAGATGCCCAGCGGCAGCGCGATGTGGCGAAGCGGCAGGTTCAGCCCGAACAGCCCGCCCGCACCGACGATCACCGCCGCCGAATATTTGAAATAGAACAGCAAAGCGAGATCGAAGCCGATCCCCGCCGCCAGCGGCCAGCGCGCCGATCGGCCGCTCCGGCGCCGCGCCGCGATCCAGCGCGCCGCTGCGTAATTCACCGCAACCGAGACCAGCAGCAACAAAATGAATTTTTTGCCGCCGATCGTGTAGAAAAGAATCGTCAGCGCGATCAGGAACGGCTGGCGCCAGCGTGCCGCCAACGCGCAGACGAGATGATGGAGAATCAGGGCGGCCGGTAGAAACAGCAGCAAAAAACCGGCCGAATTGAACAACATGGATTGCGCCGCCCGCCAAGCTTTGTGACCGCCTCGGCCGCGTTGACCTTACGATCCGTCGGCCCCCGGGCGCCGTGGTGCGGCCAAGCGCGGGATTTGTCCAGCCGCGCGGCCTCAGATTTCCGCGATGCGGCGAGATTGCCGGCTGCGATGCAGCATGACTATAACGCCCCGTCGAGCCCGCGAGGCGCGCGCCCGGCGTGTGGAGATGACATGACCGAGACCGGCTTACGGGTTGCGCTGCGCACGATCGCGGATACCGTCGCCGCCGCGTGGCCAGACCATGCCGGCTTCATCGCCAAGAGCCTCGCCGGCCGGTCCGACGCGGTGCTCGACGTGTCCGAGCGGTTGAGCGACGCAATTCTCAAGCTCGCGCCCGGTATCGACGGCGGCTTGTCCGCGCTCGCCGCAGATTACCGTTTCCTGTGCGAAGAGATCGTGCTGCCCGAGGAGATCCATTTCCGCCGGCACGACAGCTACCGGCTCAGCCGCTTCGAGGACGCCGAACGCGAATGCTATGCCAACGCGCCGTTCATGAACCGCTACATGAACGGGCTGCTCCTGTCCGACGTCTTGTGGTCGAACCATGCGCACGCCTTCGCCTATTTCGTCGATCACTATCTGCCGCGCCTGCCCGCCGGCGGCCGGCATCTGGAGATCGGCCCCGGTCACGGCCTGCTGCTCTATTTCGCCGCCGCCTCAGGACGCGCGTCCCGGATCGCCGCGTGGGATGTCAGCCCGACCAGCATCGCCAAGACCCGTCACGCGCTCGATCTGCTCGGCGTCACCGCGCCGGTGGAATTGACGCTGCAGAATCTGTTCGCCGCCGCCGCGCCCGATGAGGACGCCTTGTTCGACGGCATCGTCATGAGCGAGATCCTCGAACATCTCGAACAGCCGGTCGCCGCGCTCGCATCGGCGGCGCGCTGGCTCGTCCCCGGCGGGTTGCTGTGGATCAACGTTCCCGCGAACAGCCCCGCGCCCGATCACATCTTCCTGTTCGAAGGTCTCGATCATGCGCAGGCGATCGCGCGCGAGGCCGGGCTGGAGGTGATCGACGCGGCCGCCTTCCCGATGTCGGGCACCACGCTGGCGCGCGCGGAGAAGCACAAATTGTCGATCAGTTGCTCGGTGCTGGCGCGGCGGCCGGGCTGACCTCGCGGGCTTGGGCTCACCGGCTTGGACTCACCGGGGGGTGTCGGCGCCCGCCGGCATGAGCTCCGGGGCGGCGACATCCCCCTCATCCGCCGCCCGCATCTCCAGCGCGATCTCGCGCAGCGCGCGCATCATCGCGCTGCGGCGGCGGTCGCTCTGGCAGACCAGATAGCTGCGCAGCCGATAGTCGCGCGCGCCGGTATCGAGCGGCCGATACGTGATCCGCGGGTCCGGAGGGCATTCCGAGGTGAGGAAGACGCTGATGCCGAGCCCGAGCGCGATCCCCTCGCGGATCGTCTCGCGGCTCTGCAATTCGAGCGTCGCGCGCGGCCGCACTTCTGCATCGCCGAGCGCGCGTTCGGTGAAGGCGCGTGTCTTGGAGGTCGGCTCGCGCAGGATCAGCGTCTCGTCGGCGAGCGCGCGGATCGGCACGGTCGGGTGGCGCGCGAGCGGGTGATCGTTGCGCATCGCGCAGGCGAGCCGATCGGTGAACAAGGGATCGTAGCTGAAAGCGCCTTGGGCGGGGGGGTCGCTGGCAACGGCGGCGTCGATCTCGGCCTCGTCGAGCCAGCGCATCACCTCGCGCGCGTTGCCCATGCGGATCTGGATGCCGGTATCGGGGTGGCGGCGGTGAAATTGCTCGACGAGTTGCGCCGCGTAGCGTGGCGAATCCGAACCGAGCCGGAGCGCGCCGCCGGCGGGATCGGCGGTATCGCCGAGCAGATCGTCGATATCGGCGGCGGTCGCGAACAATTTGCGCGTCAGCGCGAGCAGGTCGCGCCCGGCGGGCGAGAGCCGCAGCGGCGCCTTGCGGCTTTCGAACAACGTCACGCCGTAGCGGCTTTCGAGCGCCTTGAGCTGCTGCGACAGGGTCGGCTGAGACACGTTGAGCCGCCGCGCCGCCCGCGACACGCCGCCTTCCACCGCGATCGCGTGGAACGCGCGCAGATGCTGATGATTCGCTGCCATCGGGACTTCCGCCTAGCCTAGGCTGGTGACGGTTGCGTGACGATTCCGCCGCGCAGTCATAGGTTTCACCTATGGGGCGCATTCAAGCAAACGCTTGGCCCCGCCCGGCATTTCCGCGCGAGGGCGATCCCCTGTTCGCGGGGGAGCCGATCTTTGGTCGAAGACCGATTTGACATCGCCATCGTCGGCGCGGGGATCGTCGGGCTGGCGCACGCGCTCGCCGCCGTACGCGCGGGGCTTCGCGTGGCGGTGATCGACCGCGACGCGCGGGCGAACGGCGCGTCCGTCCGCAACTTCGGCTTCGTCACGGTCACCGGGCAGGACTCGGGCGCGCCGTGGCGCCGCGCACGGCGATCGCGCGACATATGGGCGCAGATCGCGCCGCAAGCCGGCATCGCGATCGAACAGACCGGCCTCGCGATGGTCGCGCAGCGGCCCGAGGCGCTGGCGGTGCTCGAAGCCTTCATGGCGACCGACATGGCTGAGGGCTGCGATCTGCTGGCGGCTTCCGCCGCCCGCGCCCGGCTCGGCGGCGTGCGCCCGCGCGAGCTGGCCGGCGCCCTGTTCAGCGGCATCGACCTGCGCGTCGAATCGCGCACCGCCATCCCCCGGCTCGCCGCGTGGCTGGCCGAGCGTCACGGTGTCGCGTTCCGGTACGGCGTCGCGGTCCACGCGGTCGAGACCGGGCGGGTGGCGACGAGTGCCGGAACGGTCGCCGCCGACGCGGTTATCGTGTGCCCCGGCGATGATCTCGCCACCTTGTTCCCCGATGCGCTGGCGCGCGCCGGCGTGACCCGCTGCAAGCTGCAGATGCTGCGGCTGGCCGATCCCGGCTTTCGGCTGCCCTCGGCGGTGATGTCCGATCTCGGGCTGGTGCGCTATCGCGGCTATGCGGCGCTGCCCGCCGCCGCCGCGCTCGAAGCGCGCCTGAAGGTGGAGCAGCCCGGTCACCTCGCCAACGGCGTCCACCTCATCGTCGCGCAAAGCGCCGACGGCAGTCTGGTGGTCGGCGACAGCCACCATTATGCCGCCACGCCCGATCCGTTCGGGTCGAGCGCGGTCGATGCGCTGATCCTCGATGAATTCGCCGCCGTGTTCGGCCTCGTGCCGCCGGTACTCGAACGCTGGACCGGCACCTATGCGTCCGCGTCCGGGCACAGCCTCGTCGAGACGCCGATGGAGCGCGTGCGGCTGGTCGTCGTCACCAGCGGCACCGGCGCATCGACCGCCTTCGCGCTCGCCGAGGAGGTGATCGGCGACCTCGCCACCGTTCGACTGGGAGCTTCCGCATGAGTCTCACGATCAAGGCCGTGATTTTCGACTGGGCCGGCACGATGATCGATTTCGGGTCGCGCGCGCCGGTCATCGCGCTGTTGCGGCTGTTCGAGGATGCCGGCGTGCCGATCACCGAGGCGGAGGCGCGCGCTGACATGGGGCGTGCCAAGCGAGACCATATCCGCGCCATCCTCGCGGTGCCGCATATCGCGGCGGGTTGGCGGGCGGTGTACGATGCGCCGCCGGGCGAGGCGGATGTGTCGCGGCTGCATGACGCGGTCGAGCCGATCATGCGCGCCGCCGCCGCCGATTGTGCGGCGCTGGTGCCCGGCGCGGCGCAGATCGCGGCGCGGCTGCGCGGGGAGGGTGTGCGGATCGGCTCCTGCACCGGTTACACGCGCGCGATGATGGCCGACATCCTGCCGCGCGCGGCCGATCAGGGGTACGCGCCCGAGGTGGTGGTCTGTTCGGGGGAGACGGCCGAAGGCCGCCCGTCACCGCTGATGGCGTGGAAGGCGCTCGTCGAACTCGGCGTGTGGCCGTCGTCGGCGTGCGTCAAGATCGACGACGCGACGGTCGGCATCCGCGAGGGGCGCGAGGCGGGTATGTGGACGGTCGGGCTGGCCGCATCGGGCAATGGCGTCGGGCTGGATGCCGCCGAACTCGCCGCGCTTCCCGCCGATGCGCGCGCGCGCCGGATCGTCGACGCAGCGGACGCGCTCTACGCGGCGGGCGCCGACTATGTGACCGACAGCGTCGCCGATCTGTGGCCGGTGATCGAGCAAATCTCGGTCCGCGTCGGCGCCGGCGAAAAACCGGCATGAGCCCCCGCGAAAGCGCGGTGACGCGCTGGCTGCGCACCGCGCCGCCCTTCCTGTTCGCGCTCTACGGCGGGCTTGCCGGATTCGCCGCCTATTCGGCGATGTACGCCTTCCGCAAACCCTTCACCGCCGCGAGCTTCGAGCATGTCGCCGGCTGGCCCTTCGCGATTGACTTCAAGGTCGCGCTCGTCATCGCGCAGGTGGCTGGTTATGCGATGTCGAAGGTGATCGGCATCAAGGTCGTTTCCGAGATGCCGCCCGCGCGCCGGGCGGCGGCCATCCTTGCGCTGATCGGCGTGGCGGAGCTCGCATTGATCGGGTTCGCGACCCTGCCGGCGCTGGCGGGGATCGCCGCGCTGTTCCTCAACGGGCTGATGCTCGGCATGATCTGGGGGCTGGTGTTCGGCTTCCTCGAAGGGCGGCGGCTGTCCGAGGTGCTCGGCGCGATGCTGTGCGCGAGCTTCATCCTGTCCTCGGGGCTGGTCAAATCGGCCGGCGAGGCGCTGATGCTGGCGGGCTGGGCGAGCGAGCGCTGGATGCCCGCCGCGACCGGCCTCGCGTTCACGCCGCTGCTGCTCGCTTCGGTCTGGGCGCTCGCGCAACTGCCGCCGCCGGACTCCCGCGACGAGGCCGAGCGCGCCCCGCGCGTGCCGATGGGCCGCGAGCAGCGCGCGCGCCTGTTCGCCGCCTATGCCCCGTCGCTGACCGCGTTGATCGGCGTCTATGTGATGCTCACCGCCTTACGCGATTTCCGCGACAATTTCGCCGCCGAGATCTGGCGCGAACTGGGCTTCGCGGGTGAAGCCGGGATTTTCACCGTCTCCGAACTGCCCGTCGCGGTGGTGGTGCTGGTGTCGATGGGGATGCTGATCCGCGTCCGTGACAATCGCGCGGCGGTGTTCTGGAACCTCGCGCTGATCGCGCTGGGCTTCGCGCTGCTCGGCCTTGCCACCGCCGCGTTCCAGCTCGGCCTGATCGGCGCGGTCGCGTGGATGATCGTGATCGGCGCGGGCCTCTATTTTGCCTATACACCGTTCAACGCCCTATTGTTCGATCGGCTGATGGCGACCGCGTCGGTGCCGGGCAATGCCGGTTTCCTGATCTACGTCGCCGATGCGTGCGGCTATGTCGGCAGCGTCGCGCTGCTGCTGTTCCGCAGCTTCGCGCACGTCTCGCTCGACTGGAGCAACTTCCTGTGCGCGGTCTGCTACGCCGCCTGCGGCCTGGGGCTGGCCGGCACCGCTTTCGGGGCGGCGGCATTCCGCCACACGACGCAGGCGCGGGAGCGGGCGCTGACGCTGCAGCCGGCATCCTAGCGCGGACGGCAGGAACTTATATATTACCCCCGCACGCTCAGATCGACATGCACGCGGATCGCGTCGTGGCGCCAATATTCCTGGTCGTATTCGACCACGCGCCCGGCCGAATCGAAGCTGGTGCGCACCACGAGCAGCCCCGGCGTGCCCGATTTGACGCCGAGTTCGTCCGCCACCGTTTTGATGAGCGCGCACGGGCGCATATCGACGCGGTTGCGGACCACCGTGGCGCCATATTCGCGCGTCAGCACCTGCGTCAGCGATCCGTCGAGCGAGTGGTCGAGCAGCCCGGGCGCGAGCGCGGGATCGACCGTGATCTTCTCGATCAGCACCGGCCGCCCGTCGATCGAGCGCAACCGGCCGATCACGTACAGCGGGGTGCCGGGCGCCACGCGGAAGATATCAGAAACGGCGGCGGTGGCGGGCACGCTGTCCTTGCTCACCGTGCGCGTCGCCGGGCGGCGGCCCTGCTCCGCGACATAGGTCATGAAGCCGCTCCACCGCGTCGGATCATATGTGACGGCGGGCGGCGAGACGTACCAGCCGCTGCGCTCGCGCCGGTAGATCAGCCCCTCCGCCTCCAACTGGAACAGCGCCTCGCGCACGGTGCCGCGCGCGGTGCCCGCGCCGGTCTGTAGCTGTCGTTCGGAGGGGAGCTTGGCATCGGCGGCGAGCTGCCCCGCCTCGATGCTGGTCGCGATCTGGTCGCGCAGCGCGATGTAATGCGGGCCTGCGCCCCCAGGCGGGGCGAGCGGGATCATGCTGTCGAGGCGAGCCATGCCGGTGATCTTGGGCGGGGCGGCGGCGGGAGGCAACCGCGATATGATGGCACGCCGATATCGCCGCCCCGGCGCGGGGCCGGGGCGGCGGTGGCGGGATCAGAACCGTGCGCTCGCGCGGACGATCACGTTGCGGCCCGGCTCCATATAGTCCTTGAGGTAGCTCGGGTTGTCGCCCTTGGTGGTCCAATATTTCCAGTCGTCGAGCAGGTTGCTGACATCGACGTCGATCGCGAAGCGGTCGTTGATGTTGTAGCGCGTGTGCAGATCGACGCTGCGATTGTGCTGCACCCATTTGTCGACGGCGTTGTCGCGCAGGCTCTCGATGTACTTGCCGCGATAATTGTACGACAGCTTCGCCTCGAACCCGTATTTCTGATACGTAAGCGAGGCGTTGTAGAGCACCCCCGGCGTATTGATGAGCGGGATCTTCTTGCCCATCCGATAGGCCTGCCCGGTGTCGCCCTCGCTATGCTGGATGGTGACGTTGCCCTCGAAGCCGAACCCGTCGAACGGCGCGGGCAGCCCCTGGAACTGCTTCACGATCGCCGCCTCGAACCCGTAGACGATCGCGTCCTTGCCGTTCTGCGGCTGGCTGATCTCGACCGTGCCGACCGAGGTGTCTGCATTGACCTGGCTGCCGTTGGTGAAGATGAAGTTGCTGATCGACTTGTAATAGCCCGCGATGCTGACGATGCTCGTGCGATCGGGGTAATATTCCGCCGAAACGTCGAGATTGACCGCGCGCGCCGCCTTCAGATCGGGGTTGCCCCGGCTGATCGCGATGATCTCGTTCTGCGCGTTGCGCGCGACGCTCTGGCCACCCGAGAGATAGCCATATTCGGGCGGCGAATAGCCGGTCCAGAGCGCGAAGTGATAGACCTGCTTGTCGCTCGGCCGCCAGATCAGGTTCGCGCTCGGCAATACCACCGTATAGCTGTTGCTGGTGCTGTCGAAGCCACTGTTGTCGCCATCGTCGGACCAGAACACGTTCTTCGTCTCGCGGTGTTCGGCGCGCACACCGATCGTCGCCTGCACCGCGCCCTGCCGGAGATGCGCGAGCAGATAGCCCGCCGTGACCTTCTCGGTGTTCTTGTTGTCGCTGGAGAGCCGGTCGGTCGCCGAGGGCAGGCCGTTGTTGCCGAGCGCCTGCGCCGCGTCGATCGCCGCGCGCACCTTGGCGGGATCGAAGATCGCGCCATAATAATATTCGCCGTGCAGAATGTCGGTCACGTCGCGCTGGATCAGCCCCGACGCGGCGAGGCTCTTGCCGTCGAGCGTGGTGCCGGTGAAGTCGCCGCTCCACAGCGGCGTGTAATCATAGACGCGATGTGACCGGTTGAACTGCGCGCCTGCCTTCAGATATTCCAGCCATCCGTCGAAATCATAACGTACGTCGAGCTTGGCGCTGATGCGGTTGTCGGTCTGCTTGTCGCGGTTGTGGCTGGCGCCGTCGAACGGCAGCAGGGTCGGGTCGTATTGGACGTTGGCGGCCGCGCCGGTCGGGCTGGCCTGCGGGAAGCGCGGATCGGCCGATACCCAGTCGAGCCCCTGCGACAGCAGCGCGGGCGCGCATTTGTCGCAATTGTAGGAGATCGAATAGCTGTCCGGGTTTTCGCGCACGCCGTAGCTGTAGCTGCCCTGGTAATCGACATGCAGCCGCTCGAAATCGCTGTGTCCGCCGCCGCTCACCGTCGCGAGCGTCTGGTTCGAGTTGATCGTGCCGAAGTTGCGCGCGAACTGGAACGCCTGCGGGTTCCAGATCCCCGACCGGCCGTTGAGCGACCAATATTGGTTCGAATTGGCGTCGTGCCCGGTGATGATGCCGTCGCCGTCGGCGTCCACGATCTGCGACGTGGTGTAACCATAACGGCTATAGGTCTTGCCGCCGATGGTGACCGTGCCGATCACGTTGCGATCGGGCTGCACGAGGCTGGTATCGTTCTTGTCGACCTGGGTCAGCCGCGCGGTGGTGCGGCTGCGATAGTCGGTCACGTCGTTGCTGCCGCGCTGCTCCTGCCGCGAGATCTGGCCGCGCAGGTACAGCCGCGTGGTGTCGCCATGCCAGTCGAGCGAGACGTTGCCGCCGTAGCGCGTGTTCTTGACGCGACGGAAATCGAGATCGATTCCCGGCAGGTGCATGTTGCGCTGGTCGATCACCTCGGTCGAATTGGCGCGCCACTGGTTCGGCTCCCACTCGCCGTCATTCTCGGTTTCCTGTCCGTCGCCGTGTGTGACGCCGTAATTGGCCGATGCGAACACGCCGAAGCGGTCATCGGCGAAGCGATGCGCGAAATCGCCTTGGAAATTGTAATTCTCCGCCGGCAGATCGGCCGATTTCGCGCGGTCGTTGAAGCCGCCGCTGCCGTAAAGGCGGAATGTCGTGCGGTTCTTGAAGTCGAACGCGGTCGGCGTGCGGAAGTCGATCGTCCCGCCGATCGCATCGCCATCCTGGTCGGGGGTCAGCGTCTTGGTGACGGTCACCGAGGCGAGACCATAAGGCGGCAGCACGGTGAGCGACACGTCGCGCGTGCTGGGATCGGTGTTGGCCACGCGCACGCCGTTGATCATCACCGCGTTGTACGTGCCGGACAGGCCGCGCACGGTGACATATTGGCCCTCGCCGGTGTCCTGATTGACGATCGTCGAGACGCCCGGGATGCGCGCCAGCGAATCCGCCACGGTCGCATCGGGCAGCTTGCCGAGATCGTCGGCCGAGATCACGTCGATCACCCGGTCGGACGCGCGCTTGTCCTCGAGCGCGCGCGCGGTGCTGAGCCGCTGGCCGCTCACGACGACATCGTTGGACGTGTCCGCGCCGGCATCGTCGGCGGCGGGCGGTGCGACGGCATCGGCGCGTGCCGTGGCGGGCGCGAGCAAAGTGGTGGCCAGCGCGGTGGCCAACGCGGGTAGGGCGGCGGATCGGAGCGCGCGCGCCCGGCGCGCGCTGTGGAACGGCATCGTCATCATGTCCCCCCTTCGGGATGTGAGAATATCAAGCTCGGGCCGGGCACCGACCGGGCGCAGACACCGCCGCGGCCGCCGACGCGGGCACGTCTGCGGGGCGAAGCGGCGGTCTGATCCCTGTCCCGGCGGGCCGGGCGAGTCGGCTCCTCAGGCCACGACTGGTCTAAACCAGATGTGATGACGGCTCGGTTACAACCACGCCGTCATGCGAAATAATTTGAGGAAGCCTCAACGCACCGATCGACTCGCCGTGCCGCCGGCATCGTCCTAAAGGCGGCGGGATGGCGCGGCTGATTCTGTTCAACAAACCGTATGGCACGCTGAGCCAGTTCACCGATCGCGGCACGGCCGACGCGCGCGCGACGCTGTCGGCGTTCATCGATCTGCCCGGCGTTTATCCGGCGGGGCGGCTGGATCGCGACAGCGAGGGGCTGCTGGTGCTGACCGACGACGGCCGTCTCCAGGCGCGGATCGCCGATCCGAAGTTCAAGCTGCCCAAGACCTACCTCGTGCAGGTCGAGGGCGAGGTCGGCGCCGATGCGCTCGAACGGCTGCGCGTCGGCGTGATGCTGAAGGACGGCCCGACCCGGCCCGCCGAGGTGGCGCGGATCGCGGACCCGGCGCTTTGGCCGCGCGATCCGCCGATCCGCGTCCGCGCGAACATCCCTGATTGCTGGCTGCGGCTGACGATCCGGGAAGGTCGCAACCGGCAGGTCCGCCGCATGACGGCGGCGGTCGGTCATCCCACGCTGCGGCTGATCCGCTGGAGCATCGGCGACTGGACCGTCGCCGGCCTCGCGCCCGGCGAATGGCGCGCGGGGTAGGGGCTCACAGGGCGGCGGTCACGGCCGCGAAACCACCAGCGCCTCGAGCAGCGGCCGGTAGGATTCCAGCGTCGGCACCACCCAATCCTTGCGCTTGCCACCGTCGTCGCAGCGGCGCAGCAGCACGGCTTCGGCGAAATACGGCTCGGCCTCGAACGCGGCGCGGCCTTCCGCGTAGAGCGCGCCGCCCTGCAAGCGCAGGCTCAGCAACGACGCCGCGCTGAGCGACGCCTGATAGCCCGGCTCGACCGCGCACAGATAGCGTTTGGCATCGACGTGAAGCCGCACCGGCTCGGTCAAGGCGGGCGGGAAATGTGCCTTCAACAACGCATTGCCGAGCATCTCGTGGCGCATGTCGGTGCCGTGGCGCTCGGCGGCATGGCCGGCGTCGTCGATGAGCTGGCCGACATCGTGGAGCAGCCCGGCGGCGATCAGCGCCGCGTCGCCGCCCGCGCGGCGCACGAGTTCGGCGACCTGGAGCGCGTGCTGCAACTGGGTGGCGTTCTCGCCGTAATATTCGTCGCCCGCCGCCGCGAACAGCGCGTAAATCTCGTCGATCACCTGTGTCGTCATCATCGTCCTCGAATGGCCGAAGAGGGCTGCGGCGGGTGGTGCCGTCCCCAATGTCGCGGTTTTGTCACTATTGGACTATACCAGAGAAATGCGCCGATAGCGGCAAAGATCGAGGCTGAAAAGGCAAAAGCATGGACAGGTCGAAACGCGATTTCCTGCGCATGGCGGGGGCCGGCGCGGCGGCGGCGTCGCTACCGGGGCTGATCGGCCGCGCACTGGCGATTCCGGCCAACCATCGCACCCGCTCGATCCGCGATGTCGAGCATATCGTCGTGTTCATGCAGGAGAACCGCGCGTTCGATCATTATTTCGGCATGCTGAGCGGCGTGCGTGGCTTCGGCGATCCGCGTCCGCTCCGGCTGAGCGGCGGCGCGAGCGTGTGGCGCCAGCCCTCGCATGAGCATCCCGACGGCTATGTCATGCCCTATCACGGCGATTCGAAGGTCAGCCGGTCGTTCCTCGTCGATGGCGCCGATCAGTCGCATCAGGGCAACATGACGATCTTCAACCGGGGTCGCTACGACCGCTGGGGCGCGAGCGGCGAACTCCACAACCGCATGCTGCATTATACCGCGGGCGATCTGCCCTTCTATTACGCGCTCGCCGACGCCTTCACGGTCTGCGACGCCTATCATTGCTCGACGATGACGCAGACCTATCCCAACCGGCTGCATCTGTTCACCGGCTGCAACGGCGGCGGCACGGTCGGCGGCGATCCGCAGATGCACAATTATGGCGAGGACGAAACCCCGAGCGCCGACATGCGCGAGGACAAGCCGCTCCGCCCCGACGCCTATCGCTGGACCACCTATGCCGAGCGACTGGAACAGGCGGGGGTAAGCTGGAAGGTCTATCAGGAGTACGACAATTTCGGCGACAATCTGCTGTCGGTGTTCCCCGCCTTCCGCCCGTGCCCGCCCGAATCGCCGCTCTACCGGCGCGGCCGCGCGTGGGTCAGCGAACACAAGACCGGCGCGGATCGCACCCGCTCGGACGGCGAGCAGCTCGTCGCCGCCTTCCGCGACGATCTCGCGAACGGCACGCTGCCGCAAATCTCGTGGATCGTCACCGCTGCGGCTTTGTCCGAACATCCCGCTGCCGAGCCGTCGCGCGGCGAGCATGTCGCGGCCGAACTGATCGCCGCGCTGGTCGACAACCCTGAGATGTTCGCCAAGACCGCGTTCATCATCACCTACGACGAGGCCGGCGGCTTCTACGATCACGTCGCTCCGCCGGTGCCACCGGTCGCGGGCTATCGCGGCCATTCGACCGTGCCGATCGACGGCGAGACCAAGGATTGGGGGCAGGGGCCGCTCGCCAACACGGGCACGCATCCGATCGGTCTGGGCATCCGCGTGCCCACCATCATCGTCTCGCCTTGGACACGTGGCGGCCACGTCTGCTCGGAGCTGTTCGATCACACCTCGGTGCTGCGCTTCATGGAGAAGCGCTTCGGCGTCGCCGAACCCAATATCAGCGCGTGGCGCCGCGCGGTGTGTGGTGATCTCACCTCGGCATTCGATTTCACCGGCGCCGACCCGGCCGCGCCCGGCCTCCCACCGACCCGCGACTTTCTCGACCGCATCGCCCGCTCCAAGGCCGGCACCGCGCTCACCATCCCGCCCGTGCAAACCCCGGCGCGGCAGATGCCCGGCCAACGCCCCGCGCGCCCGCTTCCCTATGCGCTCGACGTCAACGCCGCCTTGTCGGACGGACGGCTGAGGATCGACATGGTCAATGCCGGCGGCACCGGCGCGGTGTTCTCGGTCCACGACAATCATGACGTGCAATCGCCGTGGCATTTCACGATCGGGGCGGGCGCCCGCCACGCCGCCGATGACTGGCACGCGCCCGCCGACACCGCGTACGACCTGACGGTGCATGGCCCGGACGGCTTCTATCGCCGCTTCGCCGGCACCCGTGTCGCGACCGGCGAGGTGACGCTGCGGCGGCGCGCGACCTCCGTCGAACTCATCTTCGCCAACCACGGGGACGCGGCATGCGTGTTCGTGATCGCGCTCGATCCCGCCTATCCCGGCGCCGAGCGCACACGCCGCATCACGCTCGCGCCCGGCAAGCGCGCCGTCGATCGCTGGAGTCTGGCCGCGAGCGACGGCTGGTACGATCTCAGCGTCAGGTGCGAGGGCGACGGCACCTTCCTGCGTCGTTTCGCCGGGCGTCTCGCGAGCGGCCGCAAGACCGATCCCGGCATCGGGGTGATGCGGCTCGACGCGTGAAGCGAACGATCCACCGCTTGACGAACCGCGCCGCCGCCCCGACGATGCTGCACGTGCAAACATAAAGGGGTCGCTGTGATCGACGGACGAAATCGCGTAATGGCGCTGCTCGCGAGCGGCGCCCTGCTGATCGGCGGCGCCGGCTACGCCGCGAGCAGGAAGGCCCCCGCCGACCCGGCGCGCGCTGTTCATGAGAAGCTGATCGTGCTCGACACGCATTTCGACACGCCCGCCAACCTCGGTCGCCCCGGCTGGAGCATCATGGACCGGCACGCCACCGCCACCGATGGCGATCAGGTCGATTATCCGCGCATGGTGCAGGGCGGCGTCGATGGCGGTTTCTTCGCGATCTACACGCCCTCGGGCCCGCGCACGCCGGTGGGGGATCGCACCGCACGCGATTTCGGCATCCAGCGCGCGGTGCAGATCCGCGAGATGGTGGCCAGGCACAGCGATGTGTTCGCGCTCGCGCTCACCGCCGATGATGCGGCGAAGGCGGTGGCGGCGCATAAGCGCTTCGTGTTCCTCAGCATGGAGAACGGCTATCCGTTCGAGGGCGATCTCACGCTGATGCGGACCTTCCGCGGCCTCGGCGTGACGATGATGGGTCTCGTCCACTTCAAGAACAACGATCTCGCCGACAGCGCGACCGACACGCCCGAATGGCACGGCTTGTCGCCCAAGGGCAAGGAAGCCGTTGCGGAAGCCAACAAGCTGGGCGTGGTGATCGACGTCAGCCACGCGTCGGACGACGTGCTGCGCCAGACCGTCCTGTTGTCGAGCGCCCCGATCATCCTGTCGCATTCGGGGATGCGTGCGATCCATAACCACCCGCGCAACGTGTCCGACGAGGATGCCAAGCTGGTCGCCGCGAAGGGCGGCGTCATCCAGATCAACGCCTATAGCGGCTATATGGTCGATCCTCCCGCCGCCAGCGCCGCGCGGGCTGCCGCGATGAAGGAACTGGCGGCGAGCTACGAGAAGGCCGATACGATGACCGTCGCCGAACGCCGCGCGCTGATCGCCCGCCGCAAGGCGATCGAAGCGCAATTCCCCGCGCCGCGCGCGACCTTCGACATGTTCATGCAGCACCTGCTCCATGCGATCAAAGTCGTCGGGATCGATCATGTCGGCATCAGCGGCGATTTCGATGGCGGCGGCGGCCTCGATGGTCTGGAGGATGTCACCGCCTACCCCAAGGTGACGGCGGCGCTGCTCAAGGCGGGCTACACCCCGGCCGACATCGGCAAGATCTGGGGCGGCAACGCGTTGCGCGTGCTGCGCGCCGCGCAATCTTTGGCCGATCCGGCTTCGCTGCCGAAGGTGCCGGTCACGAATTGAGGCAACTCGCCTCCGCCCCGTTCGTGCTTGGACAAGCCCAGCGCGAACGGGATGGCGGGCGTCTTCGCGCCTATTGCGCCCGGTCGAGCAGATCGCGCACCTTGGCGGCGAGCATGTGGTAGGTGAACGGCTTGGAGATCAGGTCGACCCCCGGCTCCAGCCGCCCATCGCGCATGATCGCCTCGCGCGTATAGCCCGACGTGTAGAGCACCCGGATGTCGCCCTGCATCGCACGCACGCGGTTCGCGAGTTCCTGGCCCGACATCTGCGGCATCACCACGTCGGTCAGCAGCAGCGCGATCGGTGTTTCCTGCCGTTCGAGCAGCCGCAGCGCGGTCGCGCCGTCATGCGCCTCGACCGCGCGATAGCCGAGTTCGCGCAGGATGCTGACGGTATAGGCGCGGACATCGTCGTCATCCTCGACGACGAGAATCGTTTCGGAGAGCTTGCCCGGCCGCGCGGCCGGCGTCTCGATATCCTCATTGCCTTCGGGGGCGCCAGGATGTTGGCGTTGCAGGAAGATCGACACGCATGTGCCCTTGCCCGGCGTCGAATCGATCTCGATATGGCCGCCGCTCTGCTTGACGAAGCCATAGACCATCGACAGCCCGAGCCCGGTGCCCTTGCCGACTTCCTTGGTGGTGAAGAACGGATCGAACACCTTGGCGATCGTATCCGCGGTCATGCCGATGCCGGTGTCGGTCACCTGGATCAGCACATAGGCGCCGTCGGGCACGCCCGCGATCCGTTCGGCGTCGGGGCCGGCGGTGACGTTGCGCGCGGTGATGGTCAGCGATCCGCCGTCGGGCATTGCGTCGCGCGCGTTGACCGCGAGGTTGAGGATGACGTTCTCGAGCTGATGCGGATCGGCTTCGATGCTCCAAAGGTCGGCGGCGGGGGCGAGTTGGATCGCGATCGCCTCCGGGATCGAACGCGTCAGCAGATCGGACATGCCCGAGAGCAGCCGGTCGAGATCGATGCGTTTGGGGTCGAGCGGCTGGCGGCGCGAGAAGGCGAGCAGCCGCTGCGTGAGCGATGCGGCCCGCTCGGCGCCCTTCAGCGCGTTTTCGAGCGAGCGCCGCGCACGGGGATCGGCGGCCGAATCGAATCGCCGGAGCACCGTGTCGATATTGCCGATGATGATCGTCAGCAGATTGTTGAAATCATGCGCGATGCCGCCGGTGAGCTGGCCCACCGCTTCCATCTTCTGCGCCTGGCGCAGCGCGTCTTCGGCCTCCTGCCGCTCGGCCACTGCGCTCGCGACGCGCATCTCGAGCGTTTCGTTGAGCTCGCGCAGCCGCGCTTCCTGTTCCTTGGCCTGGGTGACGTCGTAGATCACCCCGACCAGTCGATAGCCCGAGCCTTCGGGCAGGATTTCGCCGCGCCGCGCGATCCAGCGTTCGTCGCCGTCGTCCGCGCGCCGCACGCGGAAGACGTGGTCGAGCGTCTCGGGCGGCGGTTCGCGGCTGGGTTCCGGGATCAGCGGCACGCCGCCATCGGCGAGCACGCCGTTGATCGTGCGCACCGGCAGCGCCTGCGCCGGATGCAGCCCCAGCAGCCGGCAGAATTCCTCGGAAACGGTCGCGGTGGCGAAACCGTCGCTATATTCGAAGCTGCCGACGCCGCCCGCCGATTGCGCGATGCGCAACCGCTCCTCGGCGCGCTTGCGTTCGGTGACGTCGACGAGCAGCCCGGTGAAGCGCACCGGCTCGTCATGCGCGTCGAGGTGGCTCTGCCCGCGCGCGTGCATCCACAGCGTCGTGCCGGCGGGGGTGACGATGCGGAACTCCTTGGAGAACAGCTCGGCCCCGGCGAGGATCGCCGCCACCGCGATCCGCATGCGCGCGCGGTCATCGGGGTGGATCGCGGCGAAGAAACGCGCGGTCGGCAGGTCGCTCAACCCCTCGGCCGGATCGAAGCCATATAATTCCGCGAAGCGCCGGTCGACGCGCAGCCGGTCCGCGGCGATGTCCCAGTCCCATGTCCCGCTCGCCCCCGCCGCGGCAAGCATCGCGAGCAGCCGGTCCGCCTCGGCGGTGGCGTCAGCCATCGTCGCCGACCACGCGCGCGATGAAGTCGCCGAGCAAGGTGCGCAGCGTCTCCAGCGCCGGCAGGTCCATGATCATCGCGATATAGCCGCGGATGTCGAGGCGCCGCACCGCGAAATCGATGTACAGGAACAGGACCAGCCCGTCGCTCGGCGACGCGTCCTCGACCTCGAACAGCGTCGCGCCCGAGCCGCGCATCACCTCGGGGATCGTCATCGACAATGAACTTCTGAGCAGGTTGGCCATCGTCGCCAGGCACGAATTGAGGATCACGTTGCCGGTCTCGACGAGCGCTTCGCGCTCGATCTCGATCACCTCGTCGGCCGAAAGCTCGCCCTGCGTCACCGCGCGCACCAGTTCGAGGCTGTTGGCCTCGGGGAAGATCAGCAGCGCGCGGCCGCTGAATGGCCCGGTGAAATCCTGCCGGACCGCGATCAGATCGGCCGCCTCGCGTTCGGTGATGAGGCGTGCCGCCCGCCGCTGGCTGACCACGTCGATCGACGGCACCGACAGGATGACATGGTCGCCGATCATCTTGCGCAGGTTGGAGGCGGCGCGGCTGACGCCGATGTTGACGACCTCGGTCAGCGCGTCGCGTTCCAGATCTCCGAGCGCGACCCCGTCCGCCATCACGATCGCGCCGCGCGCAGCCGCAGCGCGGCACCCGACAGGAAGCCTTCCAGGCCCTCGGGCGTCACCGGCTTGGCGACGAACGCCGCGCCGATCTCGCGCGCGCGTGCGACGATCTCGTCCTGGATGTTGGCGGTGATGATCGCGATCGGCATGTCCGGGAAGCGCGACCGCAACGCGCCGGCGAGTTCGAGCCCGTCCATCTCGGTCATGTTGTAATCGATCAGCGCGAGATCGACCGGGGTCCGATCGACGAGTTCGAGCGCCTGCGCACCGCCGCCCGCCTCGATCTTCGACCAGTCAGGCTGGAGCGCGGCGAGCGCCTTGGCGGCGACGATCCGCGCGAGCTTGCTGTCATCGACGATCAGGACGGTTACGGGCATCGGGAACTCCAAAGCGCCCGGAGGGGCGCACGGCACGCTTATACAGCGCGCCGGTCTAGGACAAAGTCGTGACGGGATGGACTGATCCAGGTCAAGGTGCGAGAAGAAACCGCGCCACGGTGAGATCGGCCGGGACGTCGGTCAGCGGCGCGCGGGCGGCGAGCAAGACCTGCACGACCGCCATGTGCAGCCGTGTCGCGCCCGCGAGTGACACGGTCGCACCGGCATCGTCCTGCAACGCGAGCAGCAGCGGTTCGGCATCCTCGACCAGGCAACGGCCTTCGAGGTGGATCACCCCGGCTTCGACGCGGATACTCATGCCAGCAGCTCGGGCAGGTCGAGCACCAGCAGCACGTCGCCGCCGCCGGTGAGCGTGGTGCCGCTGACGCCGGGCACCGCCGCGAGCACGCCGCTGGCCGGGCGCACCAGCGTGTCGATCCGTTCGCCGAAGCCATCGATGCGGACGGCCACCGGGGCACCGTCCGCCTCGGTGACGAGCAGCCGCGTGCCGCCGCCGCCCGATGCACCGCCGAGCAGCGTGGCGAGATCGAGCACCGGCACGGTGCGGTCGCGCAGCACGACGGCGGTGCCGGTGCCGAGCGGCCGCAGGTCGTCCACGGCGACGCGCACCGTCTCGACGATCTGGTCGAGCGGGACGCCGTAGCGATCGCCCCCGGCCTCGACGACGAGGATGCGCGTGGTGATGGCGTGCGCCGGCAGCCGCAGCCGGAAGCGCGTCCCCGCGCCGGGCGCGCTGTCGATCTCGATCGTGCCGCGCAGCCGTTCGATCGCGGCGAGCGCGGCGTCCATGCCGACGCCGCGCCCCGACACGCCGGTGACGGCGGCGGCGGTCGAGAAACCGGGCCGGAAGATCAGTCGGATCGCCTGCGCGTCGCTCA
The DNA here is from genome assembly GCF_029167165.1 of Sphingomonas pollutisoli. Classification (NCBI taxonomy): domain Bacteria; kingdom Pseudomonadati; phylum Pseudomonadota; class Alphaproteobacteria; order Sphingomonadales; family Sphingomonadaceae; genus Sphingomonas; species Sphingomonas pollutisoli. Next base: position 224,135 of record NZ_JARFNJ010000007.1, read on the forward strand.
GCGCCTGAGCCGCTTCGGCGTCGATCAGCCCGCGCGCGACCGCCGTCGCGCGGATGCGCACGGGGTCGATGCCCGCGCCGTCGTCGCCGAGCGTCACGATGACCTGTCCGCCCTCGCGCGCGACGCCGAGCGACAACGTGCCCTCGGCGGGCTTGCCCGCGGCGGCGCGCGCGGGCGCCGCCTCGATGCCGTGGTCGATCGCGTTGCGGACGAGGTGGAGCAGCGGTTCGAACAGCCCCTCGGCGATCTGCCGATCGACTTCGGTGGCCTGCCCGCGCATGTCGAAGCGCACGGTCTTGCCGAGCTGCTCGGCGATCTCGCGGACCAGCCGGGGCAGGCGACGCAGGGTCGGTTCGAGCGGCACCATCCGCACCGCCGACACGGTGCGCAGCAACGCCGCGACCGAGCGGCCGATCCGCGCCTGCGCCGTACGCACCTCCAGCGCGGCGGCGGCATCGATGCGCTCGAGCCGCGCCGCGAGCGGCGCGAGCGCGTTGGCGGCCACCACCAGTTCGCCGAGATCATCCCCCAGCGTGTCGATCCGCGCGGGATCGACGCGCAGCGATGTCGTGCTGGCGGCAGAGCTTTCGGCGGCGGTGACCGACGCCGCGCGCGGCGTGACGGCGGCAAGTTCGACCTGATCGGAAACCAGCCGGAAGGCGGCGCGCACCGCCGCGACCGGCGCGGCGCTCAGCCCCTCAAGCCGAGTGACGCACTGGAACGGCTCGAAACCGTCGAGCGCGGGCCACGCGCCCGCCAGCGGGCTGGCGGTGAGGGCAAGCAGATCGGGCACCGCGGCGACGATCGCGAGCGGATCGTCGCCGCGAAAGAAACAATCGGCATCGGGTGTGTAGCGGAACGCGGTGCGCGGCACGGCGTCCCCGGCCAGCCGCGCGGTGGCATATAGCGCCCCGGCCCACTCGGCTTCCGGCGCGGTGTCGGTGCCCGGCGTCTCCTGCGGCGCCGTGGCCACGATCGGCTCGCCGCGTTCGAGCGCGTCGATCCAGCGATCGGTCTGGTCGAGCGTCGCGACCAGCCGCGCCACCATATCGGCATCGAGCGCCGAAACGCCCTTGCGCGCGCGCTCCAGCATGTCCTCGGCGGCGTGGAGCAGGGTTTCGGCGGGCGCCATGTCGAACAGCCCGACCGACCCTTTCAGCGTGTGGACAGCGCGAAACGCGCCGTCGATCGCGCGCGCGTCGGCCGGGTTCCGCGCCAGTGCCGCGAGATCGGCCTGGCCCTGCGCGACGAGATCGCGGCCTTCGATCAGGAAGTGTTCGAGCAGGTCGTCCATCACGGCCGACGATAGACGATCGCGTCGTCAAGGCGAGTCGTGGTGAACCTGTCCGAGATGCGCGCCATCGATTCGCTGTGCCCCAGCGCGAGATAGCCGCCGGGGTTGAGCCGCTCGAACAGATTGTCCGCCGCGATGGCCCGCATCGCGTCGTCGAAATAGATCAGCAGGTTGCGGCACAGGATCACGTCGAACATGCCCTGATCGACCAGCGTCGCGCGATCGACGAGGTTGGCGACGGTGAAATGCACCGATTCGCGCAGATCGGCGATGATGCGGCGCGTGTGGCGATGTTCGGCCTCGAAATAGGTGGCGATCAGCGGCGCCGGCAGCCGCGCCAGCGCGCGCGGCGCGTAGCGGCCCTCGCGGGCCCGCGCGAGCGCGTGCGTGTCGATGTCCGATCCGACGATCTCGATGTTATAGGCATCGACGAGCCGCCAGTTCTCCAGCAGCCAGATCGCGATCGAATACGCCTCCTCGCCGGTCGAGCACGGCATCGACCAGATGCGGATGCGGTCGCCGGGCCGGCGATCCGCCACCACGGCGGGCAGGATCTGCCGGGCGAGCGCCGCGAAATGATGCTCCTCGCGGTAGAAATAGGTTTCGTTGATCGTGAAGGCGTTGATGAGCGCCTCGCGCTCACCGGGATCGGCGGCGGCGAAGGCGAGATACGCGCGCGCGGTGCCGTGCCCGGTGCGCTTCATCCGCTCGGCGACGCGTCGTTCGATATAATAGCGCTTGGTCTCGCCGAAGGTCATGCCGGTCCAGCGGTGGATCAGTGCGCTGATGTGGGCGAGATCCGCGTCGGCGAGATGGGCGGGGGCGTCGTTCATGCCGCGAACAACGCGGTCAGCGCGGGCGCGATGCGCTCGAGCGGCACGGTCTCGCCGGCACCCCCCGCCGCGACCAGCGCGCCGGGCATGCCCCAGACGATCGCCGTCTCGGCGCTTTCGGCGATGGTGTGGCCGCCGCGACGATGCAGGTCGGCCATCGCGGTCGCGCCGTCATTGCCCATGCCGGTCATCAACACCCCGACCAGGCGTTCGGGGGCGAGCACGGCGGCGGCGCTTTCGACGAGGCGATCGACGCTCGGGTGCCATAGCCGCGCGGGATCGTTCGGCGCGGACATCGCCACCACCGCGCCGCCGCGCCGCGAGACGATCACGTCGGCATCGCCGCGCCCGATATAGGCGCGCCCCGGTTCGAGCGGCACCGCGCCCGACACCTCGATCACGTCGAGCGCGCAGATCCGGTCGAGCCGGCGCGCCAGCGCGCCGGTGAAGCTCGCGGGCATGTGCTGGGCGACCATGATCGGCCAGGGGAAGTCCGCCGCCAGTCCGCCGAGCAGCGCGTCGAGCGCCGGCGGTCCGCCGGTCGAGCAGCCGACCAGCACCAGCCCGGCTGGCGCGGCGGCGCGCGTCACCGGCCGGGGGCCGGCGGCCTGCGGATGCGGCGCGCGGTCAGACCGGCGACCGGCGCAGGCGCGGGCGCGCACGCGCTCGGTCAGCCGCGTTGCGCGCGAGATGCGAGCGCCGGCGGCGGCGCGAACCCGGTCGACCAGCACCGGCGCGAGCGCGTCGATCTCGAGCGAGATCGCGCCGCGCGGCTTGGCGATGAAATCGACCGCGCCGAGCGCCATCGCCTCCAGCGTCTCGTTCGCGCCCTCGGCGGTGAGCGTCGAGACCATCACCACCGGGCAGGGGCGCAGCAGCATGATCCGGTCGAGACAGGCGAGTCCGTCCATCTCCGGCATGTGGATGTCGAGCGTGATGACGTCGGGCGCGAATGCGGTCAGCAGCGCCAGCGCCTCGGCGCCCGAGCGCGCGACCGCGACCTCGAAATCGCCGGCGCTCGCGAAGATGTCGCCCAGCAGCCGCCGCATCAGCGGCGAATCGTCGACGATCAGCAATCTGGTCACGATTGCGCCGCCGTGCCGTCCGGCCGAAGTGCCGCGAGCATGTCCCGCTCGGCGCCGTCGAGCAGTTCGCGCGGCGACAGGATCAGGACGATCCGCGCGTCGTCGTTGAGGGCTGCAACCCGCTCGAACACCCGGGTCTCCGCGCCGCCGAGCTCGGGCGCGTCGCGCAGCGCCGATGCCGACACGCGCAACACCTCGGGCGCGGCATCGACGATGAAGCCGATCCGCGTTGCGCCAGCCCGGACGACGATGATCCGCCGCTTGGCGCCCCGCGCCGCCACTCCGTCGAACCGCCGGACCTGATCGACCACCGGCACCACGGCGCCGCGCAGGTTCATCACGCCCTGCACGAAGGCCGGCGCGTTGGGCAGCCGCGTCAGCCGCTCGGGCACCGGTACCACCTCGTCGATCGCCGCGACGGGCAGGCCGAACGCCCCGTCGCCGACGCGGAACGCCAGAAATCGCTCGGCCGGCGCGTCGGTCGCAGGCGCCGCGTCCGGCATTTCCCCGCTCGATCGCAACAGCCGCGCCGTCAGCGTGTCACTCAGCAGATGCTCCACGGCGAGCACCGAGACCAGCCGCCGCCCGCCATCCAGCCGACCGATCGCCTGGATACGCGCTTCCGCCCCGCCCCGGTTGAACACGGCGGGCACCGCGTCCAGGTCGCTTTCGGGCACGCGCGCGATCGCCCGCATCGCATCGACGACGAGGCCGAAGCGGTGCGCGCCGATCCGCACGACGATCACCGGCGTTCGCGCGCCGGCGGCGGTGGCGCCCAGGCCGAGCAGCGCGGCGAGCGAGAGCAGCGGCAGCAGGCGGTTCCGCACCGACATGCTGCCGACCACCGCCGCCTCGGCCTGCGGAAGCACGGTCACGTCGTGCGGCAGCCGCAGCACCGCTTCGACCGCACCGATCGGCAGGGCGAAGTCCTGCCCTCCGACCGCGAAGACGAGCAGCGGGATCTCGTCGCGCCGCCCGGCGGTCCGTGCGCCCGCCACGATCGCGCGCCCGGCGCGGCGTTCGACGCGCGCGAAGCCCGCCGCGATCAGCGACGCCAGCGCCACGGGTTCGGCGGCGTCGGCCGCGCGCGCGATCCCCTCGACCACATCGACCGCGATCCCGACGCGCTCGCCGTCCTCGACCAGCAGGACGTGCGCCTCGTCGCCGCTCGGCCGCGCGAGCAACGCCGCGAGCGACAGCACCGGCAGCACGGTGCCCCGGAAGTTGCCGAGCCCGATCAGGCTCGGCGGCGCGTGCGGCACGCGCGTGAGGCGCGGGACGCGCGCGACCTCGCGTACGCTCGCCGCCGGAACCGCGAAGCGCGCGCCGCCGGCCCGGAACGTCAGGCTTGGTCCGGCCATCCGCTATCCGGCCGAATCGACCAGCGCGGCGGCGAGCGACGCGATCTCCTCGATCGCCGCCGCGAGCATCTCGGCACCTTGCGACTGCTGGCGCGCCGCCGCGCCCGCCTCGCGGCTGGCGCCGGCGGAAAGCTCGGCGGCCCGCGCGATCTGGTCGGTGCCGCCGCGCACCTCGCGCGCCGACAGCAGGATCGCCTCGGCGCCGGTCAGGATCGCCTCGTTGGCCAAGCGCGCGGCATCGAGGTCGTCCGCGATCGTGCGCGTGCGTTCGATCACGACGCGGCTGCGCCCCATCTCGGTCTCGGCGGTGGCGATGACCTGATCGAGATCGCGCCGCACCGCATCGACCTGATCCTGGATCACGCGCACGACATCCTTGGCGCGATCGCCGGCCGCCGCCGAATCGCGCGACAATGTCCGGATATCGCCCGAGACGTTGGCGAAACCGCGCCCCGCGTCGCCCGCGCGCGTCGCCTCGACCGCGCCGCTCACCGCGAGCATGCTGGTCTGCACGGCGATGAGCGCGAGCCCGTCGGTGATCTTCTCGATCCGCCGCGCCGTCCCGCCGAGCGTGCCGAGCAGCTCGAGCACCGCGCGCACCTCGGCGACCGAGGCGGCCACGCCGTCGATCAGCCGCTCGACCACCTTGCGCCCTGCGGCCACCGATTCCGACACCGCGACGATCCGCTCCAGGGCGGCGCGTGCGCGGGCGCGGGCCAGGTCGGCGGTCTTCTCGATCTGCGCCATCGCCGTGCTCGACTGGAGCGTCGCCGCCGCCTGCGCCTGCGCCCCGCGCCCGATCTGCTCGATCGCGACCATGATTTCGCCCGACGCGCCCGAAAGCTCCTGTACCGTCGCGGACAATTGTTCGGCGGCGCTCGCGACCTGCTCGATCGCGAGCGTGTCGGTCGCGTCCGCGCGCAGATCCCGCGTCAGGACGCCCAGTTGCTCGGCGGTCTGCTGGCTCTCCTCCAGCGCGGCGCTTTGCTGTTCGAGCGCCTGTTGCGCCTGCGCGGCTGCGGCCGATTGCTGCTCGGCGGCGCTGGCGACCTGCTCGGAGCCGCGCTCGGCCTCGCCCAGCGCGCCCTCGGCCTCGATCGACGCATCGACCATCTCGCGCACGCCCTCGCCCAGCGTCGCGAGGTCGCCGCGGGCCTCGTCGAGCTGTGCGGTGACCTGCCGCCCGGTCTCGGCCTCGCCGACGGCGAGCGCCGCGCCCGAGCGGACGCGCGCGGCGATGTCGCGCACCGCGAGCGTCACCTCGCCCGCGAGCGTCCGCATCTCGCCCGCGCTCGCCTCGGAGGTTTCCGCGAGCGCGCGCACCTCGTCGGCGACGACCGCGAAGCCCCGGCCGTCATCGCTCGCGCGCGCCGCCTCGATCGTCGCGTTGAGCGCGAGCAGGCTGGTCTGGTCGGAAATGTCGGTGATCGCGCCGCCGATGCCGTCGATCCGCGTCGCCGCATCCTCCAGCGCGCCGATGATCTCGACCGTGGCGAGCTGACGCCGCGCGTTCCGCTCGATCGCGGTCACCGATCCGTCGATCTGCGCGCCCACTTCGACGAAGGCGCTCTGCACCGCGTCGGTCTGGCGACGCGACGCCTCGGCGCGCGCGCGCGCGTCGCGAAAGCCGCCCGCGAGCGCGCCGATCAGCCCGAGCGATTCCTGCGCGGCCCCGGCGGCCTCTTCGGCGCCGCTCGCGATCTGGTCCATCGCGCGTTGCAGTTCGGCGGCGGCGGCGGCGGCTTCGCCGATGCCGCTGGCGAGATCCTGCGCCGCGCGGTCGATCCGCTCCACTGCCGATGCGCCAGTCAGCGTGCGCGGGGCCGCCGGCGGGGCCGGCTCAGGCGCCGGTGTGGTCGGAGCCGGCGCCGGCGCGCCGCGTGCGCTGAGGGTCGATTTCTTGACTAACGCCATGAGGTTACTCTGCGTGACGGGGAGTGGCGCGGCCGGCATAGGACAAGCCTCGCGCCGACGCCAGCGCACGCCCGCGCCGGCTTTTGCATCGCGCCGGGGGAACCCTTTGACCGATTCGCACGTCCAACGGGTGGAGCGCCTCGTGTCCGCAGCGTAACGACATGCTAACGGGTGTTTCGTGCCGATCCCGAAGGAGAACCGAATGTCCGCCGCCACGGACGCAGTGATCTTGCCCGCGCCGCCGCCGACTCTGCTCGAGTCCGCCAGCCTGTTCCTCGATTTCGACGGCACTCTGGTCGATCTTGCCGATCGCCCCGACGGCGTTTCGGTCGATGCCGGCCTCACCGATCTGCTCGCCGGCCTCGCCCGGCGGCTCGACGGCCGCGTCGCGATCGTCAGCGGGCGCTCGCTCGCGCAGCTCGACGCGCTGCTCGGCCCGGTCGCGCGGACGCTGGCGCTGTCGGGCAGCCACGGCTGCGAGCATCGCTGGCACGGCGCCACCGCGCGGCCCGAGCGGCCCGACAGCCTCGACCATGTCGCCGAGGCGATGCACGCCGCCGCCGCCGGACAGGACGGCGTGATCGTCGAGGAGAAGAGCTTCGGCGTCGCGCTCCATTACCGGCTCGCGCCGGGTTTCGGGGCGGAAGCGCTTTCGCTCGCCGAGCGGCTCGCGGCGCACCATGATCTCGCGATCCAGCACGGCAAGATGATGATCGAGCTGCGCGTGCCCGGCAGCGACAAGGGCGTCGCGGTCGCGCGGCTGATGGAACGGCCCGACATGGCCGGAACCCGGCCGATCTTCATCGGCGACGATCTCACCGACGAACCCGCGTTCGTCGCCGCGCGCGATTCGGGCGGGCACGCCATTCTCGTCGGCGAACCCCGCGCGAGCGCGGCCGATTATGGCTTGCCCGATCCCGCCGCCGTGCGGGCGTGGCTTTTGGAGGAACATGCATGACCGCGACGCTCGATCTCTGGCCGATCGGCAATTGCCAGGTGTCCGCGCTGGTCGATCGCGCCGGGCGTTTCTCCTGGGGCTGCGTCCCGCGGGTCGACGGCGATCCGGTGTTCTGCTCGCTGCTCGATGACGCGCCGAGGGGCGGGGAGGGCGCGCGCGGCTTCTGGGAAATCGATCTCGAAAACGGCACCAAGACGACGCAGCGCTACATGCGCAACACGCCGATCCTCGTCACCCGGCACGAGGATGACGCGGGCAACGCGATCGAGGTCACGGATTTCTGCCCTCGCTATGTGCGAGAAGGACGCACCTATCGCCCGGTCGCGTTCGTTCGCATCGTCCGCCCCGTGGCGGGCAGCCCGCGGATGCGCACGCGCCTGCGCCCGGCGCGTGACTGGGGCAGCGCCGACACCGAGCGCACGCAAGGCTCCAACCACATCCGCTATCTCAACAATGCGATGACGCTGCGGCTGAGCACCAACGCGCCGGTCGGCTGGATTCAGGAAGAGCGGCTGTTCCGCATCGAACGCCCGCTCTATTTCTTCCTCGGCCCCGACGAGAGTTTCAGCGGTGAGCTCTCCGCAACGATCGAGATGATGCTGGACCGCACCGCCGCCGAATGGCGGCATTGGGTGCGTGGTCTCGCCACGCCGCTCGAATGGCAGGAAGCGGTGATCCGCTCGGCGATCACGCTCAAGCTATGTCAGCACGAGGAAACCGGCGCGATCGTCGCCGCGCTCACCACCTCGATCCCCGAACATGCCAATAGCGAGCGCAACTGGGATTATCGCTACTGCTGGATCCGCGACGCCTATTACACGGTGCAGGCGCTCAACAGGCTCGGCGCGCTCGACGTGCTGGAGGGGTATCTCGAATATCTCCGCAACATCGTCGACAGCGCGCGCGGCGGCCACATCCAGCCGCTCTACGGGGTCGGCGGCGAGGCGACGCTTGAGGAGCGCGTCGCGCCCGGCCTCAATGGCTATCGCGGCATGGGGCCGGTGCGGGTCGGCAACCAGGCCTATGAGCAGGTCCAGCACGATGCCTATGGCCAGATCATCCTGTGCAACGCGCAGGCGTTCTTCGACCAGCGGTTGTTCCGGGTCGCCACGGTCGAGGATTTCCGCGCGCTGGAGATGGTCGGCGAACGCGCCTGGGAAGCCTATGACAAGCCCGATGCGGGGCTTTGGGAACTGCGCACGCGCAGCCACGTCCACACCTATTCGGCGGCGATGTGCTGGGCGGCGTGCGACCGGCTCGCCAACGCCGCCTGGGCGCTCGGCCTCGAGGAGCGCCGCGCCTTCTGGTGCGACCGTGCCAACATCATGCGCGACACGATCGAGAAAGCGGCGTGGCGCGAGAACACCCGGCGCCTCTCCGCCACGTTTGGCGGCGACGATCTCGACGCGAGCCTGATCCAGCTTCTCGACCTGCGCTTCCTGGCACCCGACGATCCGCGGTTCCGCAGCACGCTTGAAGCGGTCGAGGTCGGGCTGCGGCGCGGCTCGAACATGCTGCGCTATGACACCGAGGATGATTTCGGCCTGCCCGAGACCGCGTTCAACGTCTGCACCTTCTGGCTGATCGAGGCGCTCCACGCGACTGGCCGCGATGCCGATGCGCGCGCGCTGTTCGAAGAGATGGTGTCGCGCTGCACCGCCGCCGGTCTGCTGTCCGAGGATATCGATCCGGTCAGCGGCGAATTGTGGGGCAATTATCCGCAGACCTATTCGCTGGTCGGCCTCATCAATTGCGCCGGCTTGCTCAGTAAACCCTGGAGTTCCGTACGATGAGCAGGCTCGTCATCATTTCCAACCGCGTCTCCGCGCCCAGCGGCGGCGGCGCGCAGGGCGGCCTCGCGGTCGCGCTGTCGGCTGCACTGCGCGAAAGCAACGGCATCTGGTTCGGCTGGTCGGGCGAGGAGATCGAGACCTTCACCGGCAACATCAACTTCCAGCGCAACCAGGGTGTCGCCACCGCGACGATCGACCTGGAGGCGCAGGATATCGACGAATATTACAACGGCTTCGCCAACCGCACGCTGTGGCCGCTGTTCCACTACCGGATCGATCTCGCCGAATATGAGCGCGGCTTCGCCGGCGGGTATGAGCGCGTCAACGCGCGCTTCGCCGAGACGGTGGTGCCGCTGATCGAGGAGGAGGATCTCGTCTGGGTCAACGATTACCACCTCATCCCGCTCGGGCGCGAACTGCGCAAGCGCGGCTGCGAGAACAGGATTGGCTTCTTCCTCCACATCCCCTGGCCGCCGACGCGGCTGCTGATGTCGCTGCCGAGCCACCGCGAACTGGTCGAATCCCTTTTCGCCTATGACGTGATCGGCTTCCAGACCGAGGACTCGCTCGATGCGTTCCGGGATTATGCGCGCTCGCAGTTCGAGGCCGAGATCGATGATGCCGGCGTGATGACCTATGAGGGGCACAGCGTCCGCCTGATCGCCGATCCGATCGGCATCGACACCGCCGATTTCCGCGCGAGCGCCACCAGCGAGACCGCCCGCGAGCGGTTCGCCCGGATGCGCGAGAGCGCGGACGGCCGCACGATGATGATCGGGGTTGATCGGCTCGATTATTCGAAGGGCCTGCAGGAGCGCTTCCTGGGCTATGAGCGCTTCTTGTCGGCCAACCCGGACCAGCAGGGCGAGGTGTTTCTGCTGCAGATCGCGCCGCCCTCGCGCGGGGAGGTGCAGAGCTACCAGGAAATCCGCGCGACGCTCGATTCGCTGTCGGGGCGGATCAACGGCGAGTTCTCCAACGTGGAATGGGTGCCGATCCGCTACGTGAACAAAGGCTATCCACGCGAGCAGCTCGCCGGCATGTACCGGGCCGCGCGGGTGGCGCTGGTCACGCCGCTGCGCGATGGCATGAACCTCGTCGCCAAGGAATATGTCGCCGCGCAGGACCAGGCCGATCCCGGCGTGTTGATCCTGTCGCGCTTCGCCGGCGCGGCCGAGCAACTGACCGATGCTTTGCTCGTCAACCCCCACAGCCCCGAGGAAGTCTCCGATGCGATCGCCACCGCGCTGGCGATGCCGCTGGAGGAACGGGTGAAGCGCTGGCGCGCGATGATGGACACGATCGAACAGCAGGACGTGTTCTGGTGGCGCCGCCGCTTCACCGACATGCTCGAGGCGACGCCGCACGAGGCGACGGCCTAACTGCCGGGTCTGCCCCGAAACGGGACGGGCGTTAACCTTACAAATGTGATGGCTGAGATCGTAAGCCGCGCGTTAACCTCGTGCCATGAGGAGTCGTCACCGCAGCGTCGCCAGGGTGCCGCGTCACCCGTTCCGCCAATCGGTCGCGCGGGCGCACGCGTCCCGCGCCGATCGCGGCGAGGACGATGACATCAAGCTCTTCGTGCTGAGCTTCACCGCCTTCTTCATCTGCTTCTACACGCTGATTTTCTGAAGCGCCGCTGTTGAGGCGGGCTTGTCAGAACCCCGTCAATCGCAGGCCAGATGCAGCTTCTGCGCGAGCCAGGCCGACACCGGCGACATCGCGGCCACCACGAACAGCATGTCCTCTGGCGTCACGCCGGCCGACGCCAGCCCCTGCACCATCACCGCGCCGACCACCATCGCGCCCGAATTGACGACGTTGTTCGCCGCCACGGTCCGCGCGGTCTGGTCCTTGGTCACGGTCGTCGTCAGGAACGCGTAGAGCGGCACCACGAACATCCCGCCGGTCACCGCCACCGCCATCAGCACGACGACGATCAGCACGCCGTGGGGGATTTCGAGGAACGTCGTCAGATCATACAGCGTGCCCGCCGGCGCATGCGGGAAGGTGCGCGTCAGCAGCGAAAAGACGACGATGCACGCGCCCATCGCGAGCACGCAGAACGGGCCGAACTTGGCGCTGGTATGCCCGCGCAGCAGCGCGTTGATCGCCACCGAACCGATCGCCACGCCGACCGAGAACAGCGCGATCACGAAGGTCGAGACCTGCTTGTCGGCGGTCAGCACGTTCTTCACCAGCGGCGGAAAGATGATGATGAGCACCGCGCCCATCGTCCAGAAGAAGCTGATCGCGCAGATCGCGAGGAACAGCCGCGGGATGTGCATCGTCGCGTTGATGAGCCGCCACGACGAGGTGAACGGGTTGAAGTTGACCGTCAGCTTCGGCCCCATGCGCGGCGCGGGCGGCACCAGCAGCGCCATCAGCCAGCCGATCGCGGCCACCACCAACACCGTGATCGCGGTGCCGCGCACCGACAGCAGCCCGGCCGCGACCGTGCCCATCAGGATCGCGAGATAGGTCGCCGCCTCGACGAGTCCGGTGCCGCCGAGCACCTCGTCATCCTCGAGATGCTGCGGCAGGATCGCATATTTGATCGGCCCGAAGAATGCCGAATGCACGCCCAGGCACAGCACCGCCGACAGCATCATGACCAGCCCGAGCGTGGTCAGCCCCGAACTCGCCACCAAGAGGCCGCCCGCGCCGAGCAGCATGATGCCGACCTCCGCGGTCTTGACGATGCGGATGATGCTCGCCTTGTCGTGCGTATCCGCCAATTGCCCCGACAGCGCCGACAGCAGAAAGAACGGGATGATGCCGATCGCGGTGGCGAGCGCGTTGAAATTCTGCTCGCCCGATGGATTGTGGAAAATCTGATAGGTGGCGAACAGCACCATCGCCGTCTTGAACAGATTGTCGTTGAATGCTCCCAGAAACTGCGTCGTGAAAAGCGGCAGGAACCGGCGCTCTTTCAGCAAGCCGAGCGCGTTGAGCATGTTAGGGTCCGTGGTCAGTGAATGGCGAAAAGATGGCAACGCATAGACGAGGCGGCAAGGGAGCGGCAACCTACTTGTCATCCACGGCTTTCGCTGAGAGGGTGAGGAGGGTAGAGCGGCACCGATGCTGACCCTGCCGAACCTGCTCACCTTGTCGCGAATCGTCGCGGTGCCGTTGCTCGTCTGGGCGCTGTGGTGGCCGGCCTGGGCGACCGGTTACGCGATCGGCTTCGCGCTCTATTGCCTGATGGGCATCACCGATTATTTCGACGGCTATCTCGCCCGCGCGCAAGGCACGGTCTCGAAGCTCGGCATCTTCCTCGATCCGATCGCGGACAAGATCATGGTCGCGGCGGTGGTGCTGCTGCTCGTCGCCGATCACGATATCGCCGGGGTGAACCTGATCGCCGGGCTCGTCATCCTGCTGCGCGAGATCGCGGTATCGGGCTTGCGCGAATTCCTCGCGCAACTGCAGGTCTCGGTGCCGGTATCGCGGCTCGCCAAGTGGAAGACGACGCTGCAACTCGTCGCGCTCGGCGGGCTGATCCTCGCCGGGGCTTTGCCGGGGTGGCCGTGGCTGCAGACGATCAGCCTCGTCGCTTTGTGGGGTGCGGCCGCGCTCACCCTCGTCACCGGCTGGGATTATCTCCGCGTCGGCCTGAAGCACATGGACTGATGACGACCGAGATCCTCTATTTCGCCTGGGTGCGCGAGAAGATCGGCACCGGCGCCGAGACGCTCGATCTTCCCGCCGGCCTCGCGACCGTGGCCGATCTGGTCGCGTGGCTCGCGGGGCGCAGCCCCGGCCACGCCGAAGCCTTCGCCGATCCCACCCGGTTGCGCGCGGCGCTCGACCAGAATTTCGTCGCGCTCGACGCGCCGCTCGGCCGGCCGCGCGAAGTCGCGATCTTCCCGCCGGTGACGGGCGGATGATTGCGGTCATGGTCGATCCCACACCGATCGACATCGGCGCGGAATATGCCGCGATCGCGGTGGATGGGGCAGGGGGCATCGCCACCTTCGCCGGGCTGGTCCGCGCCGACGACGGCGTCACGGCGCTGACGCTCGAACATTATCCCGGCGCGACCGAGGCGGCTCTGGTGGCGCTCGCCGAGGCGGCGGCCGCGCGCTGGGCGCTGAGTGCGGCGCGGATCACGCACCGCGTCGGGCGGATGGTCCCCGGTGACACGGTGGTGTTCGTCGCCACCGCCGCCCGCCACCGCGCCGCCGCGCTGGAGGCCTGCGCCTTCCTGATCGACCGGCTCAAGACCGACGCGCCGTTCTGGAAAAAGGAAACCCTCGCCGGCGCCGAGCGCTGGGTGGAACCACGCGACAGCGACGACGCCGCCGCTGCGCGGTGGCGGCCCTAAACACACCCGTTCGTCCCGAGCGCAGTCGAGGGACAGCCCGGAGTGACAGGTGTCTCGACTTCGCTCGACACGAACGGGGTACGGGCTTAAAATCTACCGCCGTTCGCCCTGAACTTGTCGAAGAGCGTGCCGCAAGCGATACCGCCAGTGGCACGTGCTTCGACTTCGCTCAGCACGAAAGGCAGTTGCGCGTTAGCCCAGCTTCGGCAGCAGCACGCCGTTGACGACATGCACCACGCCGTTCGACTGCATCACGTCACCGGTCGAGATATAGCTCTTGTTGCCGTTGACGTCGGACAGTTCGATCACGTTGTTGTTGACCGTCACCTTGAGCGGCTCGCCCTCGACCGTGGTCAGCGTGGTGCTGCCGCCGGCGGCGGTGGCCTGTGCCTGCAACTGAGCGATCGTGATCTTGCCGGGAACGACGTGATAGGTCAGCACCTTGGTCAGCGTCGCCTTGTTGGCGGGCTTGAGCAAAGTATCGACCGTCCCAGGCGCGAGCCGCCCGAACGCATCGTCGGTCGGCGCGAACACGGTGAACGGCCCTGGGCCCGAGAGCGTGGGGACGAGCCCGGCGGCGGTCACCGCCTTCACCAGAGTCGACAGGGTGGGGGCCGCCGCCGCGTTGACCGGAATCGGCTTGCTCGCGTCCATCGCCGCGCCGCCGACGGTCGGGTTGGGGGCCGCGGCCTGATCGGCGGGCGCCGCGCCCGTCGCCGGCGCCCCCGGCGTTGCGGTGCCGGGCTGGGCAGTGCCGGGCTGTGCCGTTCCGGGCTGGGCCGTGCCGGTCTGCGGCATGGTCTGGCCCGCCGTCTGGGCGGAGCCGCTCGTGGCGACCATCAGCGCGGCGATCGCGGCGAGCGAAGCAGTGGTGGTGCGGATCATCGAATTCTCCAAGCGTTACGGGTGGCGCCGTCGCGGGCGCTCCGTGGAAATACGGATCAGGACCGAAATGGTTTCGTCCGCCTCTTTAATGTACCTCGGTCAGAGCGTCGGCGAGCAACTGGAAATCCTTCTCGCGCGGGGATGCGCGCCGCCACACGAGCGCGATCTTGCGCGACGGATTCGCCGCCGACAGCGGCCGCGCGACGAGGTGCGTATGGTCGAGAATGCCCGCGTTGAGCGCCATTTCGGGCAGCATCGTCACACCCAGGCCGTTGTCGACCATCTGCACGATCGTATGGAGCGACGTGCCGAGCATCGTCGCCTCGGCGCGCAGCTCGGGGCGGTTGCATGCGGCGAGCGCATGGTCCTTGAGGCAATGCCCGTCCTCCAGCAGCAGCAGCCGCGTCTCGTCGATCGCGTCGGCGCTGACGCTCGCGCCGCCCGCGCCGATCTCCGCTTCTGGCCCGGCGAGGAACAGCCGGTCCTCGAACAGCACCTGCGCTGTCACCTCGCCGCACGCATAGGGCAGCGCGAGCAGCACGCAGTCGGCGCGGCCCTGGCTCAGGCTTTCGCACGCCGGGCCGCTCGCCTCTTCGCGCAGGAATAGCCGCAGTTCGGGATAGTCGCGCCGCAGCCGGGGCAGGATACGCGGCAGCATGAACGGCGCGATCGTCGGGATCACGCTCATCCGCATGTCGCCCGACAGCGGCCGCCCGGCGGCACGCGCCATGTCGCCCAGTTCCTCCGCCTCGCGCAGCACGCGCCGCGCCTTCTCGGCGATACGGTCGCCGAGCGGCGTGAAACGCACCACGCGCCGGGTCCGCTCGACCAGCACCACGCCGATCAGCGTCTCAAGCTCGCGTATTCCCGCAGAGAGCGTTGATTGCGTGACGAAACACGCATCCGCCGCGCGCCCGAAATGGCCGCTGTCCTGAAGCGCGACCAGATACTGGAGCTGTTTCAGCGTGGGGAGATAGGTGGCGGCCAGTGCAGTGCTCCATAATGTCCGTTGCCCCGGCGCAGGCGGGGCCGCTGGGTGGGGGCGACCCGCCGCCAGATTACGCACCGGCCCCGGCCTGCGCCGGGGCGACGCTTCGCGACACCGTCACCCCAGCGCAAGCGGGAGTCCAGGGCCGCAGGCGAGACGCTCGCGGCTCCAGACCCCCGCCCGTGCGGGGAACGCAGCGTCTTTACGCCGCGACCAGCTCCTGCTCCGCCGCATCGACCGGCTCGTTGCGGATCAGATAGTCGAACGCGCTCAGTGCCGCCTTAGCGCCGTCCCCCGCCGCAATCACGATCTGCTTGTACGGCACCGTCGTCGCGTCGCCGGCGGCGAAGATGCCGGGGCGCGAGGTCTCGCCGCGATGATCGACCTCGATCTCGCCGCGCGGCGACAAGGCGACGGTGTCGCGCAGGAACTCGGTGTTCGGCACCAGCCCGATCTGGACGAAGATCCCCTCCAGTTCGATCTCGTGATGCGTGTCGTGGTTGCGATCCTTGTAGATCAGCCCCGACACCTTCTCGCCGTCGCCGAGCACCTCGGTGGTGAGCGCCGAGGTGATGATCTTGACGTTGGGCAGGCTGGCGAGCTTGCGCTGGAGCACCGCGTCGGCGCGCAGATCGCTGTCATATTCGATCAGCGTGACGTGCGCGACGATGCCGGCGAGGTCGATCGCGGCCTCGACGCCCGAATTGCCGCCGCCGATCACCGCGACGCGCTTGCCCTTGTAGAGCGGGCCGTCGCAATGCGGGCAATAAGCGACACCCTTGTTCTTGTACGTGTCCTCGCCGGGCACGTTCATCTGCCGCCAGCGCGCGCCGGTCGAGAGGATCAACGTGCGCGTCCTGAGGCTCGCGCCGTTGGCGAGACGCACCTCGTGGAGACCGCCGGCCTCGCTCGCCGGGATCACCTTCTCGGCGCGCTGCAGGTTCATGATGTCGACATCATAGTCGCGCACGTGGCGTTCGAGATCGGCGGCGAACTTCGGCCCTTCGGTGTGCGGCACCGAGGCGAAATTCTCGATCGCCATCGTGTCGAGCACCTGCCCGCCGAACCGCTCGGCGGCGATGCCCGTGCGGATGCCCTTGCGCGCGGTGTAGATCGCGGCGGCGGCACCGGCGGGGCCGCCGCCGATGATGAGCACGTCGAACGGCGCCTTGCCCTTGATCTTCTCGGCGGCGCGGCTTTCCGCGGCGGTATCGATCTTGGCGACGATCTGTTCGAGCTCCATGCGGCCGCTCGCGAACGGTTCGCCGTTCAGGAACACGGTCGGCACCGCCATCACCTTGCGCTCTTCGACCTCGGCCTGGAACAGCGCGCCGTCAATCGCGGTGTGCTTGATGCGCGGGTTGAGCACCGCCATCAGGTTGAGCGCCTGCACGACGTCCGGGCAGTTCTGACAGGTCAGCGAAAAATAGGTCTCGAAGCTGAAATCGCCGTCGAGATTCTTGACCTGTTCGATCAGCTCGGCCGCCGCCTTCGACGGATGCCCGCCGACCTGCAGCAGCGCGAGCACGAGGCTGGTGAACTCATGCCCCATCGGCAGGCCGGCGAAGCGCACGCCGATATCGGTGCCGACGCGGCGGATCATGAAGCTGGGCTTGCGCGCGTCGATGCCGTCGACGACCGCGATCTTGTCGGAGAGCGCGGCGATCTCGTTCAGAAGCTCGCCCATCTCGCGCGACTTGGCATCGTCGCCGAGCGAGGCGACCAGCTCGATCGGCTGCTTGATGTTGACGAGATAGGCCTTGAGCTGCTGCGTCAGATTTGCGTCGAGCATGGGTGAAACTCCTCATTGGATGAGTACCGCTACCCCGTTCGTGTCGAGCGAAGTCGAGACACTGGGAGATTTGATGTCCCTCGGCTGCGCGCGGGACGAACGGACATGCGGTTCTACTTAAAGACAAATGGCCCGGGGCGGACGGTCATCCACCCCGGGCCACGTGCGACCCCAGGGGCTATCGGTTAGATCTTGCCGACGAGATCGAGCGACGGGGCGAGCGTGGTCTCACCCTCTTCCCACTTGGCCGGGCACACTTCGCCGGGGTGCGACGCCCAATATTGCGCGGCCTTGATCTTGCGCAGCAGTTCGGCGGCGTTGCGGCCCACGCCCTCGGGCGTGATCTCGACGAGCTGCACCACGCCGTCCGGATCGGCGACGAAGGTGCCGCGATCGGCGAGGCCGACGCCTTCACGCAGGATGTCGAAATTGTTCGAGATCACGTGGTTCTGGTCGCCCAGCATGTAATAGTTGATCTTGCTGATCGCCGGCGAGGTGTCGTGCCATGCCTTATGGCTGAAATGCGTGTCGGTCGAGACCGAATACACTTCGACACCCATCTTCTGCAGCGTCGGGTAGATATCGGCGAGGTCTTCGAGTTCGGTCGGGCAAACGAAGGTGAAGTCCGCAGGGTAGAAGAAGAATACTGACCACTTGCCCTTGACGTCCGCATCGGTGACGTCGACGAACTTGCCTTCCTTATACGCGGTCGCGGTGAACGGTTTGATCGTCTTGCCGATGATCGACATGCAATTTTCTCCTTTGCAGTGGACGAGGCGGATATAGGCGAATCGCCCGCCCACGGGAAATTGGGAAGTTCGTTCTGACCGATCGAGTAGAACGATCAGTGCAAAGATATTGAGTGATTTCGCAAGCGCAAGAGCTCGCCCCACCTGCTCTCCTCCCTGAAAGGGAGGGGCCGGGGGTCGGTAGGCTTGTGGCACGCGCGCCGTTCCCTCTCGGGCCAACCCACCCCCAACCCCTCCCTTCCAGGGAGGGGAGAAGGAAATCACCGCAATCCCAGAAACTTGTGCGTTTGCAGGCTCAGCCGCCACTTGGGTCGCGCCATCGCCAGCGCGATCGCGGCCGCCTGATTGTCGACCGCCGTCGCATCATCCATCGGTTGGACGAGGAAGTTGGCGAAATCCCAGCGTTCCAGCGCTTCGGGGTCGCTGCCCGCCTGCGGCCACACCAGTTTTAGTTCGTCGCCGGAGCGCTGCACCACCACGCTGCCCGCCTTGGGGCTGACGCACACCCAGTCGATGCCGGGGTGGACGGGCAGGGTGCCGTTGGTCTCGATTGCGATTCGGAAGTCCGCCGCGTGCAGCGCGTCGACCAGAGCGTCGTCCACCTGCAACATCGGCTCGCCGCCGGTCAGCACGACGAAGCGCGACTCGCGGCCGTCGCCCCAGAAGCGCGCCACCGCCGCCGCGAGCGCGCCCGCATCGGCGAAGCGCCCACCGCCCAGCCCGTTGATCCCGACGAAATCGGTATCGCAAAACCGGCACACCGCAGTGCCGCGATCCTCCTCGCGCCCCGACCAGAGGTTGCACCCGGCGAACCGCACGAACACCGCGCGGGCGCCCGCATTCACCCCCTCGCCTTGCAGCGTGAGGAACATCTCCTTGACCGCGTAGGACATCAGATCGCGTAAACGGTGGGGTCGGGCAACCCCGCCTCGGCGAATCCCTTGGCGCGCAGCCGGCAGCTATCGCACTGGCCGCAATGCACCCCACCGGGCGCGGGATCGTAGCACGACCAGCTCATCCCCGCGTCGAGTCCGAGTCGCGCCGCCTCGCGCACGATGTCGGCCTTGGTCATATGCTGGAGCGGCGCGCGGACGCGGAAGCGCTCGCCCTCGACGCCGGCCTTGGTCGCGACCTCGGCCATGTCCTCGAACGCGGCGATGAACTCGGGCCGGCAATCGGGATAGCCCGAGTAATCGAGCGCGTTGACGCCGATATACAGGTCGCGCGCGCCCGCCGCCTCGGCCCAGCCGAGCGCGAGGCTGAGGAAGATCGTGTTGCGCGCCGGCACGTAGGTGACGGGTATGCCGTCGCCGACGCCATCCTTGGGCACCGCGATATCGGCGGTCAGCGCCGATCCGCCGAACGCCGACAGATCGAGCGGCAGCACGACATGGCGTTCCGCGCCGAGCATGGCCGCGATCCGCCGCGCCGCGGCCAGTTCGATCTGGTGGCGCTGGTTGTAATCGATCGACAGCGCGAGCAGCCGGTGCCCGTCCTCGCGCGCGCGCGCCGCCGAAACCATCGAATCGAGGCCGCCAGAAATGAGGGCGACCGCCAGGGTGTTGCCGCGTGTCATGATCGTCCCATGTCTAGGGGCGGGGGGCATCCCGCGCAATCCGCTGTGAAAAAACGGGCCGCCCTTGGGCGGCCCAGCGGTCGCCCGTTACCGGGCAATTGGGAAAAAGCATGCCAAAGCACACTCGAATCACCTTAATCACACCGTCTTCGCAAAGGGTTAACGCGATGCGGTGGAGCGTGCCGGGCAAGGGCCGACACGACGTCCCTGATAATTCAAGTCGAAAGGTGCGCCGCTGGCGATGCCCTGTGTATCAATATCGAACGATCTGGGCGTGGTGATCGTCACCACGGTGCGCCCATGCCCGCCGCTCGAACAGGTGTAGTTGACCGTCGTGCTGTCGGGGCTGTCAGCCATCACCAGCCGCGTGCAGGCGGCGCCGGGATGCTGCATCTGGAGCAGCATCGCCGCATCGGCGATGCACACCGACCGCCCGGGCGCCTCCGAACCGACCACCTTGATCTCATACTGCCCGCGCTCGATCCGCGACAACGCCACCGACGCGCCCGGATCGGGCACCGCCGCCGTGATGGCGCCTGTTCCTGCCAGCGCGGCCACACCCGCGCATATCATCCGCCAACGCCGCATCATTTCGGTTCCCCAAGTCCACGCCCCACCGCCGTGAGCGTGACCGCTCGGTACAGAAAGTGGGGGATCGTGTCGCGAGATTCAATGTCGTTCAGGAATCGCAACGATTCCCGACCGATACCGGGAACTTCTGCGCGCAGAACGCGCAATCGACGGTGATCACCCCCGATTCGTCGGCCATTTCGCGCTGGTCCTCGTCGGAAAACTTGGCGAGCACCTGCGCGATATAGTCGGGCGAGCAGCGGCACCCGCGCACGATCGGCTGGCGGGCGAGCACGCGGACCTCGCTTTCTTCGTTGAACAGCCGCCACACCAGAGTCTCCAGCGGCAGCGTGGTGTCGGTCAGTTCGTCCGCGCCCATCGTCTGGCCGAGCAGCGCGACATGCTCCCATTCGGGATGGTCCTGCCGCACGTGCAGCCGCTCGCGGCCTTCCTCGCCCTCGGGCAGATGCTGGAGGAACAGCCCGCCGGTCACGCGGTTGCCGGGCGCAATGCCGAGCCGGATCAGCGTCGGAATCTGCTCGGACTGGAGGAAATAGGTCGCCGCCGCATCGGCAAGCGATTCGCCGTCGAGCGGCACGATCCCCTGATAGCGCTCGCCCGTCGTCGCCTGGTCGAAGGTGATCGCGAGATAGCCGGTGCCGAACAACGCGAACAGGCTCGGCGCGAGCGGCGCGTCGGCGAGGCGGCCCGCGTCATATTGCACATAGCCGCGCAGCTCGCCGCCGCGATAATCGCACACCAGCAGGCTGACGATGCCGGTCTCGGTCTGCGCCTGCAGCGTGAGCTGGCCACCCGCGTCCTTCAGCGTCGAGCCGATCAGAGCGGTCAGCGTCAGCGCCTCGGCGAGCAACGCCTCGATCGGGGCGGGATAGGCGTGCGCGGAGAGGATACGGTCGATCACCGGGCCGAGCCGCACGATCCGCCCGCGCGCGTGGCGGCCGGGAATGGTGAAACCGAGCGCGAGATCGAGATCGGGGGAGGTGTCAGGCATCAACGTCTTTCAGCACCCCAGCCACAATCGTCACCCCAGCGAAAGCTGGGGTCTTTCGCGGCAAGGTCGCTCCGGACGTCCGCGAGACCTTAGCTTGCGCTGGGGTGACGGGGCAGGGTGCGATGAGAGACGGCTATGTGGGGAAGCGCGCCGGCCGGATCAACCGATCTGCCCGAAGCACCAGCGCAGCACCGATTTCTGCGCGTGCAGCCGGTTCTCCGCCTCGGGCCAGATCAAGGATTGCGGCCCGTCGATCACCGCGTCGGTCACTTCCTCGCCGCGGTGCGCGGGCAGGCAGTGGAGGAACCTGGCGTCGGGCTTGGCGCGCGCCATCAGCGCTTCCGTCACCTGGAACGGCATCATCGCGGCGAGCTTGGTCTCGGCGTGTGCCTGTCCCATCGAGATCCACGTGTCGGTGACGATGATGTCCGCGCCCTCGACCGCCTCGCGCGGATCGCCGACCACACGCGCCCGGCCCTTGCCGAGCGCGAGGTCGCTTTCGGGCGGCATGAAGCCTTGCGGGCACGCCGCCACCACATCGAACCGCATCAGCCCGGCCGCCTCGATGATCGAGGCGAGCACGTTGTTGCCGTCGCCCAGCCACGCGACCTTGAGGCCGGGCAGCGCCTTGCCGCTCTCCAGGATGGTCAGCAGATCGGCCATGATCTGGCACGGATGCGACGCATCGGTGAGGCCGTTGATGACCGGCACGCTCGCATGGCGCGCCATCTCCTCGACCTTGTCGTGGTCGTCGGTGCGCAGCATGATCGCGTCGCAATAGCCCGACAGCACGCGCGCGGTATCCGCCACCGTCTCGCCGCGTCCGAGCTGGGTCGTCCCCGCGTCGAGCACGATCGAAGACCCGCCGAGCTGGCGGATCGCCATATCGAAGCTGACGCGCGTGCGGGTCGAGTTCTTCTCGAACACCATCGCCAGCGTGTGCCCGGCGAGCGGCGCATCGGCATCGGCCTTGCCCTTGGGCCAGCCGCCTCGCGCCGCCTTGCGGTCGAGCGCATCGGCCAACATCGCCGCGATGCCGTCCGCGCCCGCATCCGAAAGGTTGAGGAAATGGCGCATTAAATCCTCCCCGCGCCGGGGAGGATCAATCCCTCTCCCTGTGGGAGAGGGAAGGAGGCGCGAAGCGCCGGAAGGGTGAGGGTGATGCGGCAGTCGCCCTCACCCTTCCCACCCGGCTTCGCCGGGCGGGCCCCTTCCCTCTCCCGAAGGGAGAGGGAGCTCACGCCGCGACCGGCGCGTAGGTCCGCGCCGCCTCGCTCAGTTTCTCGATCGCCTCGGCGATATGGCTTTCCTCGATCACCAGCGGCGGCAGCACGCGCACCACGTTCTCGCCCGCCGACACGGTGAGCAGCCCATGCGCGTCGCGCGCGTGCGCGACGAAATCGCGCGCCACCGCCGTGTCCTTGAGCTTGATGCCGAGCATCAGTCCCTTGCCGCGCACGCTGTCGAACACGGTGTCGTGGTTGGGGATCATCTGTTCGAGCGCACCGCGGAGCCGCTCGCCCATCGCCGTGACATTCTCGAGGAAGCCCGGTTCGAGCATCACGTCGAGCACCGCTTCGCCCGCGGCCATCGCCAGCGGATTGCCGCCATAGGTCGAGCCATGCGTGCCGAACACCATGCCCTTCGCAGCCTCCTCGGTGGCGAGGCACGCGCCGAGCGGGAAGCCGCCGCCGATCCCCTTGGCGACCGACATGATATCGGGGGTGATGCCGTAATGCTCATAGGCCCACATCTTGCCGGTGCGCCCATAGCCGCACTGCACCTCGTCGAGCACCAGCAGCAGCCCGTGTTCGTCGCACGCCTCGCGCAGGCCCCGGATGAACTCGGGCGTACCCGCCGAGACGCCGCCTTCGCCCTGGATCGTCTCGACCATGAAGCCGGCGGTGGTCTCGTCGATCAGCGCGAGCGCGGCGGCGAGATCGTTGAACGGCGCATAGGCGAAGCCGGGCAGCAGCGGTTCGAACCCGTCGCGCATCTTGGGCTGGTTGGTCGCGCTGATCGCCCCCATCGTCCGCCCGTGGAAGGCGTTGTTGAAGGTGATGAGCGTGGTGCGTTCGGGATTGCCGTTGACGAAATGATAGCGCCGCGCGGTCTTGATCGCGCATTCGACCGCCTCGGTGCCCGAATTGGTGAAGAACACCGTGTCGGCGAAGCTGGTGTCGACGATGCGCTGCGCGAGATGCTCGCCCTGCGGGCTGCCGTACAGGTTGGAGACGTGCATCAGCGTCGCCGCCTGATCGGCGATCGCCTTGACCAGATGCGGGTGCCCGTGGCCGAGCGCGTTGACCGCGATGCCCGCGGCGAAATCGAGATACCGCTCGCCCTGCTCGCCGATCAGATAGCAGCCCTCGCCTCGCACCGGGCGCACGCCGCAGCGCGGGTACACTGGCATGAGTGGGGTGATCGGCATGATGACGCGCTCCTAGCAGAAACAAAAACGGCGGCCCGTGCTTGGGCCGCCGGAGCGGATATCTACGTGGTGTGAACGCTGAGCGTCAACCTCGGCCTGAAGGCCCGGGCAACGCTCACCGCCGCCGCAAGTCGGTTTTACCCTAGAGCACGCCGGGAGCGCCATATAGTCTGGTGCCAGGAAGGATTGCCGGCCTGGGAGCAAGTCTCATGAAGAAGATCTACACCGTGCGGCCCGGAGATACGATCGGAGCCATCGCGCGCGGGTTGAAGGTATCGGCCAAGGACGTGCTCGCCCTGAACCCGCAGATCACCAATCCCAACCTGATTCGCTCCGGCCAGCAGATCGTTCTGCCCGACGGCAGCGACCGGAGCGCGCTGCTGGTCGGCGCTGCGACCGAGACCGCCGCCGAAGGCGATCCGCTCTGGCTTTCGCTCGCCTTGCGCGAGGAGGATGCCGGCGTCGCCGAATATAATCCCGGCAGCAATCCCCGCATCGTCGAATATCTCGCGACCTGTAAGGGCTTGAGCGCGGCGCAACGCAATGATGACGATACCGCCTGGTGCTCGGCCTTCGTCAACTGGTGCATGGTGAGCGCGGGCGAGAAAGGCACCGACTCGGCCTGGGCGCTCGATTGGCGAGGGTGGGGCGTCGAGGATCCGACGCCCGGCCGGGGCAGCGTCGTGGTGTGGGAGCGTATCGTCGGGGGCAAGACGCTCGGCCACGTCTCGTATCTGCTCGACGATCAGGGCGCGAAATTGCTCGTGCTGGGCGGCAACCAGTCCAACCGCGTGCGTCGCGCGCTCTATCCGCGCAACGGCAAGCTCGGCACGACGCTGTATCGCAACCCCGTGTTCCGCAAGCCGGCCTGACCGGCTTCCTGCCGGCTTGGACTCAAGTCGCTCCGTTCGTCCTGAGTAACTGCCGAGTAGCCCGAAGGGCGTATCGAGGTAGCGTATCGAAGGACAGGCCCCATGCGCCACCTGTGCTTCGATACGATGAGCAGGTCGGATCGTCCCCCGGACGATCCTGAACATGCCGGGGGCATATTCACCTGCTCATCTCGATACGGCGCAAGCGCCTACTCGATCCCTACTCAGCACGAACGGGTGGGGGTACTGCCATCGCGCTTCAGCTCTTCAGCCGCCAGCCGCGCGCCAGCAATTGATAGCACAATACGAACAGCACCACGTCGACGCCCAGCACCACGATGCTGCCGACCAGCACCGGCGAGTCGGCGGTTCCGAGGAAGCCGTAGCGAAACCCCGAGATGATGTAGAAGAACGGGTTGGCGTGGCTGAACGCGCGGAACGCGGGCGCGAGTCGGTCGACCGAATAGAAGGTGCCCGACAGCAGCGACAGCGGCGCCACCACGAAATTGGTCACGGCGGCGGCATGGTCGAACTTCTGCGCCCAGATCGAGGTCAGCACGCCCAGCAGCGACAGGAACAGCGCGCCGAGGAAGCCGAACCACACCACGGCGACCGGGTGCGAGGGCGTCACATGCACGCCCGGATACAGCAGCATGGCCAGCCAAACCACGAAGCCGACGAGGAACGCACGCGTCATCGCGCCGCCGAGCAGCGCGGCGAGCACCTCCAGCGTCGAGAGCGGCGGCATCAGGTAATCGACGATCGTGCCCTGGATCTTGCCCGCGAGCAGCGAGAAGCTGGCATTGGCGAACGCCGGCCCCATCATGCCCTGGCTGATGATGAGTCCGGGGGCGATGAAATCGGCGAACGGGATGTCGATTCCGCCGACATGCACCGGCCGTTTCGCGCCGGTCGCGATCGTGAAGACGATCAGGAACAGCAGCGTCGTGATCGCCGGCGCCCAGATCGTCTGCAGGTGGACCTTGAAGAAACGGCGCACCTCCTTGATATAGAGCGTTCGCAGGCCGCCCCAGTTCACGTCCTTGATGACGGGAACGCCGGGAGCGTTGCGGACCGCCGACTGGATTTCGCCGGATGGGGGGTGGCTGCTCATGGCGCGATCGGTTAGTCGCTGCCGCCACCGCCCGCAACCCGGCATGTAGGGAAGATAGATTTCATGGCCTGGACCGACGAACGGATCGATACGCTCAAGAAGATGTGGGAGGACGGTCAGACCGCCAGCCAGATCGCCGAAGCGCTCGGGCAGGTCAGCCGCAACGCCGTGATCGGCAAGGCACATCGGCTCGGCCTGCAATCGCGCCCGTCCCCGGTGAAGCCCAACGACGTCACCGCCGAGGTCGCCGCCAAGCCCGTCGTCGAGGCACCCGCGCCCAAGCCCGCTCCGGCCGTGCCGCCGGCCGCGTTCCAGCCCGTGGAAGTCGTCGCCGCCGCCCCCGCCGACCCGGTTTTTGAGGCCGATGAGGACGAGGATGCTGAAATTTCACCCGAGCCCGTCGCCGCGCCCGCGCCGGCCACGCCGCCGCAGCCGATCCTGCGCTCGGTCGGTCCGGGCGGATTCCTGCGCCAGTCGCCAGGCGAACAGCAGGCGCCGATCACACCCGCGCCGCCACGCCGGCTGGTCCCGGCCAAGCCCTCGGCCGACATGGCGGGCAAGACCACCTTGCTCGACCTCAGCGACCGTATCTGCAAATGGCCGCTCGGCCACCCAGGCGAACCCGATTTCCATTTTTGCGGCGAAAAGGTGAACCCCGGCTTCCCGTATTGCGTCGCGCATTGCGGGCACGCCTATCAGGCGCAGCTCCCCCGCCGCGACCGCCGTCCGCCGCCGCCGCTGCCCTTCGGTGGCCCGCGCGTCCGCTAAGGAACGGAACCGTCGATTCGGGGTTGCGCATGAAAAGGGGACTTCATGCGCACCATCCTGTTTCTGGCGGCGACGCTCGCCGCCGCCCCGGCTCTTGCCGAGGACCGCGAATATTGTCCGTCGCGCCCTGATCTCGGCCGGCCGCCCTGTACGATCGCATCCGGCCGCGTCTCGGTGGAGACCGCGCTCGCCGACTGGACGCTCGAAAAGGACTCGGACGGCCGCACCGACACGGTGCTGATCGCCGACACGCTGGTGCGAGTCGGGTTGAGCGACACGGTCGAGGCGCAGGTGGGCTGGACGCCCTATGGCCACGTCCGCGCCCGTGACAGCGCGAGCGGCATGGTCGAGAACCGCGCGCGTGCCGGCGACGTGACGCTCGGCGCGAAGGTCAACCTGCACAATCCCGACGGCAAGGGCCTGTCCGCCGCCGTGCGCCCCTTCGTGACCGTGCCGGTCGGCCGGATGCCGGTGGGCTTCGGGGATTGGGGCGCGGGGATGACCGCACCCGTCTCCTACGAACTGAACGAGACCTTCAAGCTACAGGCCACGCCCGAAGTCGAGGCGGCGGTCGACAAGGACGGGCACGGCCGACACTTCGCGGCGAGCGGCACGCTGGGGCTCGGCGTCGAACTCACCAAGGCGCTGACCGCCACGATCGAGGCACAGGTGCTGCGCGACGACGATCCCGACGAAGATACCACCCAGACGTTCGGCGCGCTGTCGCTCGCCTGGATGGTCGGCAAGGCGGTGCAGCTCGATATCGGCGGTATCGCCGGGCTCAATCGCGACGCGCCCGACGCCGAAGTGTACCTCGGAATTTCGCGGCTCTTCTGATCGGGAAATTGCGCCACAGCTTGGCGTATTATCCGGTGTGTTGGTTTGGTATGCCGCCTGGCAGCGTGATCGATCGGATCATGTCATTGTTTTAGCGGTATAAAATAAGTTGGCACGGTGGATGCAATACCGTTGGCGCGGCGCAACGAGCCGCTCACCATCGGAGATTACGCCATGTTCAAGACCGCCCTGTTCGCCGCCGCCGCCTCGACCGCGCTGCTCGCGACCCCGTCGATCGCCACTCCCGCCGGCACCCCGGACGGCGCGCGCATCGAGGCCAATACCGCGCCGATCGCCGCCGCGCCCGCCAAGCGCGAGACCCGCTACTGTGTCGTCGATACGATCACCGGCTCGATCATCCCGCGCAAGGTTTGCCACACGCGCAAGGACTGGATCGACCTGACCGGCCGCGACCCGCTCGAGAAGAACTGAACCCGAACGGGGGCGCTGCGGCGCGCGGAACACCCCGCGCGCCGCGTCTCCCGCGTTCAGAGCGCCTTTTCGTACACCTGATACACTTTGTTGATGTCGCAATTGATCGTCTCGGCGATCGAGCGCATCCCCTGATTGTCGTCAAGGATCCAGCCGATTTCGCCGCGCGTCGCGCCATAATTCGCGACCGATGTGCGGCGGATATATTCGATCATCATGAACGCCAACTGGCTCGCCATGCGCGATGCCTGCAATTCCTTTACCACGCCCATCAGCGGCACGCGCATCGTCTTCACCTTGGGCTTGCGCAGCCACCACAGCAGTTTGAGCACGTTGAACGGGAACAGATTGCCCTTGAAGGGCATGATCGCCTCGTTGAGATCTGGGAGCGTGATCATGAACGCGACCGGCCGGCCGTCGAGCTCGGCGATGCGGATCAGGTCGTTGAACACGATCGGCTTGAGCTTGACGCCGACGTCCTTGATCTCGGGCGGGGTGAGCGGAACGAAGCCCCAATTGTCCGACCATGCATCGTTGAGGATGGCGAGGATGATCGCCGCTTCCTCGTCGAACTTCTTCTTGTTCACCTCGCGTATGACGATGCGCGGATTTTTCTCGCCCGATGCGATGATGCGCTGGACGATCGGGGGAAATTGCTTGGTGATGTCCAGTTCGTAGGTCAGCAATTGCTTGACCGGACGGTACCCCGCGCCCTCGATCCAGCCGCGATATTCGGGCTTCGCATGGCCCATCATGATCGTCGGCGGATGGTCATAGCCCTCGATCAGCAATCCGGGTTCTTCCCAGATCGACATGCTGATCGGCCCGAGCACGCGGTTCATGCCCTGGCCGCGCAGCCACGCCTCGGCGGTCTTGATGAGCGCGGCGGCGATCACCCCGTCCTCGGCGTCGAGCAGGCCGAACTGTCCGCAGCCGGGGCCGAACCCCTGATCGTTCGGCATCTCCAGCGCGAGCGTGTCGATATGCGCCGAAACCCGCCCCACCACCGCGCCGTTCCGCTCGGCGAGGAACAGTTGCGCCTTGGCGTGGCTGAACCAGCCGTTCTTTTCGGGGGTGACCAGCCCGAGCGCTTCACCTTTCAGCGGCGGCACCCAGTTCGGATCGTTGGCATAGAGCCGGAACGGCAGTTCGATGAACTTCTTGCGATCGGCCTTGCTCTCGATTGGCCGGATCGTGAAATCTTGAGTCGCCACGGTGGATAAGCCTCTCGCTAAGCGTCGCGCACTCCGTCGCGCGCAGCGCACAAGCCGCAGCGCGCGCGGCGCGTCAAGCGGTTACGTGTTGCAGGCGTAAGGGCGCGAGTGTTTGGTGGCACGCCCGGCGTTGGACAATTTGCCCTCCTGTTACTGCCACCATGCGGCCACTATGTTAGGGCAATGGAAAGCCCCATGACGAGCATGACCTTCGCCCGGCGCAGCACCGCCGACACCGGCGTCGCCGCGCGCGCGCCGATCGACCGCAAGGCCGATGACAAGGCGATGTTGCGCGCCGCCGCCGAACTGACGCGGGATCTGCATACACCCAATCCGACGATCTACTGGGTGGATTTCCTCGCCTCGGCGGTGACAGGCTATGCCGCACTCGCGGTGGCGATGCTGTGGGTGTCGCCCTGGGCGGTCCTCGCCGGGGCCGTCGCCGCGCTCGCGCTCTATCGCGCCGGCAGCTTCATCCACGAGATCACCCATATGAAGCCGAGCGCGGTGCCCGGCTTCCGCCTGGGCTGGAACCTGCTGTTTGGCATTCCGATGATGGTGCCGTCCTTCATGTACGAAGGCGTGCACACCATCCACCACACCCGCACGCGCTATGGTACGGTCGAGGATCCCGAATATCTGCCGCTCGCGCTGATGAAGCCGTGGACCCTGCCGCTGTTCGTGCTGACCGCGCTGCTCGCCCCGATCGCTCTCGTCGTGCGCTATGCTGTGCTGGTGCCGCTCTCGCTGGTGATCCCGCAGGTGCGGACCTGGCTGGTCGAGCAGGCGTCGTCGCTGGCAATCAACCCCGCCTTCCGCCGCCGTCCCCCCGAGGGCGAGCTGCGCACCCGCTGGCTGTGGCTGGAGGGCGCGACCAGCGTCTGGGCGATCGCTTTGGTTGCTCTGGTGGCGAGCGGCGTGATTCCGCTGCGCGCCGCCGCGATCTTCCTCGGCATCTACGCCGTCTCGACGCTGCTCAACCAGATCCGCACCTTGGTCGCGCATTTGTGGGAGAATGAAGGCGAGCCGATGAGCGTCACCGCGCAATATCTCGACAGCGTCAACGTGCCGCCGCCAAGCTATCTGCCGTTCCTCTGGGCACCGGTGGGCCTGCGCTACCACGCGCTCCACCACCTCGTGCCGAGCGTGCCGTATCACGCGCTGGGCGAGGCGCATCGCCGGCTCGTCGCGACGCTGGACACCGCCTCGCCCTATCACGACGGCAACCATCCCGGCCTCGCGCCGCTGGTCGCGCGGCTGGTGCGTAGCACGACCAGGCTTCGCTAAGCGCGCGGGCCCGCTCTACCGAGGGGGAACGCTCTTAGATAGCTTCGCCCGCGCCCACCTCGTACAGCATCAGCGCGCGGCCGCCGATCCCGAGCGCCGCGCCCGCCGCGCGCCATGCCGCGATGTGCGGCGTGCCGAAATGCGCGTCGAGCGCGGCGCGATCACGCCAGCGCTCGGTGATGTGGATCAGGCCGGGATCGAGCACGTCCTCGGCGAAGCGATATTCGAGGCAACCGTCCTCGGCGCGGGTGGCCGTGACCACAGCGGCGATCGCGTCGCGCGCGGCGGCGACGTTTTCGGCGGGCAGGCGGATCGTGCCGGCGATCAGTAGCATGCGCGTCACTCCTCGGTGCGGATCAGCACGGTCTCGCCAATCATCAGGAACAGCAGGAACGCGCCCCACGCGGCGAGGAATGGCGGGTAGGCGCCGAGATTGCCCATTGCCAGCGCGAAATTGTCGGCGACGAAATACAGGAAGCCGAGCCCCATGCCGATCACCGCGCGGATGAACAGCTTGCCCGATCGCGCGATGCCGAACGCGGCGACCGCGCCGAGCAGCGGCATCAGCATCGCGGACAGCGGCCCCGACAGCTTGTGCCAGAGCGTGCCTTCCAGCGAAGCGGTCGGCCGTCCGGCGGCGGCGAGGTCGGCGATCGCGGAGCGAAGATCGCTAAATGACAGCCCGTCCGCATCGACGCTCGACAGCGAGAATTGATCGGGGCGCACGCCGCGGCCGATCACGATCGAGCCGGCCTGTGTGACCTTGTCGGCGGCGAGATCGAACCGCGTCGCCGGCCAGATCCGCCAGCCGTCCCCCTCGCGCTTGCCATGCGGCGCCTTGGTGATCGTGCTGAGCGAGCCGCCCTCGCGGTCGAACAGGGTCACGCCGCCCAGGATCGCCGCGTCGCCGCGTCCTTTGATCTGGTCGACCTGGATGAGATCGTCGCCGTCACGCACCCACACGTCGGACCGGTCGCCCCGGTCGATCGGCAGCGGACCGTAATTGACCTTCTGCCACTGATCGAGCGTCGCGGTGGCGCGCGCGACAATGCGATCGTTGAAGCTGAACGACAGCAGCGCGACGCCGAAGCTCGCCACGATCAGCGGCGCGAGGATCTGGTGCGCCGACAAGCCCGACGCCTTGAGCGCGATGACCTCGCTGTTCTGGTTGAGCGTCGTCAGCGTGATGATCGCGCCGAGCAGCACCGAATAGGGCAGGAAGGTCGAAATGATCTGCGGCACGCGCAGGCCGACGTAATGCCAGATTTGCGCGTCGCCATTGCCGGCATAGGCGAGGATCTTGCCCGATTCGGTGAGCAGGTCGAGCGATTGCAGCACCAGCACCAGCACGCCGAGGATGGCGAAAGTGCGGATCAGGAACATCCTCGCCATGTAGAACGCGACGGTGCGCGACGGGAACATTGCCGTCATGCCCGCGCCTCCCGGCCGCGGCGCGGCAACAGCCGGCCGATCGCCTTGGCCGCCTTGGATGCGGCGCGTTCCAGCGCGCCGATCGGCTGCCCGCCGGGGACGAACGCGATCGTGTAGAACATCCACAGCACTAGGCTGGCGAACACGGCGAAGGGCACCCACAAGGCGATGATCGGGTCGATCCTGCCGAGACCGCCGACCGCCATGCCGTATTCGTTCACCTTATGATACGCCACGATCATGATGATGCCGAGGAACACGCCGATCGCCGAGGACGATCGCTTCGGCGGCACGCCGAGCGCGAGGCCGAGCATCGGCAACAGGAACATCGTACAGACCTCGACGATGCGGAAGTGGAATGCGGCGCGGCTCGTGTCGCGGGTTTCCTTGTCGGCATGGTGGTCGTGGCCAAGCCGCGCGAGCGTCGGCAACGTCATCTCCAGGTTGCTGCTGCCCTGGGTACGGAAGCTCTCGTATTTGGGCAGCGCGATCGGCAGGTCGTGTGAGGTGAAGGTCAGCACGCGCGGCGTCGCGAAATTGGGCGCCTTGTTGACGAGCGTGCCCTTGGTCAGCCGGAAGATGATCTCGTCCGGGTTGTCGGTGGCGAGGAACTGCCCGCTCTGCGCGGTCACGGCGTACCAGTCGCCCTTCTTGTCGGCATATTGCACGAAGATGCCCGAGAGCTTGCGACCGTTGTCGCGGCTGTGCTCGATCCGCACCGTGCCGCCGTTAGGGAAGTGGGTGAACTCGCCGACCTTGATCGAGGCGCCGAGCGCGCCGGTGCGCAGCTCGAAGCGCAGCTTCTCATAGGAATAGCGCGCATCCGGCTGGATGAAGCCCACGATCGCGAGATTCACCGCCGCCAGCGCCGCCGCGTACAGGAAGGGCACGTAGAGCAGACGCGGATAGCTCATGCCGACCGCGCGCATCACGTCGAGCTCGGACGACGTGGCGAGCCGCCGGAAGGCGAGCAGCACGCCGAGCAGCAGCCCGATCGGAATGCCGAGCCCGAGATATTCGGGCAGCAGGTTGGCGAGCATCCGCCACACCACGCTGATCGGCCCGCCCTCGGTCGCGACGAAATCGAACAGGCGCAGCATCCGGTCGAGCACCAGCAGCATCGCCGAGATGATCAGGGTCGAGAACAGCGGCACAGCGATCAGCCGGGCCATGTAACGGTCGATGGACTTCATGGGCGGGCTTTGGCGGCCTTCTGCTTGGGGCGGTCTGGGGAGTTGGAGACCGAAGCGCGGGCTATATCGGCCTATACCGCGCGCGTCAGCTACGAAATCATTCCGCGGCGATGTGGTCCTCGATGCCGCCCGGCGTAGCGGCCGCATCGTGAATCGCGGCTTCCAGCCCGGCGATGGTGAACGGCTTGCGCAGCACGACATGGCCGCCGAACTCGGCCTCGGCGGCATCGCCGGCGAATCCCGTAACGAACAATACGGCAAGATCGGGCCGGCGCAGCAACAGCGCGGCGACCATCTCCGGCCCGGTCTGGCCCGGCATCAGCACGTCGGAAATCACCATGGTCACGCCAGGGTTGGCGGCGAGCAATGCCGGCGCGGCGAGGGGGTCGCCGCAGGCGACCGCGCGGTGGCCGAGTTCCTCCAGCGCGCCCATCGTCGCGGCAAGCACGCGCGGATCATCCTCGACGACCAGGATATCGCGCGCTGCGGGTGTCATGCCGACAGGGAGCGCGGGGGCGGGCGGGGCGGGCGCGGCCGCGTCGGCATGACGCGGCAGGTACAGCGTCACCGTGGTTCCTTCGCCGGGTGCCGAGCGCAAAGCGACCTCGCCCTCCGCTTGGCGAACGAAGCTGAACACCTGGCTCAAGCCGAGGCCGGTGCCCTTGCCGACCGGCTTGGTGGTGAAGAACGGCTCGAACACGCGCTCCATCACCTCGGGCGTCATGCCGCTGCCGGTGTCGGAGACAGCGATGCTGACATATTCGCCCGCCGGACACGCGCCTACCGCGCCCTGCGACAGCGCGGTCCCCGCCGTGGTGATGGTGAGCTGGCCGCGCCCTTCCATCGCGTCGCGCGCGTTGACCGCAAGATTGAGGATGACGTTTTCGAGCTGGTGCTTGTCGACCCGCGTATGCCAGCCGCTGCCCGCGTCGCGCACCGTCACCGTGATGGTGTCGCCCAGCGTGCGGTCGAGCAGGTCCGACATGCCAGCGACCAGCGCTCCCGGCTCGACCGGCTCGGTGTTCAGCGCGTCTTCGCGCGAGAAGGCGAGCAGCCGCCGGGTCAGTTCGGCAGCGCGTTTCGCGCCCTCGGTCGCGCTGTCGATATGGCGGTTGGCGGCGGCCGGATCGAGCGCGATCTGCCGTCGCGCCAGTTCGAGCCCGCCGAGCACCACTGCGAGCATATTGTTGAAATCGTGCGCGATGCCGCCGGTGAGCTGGCCGATCGCCTCCATTTTCTGAATCTGGCGGAGTTGCGCTTCCTGCGCGCGGAGTTCGGCGGCCGCGGCGGCGACGGCGGCGCTCAGGTCTTCGGCGCGCGCGCGTTCGGCGGCGGTCTCGGCATGCGCGATCGCTTCGGAACGCAGCGCCTGCACCATCATCCAGCCGAGCAGGATCGCGCCGATGACGATCAACACACCGAACACCGCCAGCACTTTCGCGACATCGTTCGAATGCGCGACCGCCGCGATCGCGCCGGCGGTGCGCCGGTCGAGCAGCGCATGTTCCCGCGCCGAAATCTCGTTCAGCAGCGCGTTGATCCGGGCGAGGCGGGGCGAGGTGCCGGCACGGTAATATAGACCGAGCGCCTGCGTGTTCTTCTTGTAGCGTGTGCTCAGCGCGATCAGTTCGAGTTCGGCGCCGCGCGCATCATATGCCTGGGCGAGGCCGGCGATCGCGCGCGCCTGTTCGGGGTTGTCGGCGGTGTCGCGCCGCAGCTTGTCGATCTGCGAGCCGGCGATCTGCCATCGCTCCGCATAGCGCGCGCCGAGCACGCGGTCGCCGCTTATGACGTAGCGGCCGAGCGCCGCCTCCGCGTCGGCGATCGTGCCCGCGAGCGTCCGCGTGAGGATCATCACCTCATAGCTATGCCGCTCGCGCTGCTGCGCTTCGTCGCGCTGGCGGTTGGCGCCCGACAGCGTGAGAATCAGTGCGATGAGCACGGACACGCCCAACAGCGCCATCATGCCCAGCATGATGGTCCGCCATGCCGCGCCGAAGGTGTGCTCCGCCCCCCGTTCCGCCGCCGCGTCGCCCTCGGTCCCGCTCATGGCGGTCATGTTACTATGGTGCGGGAATCGAGGAAAGGCGCGACGTTCCGTTAATCGATCGCGCCCACCGCCTGGCCCGACGCCTTGAACATGGCGAGGATCGTCTCGACCTGCGCGGCGCTATGCTCCGCGCAGAGCGAGCAGCGCAGCAGATATGTACCGGCCGGCGTTGCGGGCGGCCGCGCCATGTTGACGTACAGGCCACCCTCGAGCAGCGACTGCCACAGGGCGACCGCTTGGGTCTGATCCTTGAGGATCACCGCGATGATCGCCGATTGCGGCGTGTCGGTGCCGAGCGTGTAGCCCATCTCCTTGAGCCCGCCGTGGAGCCGCTTCGAATTCGCCCACAGATGCGCGCGCTTCTCGCCGGCGTGCATCAGCTTGCGGATCGAGGTCGCCGCAGTCGCCACCACCGAAGGCGGCAGCGAGGCGGTGAAGACATAGGGGCGGCACACCAGCCGCATCACGTCGAACTTGGGATGGTTCGACGCGCAGAACCCGCCGACCGTGCCGACCGACTTGGAGAAGGTGCCGACGACGAAATCC
This sequence comes from Sphingomonas pollutisoli, assembly GCF_029167165.1. Lineage (NCBI taxonomy): Bacteria > Pseudomonadati > Pseudomonadota > Alphaproteobacteria > Sphingomonadales > Sphingomonadaceae > Sphingomonas > Sphingomonas pollutisoli. The sequence goes on from NZ_JARFNJ010000007.1 coordinate 259,450, forward strand.
ACCTGATCCTCGACGCCCTGTTCCTCGTACACGCCGCGCCCGTTGGGGCCGAAGAAGCCCATGCCGTGCGCCTCGTCGACCAGCACCATCGCGCCGTGCTTCTTGGCGACCGCGACCATTTCGGGCAGCGGCGCGATATCGCCGAGCATCGAATAGACGCCTTCGAGCACGACGAGCTTGCCCGGCTCCTTCGGCAGGCGCCCGAGCCGCTTGTCGAGATCCTCGACCGAATTGTGGCGGAAGCGCACGATCTCGGCATTGCCGAGCGCGCAGCCATCGTAGATCGAGGCGTGGCTGTCTGCGTCGAGGATGACATATTCGCCCTTGCCGGCGAGCGTCGAGATCATGCCGAGATTGGCCTGATATCCGGTCGAGAACACCATCGCGTGGGATGTGCCGTAAAACTCCTTGAGCGCCTCCTCGCAATCCTTGTGCGGCGAATAGGTGCCGTTGAGCACGCGGCTGCCTGTGGTGCCCGATCCGAACGCGTCGAGCGCGTCCTTGCCGGCACGCACGACGTCCGGATCGAACGTCATGCCCATGTAATTGTAGGTTCCGAGCAGGATCGTCTCCTTGCCCTTGATGACCGCGAGCGTGGGCGATTTCACCTCGTCCATCACGATCGCGAACGGATCGCGCACGCCAGTCGCCATCAGCGCCTCGCGCTCGGCGATCAGCGCGTCGAACTTGGAAAACAGGTCGCGTTCCGGCGCAACCTCGGTGGGCGAGGCGGGCAGGGCGTCGGCGGTGGCAGCGGCTTCGGTCATGTCATTCATTCCTAGACCGTTCGCGTCCCTCGACTTCGCTCGGGACGAACGGAGGTTGGGATCAGGCCTTGAGGCTCATCACGGCATCGACGAGCTGGCCGATCGTCTCGATCTCGGCCTGCATGTTCATGGTGATGATGATGTCGAACTCGTCCTCGATCGCGGCGACGAAATCCATCACCGTCAAGCTGTCCCACTCGAGATCGCCTTGGAAGGTGGTCGCCTCGGTCAGCGCGACCTGCTTCTTGTTGAACGGTTCGATCTGGCGGGTAACGGTTTCGAAAACGGTGGCGCGGTCGCTCATGGAAATCCTTCGGGAGTGGGGCCGCACGATCGTTGCCAAGCAAATGCGGCGGCATTCGGACGATTCTATAGCAGGCTGTGGTCGCGATACCATGCCGCCGTCGCGGCGAGACCTTCCTCAGTCGGAATTTGTGCGCGCCACAGCGCGGGATCGGGCGCGCGGGCCGGATCGATCGTCCAGTCGGAATGGCAGAAATAGCCGACCCGGTCGCGGGTGAGCTTGGCCTTGTCGCCACGCATCAGCCGGTCGATGCGCGCGGCGGCGAGCATCACCGGCTTGGGCAGGTCGATCGCCAGCACGCGCCGGCCGACCGCCGCGCCGATCGCACGTGCGAACGCGCGGTGCGTCCAGCCGCCGGGGCGGCCGTCATCGGCTTCGTAGATGACCGGGCCGGGGTTGGTCGCGACCACCGCGAGCAGCAGCCGGGCGAGATCGTCGACATGGATCACCGCGAGCTTGCCGGGCGGCGGCAGCAGCGCGAGCCCGTGCTTGGCCGCGCGGAACATATCGAGCCAGTCGGTGTCGCCGGGGCCGAACACGCCGGAGGGGCGCACCATCGTCCAGTCGAGACCGGAGGCGGCGACCACCTCCTCCGCGCCGTGCTTCGACCAGCCGTAGGTGGAAAGCGCCGGCTCGCGCGCGGCGAGCGAGGAGACGTGGACGAAGCGGCGCACGCCGGCTGCGCGCGCGGCATCCACCACCGCCTGCGTGCCGGTGATGTTGCCTGCGATAAATCCCGCCCGCGTCGGCGTGTTGACGACCCCGGCGACGTGGATGACGACATCCGCGCCGGCGACTATCTCGGCGAGCGCCGGCGCATCGTCGAGCGCGCCGGCGATCCAGGTCACGCCGTCGCGCGGCGGCTGCGTGCGGCGGGTGAGCGCGCGGACCTGATAGCCGGCGGCGAGCGCCTGTGCGATCAGCCGCTTGCCGACGAAGCCGGTGCCGCCGGTGATGGCGAGCGTGGTCATTGCGAGGGGTTCCTGGGGAACGCTGCGGTCGCGTCTCGCGCGGTGCCGCTCCCTTCCAGGGAGGGGAGCAGGTTGCGTGCGTGGCGGGCGCTCACAACAGCGCCATGTGGTTGCGATGGACCAGCGCGGCGCGGGGCGCGTAGCCGAGGATGTCGGCAAGTTCGCCGCTGCGCTTGCCGGTGATCCGTTCCGCCTCGTCGGCATCATATTCGGCGAGTCCGCGCGCCAGGGTGCGGCCATCGTCGGCGCAGATCGTGACGAGGTCGCCGCGTCGAAAACCGCCCTCGACACGGGTCGCGCCCGCCGCGAGCAGGCTCGCGCCGCCACGTAGCGCGCTGGCGGCGCCGGCATCGACATGGATCGTGCCGCGCGCGGTCAGCCCGCCCGCCAGCCACGCCTTGCGCGCGGGCGCAGACTTCTCGGCGACGAACAGCGTGTGGCGCGCCGCCGTCGAGAGCGGCTGCTCGATCCGGCCGCTCGCGATCGCGAGGTTCGCGCCCGCCGCATTGGCGATGCGCGCGGCGGCGATCTTCGAGACCATCCCGCCCGACCCCATGCCCGAGGCGGAGCCGCGATCCGCCATCGCCTCGATGCGCGCGTCGATCCGCTCGACGCGCGCGATGTGCGCCGCGCCGGGTAGGGCGGGGTTGCGATCGTACAGTCCGTCGATGTCGGAGAGCAGCACGACGCCCTGTGCGCCCGCCGCCTGCGCGACGCGCGCGGCGAGGCGGTCGTTGTCACCGAAGCGGATTTCCGCCGTCGCGACGCTGTCATTCTCGTTGAGCACCGGCACCACGCCGAGGCCGAGCAGCCGGTCGAGCGTGGCGGCGGCGTTGAGATAGCGGCGGCGATCCTCAAGATCGTCAAGCGTGACGAGGATTTGCGCGGCGGTCAGACCTTCCGCGCCAAGCGTCTCGGCCCAGACCTGGCTGAGCGCGATCTGCCCCGTCGCGGCGGCGGCCTGCGCATCCTCGAGGCTGGCGCGCCCGCCCTTGGGCAGCCCGAGCCGCCGCGCGCCGAGCGCGATCGCGCCCGACGACACCACCGCGACCTGTTGCCCGGCGCGGGCACGTTCGGCGATGTTAGCGACGATCCCGGCGAGCCACGCACGCCGCACGCCGCCGTCGGGATCGACGAGCAGCGCCGAGCCGATCTTGACGATCAGGCGCGGGCAGGTGGCGGGCGGAAACAGATGCATCGGGGCGGCGCTTAGCGCGGGGCGGGCGATCCGCCAACCAAATCAGCGGGCGAAAATCTCGGCATGCGTCAGTTCAGTACGTACGGAGGGCAGGGCCAGATCGACCGGTTCCCGATAGGCGACGTCCGTCCAGGCGCCGACACCCGTGCGCTGGATAACGCGGAGACGTTCTCTCGCGATGTCCACGAAAACGATGGTATCGACACTTTCGAGTGCTGTATGCTCTTCCAGTTTGACGATGAGATTAGTTCGCGAGGTGCCTGCGGACATCACCTCGAAAATGGCCACGGGATCGTCGAACGCTCTCGCATCGTCATGCTCTCTACCGCTGCCGCTGCGGTAGATCGTTACGTCTGGATAGCGAACGGAATAGGCGTGGGTCTGCGCTGCCATTATCGAGGTGAAAGGCGTGCAGTCCGAATCGCGAAGGCGTGATGCCAAAGCGACGAGGATGTTCCCTTGCACCAGCACGTGGCGCGCCGTTCCACCAGCCATCATGCGGATAACACCGTTATCCAGCTCAGCCTTCCGATCACCAAATTGATGTCGAGGAAATCCTCGGCGCTCAGCAGCGGATACTCGACTGGCGACAGCATGGTGCGCTCATAACAGAGCGCGCGAGTCGCTTAAACCGGCGACCATTCGATCGAGTCCTCGCCCTCGTCGTCTTCATCGACCGTCGCCGCTTCCGGACCGATCGCCTCGAGCAGCCGATCGAGCGCCCAGTCGGTGCCGGTGCCGGCGGCGCCCGAGATGGCGATGACTTCCTCGCCGCTGGCTTCCTCGAGTTCGGCGAGCAGCGCCGCGATCAGTTCGTCGTCGAGCGTGTCTATCTTGTTGAGCGCGACCACCACCGGCTTGTCGGTGAGCCCGCCGCCGTAATTTTCCAGCTCGTCGCGGACGATGCGGTAGCTCTCCGCGACATCGTCGTCATTGGCATCGACGAGGTGGAGCAGCACCTTGCAGCGTTCGATATGGCCGAGGAAGCGGTCGCCGATCCCCGCGCCGTCCGCCGCGCCTTCAATCAAGCCCGGGATGTCGGCGATCACGAACTCGCGGTTGTGGTGGCGCACCACGCCAAGCTGCGGGCGCGTCGTCGTAAACGCATAGGCGCCGACCTTGGCCTGCGCGTTGGTGACGGCGTTGATGAAGGTCGATTTACCGGCATTGGGCAGCCCGACCAACCCGGCGTCAGCGAGCAGCTTCAAGCGCAGCCACACCCACGCTTCCTGATACGGCCAGCCAGTGCCGTGCTGGCGCGGCGCGCGGTTGGTCGAGGTCTTGTAGCTGGCGTTGCCGCGTCCACCGTCGCCGCCGCGCAGGAACACCTCGCGCTGGCCGGCGCGGGTGAAGTCGAGCAGTACCTCCTCGCGCTCCTCGTCCATGATCTGCGTGCCGACCGGCACTTTGATGACGAGATCGTCGCCGCCCGCACCGGTGCGGTTGCTGCCTGACCCGCCGTGGCCGCGCGGCGCACGGAAATGCTGCGTGTAGCGGAAGTCGATCAGCGTGTTGAGGCCGGCGACCGCCTCGAAGATGATGTCGCCGCCCTTGCCGCCGTTGCCGCCGTCGGGGCCGCCATATTCGATGAACTTCTCGCGCCGGAAGCTGACGGCGCCGGGGCCGCCCGCGCCCGAACGGACGAAGATTTTGGCTTGATCGAGAAAATGCATGGCGCGCTCTAACGCTTTAGCACAGCTAAAGCGAGGCCAGAGCGCGCCGGCCGGCCTCGCCACCGGGCGAGGGCCGACGGCGCGGCTTTGCCGCGCCGCCTGGGGATCAGCCGCCAGCCCCCTTCACCGCCGTAGCCCGCGCCGCGACCAACGCGTCGGTCGCCAGCCCGCGCGCGGTTTCGCGTGGCAACCCGAGCGCCTTGGCCATCGCCGGTCCCAGCAGCGCATCGCCCATCGCGACGAGTACGAGCCGAAGCGTCTCCTCGCGGATGTGCGTCGCCTGATCGGCCTCGTCCGCGGCGAGATCATCGACCAACCGGTGGATCGCGCTCAACACCGGATCAAGCGCGTCGTGATTGCCCGACAGGATCATCCAACTCGCCATCGCGCCGGCGCCCTGCGCGAAGGCGTCAAAGGTCAGATCGACCACCTCGCGCGGATCGGCCTCGCCGGCGCGGGCGCGTTTGGCGGCGTCGCTGATCCGTGCGGTGATTGTGTCGGCCAGGTGCGTGATGAGCGCGCTCTGCAGCCCGCCCGCGCTGCCGAAATGGTGGAGCAGATTGGCGTGCGTGCGCCCGATCCGCTGCGCCACCGCCTTGAGCGTCACCGCCTGCGGGCCGTCGTGGATGAGGATATCGCGCGCGGCTTCGATCGCGGCGACGCGCGAGCGTTCGGGGCTTAGTCGTTTTGGTGTTATTGACACGATTGTAAGTAACGCCTATTTCACTGTCCCGCAGAAGCTGTCTGGAGGTTTCCATGACGAAAGCAACCACGCCTACCGATCTGACGATCACCCCGCGCGACTTGCGGTTTGGCCGGGGCGTGCGCCGCGCGCGCTGGTGGATGAACAATGATCCGATCGCGACCGCCTTCTACAACGCGCTGTCGGTGACCTTCCCGAAGGGCGAAGGCTTTTTCATCGATAGCGTGCGCGCGTTTCGCGCCGGTACGCCGTCGCGTCTGAACGCCGAGATCAACGCCTTCATCAAGCAGGAGGTGATGCACACGCGCGAGCATGTCGCGTTCAACCGCCACGTCACCGATCAGGGCTATGACGTGTCTCTGCTCGACCGGCATGTCGACGAGGCGATCGCGCTGACCGAGGGCAAGCCGGCGATCGCGCGGCTCGCCGCGACGATGGCGCTCGAACATTTCACCGCGATCCTCGCGCACGAACTGCTCGCCGCGCCGCGCCACCTCGCGGGTGCGGAGCTGGAGGCGGCGGCGATGTGGCGCTGGCATGCGATCGAGGAGATCGAGCACAAGGGGGTCGCCTATGACACATGGCTCCATGCCACGCGCGACTGGCCGCGTTTGCGGCGTTGGGCCGTCAAGGCGCTGGTGATGCTGACCACGACGCGCAAGTTTCTCAGCGGTCGCTACCTCGGCACCATCGAACTGCTGCGTCAGGATGGTATCACCGGCCTGCGCGCGCATCTCGGCGTGCTGCACTATGCCTTCGTGCGCCCCGGCATGGTGCGTAAGGTACTCGGCGCGTGGATCAGCTATTTCCTGCCGGGCTTTCATCCGTGGCGGCACGACGACCGTAAGCTGATCTCGCGCGCGGAGAGCGACTACGCGGCGGCGGTGCTGCCAGCATAGCCGTCGCCCCGGCGCAGGCCGGGGCCGCTGCGCTATCATGCGTGTCAGATGTCGCGAGACGTGTTTAGGCGGCGAGGCTGAGCGCTTGGTCCCCGATTCGCGCATCCTCCAGGTCGCACGCGAGCATCACGCTCGCCACTTCGCGTCCGCGCGCGCGTGAGAAGGTCGTTCCGCGCCCGGTCTCATGAAACCCCAGCTTGCCGAGCACCCGGCCCGAGGCGGGGTTGTCCACGAAATGTCGCGCCCGCAGCCGCTTGAGCCCGAGCGAATGGCGCGCCATGTGCAGCACCGCGCGTCCGGCTTCGGTCGCATAGCCGCGTCCCCAGGCGGACGGCGTCAGCCAATAGCCGAGCTCCGGCGCATCGCCCCTTTCGCGATCGAGCGAGATCGTGCCGATCAGCCGCGGACAGCTTCGGCCCGGGGCGGGGCCATCATGCGCGTGGATCAGCAGCGTCACGTCGGTGGAACCACGCGGGATCGCCAGCCAATCGCGCGCATCGGCCGGCATGTAGGGCCACGGCACGCGCGAAAGGTTCATCACGACGCTCTCATGGGCGAGCGCCTGCGTCACGGCGGCGGCATCTTCCGGCCAGCCGGGGCGCAGCGTCAATCTGGGAGTCCGGGCGAACATTTCGAAAACTCTCCTCGTCGTCGCGCGGTCACCTTGCCATGCCGGGATGACATGGGGGCGACAACGCCGTGGAGGGAGCATGAAAAAAGGGAGCCGGGGCGACCCGTCTCCCTTGTTTCGGCATCCTTTCGGACACCCGGATCACCCTGGTGGGCGACCCGGCCGGTCGCCCGTTATTCGGCGGCTTGCGCCAGCGCTTCCACCGAGCAGAACTTGCGGCCGAGCTTGCCTTCCTTGAAGGTCACGCGGCCTTCGACGAGCGCGAACAGGGTGTGATCCTTGCCCATGCCGACGTTGGTGCCCGGGTAGAATTTGGTGCCGCGCTGGCGCACGAGAATGTTGCCCGGAATGGCGATCTCGCCACCGAACTTCTTCACGCCAAGACGACGGCCGGCCGAATCACGACCGTTTCGCGACGAACCGCCTGCTTTCTTATGTGCCATCTCGTGAGACTCCTTACGCCTGCGCCGACTCGCCGCCGATGGCGGTGATCTTCAGGATCGTGTGCTGCTGACGATGCCCGTTCTTGCGGCGATAGTTGTGACGACGACGCTTCTTGAAGACGATGACCTTCTCGGCCTTCGCCTGCGCGATGATTTCGGCGGAGACCGTCAGCCCCTCGACCGACTTCAGCTCCGAGCCTTCGCCCGCGAGCAGGATGTCGCCGAGCGTAATCGACGAACCGGCTTCGCCGTCGAGCTTCTCGACGACGATCTTGTCTCCAGCGGCAACCCGGTATTGCTTGCCGCCCGTGCGCACGATTGCGAACATGGCCCTCATCACTTTCAAAACAGCGGTGTCCCACGCTCAGGCATGCCCGGCGCGGGAAAGAGCCGCCAGCTATGCGAAGGTGGCTCCGCTGTCAACCGCAGAAGCGCGCGCCGATGCGTAGCCCGGAACGCGGTAAGCCGCGCGCGCGAAAGCGTTGCATCGATGCACCACATCAACACGAAAACGAGTTTCCTGACGATAGTCGCGTTCAGACATGAAGTTTATGTTGCAATGCGGGGAAGGTTATGGCGTCTTCATGTCGTCGGCAGGGTTCGCATACCGCCGGGGCAAGTCTCCGGTCCGGGGCGGTAAGTCCGGCAGGCGAGTCGCTCCGTAATCAGGCTGGCTCGTCGAAGGGGTGTAAGGTCAAGCGTCGTACGTCTTTGAATGCTGCTTTGCGGCAGGGAGGCGTGCGTGCGTCCGGTCGGAACCGATACGGTCAAGCAAGCCGGCGGTTACAGGCAGGTAGGGGAAAATACTGGGAGCGGATGTCTGATTGTTACGGATTCACCTGGGGGACTGAGATCAATGGTAAGGAACTCGATTTCGTTGTTCGCGCTGGCCGTCGCCAGCGCCTGGAGCGTACCCGTGCTCGCCGCAACCGAGCCGGCACCGGCGCCGCTGGCCGATCCCGCGCCGCAGGCCGAGGAGGGCGGCACCGACATCATCGTGACCGGCACGCGTACCACCGGCATGCGCGCGGCGGACAGCCCCGCGCCGATCCAGATCCTGGGCGCGGACGCGCTCTCGCACACCGGCTCGCCCGACCTGTTGCAAAGCCTCGCCCAGCAATTGCCCTCTATCCAGGCGCAATCGTTCGGCAGCGATCTTCAGGCGCACACGCTGCAGATGAAGCTGCGCGGTCTCAGCCCCAATCACACGCTGATCCTCGTCAATGGCAAGCGCCGCCACGGTACCGCCAACGTTTCGGTTGCGGGCGGCCCCTTTGGCGGCAGCGCCGCGCCCGACATCAGCTTCATCGTTCCCGAATCGATCGACCACGTCGAAGTGTTGCAGGATGGCGCCGCCGCACAATACGGCACCGACGCGATCGCTGGCGTCATCAACTTCATCCAGAAGAAATCGGACCACGGCGGCTCGCTCGATGCGACCGGCGGCAAATATTACGATGAAGGTGGCCAGACCTATGCGGTCGGCGGCAATATCGGCATCGCGCCATTCGACGGCGCCTATTTCAACGTCGCGGCGCAGAAGAAATACAAGAATTACAGCTTCCGCGGCGACATCAACCCGCAGGCGACCAGCCTCTCGACCAAATATCCGGCGATCAAGGATCTGCCCGGCTATCCGTACACCAACCGGATCATCGGCGATCCGAAGATCGAACAGACCGTCGTCAGCTACAATGCCGGCTATGAGTTCGGCGATTTCAAGCTCTACAGCTTCGGCAGCTACGGCCACAAGAAGGCCAAGGCCTATGAGAACACGCGCCCGCCGACGACGGTGGTGAGCGGTGCCGGCACCACGGCGGCCGGCGGCGTGGCCGGCGTGCCCTTCTACCCCGGCGGCTTCCAGCCGCAGGAGACGATCGACGAGACCGATTACTCGTTCACCGGCGGCTTCAGCGGCAGCGTGGGCGACACGACCTTCGATATCGCGAGCACATACGGCAACGACGATATCAGCGTCGATATCATCAACACCGCCAACGCCCAGCTCTATCGCGATACCGGCTACACGCCGACCAACATCCACGACGGTTCGTTCTACAACACCCAGTGGACCAACACGCTCGACCTGACGCACCCCTTCGACATCGGCCTCGCCGGCCCGGTCAACGTCGCGGGCGGTCTCGAATTCCGCCACGAGGAATATGGCATTCGCGCGGGCGATCCGGCGTCTTATTACGGTGGCGGCACGCAATCGTTCTTCGGCTACAGCCCCAAGGACGCCGGCAAGTACAAGCGCGACAACTTCTCGCAATATCTCGATGTCAGCGTCAAGCCGATCGACGCCTGGTTGATCGACGGCGCCGTCCGCCACGAGCATTACAGCGATTTCGGCGACACCACCGTCTTCAAGCTGACCACCCGCTACGACTTTTCGGCGGCGTTCGCGCTACGCGGCACGGTCAGCACCGGCTTCCGCGCGCCGACGCTCGCGGAAGGCGGCTACTCCGGCCTCAACGTCGGCCCGAGTTCGATCAGCGGCGTGCTGCCGCCGTCCTCGGCGGGCGCCGCCTCGCTCGGCTTCGGCGGGCTGAAACCTGAAAAATCGACCAACTTCAGCGCGGGCTTCGTCTTCCATCCCGTGCCGAAGCTCAGCATGACGGTCGATGCCTATCAGATCACGATCCGCAACCGCATCATGATCTCGTCGGGTTTCGCGGGCTTCACCGGCAACCGCTGCCCGCAGGGGTATAACGGTTCGAACGCCGCCGCTTGCCTCCCGTTCGATCAGGATCTGTACAACATCAACAACCAGCTCGCCGTGCTCTCGGCGGTCAACACCGCGCTCGGCGGAAGCGGCAACTTGACCTCGCTGGCGCAGGCGACCGCGATCCCAGTCTATGTGCTGTACGCCCCCAACGGCGTCGATCGCGCGACCGACGGCACCGTCGCCGTGCAGAGCTTCGTCAACGGCGTGAAGATGCGCACGCGCGGCGTCGACATGGTCATCAACTATCCGTTCGATCTCGGGGATTTCGGCAGCCTCGATCTGACGTTCACGGGCAATTACAACGAAAACAAGGTGCTCAAGATCAACCCGCTGCCTTCCGCGCTCTATTCGAGCACGCAGAACCCGGGTCTGACGCAGCTCATCGCCACCAGCGACGTGACGCAGCTCGAAAACAGCACGCCGAAATTCCGTGGCACGCTCAACGGCTATTGGCAGCTCGGCGGCTTCAGCGTGAATCTGCGCGAGAGCTTTTATTCGGAGGTCTATGCGCTTGAAACGGCGCGCACCACGGTGGGCAACATCGCCGCCGGCTCGCTGTTCAAGGTGCCGGTGAAAGACTCGTTCCTCACCGATCTGGAGGTCGGCTACCAGATCGCGAAGCCTATCAAGATCTCGTTCGGCGCGAACAATCTGTTCAACAAATATCCGACCCAGCGCAGCAAGGCGCTCATCCGCGACGCCGAGTTGAAGAACAACGAACGCGGCTATTCGACCGACAAATATCCGCTGTTCTCGCCGTTCGGCATCAATGGCGGCTATTATTACGCGCGGTTGAACCTGACCTGGTGATGTGGTGGGCGGGCCGCCGCGACGGCGGCCCGCTTTCGCGAAGATCCCGTCTTGATATCAAACGGCGGCTATGCGGTGCCTGCGCGTGTTTTCGGTCCCGCGATGTCGCCGCGGCCGACCGAGAACGGCGCGCCCTGATGGAATCAGTCGATGGCCTCAATCACGACGCATCAATGCCGATGCTCGCGCCGGAGCGTATAGCGGCCGTCGGCGAAGTCGGTGAACAGCCCCGGAATCGCGGGGTGGTCGACCGGTTCGTCGGTGTCGTCCGCCACCAGATTCTGCTGGCTGACATAAGCGACGTAGGTCGATTCCATATTCTCGGCGAGCAGATGGTAAAACGGCTGGTCCTTGCGCGGGCGTACGCTCTCGGGGATCGACTCGTACCACTCGTCGCTATTGGCGAAGATCGGATCGACATCGAAGATCACGCCGCGGAAATCGAAGCTGCGGTGGCGCACGACATCGCCGATGGCGAAGCGGGCATGCGCGACCGGGGGCAGGGGAGTCGCCGAATCGAACGGCGGAACCGAAAGGGTGGTGCGGTGCATGATGCCAATCTAGGGCGTGTTCGCGGGCGCACAAGAAGATAGCGACGATCGGTCTTGTATCCTGAACGGTGTTGCGTTAGAGGCGCCCGCTCACCGACCGGTGCGGGTTCGCGGTATCGCCGCGAACGCGCATCATAAGACCTCGCGGAGAGGTGGCAGAGTGGTCGAATGTACCGCACTCGAAATGCGGCGTGGGTGCAAGCTCACCGTGGGTTCGAATCCCACCCTCTCCGCCATTTCCTTTCGTCACATAGGATCGTAAGACCGCCGCATGGCCTATAAGGAACCGACTTTCCGGGATCGCGCCGCGCTTTCCGCCGACGCGAAGCAGCGTGCGCTTGAGAAACTGAAAGCCAAGCCGGTGCTCGATCCGGCCGTCGTTGCCGAACGCATCGCCGCCCGCGAGGCGAAGGAAGCCGCCGAGGCGCAGAAGCGCGCCGAGAAGAAGGCCGCGATCGAACAGGCCAAGCTCGACAAGATCGCCAAGGCGGAAGAGGCCAAGCGCGCGATCGAGGAAGCCGCCAAGAAGGCGCAGATGACTGAGGCCGAGAAAAAGGCCGCGCGCGACGCGAAGTACGCGGCGCGGAAAGCTCGCAAGAAATAACCCTGTCGTCGCCCCGGCGAAGGCCGGGGCCGGCTCGTTGCTGGGCGAGCCGTCGGACCAGCCACGCAGCGGCCCGGCCTTCGCCGGACGACGTGGTTAGGGCAGCGCGTCCGCCAGTTCTTTGAGCCACACTGCCGCGGTTCCGTCCGATGGCGCGCGCCAATCGCCGCGTGGCGACAAGGCGCCGCCCGCCGAGACCTTCGGCCCGTTAGGAATCGCTGAGCGTTTGAACTGGCTGGTCGCGAAAAAGCGGACGAGAAACTTCTCCAGCCATTCGCGAATCGTCGGGAGATCATACGCCACGCGTGCTGCCTCCGGTACGTCGCGGGGCCAGCGCCCCGCCGCCGCGTCGCGCCACGCGTGCCACGCGAGGAAGGCGATTTTCGAAGGCGCCATGCCGTGCCGCACGGCATAATGCGTGAAGAAGTCGTTGAGCGCATATGGCCCGATCTTCGATTCGGTGCTCTGGATCGCGCCGTCCGCGCCCGCCGGCACCAGTTCGGGGGAAATCTCGGTATCGAGGATCGCCGCCAGGACCGTATCGGTCTGCGCGTCGAACTGGTTGCTCGCGATGCACCAGCGGATCAGGAATTGGATTAGCGTCTTGGGCACGCCGGCGTTGACGGCATAGTGGCTCATCTGGTCGCCCACGCCGTAGGTACACCAGCCCAGCGCCAGTTCGGACAAATCGCCGGTGCCGACCACCAGCCCGTTGTTGTGGTTGGCCAGCCGGAAGAGATAATCGGTGCGCAAGCCCGCCTGCACGTTCTCGAAGGTCACGTCATACACCGGCTGCCCCTGCGCGAACGGATGGCCGAGATCGCCGAGCATCTGATGCGCGGCCGGACGGATGTCGATCTCCTGCGCGGTGATGCCGAGCGCGCGCATCAGCGCCCAGGCGTTGCCCTTAGTGCCCTCGCTCGTGGCGAAGCCGGGCATCGTATAGCCCAGGATGTCGGTGCGCGGCCGCCCGAGCCGGTCGAGCGCCTTGGCGGCGACGATCAGCGCGTGCGTCGAATCGAGCCCGCCCGAAATGCCGATGACAAGCCGCTGCGCCCCGGCCGCCTCCAGGCGCTTCGCGATCCCTTGCACCTGGATGTTGAACGCCTCGTAACAATCCTCGTCGAGCCGCTCGGGCGTGTTCGGCACGAACGGAAAGCGCCGGATCTCGCGCCGCGAGCCCACGTCCGCGTAGTCAGGGCGATGCTCGAACCCGATCCGCCGGAAACGCGCCTCGGGCCGGCCGGCGAGAAGGCTCGAATCGTTGAAGGTCGGCGCGCGCAACCGTTCCTGGATCAGCCGCCCGCAGTCGATATCGGCATAGACCGCCCCGTCCGCCGCCGCGAAACGCGCCGATTCGACCAGCAGTTCGCCGAGTTCGTGGATCATGCCTTGGCCGTCCCAGGCGAGATCGGTGGTGCTTTCGCCCGGCCCGGCGGCCGAATAGACGTAACCGCACACCGCGCGCGCGCTTTGCGAGGCGCATAGCATCGCGCGCTCGCGCGCCTTGCCGATCACGATGTTCGAGGCGGAAAGGTTGCAGCAGATCAGCGCGCCCGCGAGCGCACCCATCGTGGAGGGCGGGGTGGGTGCCCAATAATCCTCGCAGATCTCGGCATGGAACAGGAAATGCGGCAGGTCGCTCGCGGCGAAGATCAGGTCGGTGCCGAACGGCGCGGTCTGTCCGGCGACCGCGATCTCCAGCCCGGTAAGACCGGCCCCGCTCGCAAACCAGCGCTTCTCATAATATTCGCGGTAATTGGGCAGGAACGTCTTCGGCACCACCCCCAGCACGCGCCCGCGCGCGATCACGATTGCGCAATTGTACAGCCGGGCGTCGCGCACCAGCGCCGCGCCCGCGATCAGCACGGGGCGCAGCGTCGCGCTCGCCGCGACGATCGTCGCCAGCGCCGCATCGGTGGCCCGCTGGAGCGCGTCCTGCAAATGCAGATCGTCGATCGCATAGGAGGTGACGTTCAGTTCGGGGAAGACGAGCAGGTCCGCGCCCTCGGCATCCCCCGCGCGGGCGAGTGCGATCGTCGCGTCGGCGTTGGCGGCGGGATCGCCGACGCTCGCGCGCGGCGTGCAGGCGCCCGCGCGGATCATCTGATGACGGTGGATCGAGAGAAACGGATGTGTATTCGCCATAGGTTCGCGTCCTAAACGCCTTCGCGCATGATTGCCACGCGTGCTAAACGTCGCGGCGCGGGGAATGGAGCCACGGATGAGGATCGGCGCGCTCAAGCTGAAAGCGCAGCTTTACTGCGGCGAGGCGCTGGCGATGGGGCCGGGCAAGGCCGATCTGCTCGAGGCGATCGCGCGCGAGGGGTCGATCTCCGCCGCTGGTCGCGCGATGGGGATGAGCTATCGCCGTACCTGGCTGCTCGTCGATGAGATGAACCGCTGCTGGCGCGACCGGCTGGTCGAGACGATGCCCGGCGGCGGCAAAGCGCGCGGCGCGCGGCTCACCGAAACCGGCGCCACGGTTCTGGCCGCCTATCGCGCGCTGGAGACCGCGCTCGCCGATGCCGCCTGCGGGCAAACGCTCGCGGACCTCGACGCGCTGCTGCGTGCCGAGCCGCTCCCGCCCGCGGCGCCGCTTTCCGATTGACGCGCCGCGGCAGGCGCATAGCTTGCACGCTTCGACAGGGAGAATGCGGGTGGCGGTAGTGCGCGGCGTGGCGGTGGTTTCGATGATGGCGGCGACGGCACTCGCCCCGGCGCAGGCGAGGGCGCAGATGGGGGCGGGGGCGCACCCGGTCGCCGAGGCGCAGGCGCTCGACATGGCCAAGAAGGCGATCGCCTTCCGCTCGGTGCGGGGCCCCGGCAACCAGACCCCGCAACTCCTCGCCTATCTGAAAGAGCAACTCGTCGCGGGCGGCTTCAAGGCCGACGATGTCGAGATCACCCCGGTCGACGACACCGCGTACATGATCGCGCGCTGGCCGGGCAGCGACCGCAAGGCCAAGCCGCTCGTCATCTCGGGGCATATGGACGTGGTCGAGGCCAAGCCCGCCGACTGGCAGCGCGATCCGTTCACGCCCGTCGTCGAGAACGGCTATCTCTTCGGGCGCGGCGCCACGGACATGAAGCTCGACGGCACGATCGCGATCGCCGCCCTGCTCGAGCTGAAGCGCGAAGGCTTTCGGCCGCGCCGTGACATCGTCATCGAATTCTCGGGCGACGAGGAAACGGTGATGAAGACCAGCGAGATCATCGCCGCCAAGCTCGCCAACGCGGATATCGTGCTCAACATCGACGGCGGCGGCGGCGCGCTCGATGAGAAAAGCGGCAAGCCGCTCTATTTCACCTGGCAGGGCGCCGAGAAGAGCTATGCGGATTTCCAGCTCACCGTCACCAATCCGGGCGGGCATTCCTCGGCGCCGCGCAAGGACAATGCGATCAACCAGCTCGCCGTCGCGCTGGTGCGGATCGGCCAGTATCAGTTCAAGCCCGAGGTCAGCGATCTGACGCGCGCCTATTTCGTCCAGGCGGCGCGCTACGAGAGCCCCGAAACCGCCGCGGCGATGCGCGCCTTCGCGGCCAATCCGGCCGACAGGGGCGCGATCGCGACGCTCACCGCCAACCCCGCGACGATCGGTAAGATCGGCACGACCTGTGTCGCGACCCTCGTGAGCGGCGGTCATGCCGAAAACGCGCTGCCGCAGCGCGCCACCGCCAACATCAACTGCCGCATCTTCCCCGGCCACAAGCCCGCCGACATCATGGCCGAACTGGCACGCGTCGCCGCGGACCCGGCGGTGACGTTCAAGGATGTGACGGAGGGCTCGGTCGCCACGCCGGCCTCGTCGATGCGCGCCGATTTCGTTCAGGCGGTGACGAAGGCTATGGGGCAGGTCTATCCCGGCGTGCCGGTGTTTCCGAGCCAGTCGTCAGGGGCGAGCGACAGCATGTGGTTCCGCGCCAAGGGCGTGGACAGCTATGGCGCCAGCCCGGTGTTCATCAAGGCGTCGGACGAATTCAGCCACGGCCTGAACGAGCGCACGCCGATCGCCAACATCGCGCCGTCGATCCGCTATTATCTCTCGGTGTTCACCGATCTGTCCAAGTAGCGGCAGGGGCGGGGGCGCGGCTTGCCGTTGCGCCCGCGCCAGCGCCTAGAGGCAGTTCGCCGCCAACCAGATCAGCGGCGCCCACAGCAACAGCGAAATCGGCACCGCGAGCGAAAGCGCGCGCACCACCTCGGTCTCGTGGCTGAGGTCGAACGCGGCCTCCGAAGTGGCGACGGGCGCGGAGGTCCAGACCGAGCGGCGCGCACGGCGGGTGATCCGGGCGGGGAGCGAGGAATATTCAGCCGAATTGGAGCTGTTGAGATATTTCATTGGAGCGACCTTGGGGGTGGATATCATTACAGTTCGAAATCTGTACTGAGCGGGATCGCCCGTCAATCTACGGAGAAGGTGCTGCTTTTGCTCACTTTTATTGCGGTGCAGCGTAAAGGATGAGGTTAAGTACCTATGTCAGGCTTTCTTCGCTTTGAAACAGCCGATTACGGCGATTTCGGAGCGAGCCTGAGCCCCCCTACCCATTTTGCGCTGCCACACCCGAGCGATATATTTATTTTCGGTTCGTCTCGTCGACGGCTCGCTTGGCCGCTCTGAGCGTGTCGGGAGCGAGTCGCGTGCTTTGCCGACTCACCGCCCCCACCGCGATCGGGGATTCGCAACCCGAGTCGCAGCCGCGCGATCAGGCTGGCCGACGCCCGCCGTTAGCGGCTAGGATCGCGCGCGATGATGCCCGATCTCAACGCCGCCGAACCGACCAACTCGCGCTGGCCACGGCGTCTCGTCGAGGCGGCGCTCGCCCTGCACGACAATCGGTTGGCCGATGCCGAGCCAAGGCTCCGCGCGCACCTCAAGGAAGATCCGTTCGATGTCGCGGCGATCCGCATGATGGCGGAACTCGCCGGGCGGATCGGGCGCTACCGTGACGCCGAGGCGCTGCTGCGCCGCGCGCTCGAACTGGCGCCGGGCTTCACCGCCGCGCGCGCCGACCTCGCGGTCGTGCTCCACCGGCTCAACCGTCCGGTCGAGGCGATCGAGCAGCTCGATCTCGTCACGATCGACGAACCCGATCATCCCGGCCACGCCAACCTCAAGGCGGCGGCGCTCGGCCGGCTCGGCGGGTTCGACGAGGCGATCGCGCTGTACGGGCAGGTGCTCGCGAAGATGCCGAACCAGCCGCGCATCTGGATGAGCTACGGCCACATGCTCAAGACGGTCGGGCGGCAGGCCGACGGCATCGCCGCCTATCGTCGCGCGCTCGATCTCGCACCGGCGCTCGGCGAGGTATGGTGGAGCCTCGCCAACCTCAAGACAATCCGGTTCGACGATGCCGACATCGCGGCGATGGAGTCGGCGCTGGCGTGGCCGGAGCTCTCCGACGAGGATCGCTTCCATCTCGATTTCGCGCTCGGCAAGGCCTATGAGGATCGCCGCCAGGCCGGGCGCGCGTTCGCGCATTATGCCGCCGGCAATGCGCTGCGGCGCCACTCCGTCCAATATGACCCTGACGAGACCGAGCGCTACGTCGATCGCAGCATCGCCACCTTCACGCCCGATCTGTTCGCCGCGCGGGCCGGGCAGGGGCATCCCGCGCCCGATCCGATCTTCATCCTCGGCATGCCACGCGCCGGCTCGACCTTGATCGAGCAGATCCTGTCGAGCCACAGCCTCGTCGAAGGCACGTCCGAACTGCCTGATCTGCCCGCGGTCGCCCGCGGCATCGAAGGCTATCCGGCCGGCGTCGCCGCGCTCTCCGCCGATCGGCTCGCCGAACTGGGCGCGGAATACCTGCGCCGAGCGGCGGTGCAACGGCGCACCGACAAGCCGTTCTTCATCGACAAGCTGCCCAACAACTGGATTCGCGCCGGGCTAATCCGGCTCATCCTTCCCAACGCCACGATCATCGACGCGCGCCGCCATCCGCTCGGCTGCTGCTTCTCCAACTTCAAGCAGCATTTCGCGCGCGGTCAGGCGTTCAGCTACGATCTCGCCGAGATGGGGCGCTATTATCGCGATTACGTACGGTTGATGGCGCATCTCGACACCGCGATGCCGCGCCCGCCGCACCGCGTCTTCTATGAGGCGATGGTCGACGATACCGAGGCGCAGGTCCGCGCGCTCCTCGCCGCCTGCGGGCTGGCGTTCGAACCCGCCTGTCTCGCGTTCCACGAAACCGAGCGCGCGGTGCGTACCGCCAGTTCCGAACAGGTCCGGCGCCCGATCTTCAGCGAGGGCAAGTCCGCCTGGTTGCCGTTCGATCCGTGGCTCGGTCCGCTCAAGGGCGCGCTAGGCGACGTGTTGCCCACTTATCCCGAGGTCGCGCCGTAGCACCTCCACCCCCGCGTGGGCGTGTCGAGCTGATGGTATGCGCGTGCAGACCGATGGTCGTCCACGACCGGACACATAACGTTGCAAATCTGCCACGCGTCTGTGCCGAAATGCCGGAACCGTGACGGACCCGATTGACGATTGTTGCGGCGCGGAACACCCTGTCGGGAACGCTTGCTTCCTGGGGGGAATGGGGAATGAAGTTCGGGGTTCGCGCGGTCGCGTCGGTATTGCTCGCGTCGTCGGCGTTCCTTCCCGCCCTCGCCGAGGCGCAAAGTGCGCCGGAGTCCGCGCCTGCCGCCGATCAGCAGCCCGACAATGGCGACATCGTCGTCACCGCGCAGAAGCGTGAGGAAAGCCTGTCGAGCGTGCCGATCAGCATCCAGGCGATCGGCACCAAGAAGCTCGACCAGCTCAACATCAGCAACTTCAACCAATATACCCAGTTGCTGCCTTCGGTGTCGTTCCAGACGACCCAGCCGGGTTCGACCACCGTCTATATGCGCGGTGTCGCCTCGGGCGGGGACGGCAACCATTCGGGGTCGCTGCCCTCGGTCGGCTTCTATCTCGACGAACAGCCGATCACCACGATCGGCGGCACGCTCGACATCCACATCTACGATATCGCGCGCATCGAGAGCCTCGCCGGTCCACAGGGCACGCTCTACGGAGCTTCGTCCGAAGCGGGCACCGTCCGCATCATCACCAACAAGCCCGAACTGAGCCACTTCTACGGTCGCGTCGATGGCGAGGTGAACACGGTTCACAAGGGCGGCGTCGGCGGCAAGATCGAAGGGATGGTCAATGCGCCGCTCAACCCGATCATGGCGCTGCGCGTCTCGGGCTTCTACGAACGCGATGCGGGCTTCATCGACAACGTACCCGGCTCGCGCACCTTCTGCGGCGCGGTCATCAACGATGCCGACGGCAATGGGATCGGCTGCCAGCCGGGTCTCACCGTCAACAACAAGGCGTTCGTCAAGAAAGACTATAACGAGTCCGACCTGTGGGGCGGCCGCGCCGCGCTCAAGATCGACCTCGACGATAGTTGGACCGCGACGCCGACCGTTCTCTACCAGGAGGCGAAATATCACGGCGCCTATGCGATGGACCCGCAGGTCGGCGATCTGCAGGTGCAGCGCTTCTTCCAGGAATATCGCCACGATCGCTTCATCCAGGCGGCACTGACGATCGAAGGCAAGATCGGCAATTGGGACGTGACCTATGCCGGCGCCTATCTCGACCGGCAGGATCAGCAGTCGAGCGACTATACCGACTATGCCGAGGCCTACGACCAGATCTACCACAATGTCGGCGGCATCTTCTATTACGGCGACTACAGCAACGCCGCGGGCAATCAGATCGATCCGCGCCAGCGCATCGTCGGCACCGACCATTTCAAGAAGATGAGCCAGGAATTCCGCGTCCAGTCGCCCCAGGACGAGCGCTTCCGTGTCGTCTCCGGCCTGTTCTACCAGCGGCAGAGCAACCTCATCCACCAAGACTACAAGGTCGATGATCTCGCGCCCGATCTGTCGGTGAACGGCCACCCTGGCACGCTCTGGCTCACCCAGCAGCACCGCGTCGACAAGGATTATGCGATCTTCGGCGAAGCCTCCTTCGATATCCTGCCGACGTTGACCTTCACCGCCGGCGGCCGCGGCTTCATCTACGATAACTCACTGATCGGCTTCTATGGTTTCGGCCGCAATCCCGGCGATGGCTATACCGCCGAGCCGTATAACGGCGCGCTCAGTTCGGGCACCGGCGTGGTGCGCTGTTTCGCGACCGACGGGCTGCGGCTGACGGGCTACGGCGACCAGCCGAGCAGCACGACGCGCGTGCTGTTGCCGGCAGCGGTGGCGGGCGGGCCTTGCACCAACCTCGCCAATTACGTCGTCGGGCGCGGGCTCGAGCCGATCAAGGCGTCCGGGCAGGGCTTCACCCACAAGCTCAACCTCACCTGGAAGCCGAGCAAGGAGTTCCTGCTCTACGGCACCTGGTCGCGCGGCTTCCGCCCCGGCGGCATCAACCGTCGCGGCGACATCCCGCCGTACAACCCCGATTACCTGACCAATTACGAGATCGGCGCGAAGACCACGCTGTTCGGCGGCAAGCTGCGCGTAAACGCGGCGATCTACCAGCAGAATTGGGACAAGTTCCAGTTCAGCTTCCTCGGGCCGAACAGCTTCACGATCATCAACAACGGCCCGAACGCACGCATCCGCGGGGTCGAGGCGGACGCGGCGCTCACGCTCGGCGGCCTCTCGTTGACGGCGGCAGGAGCCTATGCCGATGCTAAGACGACCAGCACGCTTTGCACCACCGCCGTCTCAACCTGTAGCGGCGACGACGTGCTCGCGCCGACCGGCACGCGCCTGCCGATCACGCCGCGCTTCAAGATCAACGGCACCGCGCGCTACACCGTGCCGCTGGGCGAGGCCAAAGCCTATGCGCAGATGCTCGTCGCGCATCAGAGTTCCGCGTCGTCGGACATCCGCGTCGCTTACGCGGCGACGCAGGGGCGGCTGAAGCAATATACCACCGGCGATCTCGCGGTCGGCGCGGAATGGGCGACGTTCAGCCTGGAGGTGTTTGCGCAGAACCTGTGGGACGAACGCGCGCAGCTTTCACGTTTTCAGGTCTGCGGCGTCTGTACGCAGCGCCCCTATGTCGTCACCAGCACGCCGCGAACCATCGGCCTGCGCGGCGGGATGAAGTTCTAGCGACGCGGTATCGCCGGTTTCCCTCATGACGATCCGGCGGTACCTTCGCCTGATTTCATGATGAGGGTTCATCAATGCGCCGCGACGATCTCGTCGATCTCAACGCTTTTCTGGCCGTGGCCGAGGAGCGCAGCTTCACCCGCGCCGCCGCGCGGCTCGGCGTGTCGCAATCGGCGCTCAGCCATACGGTGCGCCGGCTGGAGACGCGGCTCGGCGTGCGGCTGCTGTCGCGCACCACGCGCAGCGTCGCTCCGACCGAGGCGGGCGAGCGGCTGGTCGCCAAGCTCGGCCCGGCGTTCGACGAAATCGAGGGGCAACTCTCCGCGCTCGGCGCGTTGCGTGAACGGCCAGCGGGCACGATCCGCATCACCGCGACCCAGCATTCCGCCGAAACGGTGTTGTGGCCGGCCGTCAGCGCGCTGATGGCCGACTATCCCGAGGTGAAGGTCGAGATCAGCGTCGATTCGGGCCTGCGCGATATCGTTGCCGAGCGGTTCGACGCCGGGGTGCGGCTCAGCGAGCGCGTCGCGGCGGACATGATCGCGGTGCGGATCGGGCCGGATCTGCGCATGGCGGCGGTCGGCGCGCCCGACTATTTCGCGCGCCATCCCGCGCCCGCCAGCCCGCAGGATCTCGCCGCGCATCGCTGCATCAACCTGCGGCTTTCCACGCTCGGCGATCTCTATGCGTGGGAGCTCGACCGCGACGACCAGCATCTGCGGCTGCGGGTCGACGGGCAATTCACCTCCAACCATGTGCCGATGATCCTGCGCGCCGCGCGTGCCGGCTTCGGCATCGCCTTTCTGCCCGATCAATATGTCCATGAGGATGTCGCCAGCGGCGCGCTGGTGCGCGTGCTGGAGGATTGGTGTCCGCCCTTCGCGGGCTATCATCTCTATTATCCCAGCCGGCGCCAGCCGACCCCGGCGTTCGCGCTGCTACTGGATTTGCTGCGCGAAGGCGCACGCGGGTAGCGGAGCCGCTCATCAGGCGCCCGCCCGGATTTACGTCCCCAGCGCGAATTCCGGTCTGGAAATCCTAGTCGCGCTTGCATATAGCGCATGCCTTCGCTGACCGGCTTCGCCGGATGCCGTGCGGGCGTGGTGAAATTGGTAGACGCGCGGGACTCAAAATCCCGTTCCGAAAGGAGTGTCGGTTCGACCCCGACCGCCCGCACCATTTACGGACCCGAAGCCGTTACGGCAGCAGCAGGGACGCATCCCCGTAGGAATAGAATCGATAGCCGTCGGCGATGGCATGAGCATAGGCGGCCTTCATCCGATCCAGCCCCATCAGTGCCGAGACCAGCATGAACAGTGTCGAGCGCGGCAGATGGAAGTTGGTCATCAGCCCGTCGATGCCCTTGAAGCGATAGCCGGGCGTGATGAAGATCGCCGTGTCGCCCTCGAACGGCTGGATGAGGCCGTCGCGGTCGGCGGCGCTTTCGATCAGGCGCAGGCTGGTGGTGCCCACCGCGATGACGCGACCCCCGGCGGCACGCACGGCGTTGAGCCGCGCGGCGGTGGCGGGGTCGATGCGGCCCCATTCGGTGTGCATGCGGTGGGCGGCGGTGTCCTCCGCCTTCACCGGCAGGAAGGTGCCCGCCCCGACATGCAGCGTCAGCGTCGCGTGGCCGATGCCGGCCGCGTCGAGCGCCGCCATCAGGCCGGGCGTGAAGTGCAACGCGGCGGTCGGGGCGGCGACCGCGCCTTTCTCGGCCGCGAACATCGTCTGATAATCGTCGAGGTCGCGAGCGTCGGCGGCGCGCTTCGAGGCGATATACGGCGGCAGCGGCATGCGGCCGGCGCGTTCGAGCAGCAGTTCGACCGGTTCGTCGCCAGCGAAGGTCAGCGCGAAGCTGCCATCCTCCTGGCGTTCGCTCGCGATGGCCGCGACGCCGCCACCGAAGTCGATCGCCTCGCCGTCGCGGATGCGCCGCGCATTGCGGATGAACGCGCGCCAGCGACGCGGCCCCTCGCGCTTGTGGAGCGTCGCGCCGATCTTGGCGCCCGTTCCGCCTCGCGGATCATCGCCGGAGGCGCCGCGCGTCCCCTCCAGTTGGGCGGGGATGACGCGCGTGTCGTTGAACACCAGCATGTCGCCGGCGCGAAGCTGACCGGGCAGATCGGTGACGGCGAGATCGCGCGTCGCGTCGCCATCGAGCACCAGCAGCCGCGCCGAATCGCGCGGGTTGGCCGGGCGCAGCGCGATCCGCTCGGGCGGCAGCGTGAAATCGAACAGATCGACTTTCATGACGGTGCGCCGGGCGGCGTTACTTGGCCTTCGCTGTCGGCTTGACGGCGGCGGGCGCCCTCATCGGCTTGGCGGGCGCACGCGGCGTCAGGAACGCGCCGCCGAGGCTGCTCGGCGACAGCGTCGCGGCGGGAGCGGGCGGGGCGGGCACATAGGCGGGCGGATTGTCGGCGGCGATATAGGCGTGGACGATCCGCGAGGGGTTCGCCGGTGGCTCGCCGCGCGTGATCGCGTCGACATATTGCATGCCGTCGATCACGCGGCCGAACACCGTGTATTTCTTGTCGAGCGTCAGCTTGGGATCGAACACGATGAAGAACTGGCTGTTGGCGCTGTCCTCCTTTTCCGCGCGCGCGGCCGAGACCGCGCCGCGCACGTGCGGCAGCCAGTTGAACTCGGCCTTGAGATCGGGGAGCGTCGAGCCACCGGTGCCGTCGCCCTTGGGGTCGCCGCCCTGCGCCATGAAGCCCTCGATCACGCGGTGGAACGGCAGGCCGTCATAGAAATGCTGGCGCGTGAGGATCTTGACGCGCTCGACCATCTTCGGCGCGGCGTCGGGCCGCAGCCAGATGACGACGCGCCCGCCGGTCGACAGGTCGAGATACCAGAGGTTCTCGGGATCGGTCGGCGAGGGGATGGGCGGGCGGCCGGCAATGGGGGTGTCGATGATCTGCGCGAAGGCGGGGCCGGCGAGCATGGCGAGCAGGAACACGACGAACCGAACAAGAAAACGCATTATGTCCCCGCGATAGGCAGATGAGTGCGGCCAAGCGCTTAGAGCAAATCCCAGCTTGCGCCAATCTGAACCTGTGGCGCGTCCGCCGGGCGCCGGAGCGGCGATCACGAACCCTTGCGGCCGATCTTCTCCACCCGCGCCGCCACTTCGGCGGCCACGGTGGGCGTCACGAACCGTCCGATTGGCCCGCCGTACAGCGCGATCTCCTTGACGAGCCGGCTGGCGATCGGCTGGAGCGATACGTCGGCCATCAGGAATACCGTCTCGATGCGCGGGTTGATCTGCTGGTTCATCCCCGCCATCTGATATTCATATTCGAAATCGGCGACGGCGCGCAGGCCGCGCACGATCACGCGCGCGCCCTCGCGCTCGGCGAAATCCATCAGCAGCGAATCGAAGCTGACGACCTGGACGTCGCCTTCGATCTGCGCGACCTCGCGCTCCACCATCGCCAGCCGCTCGTTCAGGCTGAACATCGGCGATTTGGACGCATTGGTGGTGACACCGATGACGAGCCGGTCGACCAGCTTCGCGCCGCGCCGGATGATGTCCATATGGCCGAGCGTGATCGGATCGAATGTGCCGGGATAGACGCCAGTGCGGAGAGTCATGGTGTGCTCCGTGGGTAGGAGGACAGGGGATGCGACAGGCGCGTCGCCCCGGCGCAGGCCGGGGCGGCGGTGAATCACCGATCCCTTTCGAGGATGAAGCGCGCGATGTCGCGCAGCAGATCGGCCTCCGTGCCATAGCTGTTCAGATGCGCCACCGCCTGATCGACCAGGATGCGCGCCTGTTCGCGCGCGCGCGGCAGGCCGAGCAGCGACAGGAACGTCTCCTTGCCGGCCTCGCCATCCTTGCCGAGCTTCTTGCCGACCGCCGCCTCGTCGCCCTCGACATCGAGGATATCGTCCGCGATCTGGAAGGCGAGGCCGATGTCGCGCGCATAGCCGCGCAGGTGCGCGCGGCCCTCGGCGGGCAGCCGCCCGAGGATCGCGCCCGCCTCGACCGAACAGGCGATCAGCGCGCCGGTCTTCAGCGCCTGCAAGCGGGTGATGGTCGGCAGGTCGAAGCTCGATTTCTCCGCCTCGATATCCATCATCTGCCCGCCCGCCATCCCGGCGGGGCCAGCGGCGCGGGCGAGATCGAGCACGAGTTCGCTGCGCACGAACGGATCTGCATGGGTCGCGGGATCGGCCAGTACCTCAAAGGCGAGTGCGTGGAGCGAATCGCCCGCGAGGATCGCAGTCGCTTCGTCGTAGAGCTTGTGGACGGTCGGCTTGCCACGGCGCATGTCGTCATCGTCCATCGCGGGCAGATCATCGTGGATCAGCGAATAGACGTGGATACATTCGATCGCGAGACCGGCACGGCCCGCGCAATCGCGATCGACGCCGAACAGCCGCGACGTGGCATAGGTCAGCAGCGGGCGCAGCCGCTTGCCGCCGCCGATCGCGGCATGGCGCATCGCCGCATACAGGTCGCGGCGGGGATCGTCGGGCAGGGCGAGCAGCACGTCGAAGCGCGCGTCGATATCGGCGCTGACGTGGGTGAGCGCGTCGCGGAGCGAAAGCGGGGTAAGCGCGGTCATCGTCAACTCGCGGCAAAGGGTTGCACGGCGGCGGGTCGCCCTTCCGCGTCGAGCCGAATCGCCTCGATCCGGGCCTGCGCGGCATCGAGCCGCTCGGCGCAGCGGCGGCGCAGCCGATCGCCGCGCTCGTAGAGGCGGATCGCCTCGTCGAGCGGCGCGGTTCCGGTCTCTAGCTGCGACACGATGGTTTCGAGCTCGCGCAGCGCGTCCTCGAACGTCAGGTCTTCAATCGGGCGATCCATCGCGCCGCTATGCGCGAGGCGCACGACGAGGGTCAAGGAGTGCCGCGTACGCGCCGACCCGTTCGCCGCGAAAGCCTGGCAAGGCTCCGGATCATTCCAGTTCGTACGATACCGCGCCGCGCCGGTCCTGATCGACCACGATCCGCCCGGCGGCGGGCGGGAAGGCGCGCTGCTCGCAGTCGCGGCGGGTGCAGATCCGACAAGATGTGCCGATCGGTGTCGCGGCGCCGTCGATGCGCAGGCCATCGGCATAGACGAAGTCGGCTGCGAACGACGCCTCGCATCCGAGCGCCAGCGCGTAGCGTCGCGGCAGCCGGCCGTAATCCTCGGTCGGCTTCACCAGCCCGCGCGCGATCGAGATATAGCGCACCCCGTCCGGGGTTTCGGCGAGCTGGACAAGGATGCGGTCGGGGATCGCCACCGCTTCGTGGACGATCCACAGCGGACAGGCGCCGCCGAACCGGGCGAATTTGAGCCGTGTCGCCGAATGGCGCTTGGTGATGTTGCCCGCCATGTCGACCCGGCAGAAGAAGAACGGAATGCCGAGCGCGCCGGGCCGTTGCAGCGTCGAGAGACGGTGGCAGGTCTGCTCGAAGCTGGTGCCGAACCGCCGGCGCAGCCGGTCGATATCGTGCCGCATCGCGCGCGCGGCGGCCCGGAATGCCTCATAGGGCATCAGCAGCGCGCCCGCCGCATAGTTGAACAGTCCGGCCGCCAGCAATTGCCGGCCCGAATCCGAACCGATCTCGGCCGAATCGACGATCTCCGCGACGAGATCGGTCGCGGCGAGGCGCATATAACGGTCGGCGAGGGCGAAGCGGATCGTTTCGGGCGGCTGGCCGCCATCGATCCGCAGCACCCGCGCGTCCGGGTCGAACGCGCGCACCAGATCGGGCGCATTGACATATTCGGTGGCAATGCCGTGGTCCGCGCGCAGCCGTGCCGCGATCGCCGTCGCCGGATCGCCGTCCGCGATCCGCGCGGCGAGCGCCTCCGCGCGGCGGTCGATCGCGTCGACATAATTGCTCGCATCGTTGAACCAGTCGCGCACCGCGTTCCACGGCAGGTGGTCGGTCGCGTTCGCGCGCGAATCGAGCTGGTCGTCGAGGATGCGGAGCTGCTCCTGCGCGCGCAGCAACGCCTGATGCGTCGCGACCAGCCGGCGGGCGAGCCTCGGCTGTTGCTGCGTCGCGCGGCGCAGCGTCGCCTCGTCGATCGGCTCGGCGGGCACGCTCGGATCGGCGGCGGCGTCGAGCGCTTCGGCGAACAGCCGGCGGTCGTCGTTTGGGTCGAGCGGTGCCCAATGCGCGGGCGCCTCGCTCGACAGGGCGGCGAGCACGCGCGGCGTGAGCGGGCGATGGCCGCTCTCGATCTGCGACAGATAGCTCACCGACAGCCCGATCCGCGCCGCCATCGCCGCCTGGCTGATGCCGAGCCGGTCGCGCAGCGCGCGCAGTTCGTGGCCCGCATAGATTCGTCTGGTCGTCATCGCTTCCGCCCGGCCGGAGTTTTCTGCCGTTCGTGCTGAGCTTGTCGAAGCGCGTGCTGCGCAGGGTATCGCTTGGGACACGCCCTTCGACAGGCTCAGGGCGAACGGAGTGTGTATCGCATAGTTTGCAAACCCACCCCGCGCAACTTTGCAAGATCACAGTTGCGCGCGCGCCGCCGAGCGCGAAGAGAGGGCGCACATAGGAGAGCGTGATGTCCGCAACGATCGCCGAACTCGAACGCAAACGCGCCGCCGCGAAAGCGGGCGGCGGCGAGAAGCGCGTCGCCGCGCAGCATGCGAAGGGCAAGCTGACCGCGCGCGAACGGCTCGACGTGCTGCTCGATCAGGGATCGTTCGAAGAATACGACATGTATGTCGAGCATAATTGCACAGATTTCGGCATGCAGGACCAGATCGTGCCGGGCGACGGCGTCGTCACCGGGTCGGGCACGATCAACGGGCGGCTGGTGTTCGTGTTCAGCCAGGATTTCACCGTGTTCGGCGGCTCGCTGTCCGAACGCCACGCCACCAAGATTTGCAAGGTCATGGACATGGCGATGAAGGCGGGCGCGCCGGTGATCGGTCTCAACGATTCGGGCGGTGCGCGGATTCAGGAGGGCGTCGCCAGCCTCGCCGGCTATGCCGAAGTGTTCCAGCGCAACGTGCTGGCGAGCGGCGTGGTGCCGCAGCTCAGCCTCATCATGGGGCCGTGCGCGGGCGGCGCGGTCTATTCGCCGGCGATGACCGACTTCATCTTCATGGTGAAGGATTCGTCCTACATGTTCGTCACCGGCCCCGACGTGGTGAAGACCGTCACCAACGAAGTCGTGACTCAGGAGGCTTTGGGCGGCGCGATCACGCATACGACCAAATCCTCGGTCGCCGATCTCGCGCTCGAGGACGATATCGAGACGCTGCTCGCCGCACGCGACTTCATCGATTTTCTGCCCTCGTCGAACCAGTCGCCGGTGCCCGAACGGCCGACTTCGGACCCGTGGGACCGCATCGAGGACAGTCTCGATACGCTGATCCCGGCCTCCGCCAACCAGCCCTATGACATGCACGAGCTGATCCGGAAGACGGTCGATGAAGGCGATTTCTTCGAGGTGCAGCCCGCACATGCCGGCAACATCATCACCGGTTTTGGGCGGATCGAGGGCAAGACGATCGGTATCGTCGCCAACCAGCCGATGGTGCTGGCCGGCTGCCTCGACATCAATTCGTCCAAGAAGGCGGCGCGGTTCGTGCGCTTCTGCGATGCGTTTGACATCCCGATCGTTACCTTCGTCGATGTGCCGGGCTTCCTGCCGGGCGTCGGGCAGGAGCATTCGGGCATCATCAAGCACGGGGCCAAATTGCTGTTCGCGTATGCCGAGGCGACCGTCCCCAAGATCACTGTCATCACGCGCAAGGCCTATGGCGGCGCCTATGACGTGATGAGTTCGAAGCATCTGCGCGGCGACCTCAACTACGCGTGGCCCACCGCAGAGATCGCGGTGATGGGCGCGAAGGGCGCGGTGGAGATCATCTTCCGTGGCCTCAACGCCGAAGGCATCGCCGAGAAGACCGCCGAATATGAAGCGCGCTTCGCCAACCCGTTCGTCGCGGCGAGCAAGGGCTTCATCGACGAGGTGATCCAGCCGCATTCGACCCGGCGGCGGATCGCGTTGGGGCTGCGCAAGCTACGCAACAAGGCGCTCGAGAACCCGTGGAAGAAGCACGACAACATCCCGCTGTGATCTGGTGCCTCGCTCAACCGTTCGTGCCGAGCGCAGTCGAGGCATGGGCAGCGCATGACAGCGCTAATGGCCTGTCCCTCGACTCCGCTCGGGACGAACGGGCGCGGGAAGAACGGAGTAAGTGACGTGACCGACAAGCCCACGCTCGACCAATGGGCCGCCGCCGCCGCGAAGGAGGTGAAGGGCAAGGATCTCACCTGGCAAACGCCCGAGGGGATCACGGTCAAGCCGCTCTACACCGCCGAGGATGTCGCGGGCATCGAACCCGGCCTGCCGGGGTTCGCGCCGTTCACGCGCGGCGTGCGCGCGTCGATGTACGCGGGGCGGCCGTGGACGATCCGCCAATACGCCGGCTTCTCGACCGCCGAAGCCTCGAACGCCTTCTACCATCGCAACCTCAAGGCCGGGCAGAAGGGCCTGTCGGTCGCGTTCGATCTCGCCACGCACCGGGGCTATGACAGCGATCATCCGCGCGTGACCGGCGACGTCGGCAAGGCCGGCGTGGCGATCGACACGATCGACGACATGAAGATCCTGTTCGACGGCATCCCGCTCGATCAGATGTCGGTCTCGATGACGATGAACGGCGCGGTGATCCCGATCCTCGCCTTTTTCATCGTCGCGGGCGAGGAGCAGGGCGTGCCCCGGCACCTGCTCGATGGGACCATACAGAACGACATCCTCAAGGAATTCATGGTCCGCAACACCTATATCTATCCGCCCGAGCCGAGCATGCGGATCATCTCGGACATTTTCGGCTATACCAGCCGCGAGATGCCAAAGTTCAACAGCATCTCGATCAGCGGCTATCACATGCAGGAAGCCGGCGCGACGCAGGTGCAGGAGCTTGCCTTCACCATCGCCGACGGCATGGAATATGTGAAATACGGCGTCGCCTCGGGCCTCGATATTGACAAGTTCGCTGGCCGCCTGTCGTTCTTCTTCGCGATCGGCATGAACTTCTTCATGGAGATCGCCAAGCTGCGCGCCGCGCGCGTGCTGTGGCACCGTGTGATGACCAACCTCGGCGCCAAGGACGAGCGCTCGAAGATGCTGCGCACGCATTGCCAGACCAGCGGCGTCAGCCTCACCGAGCAAGACCCGTACAACAACGTCATGCGCACCACGATCGAGGCGATGGCGGCGATGCTCGGCGGTACCCAGTCGCTCCACACCAACGCGCTCGACGAGGCGATCGCGCTGCCGACCGACTTCTCGGCCCGCATCGCGCGCAACACGCAGATCGTGCTCCAGGAAGAGACGGGCATGACCAAGGTCGTCGATCCGCTCGGCGGCAGCTATTATGTCGAGAGTCTTACACAGCAACTCGTTGATGCGGCATGGGAGATCATCGAGCGCGTTGAGGCCGAGGGCGGCATGGCCAAGGCGGTCGCGGCGGGCTGGCCCAAGGCGATGATCGAGGAGGCGAGCGCCGGCCGCGCTGCCCGCGTCGATCGCGGCGAGGATGTCATCGTCGGCGTCAACAAATACAAGCTCGCGAGCGAAGACCCGATCGACATCCTCGATGTCGATAACCACGCCGTGCGCGAGGCGCAGATCGCGCGCATCGCCAAGGTGAAGGCGGGCCGTGACGAAGCCGCATGCCAGGCCGCGCTCGATGCGCTGCGCGAAGGGGCGGCGGGCACCGCCAATCTGCTCGAACTCGCGGTCGAATGCGCGCGCAAACGCGCCACACTCGGCGAGATCAGCCAGGCGATGGAGGATGTGTTCGGCCGGTACGGCACCAAGCCGACGCCGGTTTCGGGCATCTACGGCGGCGCCTATGGCAACGACGCCAAGTGGCAGGGGCTGATCGACGGCGTCGGCTCGGTGACGCGCGCCAAGGGCCGCCGCCCGCGCCTGCTCGTCGCCAAGATGGGGCAGGACGGGCATGATCGCGGCGCGAACCTGGTCTCCTCGGCGTTCGGCGATCTCGGCTTCGAGGTTGTGCCGGGGCCGCTGTTCCAGACGCCCAAGGAAGCCGCCGACCTCGCGATCGCGAGCGATGTCGACGTGGTCGGCGCGTCCAGCCTCGCCGCCGGGCACAAGACGCTGATCCCCGAACTGATCGGCCACCTGCGCGAAGCCGGGCGCAGCGACATCAAGGTCATCGCCGGCGGCGTGATCCCCGCGCAGGACTATCAGGTGCTGCGCGACGCCGGGGTCCAGGGGATTTTCGGCCCCGGCACGAATCTGGTGGACGCGGCGGGCGAGGTGTTGAAGTTGCTGGGGCACAATATGCCCCCAGTCGAGGAAGTAACCGCGTGACAAACACCGCAACATTGTCCCCCTCCCGCTCGCGGGAGGGGCTAGGGGAGGGCCTGTCCAAGGGAGAGACGCTGCTTGGACAGGCCCTCCCCCGACCCCTCCCGCAAGCGGGAGGGGAGATAAGGACCGACTGGACCCGGCAGGAAATCGCCGATCTCTTCGCGCTGCCGTTCGATGAACTGATGTTCCGCGCGCAAACCGTCCACCGCGCGCATCACACGCCCTCGCAGGTGCAGCTTTGCACGCTCTTGTCGATCAAGACCGGCGGCTGCCCGGAGGATTGCGGCTATTGCAACCAGTCCGCCTCCGCCGAGACCGAGCTCAAGGCGTCGAAGCTGATGGACGTGCGCGCGGTGCTGCAATCGGCGGCGCAGGCGCGCGACGCCGGCTCGCAGCGCTTCTGCATGGGCGCGGCCTGGCGCAACCCCAAGGACAAGGACATGCCCGCGATCATCGAAATGGTGAAGGGCGTGCGGCAGATGGGCATGGAAACCTGCATGACGCTCGGCATGCTGACGCCCACGCAGGCCGCGCAGCTCGCCGACGCCGGCCTCGATTATTACAATCACAATATCGATACCTCGCCCGAGAAGTACGGCGAGGTCATCACCACGCGCACCTTCCAGGATCGGCTCGATACGCTCGAGAACGTGCGCGAGGCCGGCATCAACGTGTGCTGCGGCGGCATCGTCGGCATGGGCGAGACCCGCGCCGATCGCGTCGGCTTCGTCCACGCGCTCGCCACGCTGCCGCGCCATCCGGAAAGCGTGCCGGTCAATGCGCTGGTGCCGGTCAAGGGCACCGTGCTCGGCGACATGCTCGCCGACACGCCGCTCGCCAAGATCGACGACATCGAATTCGTCCGCACCGTCGCGGTCGCGCGCATCACGATGCCGCTCAGCATGGTGCGCCTGTCGGCGGGGCGCGAGAGCATGTCCGAGGCGACTCAGGCGTTGTGCTTCATGGCCGGGGCGAACTCGATCTTCACCGGCGACAAGCTGCTCACCACCGGCAATCGCGGTGACAGCGCCGACGCCACGCTGTTCGCCAAGCTGGGCATCGTCGCGATGGAAGGCGAGGAGCCGGCGCGCGCCGCGAAAGGCTGCGCGTCATGCTGATGGCCGCACTCGCCGCCGCGACCCCCACCACAAGGCCGAGCCCCACGCCGGGGCCGCAGACGCAACGCGCGCTCGCCGAATATAAGGTGGCCGACACCGCGATGGTGAGCCAATGGCGCATCACCAATGCCTTCATGAAGGGCAAGGACGCGCAGGACCACCGCCGCAGCCACTTCGCCTTCGCCGACGCGCTGCTCACCAGCCAGCGCGCATGGATCGCGTATCGCAACGCCGCCTGCCGGGTCGAGGGCGGGGTTCATGCCGGCGACGTGCGGCAGGCGCTGATCGTCGCGCAGTGCAAGACCGCGCTGACGAACGCGCGGCGGCTCCAACTCAAGGGGCTGATGGCCAGCGAATGACGCATACCGCGCGCCTCGATCGTCATGCCGGACTCGTTCCGGCACCCACCGCGCGATTTAGCTCGGCGGGATGTGAGGTGCGGTGGACCCCGGAACACGTCCGGGGTGACGCATTACGACAATCAAATCGAGGCGGGGACTGAATGTTCAAGAAAATCCTGGTCGCCAACCGTGGCGAAATCGCCTGCCGCGTGATGCGGACCGCCAAAAAGATGGGCATCGCCACGGTCGCGGTCTATTCCGATGCCGACGCGCGCGCCCCGCATGTGCTGATGGCGGACGAGGCGGTTCGGCTCGGGCCGGCACCGGCGGCGGAGAGCTATCTCAAGGCCGAGCTGATCCTGCTCGCCGCGCAGGAGACCGGCGCGGACTGCATTCACCCCGGCTACGGCTTCCTCTCCGAACGCGAGAGTTTCGCGCGCGCCTGCGCTGAGGCGGGCATCGCCTTCGTCGGGCCTCCCCCGAAGGCGATCGCCGCGATGGGCGACAAGATCGAATCGAAGAAGCTTGCCAAGGCGGCGGGGGTCAACGTCGTCCCCGGCTTCCTCGGCGAGATCGCCGATACCGAGGAGGCGGTGAAGATCGCCACCGACATCGGCTATCCGGTGATGATGAAGGCGAGCGCAGGCGGCGGCGGCAAGGGCATGCGGCTCGCCTATAACGAGAAGGACGTGCGCGAAGGCTTCGAGGCGACCAAGCGCGAGGGGCTTGCCTCGTTCGGCGACGACCGCGTCTTCATCGAGAAGTTCATCGAAAGCCCGCGCCACATCGAAATCCAGGTGATGGGCGACCAGCACGGCAACATCGTCTATCTCGGCGAGCGCGAATGCTCGATCCAGCGCCGCCACCAGAAGGTCGTCGAGGAAGCGCCGTCGCCGTTCGTCACGCCGGCGATGCGCAAGGCAATGGGCGAGCAGGCGGTAGCGCTCGCCCGCGCGGTCGGTTATTACAGCGCCGGCACGGTCGAACTGATCGTGTCGGGCGCGGACAAGACGGGGAAGGGCTTCTACTTCCTCGAAATGAACACCCGGCTTCAGGTCGAGCATCCCGTCACCGAGGCGATCACCGGGTTCGACTTGGTCGAGCTGATGATCCGCGTCGCCGCCGGCGAGAAGCTGCCCTTCGCGCAGAAGGACGTGACGCTGACCGGCTGGGCGATCGAGAACCGCGTCTATGCCGAAGACCCGTATCGCGGCTTCCTGCCGTCGATCGGCCGTCTCGTCCATTACGATCCGCCCGCCGACGCGCGCCCGGACTATGGCCCCGTGCAGAAGGGCGCGGACTATGTCCGCGTCGATGACGGCGTGCGCGAGGGTGGCGAGGTCAGCATGTTCTACGATCCGATGATCGCCAAGCTCATCACCCACGCCGACACGCGTGAGGCCGCGATCGACCTCCAGATCGCCGCGCTCGACCAGTTCGAGATCGACGGGCCGGGTAACAACCTCGATTTCCTGTCGGCGCTGATGCAGCACCCGCGCTTCCGCTCGGGCACCATCACCACCGGCTTCATCGCCGAGGAATATCCCGACGGCTTCACCGGTGCGCCCGCCGCGCCCGCGCTCCTCGCCCAACTCGCAGCGGTGGCGGCTTTCGCCGCGACGGCGGAGGCCGATCGCGCGCGCCGCACCGATGGCCAGCTTGGGCAGCGGCTCGATCCGCCGTCGGATTGGGTGGTGCGGATCGCGGGCAAGGACCATAAGGTCGCGGTGTCGGAGGATGCGATCCGCGTCGATGGCGCCGAGATCGACATCGCGATGGAATATACGCCCGGCGATCGCGGGGTCGAGGCGGAGATCGACGGCACCCCGCTGTTCGTCAAGATCGCCCGCACGCGCACCGGCTTCCGCCTCAACGCACGCGGCGCGATCCACACCGCTCGCGTGCTGCCCGCGCATGTGGCGCCCTATGCGAAGCACCTGCTCGTCAAGGTGCCGCCCGATCTGTCGAAGTTCCTGCTCTGCCCGATGCCGGGGTTGCTCCAGAAGCTCTACGTCGCGGAAGGGGATGCGGTCGAAGCCGGTCAGCCGCTCGCGGTGGTCGAAGCGATGAAGATGGAGAACATTCTGCGCGCCGAGAAGTCGGGCGTCGTGAAGACCGTCAACGCCGCGCCCGGCGAAAGCCTCGCGGTGGACGCGGTGATCCTCGAGATGGCGTGACACCCTCCAATGCCGTCACCCCAGCGCAAGCTGGGGTCTCGTGGGCGAGCGGCACGCCCACCAACGGAAGATGCCAGCTTGCGCTGGCATGACAGCCTGGGGCGGCTATTCCGCCGCCTCTGACAGCTCCATCAGCGTCCTTGCCGCATCGCGGTCGGCGGGATCCGCGAACGCGACCTCCAGATCGGGCGCCACCCCCAGCATCTGCATCAGCGCCCACATGCCGAAGCGCCGCCCGCGATCGGTCTCCAGCCCGAAATCGACCCGCAGCCGCTCGGCGCCGGCCTGCAATGCGTCGGGGGAGACCGCGTCAAGATCATCGGTGCCGAAATAGCGAACGAACAGATCGTCGAGCTTCATTCGTCGATCCTCGCGCCGTCGAGCATGCGCGCCTGCCGCTCAGCCTCGGCGCGATCGCTCCGTTTCTGCGCGAGCGTGCGCCCATGCAGCGCGCGGCTTTGTGCGGCTGTGGTAGCGGCGTCGGTGCGCGCTTTCGCCTTGCGCGCGGTTCTCAGGTTGATGATCTCGGCCATGCGCGCTTGTAACCGCTTGCGTTTCTCGCGCCAACCGGCATAGCCGCGCGCCCGGCCAGCGAGCGAGGACAGCATGCAGGACGCGATCGGCCTCGATTTTGGAACCACCAACAGCGTCGTCGCGCGCGTCGGCGCGGATGGGCAGCCGCATCTGATCGACTTCGCCGCGCCCGATGTGACCAGCGCCGTGTTTCGCTCCGCGCTGTGCTTCTGGGAGGAGGACGGCCTCGCCTATGAAGCCGGGCCGTGGGCGATCGCCGACTATCTCGAGTATCCGCAGGGCAGCCGCTTCCTGCAATCGTTCAAGTCGGTCGCCGCCAGCGCGACCTTCGAACACGCCTCGGTGTTCGACAAAAGACTGCGCTTCGAGGAACTCGGCAAGCTGTTCCTCGCCAAGCTGGCGAGCCACGCGGGTGGCGCGCTGGCGAAGCCGCCGCGCCGGGTGGTCGTCGGGCGACCGGTCCATTATGCTGGCGCCCGCCCCGACGAGGCGCTCGCCCGGCAACGCTACGACGCGATGTTCGCCGGCTTCGGCGCCGAAATCCATTATGTGTATGAGCCGCTCGGCGCCGCGTTCAGCTATGCCGCGCGAGTCGAGGACAGCGCGACGATCCTGGTCGCCGATTTCGGCGGTGGCACCAGCGATTTCTCGGTCGTGCGGATCGCGCCGCCGGGTTCGCCCAAGCGCTGTACCCCGCTCGGCCACGCCGGCATCGGCATCGCCGGCGACCAGTTCGATTCGCGCATCGTCGACAAGCTGGTGCTGCCGATCCTCGGCTTCGGCGGGCTGTACCGCTCGTTCGACAAGCAGCTCGAAATCCCGCGCGGCTATTTCGCCGATTTCAGCGATTGGTCGCGGCTCGCGCTGATGCGCAACCGCCGCACGCTCGAGGAACTGCGCAAGCTGCAACGCGCGGCGCTCGATCCAGAGGCGATCGGGCGGATGATCGCGATCATCGAGGAGGAACAAGGCTATCGGCTTTACGATTCGGTAGGTCGGCTCAAGCGCGCGCTGTCGCAAGATCAGAGCGCCGACTTTCACTTTGACGGTGAAGGTGTGCGGATCGACGCGACTGTCACCCGCGCCGAGTTCGAAGGCTGGATCGCCGACGATCTCGCCCGCATCGCCGCGACGGTGGACCGCGCGCTCGCGCAAACCGGCGTCGACGAAAGCGGCATCGACCGCGTCTTCCTGACCGGAGGCACCTCGCTGATCCCAAGCGTGCGCGCGTTGTTCACACAGCGCTTCGGCGAAGACCGGATCGCCAGCGGGGGCGAACTCACTTCGATCGCCAACGGCCTCGCGCTGATCGGGCAGGAAGACGATGTTGCCGCCTGGGCGGTTTGAAGAAGCGGGATTTTCACGCGGAGGCGCGGAGGCGCGGAGAGAAGAAGAGGCAAATTCGGTAAGGCCCTGCCCCAAGCGCGTACCGACATTCTTGCGGCCTTCGGCCGCTTTTTTCTCTCTGCGCCTCCGCGCCTCCGCGTGAAATTCTTCAAGCCTCGGTCGCTTCAGTCGTCCAGCCCAGCCCCGGAATCGTGATCGAGCGCCGGCCTGACAGGTCCACCCGCGTCACGAAGATGTCGCGCCCCTCGATGTAGCTCATCACCCGCCGCGCCCGGCCAAGCGAGCTGGTGCCGTAGATCCGCGCGACCTGTTCGTCGGTCGGGCAGGGCGCCCCCTCGCGTGCCGCGCGCGCCACCAGCAGGAACGCGCCGAGCATGTCGTCGGGCAGCGTCGCCGCGACGGCGAGCGCCTGCGCCCATTCGCCGTCGAGCCCCTCGAAGATTCCCGCCCGCGCCGCGGCCAGCCGTCGTGCGAACGCTGACGGGTCGAGCGGCGCGCGCCGCACCCCGACCATCCGGCAGCGCACCTGGAAATCCTGGTACAGCACCGCCGCCGCACGGCCGCCCGACTCCGGATCGTCGGCGATCGCGCGCAGCACATCGACGATGATCTGCTCGCGTTCTTCGGGGGTGATCTCCGGCTCCGGCTCGGCGCGCGCCGGCTCGGGCCGCGCGATCACGCTGTCCATCAGATCGGCCGACGCGGCCGGGCGTGGCGGGGGCGGGTTGGCGGCGGCGTGCATGAACAAGGTCGGTTCATCGACCTCGACCTCGGTCATCAGCAGCTCGCGCATGTCATCGGCCTGTGCCTGCGGCAGCGGCGTCAGCACCGGGCTGCTGCTGCGCGCCGAGGTCAGTACCGGCCCGATCCTGACCATGATCGGCCGCCGCGCGATCGCCGGCCCCAGCCCAAGGAAGGTGCCGCGCGTCAGGTCGCGGATCTGTTCGGCCTGCCGCCGCTCCATGCCGAGCAGATCGGCGGCGCGCGCCATGTCGATGTCGAGGAAGGTGCGCCCCATCAGGAAGTTGGACGCTTCCGCCGCGACGTTCTTCGACAATTTGGCGAGCCGCTGCGTCGCGATGATCCCGGCGAGCCCGCGCTTGCGCCCGCGCGACATCAGATTGGCCATCGCCGACAGGGAGGCGCGGCGCACCTCCTCGGTCACCTCGGCGCCGGCGGCGGGCGCGAAGATCTGCGCCTCGTCGATCACCACCAGCGCGGGATACCAATGTTCGCGCGGCGCATCGAACAGCCCCATCAGGAAGGCGGCGGCGCAGCGCATCTGGCCTTCCATCTCCAAGCCTTCGAGGCTCAGCACCACCGACGAGCGATGCTCGCGCGCGCGCGCGGCGAAGCGCGTGATCTCGGCGATCGAGTAATCGACCGCCTCGATCACGACATGACCGTACGGCCCGGAAAGCGTGACGAAATCGCCCTCGGGATCGATGATGATCTGTTGCACCTCGCGTCCGCTGCCTTCCAGCAGGCGGCGGAGCAGATAGGATTTGCCCGAACCCGAATTGCCCTGCACCAGCAGCCGCGTCGCGAGCAGTTCCTCAAGGTCAATCGTCACCGCGCCGCCGTTCGCGTCGGTGCCCATGTCCACACGGAAAGTCATCGCGTGCGAATGGCGGAAAGCGGGCAGTGGGAGCAAGCGTTAATGCGTTGTCCGCGACGTCCATTCGTGCCGAGCGCGCCCGCACCCGAGATGTCGCAGACATGCGCCGCCGACACGTCGCTTGTCGCGCGCGCCGCCGGCGCGACGTTCACTCTGCCAGCCGCAACTCCGCATCAAGGAAGTCCAGAAACGCACGCACGCGCAGCGCCAGCCGGTCATGCCCGCTGTACAGCGCGTGGATATCCTCGCCGTCGCCGGGATTGCACGCGGCCAGCACCTCGACCAGTCTTCCAGTCGCGAGATCCGCCGCCACATGGAAGCGGCCGAGCCGCGCGATGCCGCCGCCGGCGACAGCCATCAGCCGCACCACCTCGCCCGAATTGCCGAGGAACGGCCCATCGACCGGTCGCTGCACGACACGCCCGCCGCTCAACAGCGGCCACGAATCGACGCTGCGGCGGAAGCTGAACTTGAGGCAGACGTGCCGCGCGAGGTCGCCGGGGTCGCGCGGCGTGCCGCGCCGCGCGAGATAATCGGGGCTCGCCACCAGCGCCATCGCGCTATGGCCGAGTTTCTTCGCGCGCAGCCGCGTGTCGCGGAGCGGGCCGATGCGGATCGCGATGTCGGCGCGCTCCTCGATCAGATCGACCAGCGTGTCGGAAAGCGCGAGATCGACCGTCACCTCAGGATGAGCGTCAAGGAAGCGCGGCAGGATCGGCACCAGGCAGTGCACGCCGAACGGCACCGCCGCGTTGATGCGCAGCAGTCCGCGCGGACGGTCCTGCTCGCGCCCGAGGCTTTGCTCGACCGCGTCGACCTCGGCGAGCAGCGCCGAGATGCGGCTGCGATACGACTCGCCTTCCGGGGTCAGCGACAGCGAGCGCGTCGTGCGCTGCACCAGCACCACGCCGAGCCGTGCCTCCAGCCGCGCGATGCTGCGGCTGACCGCCGAGGGGGTCAGCCGCAGCGCCTTGGCGGCCGCGGCGAAGCTCCCGCCCTCGGTGACGGCGAGGAACGTCTGCATGTCGCCGATGCGGTTATCCACAGGTGCGTCCCTTTGGTGATCGTCGATCACTTCTATTGTGCACTGCTGCCAACTAATCATCAATGCCGCGTCGTCATATCTCCCGGTCCGTCATTCCAATGGAGGTTTTTGGACAATGGACCTGCAACTCAAGGGCAAGACCGCGCTCGTCACCGGCTCCACCGCCGGGATCGGGCTCGCCATCGCCGAGCGTCTCGCCGCCGAAGGCGCCGCGGTGACCGTCACCGGCCGCAGCCAGGACAAGCTCGACGCCGCCGCCGCCAAGGTCGGCGCGACGCGCGCGGTGCTCGCCGATGCCGGCACGGCGGAAGGCTGCGAAACACTGATCGCCGCCGTTCCGAACGTCGATATCCTCGTCAACAATCTCGGCATCTACGAAGCCAAGCCCTTCGTCGAGATCACCGATGCCGACTGGTTCCGCTTCTTCGAAATCAACGTGATGAGCGGCATCCGTCTGTCGCGCCACTATTTCCCGAAGATGCTGGAGGCGAACTGGGGCCGCGTGATCTTCATCGCGAGCGAGAGCGCGCAGCTCATCCCGGCGGAGATGGTCCATTACGGCATGACCAAGACCGCGCAGCTCGCGATTTCCCGCGGCCTCGCCGAGCAGACGCGCGGCACCGGCGTGACGGTCAACACCGTCCAGCCTGGGCCGACCCGGTCGGAGGGGATCGTCGAATTCATCCGCTCGACCGTTTCCAACAAGGACGCGCCCGAGGCCGAGCGCGAAGCCGAGTTCTTCGAGAAGCTGCGCCCGCTGTCGCTGATCCGGCGTCTGATCGAGGCTGAGGAAGTCGCGGCGATGACTGCGTTCCTCGCCAGCCCGCTCGCGGCGGTGACCAACGGCGCGGCGATCCGCGTCGAAGGCGGCATGGTACCGACGATCGCCTGATCGGGCGGATGTGAAAAACCCCGGCGATACCGCGTATCGCCGGGGTTCGATCCGTCCCCGCAGTGTGCGGTGCGATCAGGAGCTGGCGGGATGGTCGCTGTAGCAACCGCCAGCAGCGGCGCAAATGCCCGTCGCGACCGCGAACAGGGCGCCGATCC
This sequence comes from Sphingomonas pollutisoli, assembly GCF_029167165.1. Classification (NCBI taxonomy): domain Bacteria; kingdom Pseudomonadati; phylum Pseudomonadota; class Alphaproteobacteria; order Sphingomonadales; family Sphingomonadaceae; genus Sphingomonas; species Sphingomonas pollutisoli. Next base: position 300,356 of record NZ_JARFNJ010000007.1, read on the forward strand.
CGACGAGAATGGTGTCCGTATTAAGGAACTTCTTCGATTTGCCGCGCGGCGTGTACGCGGCGCGCTCGACCAGCTTCGCGCGGACCCCGGTCGTCGGCGCGGCCTGCGCTGCGACGGCCGGCTGAAGCGTCGGCGCGGCCAACGCCGGAGCGGAGGTGGCCATGAGCATGCAACTGGCGGTTGCGATCGCAACGAACGTCTTCATGATCTGCCTCCCTGGAATATCTGAACCTACAGAGTAGCGCCTAGCCTGACCGCCGGCACGAGTCAACGATGTTCGCTGGCGCGATCGCCCGCGAGACGGCGATAGAGATACCCGACCTTCGCGATCATCCGATCTTCGGTAAACATCTCGAGAAACAGATCGCGCCCGCTGCGTCCGAGCGCGCGCAAAGTGTCGCGATCCAGCCCCGCCAAAACCTCGGCCAGCGCCGGCACATCGCCGCGCGGGTACAGATAGCCCGAGATGCCGGGCCGCACGATCTCCGGCAGCGCGTCGGCGTCGCTCGCCACGACCGGCCGCGCCTGACGCATCGCCTCGATCGCGACGAGCCCGAACCCCTCCCAGCGCGACGGCATCACGATCGCATCCGCCGCGGCGATATAATCCCGCAGCACCTCGCGCGGTTTCCAGCCATGTTCGGTGACATTGGCGGGGGCGGGCTGCGCCTCGTCCATCCTGTCGCCCACGGTATGCAGGTGGATCGGCCGCTCGCGAAGCAGCGCCATTGCCGCGAACAGGTCGGGCAGCCCTTTTTGCGGTGTCGTCCGGCCGATGAACAGGAGGTTGAGCGTGGCGGGATCGAAGCCCGCTGCGGGCGCGATATCGCGATCGAGCGGGGGCAGCCCGTTGTATACCATCTCCAGTTTCGCCGGCGGCAGACCGACGGCGATGGCGCTGTCCTGCTCGAACCGTGAGATGCAGAGGATGCGGTCGGTAGCCCGGGCGAGCAGCCGTTCGATGGCGATATAGATCCGCTTCTGCCACGCTGGGATTTGCATATTGAACGCCCAGCCATGCGCGCAATAGACGATCGCCGGCCGCTGTTCGGCCCGCGTGAACAGGTAGCGCGCGCGGATCAACACGCCCGCGAAGGTGCTGTGGATATGAAGGATGTCGGGCCGCTCCGCCGCGATGACACGGTGAGCGAAACGCGCCATGCTCGCGAATGCGCCCGGTCGTCGCGCTGAACTACCGAACAGGCGCAGGGTCGACTGCGGGATCGTGTCGAAAAAGTGCTTCTCGTCGTCGCCGACGACGATCACGACGTTGCTGGCGCCGTGCTCAGCCGCCTGCGCGGCGACGAGTTGGGCCATATGAGTAGCGACGCCACCTTTCGTCTTTTGCGCAACATGCAGGATTTTCACGCGGCGAGGCCCGGCATCATGGCGTGTCGTCCGCCGCTGCTTGCTCCGGCGCAGGCTCGGGTTCGGTGGTCGCTGGCACGAACGCTGCCGGCAGCCCCACCGCCGCGATCGGCGTGCCCCCGCGCGTTTGGTTGGCGGAGACGGTGCCGAGGGCCCTGGTCTGCACGTAGACCGCGCCGACCGTGTTGCCGCTGACGGTGGCATGCCCCTGCGTCCCGAACAGCACGATCGGCATAGCGGCGCCCTTGCCCGCATCGATCACGACATTGCGCGAGATTTCCGCCCGGTGGCCACCGGCGATCGGTGCCGTGTCCGCGATGGCGATCGCGCCGGGATCCTGGGCTGCGCTTACGCGTATCTCATTGTCGGTGAAGGTCGCCTGGACCGCGCTATCACCCAGCGCGCGATATGGTGCCACGATCGCACGGTCGAAACTGAGTTTGTTGCGCGTCACGATCATCGTGCCGGTCGAGCCGCAGGTGAGGTCGCAGGCGACGTTCTCGAATGTGTTCCCGTCGAGCACGAGCCGCGAGAAATAGCTCGGCAGGCAAACGCCGGTGCCGGTCTTGCCGCCAAATATGAAGCGATTGCCGATGAACGACACGTCGATCGCGCCCGGCGACTGCCGGAAGCCTGCGCTACGCAGCGCGAACAGCGCGCGGCCACCGCTCTTGCCGTAGCGTTTTCCGTAGCGGGCGGGTAGCTGCGCGGCGCTGCCGTCCTGGTAGACCTGGTTGTTGCGAAACACGATGTTCTTCGCGGCATAAAAGGTCGCCAGCCCGTAATTGGCAGCGTTGCGTACGATATTGTCGTGCGCAAGCGCGTTGAAGCAGCCTTCGAAGTCGATCCCGACATCGAGCATCTCGCTGACTTCATTGTGCGCGACGAGGATGCCGTCGCCATTGTTGCCGTAAATGCCGCCGTTGGCGCCATGCACCTTGTTGTGCGTCACATAGATGTCGCGCGCTCGACGAAGATATTGCGGCGCGCCGCCCAGGTTGATCTTCGCTGAGCCCCCGAACCAGCTTATGTTCGCGAAACGCCCGGTGTTTCCGACCGCGATGATCCGCCGGCCGTAGTTCACCCGCAAGATCTGGCTCATGTAGGCGCCGCCATCGATCCGGTTGTCGTAGGCGAAAATATCTTCGTTGAGGTCGTCGCCGGCGGGAGAGAAACCGGCGTCGAGCGCGAGATCGTGAATGTCCTTGCGGGCGTCGCGTACGGGTTTGCGCAAATGCCCGACGAACAACGCTCCGAACCGGTCGGTCGAGCAGCGTGTGACGGAGACTTTGCGCACGTTCAGGCCGCGCAGAATCGTGCCGTTGGATGGCAGCGGTGCAGGGCGCACCAGGCGGAGGGAATCGATGTGGACGCCAGTGAGGAAGCTCGCCGGGTTCTTGTCCGCAGGCACGGCGATGAAGGGGTCGCGCTGCCGCCCCTCCCAACGCAGTACCGTGGCGTCACCCGCGCCCAGGATGACGATCGGGCGAGTCAGCGCGATCGCGCGGGTCAGCCGGAGCGTGCCGGCCGGGATCAGCAGCACCGGCACGCCGGCGTCGATCGCCTGCTGGAGCGCGACGGTGTCGTCTGCCTGCCCGTCGAGCTTCGCGCCGAACTGGCGAATGTCCTTTCCCGTGGTGCGCCACTGCGCGATCTGCGCGTAGAAGGCGGCACGCGTCGGCGCCCATTTGGGCCATTCCGCATCCTCCGTTGTGCCATGCTGGGCAAGCGTCGCGCGCACGCACAATGCGCCCCCAGCCAAACCGAGCAACGGCAGCACGGCGCGACGGCTGAGCTTCGAGATGTCATGATCACGCATCGAAAAGGCTCCTGCACTCGCCCGTTGGCATATTCACGCGCATGCGCCTAGCCGCGCCGCCTGCGACCGTCCCATAGCGCCAGTCCGCATAGCAGGCATGGCCATAACATCGTGTTGAACACATCCTGCTGCGTGTCGCGGATTTGCCAGTTCTGCAGAACCGGCCATGTCGCGGCCAGATCCATCGTCTCGTTGAGCGCTTCGAGCAGGGCGACGCCCGCCAACGCCCACAGTGGACCGAGGCGTCGCCGTGTCACCAGCCGCAACACGATATATATTGCGATGCCGAGATGAATGTGCAGGATGGACCGACCGATTTCGCCCCGCGGCGCGACGAAATTTTTCAAGGCTTCGAAGTCCGCGACCACGCTCATTGTCACCGTCCACCCAAGTGCGTGCCTCGTGACGGGACCATAGCGGCGTTCGACCGGGGAACAACCGCCATATTGGAACGAGTTGATGCATCGCACCATTTATGGCATCGTTACCCCGCAATCCTGCCGCCCCGTCGATGTCGAGAGAAGGGGAAAGATTCGCGTGGCCACGTTTGAGAGCAAGCTGGGGGAGAGCGAACGCGTGTCGTTTGATCCGGCCGCGCTCCCGCCGCGCGGCATATCCAAGCAAATGATTCGCGGCCGGCTGGTGCTCTCCGTGTTGGCGGTCGATCTGATCGCGATCGTGGCGCCGATCGCTTTGGCCGCATGGGTTCATCTCGGCTATTTCTTCGGCGTGCGCGTGGTAAGCCTGCTCATTCTCGTGCTGCCGCTTTATTACCTCATCGCTTTGCAAATAAAGGCGTTTTCGCTCCGCAACATCATCAAACCGCCGCGCAGCATGCGTAAGGCGTTTTCCGCATTGCTCGGAGCCTATGCGATTGGGCTGGCGATCACCTTCGCGACACGTTCGAACGAGGAATTGTCGCGCGTGCTGGTGGCCACCGGCTGTCTGCTGAGCGGCATTTCGCTGATCCTGGCGCGCGCGATCTTCGCCGATCTGGCGGCGCGCGCTCTGGGCGGTACCCCGGCGACCGAAATCGTCATCGTCGACGGCGTCGAGCCTCCCCCGCAATGTACCGCGACCCGCGTCGATGTGCAGGGCGCCGGCATCATTCCCAATCTCAGTGATCCGATGATGTTGCACCGCATCGGCGAGTGCGTGTTCCAGGCGGATCGCGTCATCATATCCTGCCCGCCAGAGCGGCGCGGAAAATGGGCTTTGGCACTCAAGGGGGCGGGCGTTCAGGTCGAGGTGCTCGCGCCCGAACTGGACGCATTGGGCGCGATCGGTACGAGCAACTACCATGGCTTCGCGACCGCCGTGGTCGCGGTCGGCCCGCTGAGCGGTATCGACCGGGTCACCAAGCGGGTGTTCGATCTGGTCGTGGCCGGCGCCATGCTGATCGGGCTGCTGCCATTGCTGGTGATCGTCGCGATCGCGATCAAATGCGATTCGCACGGGCCGGTTCTGTTCGCCCAGCAGCGTGTCGGTCAGGGCAACCGGCTGTTCCGCATGCTCAAGTTCCGCAGCATGTACGTCACACAGGCGGACGCGAGCGCCAGTCGGCTCGTCACGCGTGGCGACCCGCGCGTGACGCGCGTCGGCTGGTTCATCCGCCAGACGAGCATCGACGAATTGCCGCAGCTTTTCAACGTGTTGCGAGGCGAAATGAGTATCGTTGGCCCGCGCCCGCACGCGACCGGCGCGCTCGCCGGCAGCGCGCTCTATTGGGAGGTGTCCGCGCATTACTGGAATCGCCACGCCGTCAAACCCGGCCTGACCGGGCTTGCGCAGGTGCGGGGATTTCGCGGCAACACCGAAACCGGTGCGGACCTGCTCAACCGGCTACAGGCCGATCTCGCCTATCTGGAATCGTGGACGGTGTGGCGGGACGTGATCCTGGTGTTGCAGACCTTCAAGGTGCTGATGCACCGCAATGCTTTTTGAGCTCTCACGCGTCGCGCCGTAGTGTGCTCACGCCCCCGAACAATATTGCGCCGCAACAAAAAAACGCCATTCGGTGTTCCAGCGGCGTTGTATGCCAATCGACAAGGCGGCATTCGCCCCGGTATAGGCTCCATGCGGCCCTGTTCCCGGCGGCGCATTTCACACATTTCATCGTGATTTTCGGAGATAGACACGCATGACGATCAAGCCGGTGCGCAAGGCGGTTTTTCCGGTGGCGGGTCTGGGTACGCGGTTTCTGCCCGCGACCAAGGCGATGCCGAAGGAAATGCTGACCGTTCTCGACAAGCCCTTGATCCAATATGCGGTCGAGGAAGCGCTCGAAGCGGGGATCGAGCAGGTCATCTTCGTCACCAGCCGGAACAAGTCCGCGTTGGAAGACCATTTCGACGTCTCGTACGAACTCGAGGCGACCATGCGGGCGCGCGGCAAGTCGCTCGCCGTGGTCGAAAGCATCCGCATGAAGCCGGGTTCGCCCGTCTATGTCCGCCAGCAAGAGCCGCTTGGCTTGGGCCATGCGGTCTGGTGTGCGCGCGATATCGTCGGCGACGAGCCGTTCGCGGTGCTGTTGCCCGACGAGTTGATGGCCGGCACGCCGGGCTTCATGAAGCAGATGGTGGAGGCGTATCAAACGGTCGGCGGCAATATCGTCGGCGCGCTCGAAGTGGCACCATCGGAAACGCACAAATACGGCATTATCTCACCGGGCAAGGTCGATGGCCGTTTGACCGAGGTTAAGGCGCTCGTCGAGAAGCCGGCGCAGGGCACCGCACCGTCGAACCTGATGATTCCGGGCCGCTACATCCTTCAGCCCGAAGTGATGCGGATTCTGGAGAGCCAGGAAACCGGCGCGGGCGGTGAGATCCAGTTGACCGACGCGATGCTGCAACTGATCGGCAAGCAGCCGTTCCACGGCTTCACCTTCGCGGGTGAGCGGTACGATTGCGGCGACAAGGCCGGTTTCATCCAGGCGAACCTCGCAATGGCGCTGGCGCACGAGGATATCGGCCCGAACGTGCGTGCCTTCGCAACCGAGTTGCTGGCGCGTTGAGGTTTGGCCGCGTCGGGCCAGTCCCGGCGCGGCCTTGGTTTCACGGGGCCCGCCGCTGGTCGAGCCGAGCTGCGCCGCCGATCAGGCCGCGCTGCGGCGCGCCGGCTCGAGTGCGGGTTTCGTGGCCGACTCGAACAGCCACCGCCGCGTGCCGTCTATGCCGAGAACGGTGAGGCGCCCGCTATAGACCGCGCCGGTATCGATGCCGATGCGGTTGGTGCGCAGTTCCGGCTCCTCCGTCACGGTGTGGCCGTGGACGATGATGCGGCCATGATCGACGTTACTTTCCAGAAACGGGCTTCGAATCCAGCGCAGGTCGTTTTCGGATTGTTCGGCGAGCGGTACGCCGGGCCGGATACCGGCATGTACGAAAACATAGTCGCCGCGAAACACCATCTCGTCGCAATCGTTCAGCAAGGCGAGATGTGTGGGCGGCACCAGCGCGCGAAGCCGCTCGGCGAGCGCCTCGTTCGAGAGCGTGTCGTATTCGTGGCGTGTGATGCCGTAGCTGAACAGCGTTTCACGACCCCCGATCTTGATGAACATCGGCAGGAGGTTGGCTTCGCCCTGCAGGATTCGCAGGAACACTTCCTCGTGGTTGCCCAGTAGCACGCTGATGCTGCGCCCGCTCGTGCGCAGTTCCACGACGCGCTCGACCACTTCAGCCGAATCGGGGCCACGGTCGATCAGATCGCCGAGGAAGATGATTTCGGACGGGCCGCTGGCGGTCTTCGCGTCCTGCTCCTCGATCTGCTGCAGTACATCGTCGAGCAGATCGCGCCGGCCGTGGATATCACCGATCGCGTACAGACGTGCGCCGTAGGAGGCCGCCACCATCCGCCGCTCCGGCTGTCGCTCTCGGCGACGGTTGAGGAAGCGGGATAACATCTAGGTCGAACACTTGCCTTCTGAATTGGTTCAGTGCGGATACGCTTATTTCCATTTTGGATGATATCATGCTGCACTGCAACGCGGCGAATCGCAACCCGGCCGAATCGCGGTGTCGACGGGCCGCGGCGGGAGCGCGCCAGGATGCGCGCCTTGCTCACCAAGGTCGGAAAGCTTATTTCCAGCGCATGGCGAGCCTTCATCAACATCGGGAACCGCATGGCGACGATCTCGCCCGTGCTGCACAGGACGTGCTGGAGCGATCTGGCGAACAATGGACGACGATGCGCGCGCATATCTTCGCCGCGCTCGCCGGGTTCGACAAGCCGGCATCCGCCTATGACATCGCCGAGGCGGTGTCCAAGGCGGAAGGGCGGCGCGTCGCTGCGAACAGCGTGTACCGGATTCTCGATCTGTTCGTCGCCGCCAACCTCGCGCGGCGGGTGGAGAGTTCCAACGCTTATATCGCCAACGCGCATCCTGACTGCCTGCACGATTGCATCTTCCTCGTCTGCGACACCTGCGGCCAGACGACGCATCTCGACGACGACCGTGTCACCAGCGGCGTGCGTTCCGCGGCGGAGAAGGCCGGTTTCGCGCCCGAGCGCCCGGTGATCGAAGTGCGCGGCAAATGTGCCGACTGCGACGCGGCCGGCTGAGCCGCATCCAGGTTCGCGGCGGGCGCTACGTGGCGGAGGCCGCCGCACCGAAGCGCGCTGCAGCGGCTAAAGCATCTTGCCCATCCGGGCGCCCGGCACCGGCACGCCGCTGTCGTTCATCCTCGCGACGCGTTCGATCACGGCATAGCCGCAAGCGTGGTAGAGCGGCTCGCCTGCCAGCGTCGCCATCATCTCCGCGCGCGAGAAGCCGGCGTCCCGCGCGGCGTCCTCGCAAATGCGCAGGATCATGCGACCGATCCCGCGCCGCGCGAAATCAGGGTCCGTGTACATCGCCCGGATTCGGGCCGCATCCGTCGCGGGATCGAGCGTTGAGCCGTCGCGCAAGGAAACGCTGTGGTTGCCGCCATATAGAGTAGCGCGAAAGCTCCAGCCGCCGCAGCCGGCGAGTCGATCGCCCGCCATGACGACGAAATAGGTGCCATCCTCGACCAACTGCGTATCCAGCCCCATGCTTAGCCGGCTCGCCGCGACCTGTTCCGCCGTCAGAAAGTCGCTTTGCAGAGCGGCGATCGCGCGTTCCATCAGCGCCGCGATCGCGGGGATGTCGTCGGTTGTGGCGAGGCGGTGTGACAGAACGGACATGCAGGCGTTGTCCAATTGCAACGCAGGCGCCGTCAAGTCGCATCAGAAACGATCGCGACAATCGACAGTCGCGCGCGGCTTCGCTAATGACGGCCGATGGTTGACGCTTCCACTACGCCGCTTCTCGACACCGTCGACACGCCCGCCGATCTCCGCAAGATCGCGCCCGCCGACCTCGCTCAGCTCGCTGACGAGCTGCGCCAGGAGACCATTTCCGCTGTCGGCGTGACCGGTGGCCACCTCGGTTCGGGGCTGGGCGTCGTCGAGCTGACCGTGGCGATACACTATGTCTTCGACACCCCGCGCGACCGGCTGGTGTGGGACGTCGGGCATCAATGCTACCCGCACAAGATCCTCACCGGGCGGCGCAATCGCATCCGCACGCTGCGCATGGGCGGTGGCCTGTCGGGCTTCACCAAGCGCAGCGAGAGCGAGTATGATCCGTTCGGCGCGGCGCACAGCTCGACCTCGATCTCGGCCAGCCTCGGCTTCGCGATCGCCAACAAGATCGCCGACCAGCCCGGCAAGGCGATCGCGGTGATCGGCGATGGCGCGATGTCGGCGGGCATGGCGTATGAGGCGATGAACAACGCGGAAGCCGCCGGCAACCGCCTCGTCGTGATCCTCAACGACAATGATATGTCGATCGCGCCGCCGGTTGGAGGGCTGTCGGCCTATCTGGCGCGGCTCGCGTCGAGCAAGGAATTCCTCGGGCTTCGCGATCTCGCCAAGCGTGTCGCCAAGCGGCTGCCGCGCCCGCTCGCGACCAGCCTCAAGAAGACCGACGAGTTCGCGCGCGGCATGGCGATGGGCGGCACATTGTTCGAGGAGCTCGGCTTCTATTATGTCGGGCCGGTCGATGGCCACAATCTCGACCAGCTCATCCCCGTGCTCGAAAATGTCCGCGACGCCGACAAGGGGCCGATCCTCGTCCATGTCGTGACCCAGAAGGGCAAGGGCTATGCGCCCGCCGAAGCCGCGCCCGACAAATATCACGGCGTGCAGCGGTTCGACGTGATCACCGGCACGCAGGCGAAGGCACCGCCGGGGCCGCCGCAGTATCAGAACGTATTCGGCCAGGCGCTCGTCGAAGAGGCCAAGACCGACCCGACCATCGTCGCGATCACCGCGGCGATGCCGTCCGGCACCGGGCTCGACAAGTTCGCGCAAGCCTATCCCGAGCGGTTCTTCGACGTCGGCATCGCCGAGCAGCATGCCGTCACCTTCGCCGCGGGTCTCGCCGCACAGGGAATGCGGCCGTTCTGCGCGATCTATTCGACCTTCCTCCAGCGCGCCTACGATCAGGTCGTGCACGACGTGGCGATCCAGAACCTGCCCGTCCGCTTCGCGATCGATCGCGCCGGTCTGGTCGGGGCGGACGGCGCGACTCATGCCGGCAGCTTCGACGTGTCGTATCTCGCCACCTTGCCGAATTTCGTGGTGATGGCGCCGTCCGACGAGGCCGAGCTGGTCCATATGGTCCACACCGCCGTCGCGCATGACAGCGGCCCGATCGCGGTGCGCTATCCGCGCGGCAACGGCGTCGGCGTCGCGCTGCCGGCGACGCCCGAAGTGCTCGAGATCGGCAAGGGCCGGATCGTCCGGCAGGGGCAGAAGGTCGCGATCCTGTCGCTCGGTACGCGGCTCGGCGAGGCGCTCAAGGCGGCGGACGCGCTCGATGCGCGCGGTCTGTCGACCACCGTCGCCGATCTCCGCTTTGCCAAGCCACTCGACGAGGCGCTGATCCGCAAGCTGCTGACCACGCACGAGGTCGCGATCACGATCGAGGAGGGCGCGGTCGGCGGGTTCGGCGCGCATGTGCTGACCTTCGCCTCGGACAACGGGCTGATCGACGCCGGACTCAAGCTGCGCACGCTGCGTTTGCCCGACGTCTTCCAGGATCAGGACAAGCCCGAGGTGCAATATGCCCAGGCCGGGCTCGATGCCGATGCGATCGTCGAGTCGGTGTTAAAGGCGCTGCGCTACAATTCGGACGGCGTGATCGAGAGCGCGCGCGCCTGACGGCTGGCGTCAGGCGCGCACGATCGCGGCGAGGATCGCGTCGAGCAGCAGCATCCCGGTCTCGTTGACGACAAGCCGGTCCCGGTCGCGCGTGACCAAGCCTTGCGCCGCCAGCCGCGCGGTCGCGGGTTCGTCGATCAGGTCGGCGATCGGTGCCGCGCCGATCTGCGCGACCCGCGCGAGGTCGATGCCCTCGCGCAGCCGCAACCCCATCAGCAGCGCTTCCTTGGCGCGCTCGCTCGGCGCGAGCGCGTCTTCGATCTGCGCGCCGTGGCCGTTGCGCGCGACAGCCCCAAGCCAGTTCTCGGGCTTCTTGTGGCGCGCGGTGGCTAGGCCGGCGCGGCGGCCGTGCGCGCCGGGGCCGATCCCGGCGTAGTCCTGGTAGCGCCAATAGGCCAGGTTGTGGCGGCTCTCCGCGCCGGGCCGCGCATGATTCGAGATTTCATACGCCGGCAAACCAGCCGCCGCCGCGATCGTGCGGGTGGTCTCGAACAGGTCGGCGGCGCTATCCTCGTCGGGGATCGTCAGCCGCCCCGCCGCCGCCTCGGTCGCGAAGCGCGTGCCGGGTTCGATGGTGAGCTGGTAGAGCGACAGATGCTCGGTGCCGAAGCCGATCGCGCGGCGCAGCTCCGCCTCCCACGCCGCGAGGCTCTGGCCGGGGCGGGCGTAGATCAGGTCGAAGCTGACTCGCCCGAACGCGGCCTGCGCGGTCGCCAGTGCGGCGAGTCCCTCGTCGACGCCGTGTGCGCGGCCGAGGAAGCGCAACGCCGCGTCGTCGAGCGCCTGCAATCCGAGCGACACGCGGTTGACCCCAGCCGCCGCGAGATCGGCGAAGCGCGCCGCCTCGACCGAGGACGGGTTGGCCTCGAGCGTGATCTCGATAGCGTCGGCGAAGCCCCACGCGCGCTCGGCCGCCGCGAGGATCGCCGCCACCGTCGCGGGCGGCATCAGCGAGGGCGTGCCGCCGCCGAAGAAGATCGAACCGAGCCGCCGCCCCGGCAGCGCGCGCGCCTCATGGGCGAGATCGGCGAGCAGGGCGTCGCGCCAGGCGAGTTGATCGACACTCTCGCGGACATGGCTGTTGAAATCGCAGTACGGACATTTCGAGACGCAGAACGGCCAATGGACATATAGGGCGAGCGGCGGCGTTGGGTCGGCGGTCATATGGGCGCCTATGCGCGCCCGCGGAGGACGTGGAAAGATGCGGATCATTGTGTTGCTCGCGCTGGTGCTCGCGGCGTGTTCGCCGTCGGGGCCGCCGCGCATCGTCGAGCCACGCCTGAAGGAGCAGCCGGCGCGCGGGCTGAGCCTGCTCCGGCAGGCGATGCTCGACGGGCACAATCGCGCGCGCGGGGCGGTCGGCGTCGCGCCGCTGGTGTGGGACGACACGCTCGCGGCGCATGCGCTCGGCTATGCGCGCACGCTCGCCGCCGAACATCGCTTCGAACATGCTGAGCAACCGATGGGGCCGGGGCGCGAGGGCGAGAACCTGTGGACCGGCACGCGCGGCGCGTATCGCTATGACGAGATGGTCGGCGGGTTCGTCGATGAGAAACGCTTCTTCCGCAATGGCGTGACGCCCGATTTCAGCACCACCGGCAGATGGGAGGATGTCGCGCATTACACGCAGCTCGTGTGGCGCAACACGACTCGGTTCGGCTGCGCGCTGGCGAGCAACGAACGCGACGACTATCTGGTCTGCCGCTATACCCCGCCGGGAAATGTGGTGGGTGAGCGCGCGTTTTGACGGAGCGCGGCGATCACTCGGCCGGCGTCGCCTGCGGCAGCCTGAACTGGACGCGGATTACGCAGCCGCGATGTCCGACGTCGCTCTCCGCCACGCTGCCGCTGGAGATCACCCGCGACGCGGCGCTGCCGAAGGTCGCGGCCGGTTCGGCAGCGAGCACCCGAACGTTACCGACCGCCCCCCACGGCGCGGTGTCGAAGCCGATAATCGCATAGCCTTCGATGCGCCGGGCGGCGAACGGACGGGGATAGGCCTCGCCGGTGTATAGCGGCCGAACCGTTTTGGGGTCGATCGCGCAGGCCGGGAGCGCACCGCTATCTTTGGGCGCATCCGCCGGGATCGATGGCGCCGCGATCGGCTGGTTGCCAAGCCGGTAGAAGTGGAACGTGCAGCCGTGCAGCGCCTTCCCCGGCGCATACAGGTTGCCGCGCAGCGCCCTGACGCTCGCCACGTCGAGCGCGGCGCTTCCCGACGCGCCAACCACGTGGACGTTGCGCGTGTGACCGGCCGCATCGACATCGAAGCGCAGAAACGACCAGGATCGCGTGCCTGGCGCCTGCGCGATCGTCTCGAAATTCGGGTAGTTTAGCCGACGCGGCGAGCCCGGCCCGCGCGCGCAATCCCCGTCAGCGTTAAGCCTCTCGTAGATTTCCCGGGTCGCGATTCCCGGAACCGGCGCGCTCGCCGTTTCATACAGCAGCGCGAGCGGTGCGTCGGTTATCGGCACGAACTCCGCGGTATAGGCGATGCTGCAGGTCTGCCGCGGCATGCCCGCCGCGAAGCGCGAGGCGGCGAGCGCGGGCGCCAGGTCATCGGTGTCGATGTAGAAGCCGGGAAAGGGATGCGGATCGACCTGGATGTCCACCGCCCGCCCGTCCGCATCGATCGCGAAGCGCAGCGCATAGGGCGCCGCTTGTGTCGCCGCTTCCCGGTTGCGCAGCACACTCGTGGTGAAGGGCGTCTCGAGATGTACCGGTGTCACCGGCTCGCCGGCGCAGAGGATCTTGCCGGGGGCGAGACGGACGATGTCGCCCGGCCGCTGGGCTGACTCACGCACCACATTTTGAACCGGTGGCGGGGGAAGCGAAACGAACATGGCGCGCTCCGAATCGATGTCGGTGCCGGGAGGATAGCAATATCGTAAGGCACGCCAATGACATACGCATCGAAAGCGTGTGTCGGCCAAACGGGCTGCGGATTGGACCGGCGGTACGGGAGGAGCGCTTGGAAACCTGGGGGCGGAAGTCCAATTCCCGCGTTATGTGTGTCGGGTCGGGATTGTGTTGGCTGCGCGCCATGCGATCCCCGGACAGTCAGAGCGGGAGCCGCCTTCATGAGTACCGACGATATGATGATCGACACGCCCGATGGGCCGATGTCGTTCGCCGAGTGGAAGAAGAAGCATCCGGTGCAGATCCCGTCGCGTCGCACCAAGGGCAAGGATCTGCCGGTGAAAGTGAAGCGCTTTACCGAGAAGTGACGCCTGCCGCCCCGACCTCAGAACACCGCGTCGACCAGTTGCCGGAACGCCGCCGTGCGGTGGCTGAGCGCGGCCTTTTCCTCAGCCGGCAGTTCGGCGAAAGTCTCGTCGCGGCCGAACGGCACGAACACCGGATCATAGCCGAAGCCGATCGTGCCGCGTGGCGGCCAGGTCAGATGGCCCTCGGCGCGGCCTTCGAACCATTGGACGTGGCCGTCGGGCCAGGCCAGCGCGAGCGTGCAGACGAAGTGGGCATCGCGCGAGGCGTCGGGGCCTTTCGCCGCCAGCGCATCCTCGACCTTGCGCATCGCCAGCCCCCAGTCGCGGCCGGTCGGCGTTTCGGCCCAATCGGCGGTATAGACGCCGGGCTCGCCGCCTAGCGCATCGACGCACAGCCCGCTGTCGTCGGCGAGCGCGGGCAGGCCCGATAGGTCGGCGGCGGCGAGCGCCTTCAGTTCGGCATTGGCGACGAAGGTGGTGCCGGTCTCCTCGGGCTCGGGCAGGTCGAGGTCTTTGGCCGAGACCGCCTCAACGCCATATGGCGCGAGCAAGGCGCGGATTTCGCGGACCTTGCCCTCGTTATGGCTGGCGATGACGAGCTTGCCGGGGGCGAGCTTGCGGATCGCCTGCGGCACCACCTCCTCGGTCACTTCGCCACGGCCTTGGCCTGCGCGGCGAAGATGTCGGTGCAGCCGATGCGGGCGAGGCGGAGCAGGCGGAGCAAAGCTTCCTCGTCATAGGTCGCGCCCTCGGCGGTGGCCTGCGCCTCGGCGATGTTGCCGTTTTCGAGCAGCACGAAATTGGCATCCGCGTCGGCGTTCGAATCCTCATCGTAATCGAGATCGAGCACCGGCGTGCCATTGTAGATGCCGCACGAGATCGCCGCGACCTTCTGCGTCAGTGGATCGGCGGTGAGCTTGCCCTGCGCCATCAGCCCGTCGATCGCGAGCCGCAGCGCCACCCACGCGCCCGAGATCGACGCAGTGCGCGTGCCGCCGTCCGCCTGGATAACGTCGCAATCGAGCACGATCTGGCGCTCACCCAGCAGCTTGAGATCGGTCACCGCGCGCAAGCTGCGGCCGATCAGCCGCTGGATTTCCTGCGTGCGGCCCGATTGCTTGCCCTTGGCGGCCTCGCGGCTGCCGCGCGTGTGGGTGGCGCGGGGCAGCATGCCGTATTCGGCCGTCACCCAGCCTTCGCCCTTGCCGCGCAGGAACGGCGGCACCTTTTCCTCGACCGAGGCGGTGACGAGCACCTTGGTCTCGCCGAAGCCGATCAGCACCGATCCTTCCGCATGTTTGGTGAAGCGCGGCGTGATCGTGATCTCGCGCATTTGATCGGGGGTGCGGCCGGATGGGCGCATGGGAATGTCCTTCGTGATAAGCGTCGCGGGGTGACTAGTCTTTCACTTGCGTGCACGCCAGCCTAGATAAACGCCATGCACGCGCCACCCGTCACCGACCTCAACGATCGCGCCCGCGACGTGTTTCGCGTGGTGGTGGAAAGCTATCTGGCCACCGGCGCGCCGATCGGCTCGCGCACGATCGCGCATCTTTCCGGGCTGAACCTGTCGCCGGCCTCGATCCGCAACGTGATGCAGGATCTGGAGGAACTCGGGCTGCTCGCCGCGCCGCACACCAGCGCCGGGCGGATGCCGACCGAGATCGGGCTGCGGCTGTTCGTCGATGGCATGATGCACGCGATGGAGCCTTCGGTGGAGGAGCGTGCCGCGATCGAATCGCAGGTGCAGCAGGCCGGGCCGGTCGAGGAGGCGCTGGCGGCGACCACCGCTGCGCTCTCGGGCCTGTCGGCATGCGCCGGGCTGGTGATGGTGCCCAAGCGCGAGTTCGTGCTGCGCCAGATGAGTTTCGTGCCGCTCTCCGCTGATAAGGCTTTGGCGGTGCTGGTCGGCGGTGACGGATCGGTCGAGAACCGCGTGGTCGATCTGCCGCCGGGGGTGAGCGTGCCTGCGCTGATCGAGGCGGGCAATTACATGACGGCGACGCTCGGCGGGCTGACACTCGCCGAGGCTCGCGCGCGCATCGAGCGCGAGATGGCCGAGGAGCGTGCGCTGGTCGACAGCGCGGCGCGCGCGCTGATCGAGCGCGGGCTGGCGGTGTGGAGCGAGGATGGCGACCGCCGCCCGGTGCTGATCGTGCGCGGGCAGGGGCGGCTGATCGACGCCGCCGCCGCCGCCGATCTCGACCGGATCAGCGATCTGCTCGACGATCTCGAAGGCAAGCAGGAGATCGCGCGGCTGCTCGACAGCGCGAGCGCGGGCGATGCGACACGGATCTTCATCGGCGCGGAGAACAAGTTGTTTTCGCTGTCCGGATCGTCGGTGATCGCCAAGCCGTTCAGGGGATTGGACGGGCGCGTGGTGGGGGTGGTCGGCGTGATCGGACCCACCCGGTTGAACTATGCGCGCGTTGTCCCCATGGTTGATTTCACTGCCGCGACGCTGGCGCGGCTCATGGGTTAGAGAACCGGGACTGAATGATGATGACCGACGACGACAAGATCGACACCGTACCTGCCGAGGGCGACCTGCGCGAGGAAACCGCCGAGGCGGCGCCCGAGGTGGCCGAGCATGATCGCACCAGCGCGCTCGAGACGGAGCTCGCCGAGGCGAAGAAGGCGGTGCTCTACGCGCATGCCGAGGCGCAGAACATGCGCCGCCGCGCCGAGAAGGAAGCCGCCGACGCGCGCGCCTATGCCGCGACCGCGTTCGCGCGCGATCTGCTGTCGGTGGCGGACAATCTGGAACGCGGCCTGAGCGCGATCCCGGCGGAGCTGCGCGAGGACGACAAGTTCAAGGCGCTGGTGACCGGGCTGGAGGCGACCGGTCGCGAGCTGGAAGCGGTGTTCCAGCGGCACGGCATCAAGAAGATCGTCGCGCTCGGCGAGAAGCTCGATCCGAACTTCCACCAGGCGATGCTGGAAATGCCCAGCGACAAGGAACCGGGCACCGTCGTGCAGGAGATGCAGGCGGGCTATGTCATCAAGGAGCGGCTGCTGCGGCCGGCGCTGGTGGCGGTGGCGAAGGCGGGGTGAGTGAAAGCGTCGCCCCGGCGTCGGTGGAGCCGCGGGTCGTCCGCGCTCCGTTGATGCTGGGGTTGATCGCGTTCCCGATCGTCTTTGTGTGGTTTCTGTTTTTGCCGGGCTTCACCCGCAGCCTTAGATTAGTCGCGCTCGCTTACACCTTTGCGCCCGTAGTCGTAGCCGCAGCCTTCCTGATGGTGTCGGCTGCGGTTCTTGGGATCGCTGAGATCTTGGGAGTGGCACGCTGAGCGGCCTGCGCGTCGAGTTCGAGATAGCTTTGCGCTTGTTCGCGCGGGCCACGACGATCATGAAGAGCCAAGGTTTTGAGGCTCCTGTGCTGGTTGGCGGGGCCGCTGTCGAACTCTATTCGTTGAGCGCGCTCACCACCGGCGATTTTGATATATCGACCGCACGGCAGGAGCCGTTCGAGCAGGCACTTCGCTCGTTGGGTTTCGTGAAGCCGTCTGGGGCGGGCGTCGCCTTGCGGGGATGGGTTCATCCCGAGCTGAAGCTGGGCTTCGAAGTCGTCGCAAGTACTGTACTTGATGGTCTTGCCGACCGCGATAGAATCGTTCTCATCGATCTGGGCAGCGATGGCATCGCGTCGATCATTTCCGTCGAGGATATGATCGCCGATCGGATGGGCCAATTCGCCTCGGGCAGCGCACCTGAAATGCTTGCGCAGGCACAGCGTCTGCTTGCGCTTCACAGCGATGCGGATCGCGCCTATCTCGACCGCAGGATACGCGAAGAAACGATTGGCGAACATGGTATCGAAGACATCCCAACCGGTCCCGCTTGAGGACTTCGTTCGCGATATTGAGCGCCGGCGCGCCGAAACGGGCATCACCGAACTCCCCCGCAACTCCGGCCTGCGCCGTACCGCCAGCAAGCGCACTCTGCTGAAGGCGATCGAGGAGGCCGGCGGCCGGTGGTGAACCCGAACCCCAATATCGTCGCCGAGCGGCCGACCTTCGTCACGCATCTCGAATGTTCGATGACCGGCGAGCGTTACGAGGCCGATCAGCTCCACAATCTGTCGCGCGTCGGCAGGCCGCTGCTGGTGCGCTATGATCTCGACGCGGTGCGCGCCGCGGTGCCGCGCGCGATGATCGAGGCGCGGCCGGCCGATCTGTGGCGGTGGCGCGAGCTGCTGCCGGTGCGGCATAGCCGCGACGTGGTCAGCCTCGGCGAGATCGAGACGCCGCTGGTGCCGATCCCGAAATCGGGCGGGCCGAACGTGCTCGTCAAGGACGAGGGGCGGCTGCCTACGGGCTCGTTCAAGGCGCGCGGGCTCGTCATGGCGGTGTCGATGGCCAAGGCGCTTGGCGTGACGAAGATCGCGATGCCGACCAACGGCAATGCCGGCGCCGCGCTTGCCGCTTATGCGACGCGCTGCGGGATCGAGACGATCGTGCTGTGCCCGGACGACACGCCCGAGATCAACGTGCGCGAGATCGCGATGCAGGGTGCGCGCGTGTACCGCGTCAACGGGCTGATCGACGATTGCGGGGCGATCGTCGCCAAGGGCGCGGCCGAGGGGCTGTGGTTCGATTTCTCGACGCTCAAGGAGCCGTACCGGATCGAGGGCAAGAAGACGATGGGGCTGGAACTGGCCGCGCAACTGCGTTGGACGCTTCCGCGCGCGATCTTCTATCCGACCGGCGGCGGCACCGGCCTGATCGGCATGTGGAAGGCTTTCGCGGAGATGGAGGCGCTCGGCTGGATCGGGCCTGAGCGACCGAAGATGTTCGCGGTGCAGGCGAGCGGCTGCGCGCCGATCGTGCGCGCGTTCGAGGCGGGCGAGGAGCATGCCGAGCGCTGGGAGGATGCCTCGACCGTGGCGGCGGGTATTCGCGTGCCGCGCGCGGTCGGCGATTTCCTGATCCTGCGCGCGGTGCGCGAAAGCGGCGGGCAGGCGATGGCGGTGGGCGATCCGGCGATCCTGAAAGCGGTGGACGAGTGCGCGCGCAAGGACGGGTTGCTGCTCTGTCCCGAAGGCGGGGCGACGTTGGCGGCCTATCGCGAGGCGCTGCGGCTCGGGCTGATCGATGAGGAGGAGAGCGCGGTGCTGTTCAACTGCGCGACGGGCCTCAAATATCCGATGCCCGATGCGAGCGAGACGCTCGATCGCCACCAGCCGATCGACCTGGCGGCGCTGTAGGGCGCTTCAGGGCCGCTCGCGCGACTTGGCGATCAGATAGTATAGCGCCGAGAAATTGGTCGAGAGGTAGCGTGGTGCCAGCCGGCGTGGCTCGATCATCGTGCGGTGCAGCCATTCGAGCCCGACGTTCTGCATCCACATCGGCGCGCGCGGCACATGCGCGCCGACATGATCGAACAGCCCGCCGCAGGTGCGAATCCACGCAAGCCCCTGCAATTGCGCGCGGCGGCGGATCGCGAAGCTCTCCTGGCGCGGCGTGCCCATGCCGACCCACAGCACTTCGGCGCCCGAGGCGCGGATCTCGTCGCAGATCGCATCCTCCTCGGCCTCGGTGAAATAGCCGTGGCGGGTGCCGACGATCTGGAGCCCCGGATATTGCGCGCACAGCGTCTCGGCGGCGGCGGCGGCGATGCCGGGGCGGGCGCCGAGAAAATAGAATTTCACCCCCGTCTCGACCGCCTTGGCGGCGGCGTCATGGATGAAATCGGTGGTGGCGAGCCGCTCGGGCAGCGGATGTTTCCAGAAGGCGCGCGTGAACAGCACCAGCGGCATGCCGTCGGCGTCAATCAGGTCGACCGCGTCCATCGTCGCGCGGAAGGCCGCGCTGCGATGATAGAGCGCGATCACGAAGCCGTTCGAGGACACGATCACACGCGGCGCCGCAAGTTCGCCCGAGCGCGCCATGGCGGTATCGCGGGCCATGGCCTCAGCCATTTCCGCGCGGGTCGCGCATACGGTTGGTAGCCCCCCAACCAACGCAATTCTGGGCGAAACTCGGATTTGCGCTACTCTCATGCTAATAAAGGAAGGGGCAGTGCAGGTTATCCGGGCGATAGCCGTTTCAAAAAGGATATGGAACGGCCGTTTGAACCGGGGTGGCTTTCCTCTTCCTTTTTCGTCGTCACGTGGATCGCGCATCAGGACATGCGCGAAGCATCATTACGGCGCTGTTATAGTTCCACTCTTCCCCGTTTGGCGCTGGCGCGTCAAGCACCGGCTGGCGATAATCGCGCGATCAGCGCGCGGGGACGCCGCGCAACGGCTCGCCCGAGGGCAGGCGGAAGCCGCGCCGATACACGAGCGAACTGACGAACAGATAGATCACGATCGTCGGCGGATAGATGAAGGCGGCATCGAAGAAGGAGACCAGCAGGTATCCCGCGCACCCCGCCGCCGCGGCGCGGCGCAGGGTGGAAAGCCGCGACGCCTGGCCGAGCGCGTAACCGACCGGATACACCAGCGCGACGAGCGCGATCAGGAAGCCGATCACGCCGAAGCTGCGAAGCAGGCCGGCGTAGAGGATCTCGGCGATGCGGAACGTGCTCTCGCCGAACGGCGATAGCGTCAGCGTGGTCCATTGTTCGATACGGCCGCCGAGATCGGTGTCGAACAACGAGTCGCTCGACCAGCCGAGCGTGACCATCATGTAGAGGGCGAGCGCGAGCGAGGCGAACGCGGCGATCCAGAACGAGAATCGCGACAGCCGGACCTGGCCCGACATCGCCATGAACATGCCCACCATGATGAGACCGAACCAGGTCGACCGGCTGAGGCTGAGCACCACCGAGAGCAGGAACGCGATCACCCAGGCGCGCGATTTCTCGAAATATATGTACACCGGGGCGAGCATGACCATGCAGGCGCCGAAGATGTTGCCGTTGTTATACGTGCTGATGAGCTTCATCAGCGCGCCACGGCGGTTGTTCTTGTTGAACACGCTCGAAAGTTCGCCGGCGTTGATCGTGATGTAGCGGATTTCGATGATGTGCTTGAACAGGATGAACATCACGAAGTTCAGCAGGCCCCACACGATCACGAACCGCATGCTCCAGCGGAGCACCGTGCCGATCTGCTTTTCGGTGAGATATTCGAGGTGCGCGCACAGCGCGATCAGCATGATCGCCGGCAAGGCGATGAACAGCGCGACGGCGAGCACGACGGAGGATTGAGCGGCGCCGTACAGGATCGTCTTGTAGATGCCGATGAAGCCGACCGCGAGATAGGCGACGAAATTGCCGATCGCGGCGGCCGACAGCGTCGGGCGACGGGCGAGGCCGATCAGCCCGATCGGCGCGACCACGGCGAGCAGCATATAGCCGAAGGTCAGCGGGTAGCCATACACCTCGATACCGGCCTTGGGGGAGGCGATATTGGTGATGATGAGCAGGACATAGACCCAGTAGAAGAACGACGGCCTCGATCCCGCCGAGGCGAGCAGCCGCTGGCCGCGCGCGAGCGGTGCCGGCCAGGCGCGGGGCAACGCGTGATCCGTGGTGAGGGACTGGCCGATCATGAAGGCGCCGATCTCGTGGGAATTGGCGTGGACTGATCCCCGGCACGCGCCGGATCGTCAAGCGCAAATCGTCGTCGGGCGGCGCTCATGCGGGGCGCATCCGCCGATCGCGACCGAGCAGGGCCGTGATCTCCTCGACGCCCGGCCGGTTGAACGCGCGGCTGAGCAGGAGGAAGGCCGCGACGCAGGGCACGAGCGACAGCGCGGCGTTGCCGAGCGCCATCCGGGCGAGTGAGAACAGGCCGAGCGCCGCGAGCACGGGAAGCGCGGGCGCGACGATCTGGCGGTGATAGTCGAGGAAGCGCACGGCCGACAGCGGCCGGAGCACCGCGATCCACGCGATCTCCATGAACAGGAAATACACCGCCGCCATCGCCAGCGACAGCGCGACCGGGCCGGCCATCGCCCCCGCATAGGCCGCGCTGGCGACGAGCGCGGCGAAGCCGAGCTGATACCAGAGCGCGGCCCGGCTCCTGCCGAGCGCGGACAAATAGGTGCCGAGCGGGTTGACCGTGGCGCGCAGCGCGAACCACGCGGCGACATAGGGCAGCAACCGCCCCGCGCCGCGCCAGCGTTCGCCGAGCAGCAAGGGCAACAGATCGGCGCCGAACAGGGCGAGCGCCGCATAGACGGGGAAACAGACCGAAGCCGACATGCGCAGCACGCGCAGATACAACGCGCCGACGCGCCGCGGATCATGCTGTTCGCGCGCCATCAGCGGCAGGCCCACCCGCAGGATGACGGGATTGATCGCGGTCATGATCTTCAGGGCGAGATCGCGCGGCTGGCCGAAACTGCCGAACACCGGCTTGGGGAAGACGAAGCCCGCGATCAGCAGATCGAGCTGGACCGTGACCGAGATCGCCAGATTGACCAGCAGCATATCCAGCCCATACGGCACGAAGTGGCGGACATCGCGCCAGGCGAAATGCCACGCCGGCCGCCAGCCGCGCGCGAGCCACACCCACGACAGGCCAAGCGCGCTGGCCGAGGTGGCGAGCTGCCCCCAGACGACGCAATATGGCCCGGCGCGCGCAAGGGCGAGGCCGACCGCCACCAGAAAGCCGACTGCGGCGGCGGCGACCTCGACCTTGATGACGGCTTCGAAGCGCAGATCGCGTTCGGCGAGGACACGCAACTGGAGGTAGAAGCCGTTGGCGACGAACATGCCGCTCGCGATCCACAGCATCGGCGTGAGGCGCGGGGCGGCGTACAGGTGCGCGAGCAGGGGCGCCGCCGCGATCGTGGCCAGCGCCACGCCCAAGCCGACCATGACGTTGAGCCAATAGAGCGAGGATGTCTCGTCCGCGCTCACGTCGCGGAAGCGGATCAGCGCGCTCGACAGTCCCGCGTCGCACAGGCTTTGCGCGAGTTGCAGCAGCGACATCATCAGGACGACCAGCCCGAAATCGGCGACGCCGAGCAGCCGCGCGACGATCAGCAATTGCACCGTCGCCAGCACCGCGCGCAGGATGTTGCCCGTCGCGGTCCAGCGGACCGATCCGCGCGCGCCGCTCATGCGTCGAGTACGCGGCGGAACACCGCCTCGTACCGGTCGCACGCGGTCTCGACCGAAAAGTCGCGCGCGCGGGCGATCTGGCGGTCGCGCGGCGCCGGCGCGCGCAGCATCGCGTCGATCGCCTGCGCCATCGCAGCCACGTCGCCGACCGGTACCAGCGCGCCGAACCGTCCGCCCGCGACGATCTCGCGCGGGCCATCGGGACAATCGGTGGTGACGATGCTCGCGCCCGCGCCGAGCGCCTCGACCAGCACGTTGCCGAACCCCTCCCACGCCGAACTCAGCACGAAGAAGCCGGCGGCGGCGATCGACGGGGTGATGTCGGGCACGAATCCGGGCAGCGCGACGCGTCCGGCCACTCCGAGGGTCGCGGCCAGCGCCTCCAGTTCGGCGCGGAGCGGCCCGTCGCCGAAGATCACCGCGCGGAGCCCGCGCTGTCCGCTCAGCGACAGCGCGCGCAGCAGGGTCGCGAAATCCTTCTGTTCGACCAGCCGCCCGGCGGCGACGATCACCGGCCCGGCGCCGTCGCCGGTCCACGGATGCGCGGCCGTGGCGCCATCGACCGGCGGGCGGTGGGCCGGATTGTAGATCACGCTGATGCGTTCGCGCTCGATCCGGGCGAAGCGGGCGAGCGAATCGGCGAGCCCGTGCGATACCGCGACGATCGCGTCGGCGCGCCGGTAGGTGAAGATCGCGGCCCTGTGCCACGCCTTCTGTTTCCACCCGGCCAGCCGCGCATAATCGGCCTGCGGATTGGTGCGCTCGGTCAACACGTTGCGCGCGCGCGTGCCCGACAGGAGCCGCGCGATCACCGCGGCGTTGTTGAACTGGGGCATCGCGCTCAGCACGATATCGTAGCGGCCGGTGCGTAGCAGCCGGGCGAGCGCGGGAATCGTGCCGCGCGCGCTGTTGGCCGGATGGCGCAGCCAGTGGATCGTCACGCCGGGCGCGACCGGATAGTCGTTCGGACCCGGCGCGCCGGCGAGGATCAGCGTCAGCTCATGCCCGCGCGCGACGAGTGCGTGCGAAAGGTTGGCGATCATATGCTCGACGCCGCCCGGCCTCAGCCCTTCGTAGAAGAACGCGATCTTCAAAGGCGCTCCCCCCGTTCGCGCGATGTCGGCGGTCCCGTCGCTGGTTTCGGAACGATTCCATGAATACCTGCGACCCCGAGCCAAGTCGAAGCACGTGTGCGACCGGTGCCGCTTGTACGTTCCTTTACCCCCGATGGTCCGTGTGAAGCACGCGGGCCAAAAAAGCGATAGCGAAACGCGATATCATCGCTTAGCCAATGATGCCGCATGCCATGGCTTCTTCGCGTCCGAGTAGCTGACCGGCCCACGCGGTCCGCCGCCGGCGTGATGCCAGCGCCGTGGCGCCTGCCCGGGCGATCCGCGCGGCTGTTGTCTTATTGGCGTCATGTTCCGCCGCAGTCACGAAGCGTCCGATCGGTCGTCACGATTTCAGCGACATATGTTCCTGTCTTCCTGTTCGTCTTGCTGGTCTTTTCGGGTGTGACCTGGTCGACGGCGGATTCGCAGGTCGTCGCGGATGCCGGCGGCGATCCCGCGATCGGCGTGTTCAGCGGCAAGGCCGGGTTGCTGGCCGCGCTGGCGCTGGTCGGCATGTATCTGCCGGCGCTGCGCGATCCGCCGCGATCGCTTGGCGGGGCCTTGTGCCTGTTCTGGGTGCTCGCCTTCGCATCGGTGTTGTGGGCGAGTACCGTCGGCACCGTGCTGTTCGCGCTCACCCATTTGACCCTCCTGCTCGCCGCGGCGATGCTGGCGCACCGGTTGCTCGGTTTCGCGCGCGCGCTGCGGCTGGTCTGGCTGGTGAGCGCGGCGCTGATCCTGCTGTCGGTCGCGCTCGCCGCGACGGGTGATCCGCATGCGGTGATGGGCGGGATGCACGCGGGGCGCTGGCGCGGGCTGTTCGCGCACAAGAACAGCTTCGCGCCGTTCCTCACCGTCCATCTGCTGATCGCGCTGTTCGCGCCCGCCAGCCTCAAGCTGCCGGTCGCGGCGATCGTGGCGATGGTGGCGGTGGATCTGGTCGCGCTGTTCTTCGCCAATTCCGCGACGGCGGACATCGCCGCCGCCGCCGGCATCGTCGCGGGTATCGCGTTGCTGCCGATCCGCAACGGCGCGGTGCGGACGCTGTGGCGGAGCGGCGCGATCACTGTCGCGGGCGTGCTGGGCGGCGTGCTGCTGCTCCAGCCCGGCGTCACGGGGAAGGCGCTGGGGCGCGACACGACCATGAGCGGACGCGCGGCGATGTGGGCGCAGGCGATGCCGCTGACGGTCGAGCGCCCGCTCGGCACCGGCTATGGCTCCGGCGGCGGATCGCGGGTGTCGATCGAATTGCAGAAGCGGATGCACCGCGCGATCAACCTCAGCGTGCAGAGCGGCTATCTCAACCTCGCGCTCGAACTCGGCTGGGGCGCGGTGGTGCTGTTCGCGCTGTGGGCCGGCGGGGGCATGCTCTCGGTGCTGTTCAGCCGGCGCGCATCCTCGGCGCAGACCTTGCTCGCCGCATTGCTGGCGGCGATGATCGTCGAGAGCGTTTCGGAGGTGAACGCCTGCTTCGCGCCGGGCTGGCTGCTGCTGGTGACGATGCTGCCGATGATCGAGACGCGCCGGGCGATGCGGCCCCGGCTGCGCCTGCTCCGACGGCGCTATGCGCGGCGAACGGTCACGCCATCAGCGCCTCGCACTGATCGAGCGTATCCTTGAAGGTGGCGATGATCGCCTGATACGGCGTCGCGCTCGCCATATCGAGCCCGGCGCGCTTGAGGATATCGACCGCATAGTCCGATCCGCCGGATTTGAGCACGTTCAGATAGGTCTCGCGCTCCTTGGCGCCGCCCGTGAGGATCGATCGCGCGAAATAGGACGCCGCCGAGATCGAGGTGGCATATTGGTAGACGTAGAAGCTCGTATAGAAATGCGGGATATACGCCCATTCCGAGCCATAGGTGTCGGCGATCGCGACGTTCGGGCCGTGGTAGCGGCGCAGCAGATCGAGATAGAGCTTGGTCAGCGTCTCGCCCGACAGACCTTCGCCCGCCTCGGCCTTGTCGTGGACGAGCAGTTCGAACTCGCCGAACATCGCCTGCCGGTAGAAGGTGCCGCGGATCGATTCGAGCTGCTGGCCGAGGTAGAACAGCTTCTCCTGCTTGGTCTTGGCGCGCGCGACCATATAGGCGGCGAGGAGCTGTTCGTTGCAGGTCGAGGCGATCTCGGCGAGGAAGATCGGGTAGTTGGTCTTCTCATACACGTTGTTCTTGTTGGCGAGCAGCGTGTGCATCGCATGGCCCCATTCGTGCGCGTAGGTCGTCATCCCCTCGTAATTCTCGCCGAGGTTGAGCAGTAGATAGGGATGCACGTCGAACGCCGCGCCGGGGTTCATGTACGCGCCGGATTTCTTGCCGGGGCGCGGTAGCGGGTCCATCCATTTCTTCGCGGTCGCCTCGGCGAAGAGCGCGCCATATTCCGGGCCGAGCGGCCGCAGCGCCTCGATCGTGGTGGCGCGCATCTCGGGCACGGTGACCTTCCGGTCGAGTTGCACCAGCGGCGGATAGATGTCGTAATAGGCCATGTCGGGCAGCCTGAGCAGCTTGCGCCGCAGCTCGAAATAGCGGTGGAGCTGGGGCAGGCCGGCGTTGGTCTCGCGCACCAGAGCGCGGTACACCGCCTCGGGGACGTTGCCGCCCGACAGCGCCATCGCCAGCGAGGTCGGATATTTGCGCGCCTTCTTGGCGAAGACGTCGGCCTTCACATGGCTGAGGTAGGCGGTGCCGAGCGACGCCTGGAACTTGCCATATTGCGCCCAGAAGGTGTCGAACACCAGTTTGCGGTCGGTGCGGTTGGGCGCATCGCGGTTGAGCGTATAGGCTTGGTCGTCGAGCCGCACCGCCTTGCCGGTCGAGAGCGTGACGGTCGGCCACGGGATGTCGGAGGCGACGAGTTGCTCGCGGATGTCACGCGGGCCGCTGAACGGGGCGGCGGTGGCGGCGAGCAGCACTTCGCCCTCGGGCGACAGCGTGTGCTCGGCCTGGCGCAGCACGTCGGCGAGCTGGAAGTCGAAATGCTGTTTGAGCGTCGCGTTGGCGGCGACGAACTGGTCGATCCGCGCCTTGCCGACGCCGAGGATTTCCGGCGCGACCCATGACGTGGCCTCGCCGAACGCGGTGTAGAGGTCGGTCGCGAGCGCCTCCTTCTCCTGATTGGCGGAGACGCGCAGATCGGCATCGGCCTTGAGGCTGGCATAGGTGTAGATGCGCGAGATCATGCGATCGAGCTTGGTCTGTTCCGATAGCGCCGCCGCCAGCGCGTCGGCGCTGGTGCCGAGCGTGCCCTTGAACTTGGCGAAGCCCGGAAGTTCGGCGAGCGCCTGCCGGCGCGCCGCGTCCCACGCGGCGTCATCGGGGAACAGGTCGGTCAGATCCCAGGCCGCGCCGCCGCCGGCGGGAGCCTGGGCCAAAGCGGGCAGGGCGGCGGCGAACGTGGCGAGACTGGCGGCGGCGATCGCCGAGCGGCGGGTGAGATCTGGCATGACGGATCTTTCAACAGGCGGAATCAACCGATGATGCCAAAGCGCCCGGTGTTTGGCTAGGGTAGGGCACCGCGCGCCTGCCGTCGGGGATGCGCGAATTTTTGTGTCGGGCGTGTAACCAATTCGGTCACACGGGCGTTCGGGCCAGCATCAACATCGCACAACAGGGATATCGATCATGCGTGTAGTCCCCGCTTTCGTCATCGCCGGTCTGCTGATCGCGCCGGTCACCGCCGCGACCGCGCAGCAAAACAACAATGGCCTCGGCCACGTCGTCACCCAGCCGCTGCGCGACACCCGGATCAAGGACGAGAAGATTCCGGCGGTGTTGCAGCGCGCCGCGTCCGCGCCGTATTCGGCGGTGGGCACGCAGAATTGCGCCGCGATCACCGCGCAGATCCGCGATCTCAACGGCGCGCTCGGCGCCGACGTCGATACGCCCGCCAAGCAGAAGGGCGAGGGCTCGGCGATCGCGGCGGCCGGCGCGCGTGCGGTGGTCGGCACGCTGATCCCCGGGCTTGGGCTGGTGCGCGTCATCACCGGCGCCGACAAGGCGCAGCGCCGCGCCGAGGCGGCGGTCTATGCCGGCGCGGTGCGGCGCGGGTATCTGAAGGGGCTGGGGCTGGCGAAGCGCTGCCGCGTGCCCGCCGCGCCGACCGCCGCCTCGCTGGCGGCGAAACCGGAGTTGCTGGCGGCGGACCAATAAGCCCGGCGAGACCCGCGCGCGCCGGGCGGGTCGTCAATCGCGCGCGAAGATTTCCGCGTGGGGCAGGGTGATGCCGAGCGAGGGCAGCGGCACGTCCACCCCGCGCGGAAGCCAGGAGTCGGACCAGTCGTCGCCCGCCACGCGGCGGACGATCCGCACCCGCTCATCGCTCGTATCGACGAGAACGATCGTCTGGACACCGGGAAGCGCGCGATATTCGAGCAGCTTCACCTTCTGGTCGTACGACGATGTCGAAGGCGATAGCACTTCGAAGATGACCTGGGGGTCGCCGAGCAGCTTCTTGCGGGCGTTCTCGGGCGCGCTGGGATTGTTGCAATAGACGCTGACATCGGGGAGCCGGACGGTGCGTTCGTCGGTTCGGGTCGCGAAATCGGAGCCATAGGGACGGCATCCCGACCCTCGCAGGGCGGGGCCGAGAAAGCTCAGGATGTTGGCGGCGACGCGGGCATGTTCTTCGCTGACCCCGGCCATTATGTAGATCAGGCCGTCTTCAAGTTCGGCCTTCGCACCGCCGAAATCCATGTCGAGGAATTCCTCGATCGAGATGCGGCGGTAGGATGGGTCGAGCGCGACGTGAGCCATGCCCATAATCTATCAAACGCAGTGGGCTCGACAAAGGGCGGGTGATCGTTGCGAGGCTCGTCGGCCGTGGCGGTCGTCAGTCGCGCGCGAAGATCTCCGCGTGCGGCAGGGTAATGCCGAGTGATGGGAGCACGACATCCTGCGGTTGTGCGAACAGGTCGTCGCGCCATGAGGTCGGGCCAAGGCGCTGTACCACCCGCGCCAGTTCGCTCACCGGATTGACGAAGACGATCGTGTCGATCGACTCCAACCGGCGATATTCGTCGAGCTTCTTGCCGATGTCGTTCGCCTCGGTCGAGGGGGAGAGCACCTCGAAGATGACCCTCGGCCGTTCGAACAGCTTCAACGTGTCGGTTTCGGGCAACGGCGGTTCGTCGCACATCACGCTGACGTCCGGGTAGCGCAAGTTGATGTCGTCGATGCGGATCGCGGCGTCGGAACCATAGGGTCGGCACCCTGAGCCCCGCAGCGCTGTGTGAAGATAGGCATAGATGTTGCCGGCAACACGGGCATGCGCTCGTGTGCCGCCCGTCATCATCTGGATGACGCCATCGACCAGCTCGAACTTCTTGTCCGTGCCGAAATCGAGCGACAGGAACGTCTCGACGGTAATCGGCTGGTAGGCGGGCTCGTGTCGCATCGTCACCTCTCGGCGCGGTTGTAGCGCATACCGAGTGGACGCACAAAGGGCCGGCGGATCGATCCGCCGGCCCTTCGTTTTTCGTCGAACGGCGCGGGCGAAGCCCGCGCTGGGCGTCAGACCGGGTCGGCTTCGCCGACCGGCTGGCCGTTCTGATTTCGTGTCGGGAGCAGCTTTCGCTGCCCCCGTCCGAAATCAGAAGTCCATGCCGCCCATGCCGCCCATGCCAGCGCCGCCGCCCATCGGCATCGCGGGCTTGTCTTCCGGCAGCTCGCTCACGGCCGCTTCGGTCGTGATGAGCAGGCCAGCGACCGAAGCCGCGTTCTGGAGCGCGGTGCGGACGACCTTGGTCGGGTCGATCACGCCGGCGGTGACGAGGTTCTCGTACACGTCGGTCGAGGCGTTGAAGCCGAACGAGGTGTCGTCCTGGTCGAGCAGCTTGCCCGAGACGACCGCGCCATCATGGCCCGCGTTGCTGGCGATCTGGCGAACCAGCGCGGTCAGCGACTTGCGGACGATGTCCACGCCGCGGGTCTGGTCCTCGTTCGCGCCGGTCAGGCCGTTGAGGGCCTTCGTGGCGTACAGGAGGGCCGTGCCGCCGCCGGGGACGATGCCTTCTTCGACCGCGGCGCGGGTTGCGTGCAGCGCGTCGTCAACGCGATCCTTGCGCTCCTTGACTTCGACTTCCGAAGCGCCGCCGACCTTGATGACGGCCACGCCACCGGCGAGCTTGGCGAGACGCTCCTGGAGCTTCTCACGGTCATAGTCCGAGGTCGTGATCTCGATCTGCTGACGGATCGCATCGGTGCGGCCCTTGATCGCATCGGCTTCACCCGCACCGTCGACGATGGTGGTGTTGTCCTTGTCGATCGTGACGCGCTTGGCGGTGCCGAGCATGCCGAGCGTGACGTTCTCGAGCTTGATGCCGAGGTCTTCCGAGATGACTTCGCCCTTGGTGAGGACGGCGATGTCCTCGAGCATCGCCTTGCGACGATCACCGAAGCCCGGTGCCTTGACCGCCGCGACCTTGAGGCCGCCGCGCAGCTTGTTGACGACGAGCGTGGCCAGAGCCTCGCCCTCGATGTCCTCGGCGATGATGAGCAGCGGGCGGCCCGACTGGACAACCGCTTCGAGGATCGGCAGGATCGCCTGCAGGTTCGAGAGCTTCTTCTCGTGGATGAGGATGTACGGATCGGCGAGCTCGACCGTCATCTTCTCGGGGTTGGTGATGAAGTAGGGCGACAGGTAGCCGCGGTCGAACTGCATGCCCTCGACGACGTCGAGCTCGAAATCGAGACCCTTCGCCTCTTCGACGGTGATGACGCCTTCCTTGCCGACCTTCTCCATCGCCTCGGCGATCTTTTCGCCGACTTCACGGTCGCCGTTGGCCGAGATGATGCCGACCTGCGCGACTTCCGACGAACCCGAGACGGGCTTCGAGCGCGACTTGATGTCCTCGACGACCTTGTGGACGGCGAGGTCAATGCCGCGCTTGAGGTCCATCGGGTTCATGCCGGCCGCGACCGACTTCATGCCCTCGCGCACGATCGCCTGAGCGAGTACGGTGGCGGTGGTGGTGCCGTCACCCGCGACGTCGTTGGTCTTCGAGGCGACTTCGCGCACCATCTGCGCGCCCATG
Organism: Sphingomonas pollutisoli; assembly: GCF_029167165.1. Classification (NCBI taxonomy): domain Bacteria; kingdom Pseudomonadati; phylum Pseudomonadota; class Alphaproteobacteria; order Sphingomonadales; family Sphingomonadaceae; genus Sphingomonas; species Sphingomonas pollutisoli. The sequence continues at coordinate 331,115 of NZ_JARFNJ010000007.1, forward strand.
TTCTCGAACTTGTCCTTGAGTTCGATTTCCTTGGCGACGGTGACGCCGTCCTTGGTGATGCGCGGGGCGCCGAACGACTTGTCGATGACGACGTTGCGGCCCTTCGGCCCGAGCGTGACCTTCACCGCATCGGCGAGGATGTCGACGCCGCGCAGGATGCGCTCGCGCGCGTCACGGCTGAATTTTACGTCCTTGGCTGCCATGTTGGCTGACCTTTCAGATTAGGATGTTGAGAAGAAAACCGGGGGATGGTGGCTCAGCCGACGATCCCGAGGATGTCCGACTCTTTCATGATGAGCAGGTCTTCGCCATCGACCTTGACCTCGGTGCCCGACCACTTGCCGAACAGGATCTTGTCGCCGGCCTTGACGTCGAGCGGCGTGACCTTGCCGTCTTCCGCCTTGGTGCCGGTGCCGACGGCGACGACTTCGCCCTCTTGCGGCTTTTCCTTGGCGGTGTCGGGGATGATGATCCCGCCGGCCGTCTTTTCCTCGGCCTCGACGCGCTTTACGAGCACGCGGTCGTGCAACGGACGAAAGTTCATGCGCTGTCCCTTTTCATAGAACATGGGGAATAGGTGTTAGCACTCGCCATAGGTGAGTGCCAGCGGCCTTCATATGTGCCGGAGCCGCCCGATCGTCAACCGCCGCGAACAGGATTTTTGCGTCTGTATTGGTGCAATAACACGGGTGTTTACGTGTCCGTGGCGATGCTCTAGCGAAGGCACGTCATCCGCCAACAGGAGAGCGGCAGAGTGAAACTCGTTCGGGGTGCTTGGAAGCTACTGGTCGGGATCAAGGACGCGCTCGTCCTGATCGCGATGCTGCTGTTCTTCGGGGCGCTGTTCGGTGCGCTCGCGGCGCGGCCCGGCGGATCGAGCGCGCGCCAGGGCGCGCTGCTGCTCAAGCTCGACGGCCCGATCGTCGAGCAGCCGAGCGAGCCCGGCACCTTCGCCAGCCTCGGCGGATCGGCGGCCCGGCCCGAATACCGCTTGCGCGATCTGGTGCGCGCGCTCGACAAGGCGAAGGGCGACGGCGACGTGAAGGTCGTCGTGCTCGACCTCGACGCGTTCGGCGGCGGCTATCCGGCGGCGGTGACCGAGGTCGCCGATGCGATCCGGCGCGTGCGCGATAGCGGCAAGCCGGTGCTCGCCTACGCGACCGCCTATACCGACAGCGGCTATCGCCTCGCCGCCAATGCGAGCGAGATCTGGGTCAACCCGATGGGCGGCTCGCTGTTCATGGGGCCGGGCGGGTCGCAGCTTTACTACAAGGGCCTGATCGACAAGCTCGGCGTGACCGCGCACGTCTACCGCGTCGGCAAGTACAAGTCGTTCGTCGAGCCGTACACGCGCGACGCCGCTTCGCCCGAGGCGAAGGAAGAGGTGGTCAAGCTGTACCAGGTGCTGTTCGCCCAGTGGCAGGAGGCGATCGCCAAGGCGCGGCCCAAGGCGAAGATCGCGCCGTTCCTGACCCAGCCCGACAAGATGATCGTCGCCGCGCAGGGCAATATCGCGCAGGCCAATCTCGACGCGGGGCTGGTCGACAAGCTCGGCACCCGGCTCGATTTCAACAAGCGCGTCGCCGAGATCGCGGGCGTGGACAGCGGCAAGGCGGCGGGCACGTTCAACGCCATCAAATATGACGGCTATGTCGCGCGCAACCCGCTGCCGACGGGCGGCGCGGCGGTCGGCGTGCTCACGGTCGCGGGCGATATCATCGACGGCAAATCGACCGCCGGCAGCGCGGGCGGCGACACCGTCGCCAAGCTGCTGCTCGACGGGCTCGCCAAGAAGAACCTGAAGGCGCTGGTGGTGCGGGTCGACTCCCCCGGCGGGTCGGCGCTCGCCTCCGAGACGATGCGCCGCGCGATCCAGGAGGCGAAGGCGCGGAAACTGCCCGTGGTCGTGTCGATGGGGTCGGTCGCGGCCTCGGGCGGCTATTGGGTGTCGACCGCGGGCGACCGCATCTTCGCCGAGCCGACCACGATCACCGGCTCGATCGGGATCTTCGGGATCATCCCGACCTTCGAGAACACGCTGAAGAAGATCGGCATCACCACCGACGGCGTGAAGACCACGCCGATCTCGGGGCAGCCCGATCTCTACGCGGGCACCAACGCCGCGACCGACGCGATCTTCCAGGCGGGTATCGAAAATGGCTATCGCCAGTTCATCACTCGTGTCGCGAACGCGCGCCACATGACGCCGCAGCGCGTCGACGAGATCGGCCAGGGGCGGGTGTGGGACGGCGGCACCGCGCGGCAGATCGGGCTGGTCGATCAGTTCGGCGGGCTCGACGATGCGGTCGCGGCGGCGGCGAAGCTGGCCGGGCTGAAGGCCGACGGCTATCACGCCGAATATCTGGAGAAGCAGCCGGGCCTGCTCGCCAGGCTGATCGCGCAGGTGACCCGTGACGACGATGACGATTCGGCGGCGGGCGGCGACGCGTTCACCCGGATCGCCGCGCTGCACCGTGCCGCCTTCGCGCAGGCGCTGGGCGACGTGAAGCGGATCGGCACCGGCGCGGCGATCCAGGCGCGCTGCCTCGAATGCGAAGGACTGGGCGCGACCGCCCCGGCACAGGGAGACGTGACGTTGATGAACCTCATTCTGGCGCGCTTCGGATGGTGATCGCGGTACGGCCCGCCACGCCCGAGGATGCCGCGGCGATCGCGGATATCTATCGCCCCTATGTCGAGGCGGCGACGATCTCGTTCGAGACCGAGGCGCCCGACGCCGACGAGATGCGCCGCCGCATGCTCGCCTCGGAGGGGCGTTTCCCGTGGCTGGTGATGACCGAGGGCGAGGCGGCGACGGTGATCGGCTATGCCTATGCCGGCGCGTTCCGCGACCGGGCGGCGTATCGCTACACGGTCGAGACCTCGATCTACTTCCTCCAGGCCGCGCAGGGCAACGGCCACGGCCGGCAGCTCTACGACGCGCTGATCGACACGGTGCGCGCGCAGGGGTTCGCCCATGCCGTCAGCGTCATCACTTTGCCCAACGACTGGCTGATGCGGGTGAACGAATCGGTCGGCTTCAAGCGCACCGGCGTGCTGCGCGAACTCGGCTACAAAAACGGCCGCTGGATCGACGTCGGCTTCTGGCAATGCGAACTCAACGACGCGACGATCCCGCCGAAGGAACCCAAGCCATTCAGCGAGACCGGGATGGTGTGGAACTGGTGAGTGGGCGCGGCGGACGGGGTTTTTGGGGCCGCGAGTGATGACTGACGCGCCGCCCCCCTGGCAAGGCCCGCTCGCCGGGGTGACGGTGCTCGACTTTTCGCGCGTGCTCGCCGGGCCGGCGGCATCTATGGCGCTGGCCGATCTCGGCGCGGACGTCATCAAGGTCGAACCGCCCGGCACCGGCGACGATACGCGCGGCTTTCCGCCGCACCGCGACGGGGTGAGCCATTATTTCCTTGCCAACAATCGCGGCAAGCGCAGCATCGTCATCGATCTCAAGGCGCCCGAAGGGGTCGATCTGGCCAAGGCGCTGGCGGCGAAGAGCGATATTCTGATCGAGAACTACCGCCCCGGCGTGATGGACAGGCTGGGGCTCGGCTATGACACGCTCGCGGCGATCAACCCCGGGCTGATCTATTGCGCGATTTCGGGGTTCGGCATGACCGGCCCCTTACGCGACAAGCCCTCGTTCGACATCGTCACGCAGGCGCTGTCGGGCGCGCTCAGCGTCAACGGCGAGCCGGGCGCGATGCCGAGCCGGCTCGGCATTCCGCTCGGCGATCTCGTGGGCGGGGTCAACGGGCCGATCGCGATCCTCGCCGCGCTGCATGAGCGACACGCGACCGGCAAGGGGCGGCTGATCGACATCAGCCTGCTCGACGGCATGTTCGGGATGCTGAGCTACCTCGCGCAGCTCGCGTTCTTCACCGGCGAAGACCCGACGCCGCAGGGATCGCAGCATCCCAATCTGGTGCCCTATGGCGCGTTTCCGGCGAGCGACGGCTCGATCATCATCGCCTGCCTGACTGATGCGTTCTGGGCGCGGATCTGCGCGGCGCTCGGGCGGCCGGCGCTGGCCGCCGATGCGCGCTTCGTCACCACCGAGCGGCGGCGTGATGCGCGGGGGGAGGTCAACGCGTTGATCTCCGATTTCACCGAACGCCAGTCGGTCGCAGACCTGGTCGCGCTGTTCACCGAGCATCAGGTTCCGCATGCGCCGATCCTAGGAGTAGGCGCGGCGCTCGCGCAGCCGCAGGCGGTGGCGCGCGAGATGGTGGTCGAGGTCGATCACACGACGCTCGGGCGTATCCCGATCGTCAACCGGCCGTTCCGCTTTCCTGGCGAGACGATGGCGAAGCCGAGCGCGCCGCCCGATCTCGGCGAGCATAGCGACGCGATCTTGCGCGAGGTGCTGGGGTTGGACGACGCGGCGATCGCGGCGTTGCGGGCGGGCGGGGTGGTCGCCTGAGCGACGTAAGATGTTCCTCCGTTCGTGCTGGGTAGCCGCCGAGTGTCCCGCGCAGCGGGCATATCGAGGTGGCGTATCAAAGCACAGGTTCGGTGGGTGACCTGTACTTCGATACGCTACCTCAATACGCCCTTCGGGCTACTCGGCAGCTACTCAGCACGAACGGCGCTATTTAAAAGCTAAAGAGAGTTACCCTACCCGAGACGCCACCTTCGCCTCGATTGCGTCCCAGATCAGCCCCGCCACATCGGTGCCGTCGAACTTCTCGATCGCGACGATGCCGGTGGGGGAGGTGACGTTGATCTCGGTGAGCCATTTGCCGCCGATCACGTCGATGCCGACGAAGAGCAAGCCGCGCCGCTTGAGCTCCGGCCCGAGCTCGGCGCAGATCGCTTCTTCTTCGGGCGTCAGCACGGTCTTAACCGCCGAGCCGCCGACCGCGAGGTTCGAGCGAATCTCGCCTTCGCCGGGCAGGCGGTTGATCGCGCCCGCGACGACGCCGTCGACCAGCACGATGCGCTTGTCGCCTTGCGCCACGTCGGGGAGGAACGCCTGCACCATGTGCGGCTCGCGATAAGCGGTGTTGAACACCTCGATCAGCGCCGACAGGTTGGCGCCGTCCGCCCCGACCTTGAAGATCGCCTTGCCGCCGTTGCCGTGGAGCGGCTTGATGACGATCTCGCCGTGCTTGGCGAGGAAGGCGCGCGCTTCGTCGAGGCTGCGGGTGACGAGCGTCGGCGGCATGAAGTGCGCGTAATCGAGCACGAACACCTTTTCGGGGGCGTTGCGCACGCTCGCGGGGTCGTTGACCACCACCGTCTTGTCCGCGATCCGTTCGAGCAGGTGGGTGGCGGTGATGTAGCCGAGGTCGAACGGCGGGTCTTGCCGCATCAGCACCACGTCCGCGTCCTCACCGAGATCTAGCTTCACCGGATCGCCGAAGCTGAAATGGTCGCCGTGGACGCGCTGAACGGTGACGGGATGGGCGAGCGCCCAGACGCGGCCGTCCGAATAGTTGAGCGCTTCGGCGGTGTAGTGGAACAGCCGGTGGCCGCGCGCCTGCGCCGAGAGCATCAGCGCGAAGGTCGAATCGCCGCCGATGTTGATCTGGTCGAGCGGGTCCATCTGGACGGCGACGGTTAACGGCATCAGCGTTCCTCTTGCTTCGTGCCCCGCCACCATCGTCACCCCAGCGCATGCTGGGGTCTTCCAGGGCGGGCGCTACGGCCCACACCGGGAGATGCCAGCGTGCGCTGGCATGACGGACGAGGTTCGCGTTGCAGATAGGCGCGAGCGACCGTGCTGTCACCCGATCCAAGCATTCTCGATATGCCGCAGCGGCACGCCGCGCGCGATGAGGATGACATCGACGCGGATGTCGTCGCCGGGCAGCGCATACTCGGCCATCAGCACCTCGGCCGCCGCCGCGACGCGGGCGAGGCGGCGTTCGTCGATGGCAAGGTCGAGCTCGGCGGCGGTGCGGCGCAGCTTGACCTCGACGAAGGCGACGAGGCCGGGGCGGCGCGCGACCAGATCGACCTCGCCCGCCTTGGTGCGCACCCGGCGCGCGACGATCTGCCAGCCTTTCAGCCGCAGCCACCACGCGGCGATGCGCTCGCCGCGTCGGCCGGCGGCCTCGGCGACGCGGCGATCTCTCACCCTTTCAGCTCGAGCGCCCGCGCGTAGAGTTCGCGGCGGTCCAGCCCCAGCTTCTTGGCGACCTCGCCCGCCGCCTTGGACGCGGGAAGCCGTTGCAGCGCCTCGATCAGCGCGGCATCGGCATCCTCGGCGCTTGCCGCCTCGGGTTCGCCGGGTGGCGCGACGACGATCACGATCTCGCCCTTGGGGGGCGCCTCGGCGTAGCGCGCGGCCAGCGCGGAGAGCGAATCGGTGACGGCTTCCTCGAACTTCTTGGTGATCTCGCGCGTGACCGCCGCGTCGCGGTCACCAAGGCCCTCGGCGAGCGCGGTCAGCGTCGCGGCGAGGCGCGGCCCCGATTCGTACAGCACCAAGGTCGCGCGGATCGCGGCGACTTCGGCGATCGCGGCGGCGCGCGCCTGCGCCTTGGGCGGCAGGAAGCCGAGGAAGAAGAAACGATCGGTCGGCAGCCCGGCGAGCGTCAGCGCGGCGATCGCGGCGCACGGGCCGGGGATCGTCACCACCGCATGACCGGCGGCGCGTGCGTCGCGGACCAGCTTGTACCCCGGATCGGAGATCAGCGGCGTGCCCGCGTCGGACACCAAAGCGACCGCTTCCGTCCCCATCCGCGCGACCAGGCCGGGGCGGACCGCCTCGGCATTGTGGTCGTGATAGGGCGTCATCGGGCGCTTGACGCCGACATGGCGCAGCAGCCCCGCCGTCACACGCGAGTCTTCCACCGCGATTACAGCGGCATGGGACAGGATATGCGCCGCGCGCGGTGACAGATCACCGAGATTGCCGATAGGGGTGGCGACGATATAGAGACCGGGCGCGAGTACAGCGTTCATCGGAGGGGTTCATGACAGACGGGGCAAGGGTACGGCAACCAGGAAGGCCGCTGCGGCGCGCCGTTATCGTCATGGCCGCGCTGCTGCTGGCGGGCTGCCAAGCGGTGGTGCCGCGCGGCGCGACCGAGCCGGGTCGCCGCCCGCCGCCGCCGCGCCAACAGCCGACTCAGATCGAACCAGGCATTCCCACCGACACCGCGCGCCACCGCGTCGCGCTGCTGGTGCCGCTGTCCGGGCCCAACGCGGGCGTGGGGCAGAGCCTCGCCAACGCGACGCAGATGGCGTTGCTCGATTCGAACAACCAGCGCATCCGCATCACCACCTATGACACCAACCTCGGTGCCGCCGCCGCCGCGCAGCGCGCGATCGCCGAGGGCAACCGGCTGATCCTCGGGCCGCTGCTCGGTGACGACGTGCGCGCGGTGACGCCGATCGCGCACCGATCGAGCGTGCCGGTGGTGGCATTCTCGAACGACGCCTCGGCGGCGGGGCAGGGCGCGTATCTGATGGGCTATGTGCCGGCGCAGTCGATCGCGCGCGTGGTCGATTACGCCAAGGCGCAGGGCATCACCAATTTCGCCGGGCTGGTGCCCAACGGCACCTATGGCGAGCGCGCTTCGACCGCGTTCCTGCGCTCGGTGGAAAGCGCCGGCGGGCAGGTCGTCTCGCTCCAGACCTATCAGCGCGTGCCGGGCTCGATCACCGCCGCGATCACGCGGATGAGCAAGGATTCGCCGTATCAGGCGGTCCTGATCGCCGACAGCGCCAACACCGCCTCGGCGGCGGTGCCGGTGCTGCGCCGGGTCGGTGCGAGCAGCGCGCATGTGCTCGGCACCGAATTGTGGAATTCGGAAAGCTCGATGGCGAACAAGCCCGCGCTCAACGGCGCGTGGTTCGCGAGCGTGTCGAACGGGCTGTATCGCCAGTACGCCGCCAAATATCGCGCGCGCTTCGGTGCGGCGCCGTTCCGGCTGTCGAGCCTCGGCTATGACGCGGTGCTGCTGACGATCCGAATCTCGGCGGACTGGACGGTGGGCACGCCGTTCCCCGAGCGGCGGCTGACCGATGCGGGCGGGTTCGCCGGCATCGACGGCGCGTTCCGCTTCGGCAAGGACGGCGTCGCCGAGCGTGCGCTCGAGGTGCAGGAGATTCGCGGCGGCAGCGCCGTCACCGTGTCGCCGGCGCCGCGCGGGTTCGAATGAGCGACGGTATCTTCATCGGCGCGGGTGAGGGCGGGGCGAACCCGCAGCACCTCGATCTCAAGCGCGCCAACCGCCACGGGCTGATCGCGGGCGCGACCGGCACCGGCAAGACGGTGACGATCCAGGGCATCATCGAGGGCTTTTCCGCCGTGGGCGTGCCGTGCTTCGTCGCCGACGTGAAGGGCGATCTGTCGGGGCTGGCGATCGCGGGATCGCCACAGGCCAAGACGCACGACGCCTTCGCCGCGCGCGCCAGGGCGATCGGCGACGATGCGTGGGCCTATGCCGCCACGCCGGTGCAGTTCTGGGATCTATATGGCGAACAGGGCCATCCGATCCGCACCACCATATCGGAGATGGGGCCGCTGCTGCTCGCGCGGCTGATGGACCTCAACGACGTGCAGGAAGGCGTGCTGACGATCGCCTTCCACGTCGCCGACAAAGAAGGTCTGCTGCTGCTCGACCTCGACGATCTCCAGTCGATGCTCAGCTATTGCGCGTCGCGCGCCGACGAACTGACCACGACCTACGGCAACGTCTCCAAGCAGTCGATCGGCGCGATCCAGCGGTCGCTGCTCCAGTTGCGGTCTCAGGGCGCGGAGAATTTCTTCGGCGAGCCGGCATTGGCGATGGCGGACTTCATCGCCACCGACGACTCTGGACGCGGCATCGTCAACATTCTCGCCGCCGACAAGCTGATGCAGAGCCCCAAGCTCTACGCCACCTTCCTGCTGTGGCTGATGAGCGAACTGTTCGAGCATCTCCCCGAGGTCGGCGACCCCGACAAGCCGGTGTTGGCGTTCTTCTTCGACGAAGCGCATCTGCTGTTCGACAACGCCCCGAAAGCGTTGTTGGAGAAGATCGAGCAGGTCGTGCGGCTGATCCGGTCGAAGGGCGTCGGCGTCTATTTCATCACGCAGAACCCGATCGATGTGCCCGACACCGTGGCGGGGCAACTCGGCAACCGCGTGCAGCATGCGCTGCGCGCGTTCACGCCGCGCGATCAGGCGGCGGTGAAGGCGGCGGCGACGACGTTCCGCGCCAACCCCGGCGTCGATGTCGAGAGCGCGATCACCGAGTTGAAGGTGGGAGAGGCGCTCGTCTCGTTGCTGCTGCCCGATGGCGCGCCCGAGCCGGTGCAGCGCACGCTCATCAAGCCGCCGGCCTCGCGGGTCGGGCCGATCACTCCGGCCGAGCGGAAAGTGCTGATCGAGATCGACGCGATCGGCGCCAAATACGACACGCTAGTGGACCGCGAATCGTGCGAGGAAATCCTCGCCGCCAAGGCGCAGGAGGCAAGCGCCGCAGCCGCCGAGGCGGCCGCGAAGGACAGCGCCGACAAGGCCGCCGCCGCGCAGGCCAAGGACGATGCGCGCGCCGCCAAGGAGGCCGAGCGCGCCAGGATCGCCGCCGATCGCGCGGCCGCGAACAGCCCCTGGGCCAAGATCGCCACCACCGCCGCGCGCACCGCGACCTCGACGATCACGCGGCAGGTCGCGAACGAAGTCGCCAAACAGGTGTTCGGCACCGGATCGCGGCGGGGCGCGAGCGCGGGTGGCGATCTCGTCGGCGGCATCCTGCGCGGGGTTCTGGGCGGGATTTTCAAGGGGCGGTAGGCACGCTCGACCCGCCCGTTGCCGCCGCTCCGCCCGGGCACGCCCTTCGACTGCGCTCAGGGCGAACGGGTGGGGGAGGCTTCCAGACTCCTTCGTGTCGGGTGAGTCGAGGCGCCGATACCTCCCTCCGTTCGTGCTGAGCGCAGTCGAAGCACGTGCCCCAGGCGTGGCGCCGGCCCGGGGGCCGGGTTCACCGGTCGCCATCGTCGTCTTCGTCGTGTCCGACCACCCAGGTGTGATCCTGGTTCTCGATTCGCGAGCGGATCTTCTTGCCGTTGGCGTCGCGCGCTGGTTCGTAGCGGTACCGTTCCTGGATCAGCCGGCAGGTGGTCGCGTCGATGTCGGGGTTGCCGCTGCTCTTGCGGATCGTGCAGCCGGTCGCCTGGCCGGTGACTTCGACGGTGAAGCTCACCCAAACGGTGCCGCCGACGCGGGCTTGCAGCGCACTCCTTGGATAGTCCGATCCCCGGATGCGGCCGCTCTTCTGATAGGCGGCCCGGCCGCCGCCATCGCCGTTCCCCGCGCCGCCGCTGCCGGTACCGTTGCCGGTTCCGCCGGCACCCGTGCCCGGCCCGGCCTTGTCGGACGCGCCCGAACTGGCCTGATCGCCGGCCGCCGGAGTGGGCGCGGTGACGATCGGCGGGGGGACCGGCATCGGGATTTTGGGCGGCGGCGCGGCCACCTCGGTCGCCTTCGAGCGGATGTTGGGCGGCGCCGCCGCGCCGGCCTTGCGGATGCTGGGCTTGGGACGCGGCTTGGGTGGAGGCGGCGGCGGCGGGGGCGGCGGTGTCGTCACGCCGAACAGCTTGAGATCCTGCGTGACGACGTGCGGGATCGTCACGGTGAAGCCGCTGGCGAGCAGCACGCCGAGGCCGACCTGCAACACCGCCGCGCCGATCGCGGCTGCCACCTTCCTGTCGCTGCTGGCGCGGTATGTCGTCATTGTCGCGTGCCAACCTCGGATCGTGCCGCTAGGTTCCAACGCCAAGCGGCGTCTTTCGTCCAGCCGAATCATACTGGAGCCTTCGCATGACCGACACCAGCCGATCCTGGCGCGACCGCGCGATCCAGCTTTACGACGCCTTCACCCACGAACATCGCGATCGCCGCGCGCTGCTGCGCGACATGGTGGCGCTGACCGGGTCGGTCGCCGCCGCCGAAGTGCTGATCGCCGGGATCGCCGCCGCGCCGGCGGCGGCCGCGATCACCGATGCCGCCGATCCGACGCTCGATATCGCCAAGGAAGCCTATGGCATCGGGCCAGGCAAGCAACTGACCGGCTATTTCGCGTCGCCCAAGGGCAAGACCAATCTCGGCAGCGTCATCGTCTTCCACGAGAATCGCGGGCTGACGGTGCATATCGAGGATGTCGCGCGCCGCTTCGCGCTCGCCGGGTTCCGCGCGGTCGCGCCCGATTTCCTCAGCGATCAGGGCGGCACGCCGGACACGACCAACGCGAAAGGGGAGGACAAGGCGCGCGAGATGATCGGCAAGGCCGATCTCGCCGCGATCACCAGCGAGGCGGTCGCCACGATCGGCGCGATGCGCGCCCGGCCCGGCGGCAACGGCAAGGTCGCGATCGTCGGCTTCTGCTGGGGCGGGGCGCTCGTCAACCGCGTCGCGGTGGCGGCGGGGGACGCGCTGGCGGCGGGTGTCGCCTATTACGGTCCCGCGCCCGATCCGGCCGAGGCGGCGCAGGTCTCCGCGCCGCTGCTGCTGCACTATGCCGGCAAGGACACGCGCGTCGCCGCGACCGGGGGGCCGTGGGTCGCCGCGCTGAAAGCGGCGGGCAAGGACGTGACCGACTATACCTATGAGGGGGTCGATCACGCCTTCAACAACGATACCTCGGCGGAGCGGTACAATGCGGCGGCGGCGCTGCTGGCGTGGGATCGCACGATCGCCTTCCTGCACGCCCATCTTGACGGCTGATGGCGGATATGTTCTTCTGATGTTCCGGTTCGAAAGGGGCGGATGATGGCAAGCGATCTGGTTTTCTATACCAACCCGATGTCGCGCGGGCGGACGATCCGCTGGATGCTGGAGGAGGTCGGGGCGCCCTATGAGGCGGTGGTGCTCGACTACGCTTCTTCGATGAAGGCGCTCGGCTATCTGGCGATCAACCCGATGGGGAAGGTTCCGGCGATCGTCCACCACGGCAAGGTCGTCACCGAATGCGCGGCGATCTGCGCCTATCTGGCCGATGCATTCCCCGAGGCCGGGCTGGCGCCGCCGCCGACCGAGCGCGCCGAATATTATCGCTGGCTGTTCTTCGCGGCGGGGCCGGTCGAGCAGGCGTTCACCAACAAGTCGCTCGGGGTCACCCCCAACGACCAGCAGAAGCGCATGGTCGGCTATGGGTGTTTCGAGCAGACGGTCGATGCGCTCGAAGCGGCGGTTTCCGGCACGCCCTATGTGACCGGCGACACCTTCACCGCCGCCGATCTTTATGTCGGGTCGCAGATCGGGTTCATGCTCCAGTTCGGCATGCTGGAACCGCGCCCCGCGTTCGTCGGCTATTCGGAGCGCGTGCATGCGCGCGAGGCGTTCAGGCGCGCCGCCGCGATCGACGATGCGCTGATCGCCGCCGCGAAGGACGCCGCGCCGGCGGGATGAGGCGCGCCGCTCACCGGCCCAGGTGCAAGGCGACGAGCAGCCCGGCGAACAGCAGGTAGAGCAGGCCCATAGAGGCGAGCAGCGCACGCGAGATCCAGCCGCCGCGAAACGCGACGAACAGGACCGCGATCGACATCGCCGTCACACCCGCGGCGAGCAGCAGCGAACGATCGAACAGCCAGGGCGTGAAGAACAGCCCGAGCGCGGTCGGGATCGTCGCCTGGATCATCATCGCGCCCGAGATGTTGGCGAGCGCGAGCCGGTGCTTGCCCTGCCGCACCCAGATGATCGCGTTCATCGTCTCGGGCAGTTCGGTGGCGATCGGGCTGAGCAGCAGCGCGAGCAGTTGCGGCTTGAGGCCGAGCACGGGCCCGAGCTGTTCGAGCTGGGCGACGAACAGCCGCGACGCGAAGAAGATCACCGCGAGCGCGGCGAGCGTCTGGACGATCGCGATGCCGGTGCCGGGGGTCTCGGCTTTGGGCTGGAAGCGGAGCGGTTCCAGCGCGCCTTCCGCGTCGTCATCGTCGCCGTCCGCCCGCATCTCCTGCCGGACGTACAGCGCATAGGCGGCGAGGAAGAGGATGCCGAGCCACGGCTTGAGCGTGAACAGGACGAGCCCGAGCGCGATCTTCACCACGAAGATGGCGAGGAACCAGCCCTGGTCGCGGCTCAGCCCGCGCAGGTCGGCGCGCATCGCCGGGGTGTCGGCGAGGCGCCGGCGCGACAGCAGCAGCATGATGCCGACGGTCGCATAGGCGATCGTCGCCAGCGCGAGCGGGCCGCCGAGCGCGGCGCCGACGCCGAGATCCTTCGCCGCCGCCGTTCCGCCGAACGCGACCGCGACCAACGTCACCACGCTTTCGGGCAGCGCGGTGCCGAACGCGGCCAGCACGGTGCCGGTCGCCTTCTCGCCGACCGCGAGCTTGTGCCCGACCCATTCGACGCCGTTCACGAAATACTCGCACGACAGATAGATCACCACCGCCGAGCCGAGCAGCAACGCGACCGTCACCCACAACGAAGCCATTTGCACGAAAATCCCCCGGGGCCGGGACGGCGGACACACGGACAGGCGCGACGCCCGACCCCCGAACGTCCGCCAATCCATGGTCTCGTCAAACCGTCAGGCCGCGCGCGCCACGGCCGAAGCCGATCGTGTTGACGCACGCCCCGCTGCGATGCGGGCGACTACTCCCCAGGAAGCACGCGCCGTCTGGCCGATCGCGGCGGCGCCGTCAACCGTGCGCGCCTGCGCGTGTCAAAGAGCGGCTTGGACGCGGCGAAGCATTTCTATCAATTCCTAGCGTCGCACTCGGATATAGTCACATCACTGCAATGGTGAAAACGCCGCGCGATGACAGGAGGACATATGAAGACGCTCGCTTTTTCCGCGCTGGTCGCGGCCGCGCTCGCGCTGTCGGGCTGCGCCAAACAGGCGGATGATGCGAACGCCGCCGGAAGCAACGATGTCGTCGCCAACGATGGCGATGGCGTGGCAGCCAATCTTTCCGCGATCGACCCGCTGGACGGCAATGCGACCGCGACATCAAGCAACGCGCTGTAGCCCGCCCCGCGCGGATTTCGACCCGACACGCTGGTAAGCTCCCAAGCGTAACCTCGAACCCGGCAGCCCCGCTGTCGGGTCCTTTTTTCCACCGCAGCTAATCTGGATCGCACCGCGCGCGTGCCGATCCGGCTACGACAAAGCAAAATACAAACAGGGACATGATTATGAAGCCTCTTCGACCGCTCCTCGCCGTCGCCGTATCGGGTATCGCGCTCGCGCATGCCGTGGCCGCGCACGCTCAGGCCGGGCCGCCCGCCGATCCGGCCGCCCCGACCGAGGCCGCGCCCGCCGATCAGACCGACATCGTCGTGACCGGCACGCGCACCACCGGCCGGTCGCGGCTCGACAGCGTCTCGCCGGTCGACGTGCTGAGCGCGGCGACGCTGCAACGGCAGGGCACGACCGAGCTCGGCGCGTCGCTGGCGGCGGTGGTGCCGTCGATCGACTTTCCGCGCTCCTCGGCGGTCGATGGCACCGACTCGATCCGCCCGGCGACGCTGCGCGGGCTGTCGCCCGACCAGACGCTCGTGCTCATCAACGGCGTGCGCGCGCATACGTCGGCGCTGCTCAACACCAACGGGTCTGTCGGGCGCGGCTCGGCGGCGGTCGATCTCAACACCATCCCGAGCATCGCGCTCGATCGGATCGAGGTGCTGCGCGACGGCGCGGCCGCGCAATATGGCTCGGATGCGATCGCGGGCGTGGTCAACCTGCGGCTGCGCGAGGCGCGCAGCGGCGGCGGCGCATCGGTCACCTACGGACAGTATATCACCGACGTGAGGACCGCGCGCGGCGACCGCAGCGAGCGTGACGGCGAGACCGTCACCGCGAGCGCATGGCAGGGCCTCGCGCTCGGCTCCGACGGCTTCCTCACGCTGTCGGGCGAATATCTCAACCGCAACCCGACCAGCCGCGGCGATTTCGATCCGCGCAAGACGCCGATCCGCGTGCGCTCGCGCTTCGGCGATCCCGATGTCGAGCAGTACAGCTTTTATGCGAACGCAGCCAAGCCGCTCGATGACAGCGGCTTCACGCTCTACGGTTTCGGCGGCTACCAGCACCGCGACAGCGTGAGCGCGGCGACCCCGCGCATCGTCGGCGGCATCGGCGGCAACGCAAACGCCAGCGCCGATGCGCTTGCCAGCCTCTACCCGGACGGCTTCACCCCGCTGATCGCGGTGACGTCGGAGGATCTCACCGCCACCGCCGGATTGCGCGGCGACATCGCGGGCTGGAAGACCGATCTCAGCGTGTCCTACGGGCGCAACCAGTTGAAGTTCGACACGCGCAACTCGGGCAACGCCACTTATGGCGCGGCGTCGCAGACCGATTTCTACGACGGCAAGATCACCTACGACCAGCTCGTCACCGGGCTCGACGTATCGCGGGAGGTTCCGCTCGGCGCCGGCACGCTTAACGTCGCGTTTGGCGGCGAATATCGCCGCGAGGGCTTCCAGATCGGCGCGGGCGAACATGCCTCCTACGATCGTGCGCCGGGCGCTGCCTCCAACCTCGGGTCGGGCGCGCAGGGCTTCCCCGGCTTCCTGCCCTCGAACGAGGTCAACAAGCATCGCGACAACGTCTCGGGCTATCTCGATCTCGAAGCTAAGCCGGTCGAGGGGCTGACGCTCGGCGCGGCGGGCCGGCTCGAACATTATTCCGATTTCGGTACGACGGTGAACGGCAAGCTCTCGGCGCGCTATGATTTCACGCCGTGGTTCGCGTTGCGCGGCACCGTCTCGACGGGCTTCCGCGCGCCGTCGCTCCAGCAGCAATATTACACCTCGACCGCCTCGGTGCTGACCGACGGCGCGATCGTCGAAACCGGGCTGTTCCCCTCGACCAGCCGGGTCGGCGTGGCGCTGGGCGGCAAGGCGCTCAAGCCCGAGAAGGCGGTCAATTACTCGGCGGGCTTCGTCATCCGCCACGGCGGGTTCGATCTGTCGGTCGACGGTTATTACATCAAGATCCGCGACCAGATCGCGCTGTCGGAGAATCTGAGCGGCGCAACCGTGATTCAGCGGCTGCGCGACGAGGGTATCACTTCCGTGACGGCGGGGCGCTACTTCCTCAACGGCATCCGCTCGACGGCCAAGGGCGTCGATATCGTCGCGCATTACCGCGCGCCGACCGCCAGCCTCGGCACCTTCGACCTGACCGCCGCCACCAACATCAACAACATAGACGTAACAAGGGCGCCCCCCGCCGCGACGATCACCTCGTCGACCGGGAGCACCACGCTGCCGGTGTTCAGCCGCCAGCGCATCGTCTCGTTCGAACAGGGCACGCCGCGCGAGAAGGTGGTGGGGACGATCGACTGGTCGCTCGACAAGCTCGGCGCGACCGCGCGCGCATCCTATTACGGCGACGTCACCCAGCCGAGCAGCAACGGCTTCGCCGAGGATGACATTCACACCGGCCGGCACACGATCGTCGATCTCGAACTGCGGTACACGCTGCTCGAGCGGATCAACCTCGCGGTCGGCGCGAACAACATCCTCGATGAATATCCCGATTACGTGAAGCTGGCGTCGTCGCGCGGCACTGTGCTCAACAGCACGGGGTTGGTCGGCTTCCCCTATTATTCGCCGTTCGGGTTCAACGGGCGCTATGTCTACGGCCGGATCGGCGTGAACTGGTAAGCGGGGCGGGGCAGGCGATCGCCTGCCCCCGCGCCACACGTGTCGCACGTCCTTCGACTTCGCTCAGACGAACGGGGTTGGGGCGGTCCGTTCGCCTGACCGGCGTTTTTGTCGAAACGGGGTTGGCTTCCGCGTCTTGCTGTGAGATGTTGTAACATCCTTGAAGCGGGTGCGGGTGGTTTGACGGTTTACAGCGGGCATGGTGCAGGACGCGTACCGCGCGGCGTCGCCGGGCGCGCGTCGTCGCGTCCCGCGATGGTGCCGGGCATGGCGCGGTTCTGTTTCGCGCTGTTGCTGGCGGTCGCGCTGTGGCTGCAAGGCTGCGTCGTCGCGGCGCACTTTCATGAGCAACCGCGCTTCCCCGCCTTCTCCGCTGCGGCCGGCGCGGACATCCAGCGCGCGCCGGTCGATCACCGCCGCGCGCCGACCGCACCCGATTCGTGTCCGCTCTGTCAGGAAATCGCGACCGCCGGCGCGTATCTGCCCGCGTCCCCCGGCGCCTTCGCGGTGCCCGCGCCCCACGCCGCCTGGTATGCGGCCGTGGCGCTGTGGCGCGCGCTGCCGCGCCAGCGCTCGCACGCATGGCGCAGCCGCGGGCCACCGGCCGCTCCACACCGCTGACATAACGCGAAGGGACGATGTCGGTCCCTCGTTTCCGGCGTGCGCGCGTGCGCGGCACGCCGTCAAAGGTTCCTGGAGTTTTAAGAAATGCGAAACGTCCTCCTCGGAGGCGCGGCGCTCGCCGCGTTGCTGTCCACCCCCGCTTATGCCGATCCCGCGCCGGCGCCCGATGATTCGTCACCCGTGTCGCGCGAAGTGGTCGTCACCGCCTCGCCCTTCGCACTGATGCGCGACGACACGCCGACGATCGTCGCCAAGGTCGATCGTAGCCAGATACTGCAAAGCGGCGGAGCGAGCATCGCCGATGCGCTGGCGAGTGTCCCCGGCATCTCCTCGACCGGGTTTGCCGCCGGGGCGAGCCGCCCGATCATTCGCGGCATGGACGCGCAGCGCGTCCGCATTCTCGAGGACGGCTTGAGCAGTTCGGACGTGTCCGATGTCGGCCCCGATCACGGCATCCCGCTCGATCCCCTGTCGGCGCGCAGCATCGAGGTTGTGCGCGGCGCCGCGACGCTGCGCTACGGCAGCCAGGCAATCGGCGGTGTCGTCAATGCGATCAACGATCGCGTGCCGACCAGCCTGCCCGCGCACGCGCTGAGCGGCGAACTGGTCGGCAGCTACGGCACCGCCGCGCGCTCGGGCGAGGGCTCGGCGCTGATGGACGGCCGTGCCGGCAACCTCGCGGTGCATGCCGATGGATTCTACCGCAACACCGGCGATTACGACACGCCCGATGGCAAGCAGCCGAACAGCTATTTCACCGGCCACGGCGAGACGGTCGGCGCGTCCTATTTCTTCGGGCCGAATTCGGACAGCCACATCGGTGCGGCGGTGATCCAATATGATTCGAAATACGGCATCCCGAGCGACACCACGTACATCGACATGCACCAGACCAAGGTGCTGACCAAATCCTCGTTCGATCTGGGTGGGGGCACGCTCAAGACGCTGACGATCGACGGCAGCTATGCCGACTACACGCACAGCGAGATCGACCCCGACACCAATGAAATCCTCTCGACCTTCCGCAACAAGGAGGTCGATGGCCGCGCCGAACTGCTGCTCGGCACCAGCCTGTTCAAGAACATCGCGCTCGGCGTCGAGGTGCAGCACCGGGAGTTCTCGGCGCAGGGCGAGGGCAGCGACTATCTGCTGCCGACGACGACGCAGAGCGAGGCCGGCTATGCCTTCGTCGAGACGCCGCTGGCGACGCGGCTGAAGCTGCAGGTCAGCGGACGCGTCGAGCATGTCCGCGTCGAGGGCACGCCGATTTCGGATCGCTTCACCACCGCGGATTTCACCCCGGTCAGCGGCGCGATTGGCGCCCTGTACGATGCGGGCGCGGTCAAGCTCGGCTTCACCGCCGCCAGCACGGGCCGCGCGCCGGGCATCACCGAATTGTTCGCGCGCGGCGGACATGACGGGCCGGGCACGTACGAGACCGGCGACCCCAACCTCAAGGTCGAGCGCGCCAATTCGCTGGAGGCGACGCTGCGCATCCATAGCGGCCCGTTCCGCTTCGAAGGCAGCGCGTACAGCACGTGGTTCAACAACTATATCTACGGTGACCTGACTGGGCGCACCTGCGACGACGCCGGCGTCTGCGCCGATGGGGATGGGGGCGAGCTCAGGGAGTTGTTCTACCGCCAGCAGGGCGCGCATTTCCGCGGGCTGGAGGGCGAGGCGAATGTCGATCTGTTCAGGGCGGGCGCGAACGCGCTGCAAGTGCGCGCGCTGGCGGATTACACGCGCGCGACGCTCGACAATGGCGGCAACGTGCCCCGCATCGCGCCCTATCGCTATGGCGGCGGGCTGACCTGGACGAGCACGCGGCTCGACGCGGGCTTCCTGATGCTGCACTCGGGGCGACAGGACAAGTTCGGCGCGTTCGACACGCCGACGCCCGGCTTCAACGCGCTGAGCGCGCATGTCTCGCTGCGGCCGTTCACCGCGCATCCGGGGATCGAGTTCGCCGTGGTGGGGCAAAACCTCACCAACGACGTGCAGCGCAACGCCGCCGCGCTCAACAAGGACGATGTGGTGATGCCGGGCCGCAACATCCGCTTCGTGGTGAAACTGGCGACGTTCTGATGTCCTTCGACCGCTCGTGCCGAGTGGAGATCGGGTAGGCGAAGCCGTATCGAGAGCTCGTATCGAGGCACAGGTCCGTACAGGGCCTGTCCTTCGATACACGACCTCGATACGCCCTGCGGGCTACTCGGCCGTTACTCAGGACGAACGGAGTCAATAGCCGAGCAGCGCCGCTCAGCCCGCGAACAGCCCCAATCGCGCGACCTCGTCCGCCGACAGGTCGATGCCGAACATCATGCTCAACCGCAGCCGATAGACGCGCGGATCGGTGATCTCGGTCTGCGCATCCTCGCTGCCCGAGCGCCGGCGGTAGGCGCGGTCGGTGAGCGAGGCGAAGCCGCGCGGGAGCACGATGCTGACGACGCTGGTCGTGTGAAAGCGGCTGCCGGGCGCGGTCGCCGCCCACAGGTTGCCCATCGCCAGATCCGCGTCATGCGCGGGGCCGGGCGTGAAACTGTATTGCGGCTGGAAGCCTTCGCCGCCGCCGCGCCCGTCGGTGGTGGCGGCGTCCCCGGCGCGCCACAGCATCCAGCCGCGCTCGCCATCATGGCTCAGGCGGAAGCGCGCACCATCGGGGGCGATCGCCTCGGCGCCGTCGATCAGCGGCATCGGCGGCGTGTAGCTGCCGCCGAACCCGGCATCGGCGATCCACTCCGCGCCCTCCACGGTGACGATGCTGATCGCATGTGTGAGCGGCGGTGTCGTCTCGGCGCCGAGCCAGACGCGTGCAAGCTGCGGGCGCGCGGTGAAGCCGGCGGCGGCGAGCGCGTCGAGGAACAGCCGATTATGCTCGAAACAATAGCCGCCGCGCCGCGCCGTCACCAATTTGGCGAACACCGCGTCGCTGTCGATCGCGATGCCGCGACCGAGCATCACATCGAGATTCTCGAACGGGATCGCCAGCCGGTGCGCGCGCTGGAGAGCCTCCAGTCCGGCGACATCCGCCGCGACGGGGTCTTTCAGGTGGATGCGTTGCAGGTAATCGGCGAAGGTGAAGCTCGTCATGTGGCCCTCTTTATATTGCGGCGCAACATGCTACATTGCCCCACAATGAACGCGCCCGGCATGATCGACAGCACCCGGACCTTGGCTTTCGGCGACGCCGCCATCGCCGAGGCGGCCGCGCTTATCAAGTCCGGCGGCGTCGTCGCGGTCGCCACCGAGACGGTGTACGGGCTCGCCGCCGACGCCACCCAGCCGGCGGCGGTCGCCGAAATCTACGCCGCGAAGGGCCGGCCGGCGTTCAACCCGCTGATCGTCCATGTCCTCGATCTGCACATGGCGCACCGGCTCGGCGAGTTCGACCGGCGCGCCGCAGCGCTCGCCGAGACGTTCTGGCCGGGACCGCTGACCCTGGTGGTGCCGCGCCGCGCGGGATCGGGGATCGCCTCGATCGCCACCGCCGGGCTCGACACGATCGCAATCCGTGTGCCTGCGCACCGGGCGATGCGCGCGCTGATCGAGGCGTCGGGCCGCCCGCTCGCCGCGCCCTCGGCGAACCGCAGCGGCGCGATCAGCCCGACGCGCGCCGAGCACGTGCTCGCCAGCCTCGGCGGCCGCATTCCGTTGATCGTCGACGACGGAGCGTGCGAGCAGGGCGTGGAATCGACGATCGTTCACGAGATCGACAATGCAACGCGCGTGCTGCGGCATGGTCCGGTCAGCGTCAACGCGTTGCTCGCGACGATCCAGGCGCGCGCGGGCGAGCAATGGCAGCAGATCCCCGGCGTCGAGCGTTTCGATCCGGGGCTGAGCGGGTTCGAGACGCGGATCGAGGCGCCCGGGCAGCTTGCCTCGCACTACGCGCCGTCCAAGCCGCTGCGGATCAACGCGATCCACGCCGAACCCGACGAGTGGATGATCGGCTTCGGCCCGATCTTCGGCGATGCGTCGCTCTCGCGCACGGGCGACGTGAAGGAGGCGGCGGCGCGGCTGTTCGACCTGCTCCATGAGGCGGATGCCAGCGGCAAGGCCGCGATCGCGGTGGCGCCGATCCCCGGCGAAGGCGTGGGAACGGCGATCAACGACCGGCTGCGCAGGGCCGCACACCCGCGCTGAAACCGTCGTCTCCCGGCGTGGCCGGGTGGCGAAACAGGGCTATTGCGCGTCCGCTTTCGCCACCGGCTTCCCGACGAAATCGCGCCACAGCATGATGAGCACCGCCATCGTCGCCGGCCCGACGAACAGGCCGAGCAATCCGAACGTCTCGACACCGCCGAGGATGCCGATCAGCACCCACAGAAAGGGCAGGCGGGTCGCGCCGCCGATCAGGATCGGGCGGATGAAATGGTCGGCGATCGCGACCACGACGAGACCGATCACCACCACCGCGATCGCGCCGGCCACCGCCGATTTGGCGAGCAGGAGAAACGCGGCCAGCGCGAACATCACCGCCGCGCCGAACGGGATCATCGCCGCGATCGCGGTCACCGCGCCGAACAGCAGCGGGTGCGGCACGCCGAGGACGAGATACACCACCGCCATCACCGCGCCTTCGCCGATGCCGACCAGCACCAGCCCGTCGATCGTGCCGCGGATGGACAGCGCGGCGAGCAAGGCGATGCGTTCGCCCGCCGCGCCGAGCATCCGGTCGCTGGCGGCACGGCATTGCGCGAGGATCGGATCGCGATCGCGCAGCAGGAAGAACAGGGTCAGCAGCGTGAAGCCGAAGATCACCGCGCGGTGCAGCACGTTGCTGCCGATCAGCCGCGTGCGCGCTACCCATTCGCCGTCGCGCCAATGCTGCAATTGCAGGCTCGCCGCCTCGGGCGTGGTGAGATTCTCCTGCCACCACTGCGCCAGCATGTGCGAGCCGACCGGCAGGTGCGCGACCCAGCCGGGCACGGGCAGGCCGTGCGTGCGCGCCAGCGTGACCCAGGTGGTGACCTCGCGCGCCTCGCGCGCGGCCTCGGCGATGCACAGGATCAGCGGGATCAGCACCAGCAGCGCCAGTGCGGTGGTGCCGATCGCGGCGAGCCAGGTGCGCGCGCGCGGCCCCGGCCAGCGCGCCACCGCGCGCTGGCGCAACGGGTCGATCGCCACCGCGATCACCACCGCCCATACGAGCGCGGGCAGGAACGCCGCGGCGATCCACAGCCCGAGCAGCCCCAGCAGCGTGGCCAAAGTCACCCGCCCGATCCGCCGCACGCGTTCGCGCACCACATCTTCATCCGTCATGGCGCGCAGCTTAGCGGTCTCGCGGGTTTTCGAAAGGGCTGCGAACATGACACGGATTTCACGCGCATTGCCGCGCCCATGCTGGCAAGCCGCTGTTTGAGCCTTAGCCGCGAGGAGCGACCCTTTCATGCGCCTTCTGATCGCCGAGAACGATCCCGCCGCCGCGAAGCTGCTGGCGCAAGACCTCGCCGCGTTGGGTCACGCGTGCGAGATCGTCGGCGATGGCCGTGCCGCGCTCGCGCAGGCGACCGAATCGCGGTTCGATGCGATCCTGCTCGAATGCCTGTTGCCGTTCGTCGATGGCGTCGCGGTCACCGCGCTGCTGCGCGACCGTGGCATCGACCTGCCGATCGTGATGGTCTCTGTGGTCGAGGATCTCGACCAGCGATTGATCGCGCTGGAGGCGGGCGCCGACGATTATCTCGTCAAGCCGGCCGCTCCCGCGGAAATCGACGCGCGGCTGCGCGTGATCCTGCGGCGCGGCGCGAGCACGCGCAAATCGGGCGTGATGTGGGCGGGCGACATCGAGGTCAACGAGATCAAGCGCAGCGCGACCCGCGCCGGCCGCGCGATCAAGGTGCAGAACATCGAATTTCGTATCCTGTGCGAACTGGTCCGCAACGTGAACACCGTCGTGACGCGGCAGATGCTGTACGAGGCGGTGTGGAATTACGAGACGCCGCCGCGGACCAACGTCGTCGAATCGCACATGACGCGGCTGCGCACGCACCTGACCCAGCCCGGCGAGCGCGACCCGATCGCGACGATCCGTGGGGCGGGGTATATGCTCAGCGACAAGGACTGAGCGCGCGGACCTTCGGCACGAACGGGTTTGGGACGGCTGCGTAGCGCGGCAGGTGGTTGGCCGAAACGAAAAAGGCCGGCGATCTTGCGGTCGCCGGCCTCTCTCTTGCGTCGATCAGGCGATCAGAAGCTGACGCTGACCTCGCCGCCGAAGGTGCGCGGCGGGTTGAAGTTGGCGTAATCGCCGAGGATGCCGCCGTAGCCGGTCGAGACCAGCTGGCCGTTGGCGCCGTAGTTGGCGACCGGCACCGAGTTCGCCGACGAGCGGCGATAGATGTAGGTCCGATCGAACAGGTTGCGGCTCCACACCGAGACGGTCACCTTGCTGCGATCGCCGACCAGGATGTCCGCCAGCGCGAGACGGCCGTTCACGATGAAGCTGGAGTCGGTCTTGGTCGGCTCGAGCTGGAAGCTGTACTGGCTGCTCGCATAGTTGGCATCGAGGTGGAGGCGCAGGTTCGCGCCACCGGCGATGTTGACCGGCTTTACATAGTCGATCGCCGCCGACGCCGCGTTCTCCGGCGTGTAGACGATGTAGAGCTGCTGCGCCGGCGCGCCGGGGGTCAGCGGATTGACCGCCGAAGGCGCCTTCCAATAGGTGTAGGCATACGAGCCGGTCAGCGTCAGCTCGGGGATCGGCTTCAGCGTCAGATCGACTTCGACACCGCGGATCTTGCTGTCGCCAGCGTTCGTGGTCTGCTCGATGTGGCTGCCATTGGTCGGGCTCTGCCCGTTCGTATCGAAATAGTCGAAGTCGAACTGGGTGTTGCTACGATCCATGATGTAGCCGGCGACGTTCAGGCGAGCGCGATGCTCCCAGAAGTCCATCTTCGCGCCGATTTCATACGACTTGACCGATTCGGGGCCGAAGGCGTTGAACGCCAGCGAGCGGTCGTTCGCGCCGCCGGCGCGGAAGCCGGTCGCATATTTGGCGTAGAGATGGATCGTGTCCGTCGCGTCGAACAGGACGTTGAACATCGGATCGAAGCGGCTGATGCTGTTCTTGAACGAGAACGGCTGCACTACGTTGTTCACGACATACAGCGTGCCGTGACGGTCGTCCTTGGTCCAGCGGCCGCCGGCGGTGATGTGAACCACGTCACCCAGCGCTTCCGGCGTGAAGGTCAGGTTGCCGAACACCGAATAGTTGTGGTCGTGCGCCTGGCTCGCGCGGGTGATGAACTGGCAGCTATTGGCGAACTGCGGAACCGTCGTGGCGAGCGTGTTGTTGCACGACGCGTCATACATTTGATAGCCCGAGTTCGCGCCCGAAATCGGGTTCGAATTGCCGGGGATCGGGCTGCGGATCGTATAGGCGGTGCCGTCCGCGTTCCACAGGTTGCTCAGCGGCGTGGCGGCATATTCGGTCGCATGTTCGGTGAAGTAATAGGCGCCGACGACATAGTCGAACTGTGGCACGCTGCCGACCGCCTGGACTTCCTGGCTGAACTGATGCTGCTGGAAGAACGACAGGCTGTAGCGGCTGAAGTTCGAACTCGGCGCGAAGCTGCTGCGCTCGGGGCCGCCCGAATTGTCCCACTGATCGGTCTTGACGCCGCGCCATGCCGTGATCGAGCGCAGTTCGAGCCAGGGCGCGACCTTGTACTTGATGTTCGACGTGAAGCCGTGCGTGATGTCCTCGCTCGGCTGCTGGGGAACGCCGACGTCGGCGGTGTACTGGCGCTCGGGATGGACGCCGACGAGCGGCGCCTTGGGAGCGATACAGATCGGCTTGGAGCTGCCGGCGGCGATGGTGCCGCCGCAGGCGGTGTTGGTGCCCGGCAGGACCAGGCTGGTGCCGTTGAACGCACCGACCGTGTACTTGTTGGGGTTGTAGCTGACCAACTGGCTGTAGTTCGGCGTGTTGTCGTCCTTCGCGTAGTCGTACGAGAAGTCGGCGGTCAGGCCGTCGAGCGGCTGCCAGCGCGCCGCGACGCGGCCACCCTTGCGGTCGTAATAGTTCCAGCCGGTCGAGCCCGCGAGCGGATCCTTCACGGTCGGATCCTGATGCTGGTACACACCGTCGAACTTGAGCGCGATGTTCATGAACGAGGGCAGATCAAGGTGGAAGTCGGCGTTACGGCCACCGAAATTGCCCACGCCGGCGGTGAAGCGGCCACCGAATTCACCGGTCGGCGCCTTGGAGACGAGGCTCAGCGCGCCGCCTTCGGTGTTGCGGCCGAACAGCGTGCCCTGCGGACCCTTCAGCACTTCGATGCGCTCGATGTCGAACAGCGCGGCGTTCAGGCCCTGCGTCTTACCCAGCGCGACGCCGTCGATATAAACGCCGACGCCGCCGTCACGCGCGGTCTGGTTCTGGTCGTACGGCACGATGCCGCGGATACCGATGGTCAGCGCCGACTGGCGCGCCTCGAAGGTCGCGACACGCAGCGACGGGATCGAGCCGTCGGCGAGGTTGAACAGGCTGAGCACGTGCCGGTCGGCGATGCCCTGCGCGCCGAGCACGCTGATCGAGATCGGCGTGCGCTGCAGGTTGGTCTCGCGGCGAGTCGCGGTGACGACGATGTCGCCGATCTGGCTGGTCTCGGCCTCGGGTGCCGGCGCGGCATCCGCGGGAACAGGCGCGGGTGCTGCGGCATCGGCGGCGAAGGCCGGCGCGGCGGTGAAGGCGATAAGAGCGCTGCCGAGCAGCAGCTTCAGGCGGACGCCTGGCGAAGTTTTCATGTCGTTACCCCTTGGCTCGGGAGCGGTCTCCCGACGGCGCGCCAGTACGAACCTATTAAGTCGCGTCTGTTACAATTGCTGCAACGCGGCAGATACATGAACGGCATATTGAAGCGATAAACATGACGTAGATGTCATCTTTTATTGGAATGTCGAGGTCGCGCCTCTATATATATGGAGCCGCTGACGCGGCCGGGCGCAGTGATCGCTGGTAGCGGTGTGGGTTTGTTACGTGCCGATCGGAGTCGAAACCCGTCTTGGTGTGGCGACTATGTCGCACCTCGTCGCTAGGGGATGTTACTGGACGCACGCGCCGCAGGAGAGGGGCGGGTCGTGATTCGCCGCCGCCGGTGATCGATTCGCGATGTCGGGGCGGCGCTGCCACGTAAGTGTCACGATGAAAACGGCGGAAATCCGTGTGTTTTGGGGCGTCTCGTCAAAAAACTGCAAAAAGTGTTTGACGGTATTGGGGTGTGGTCCTAGAGGGGTGTCACCGCAGCGGTGGCCGACACGGCCGACGCGGTGGTCACCAAATGTTCGGCGCCAGACCGCCCCGGTAAAAGGGGGTTGGGTTGGGCGTCGGTATTTTGCGCTCTTTGACATTGTTGGTTTAGATGAAGGGACATGTGGGCGGCGGCTTGCGGGTT